>JBFHGU010000055.1:0-21431 GCA_041582935.1 Pontiella sp.
AACATTTTGCCTTCGGTCGCCTCCAGCGTGAGGATCGGCAGGAATACAACAATCACAATCATGATCGCAAAAGCAATCGGCCGCCCGACTTCCCGGGTTGCGTCGTGAATCAGCTTTAAGCGGTCCGCCTTGGTGCCGTGATGCAGGCCCAGGAAGCGGTGGATATTTTCGGTGACCACAATAGAGCCGTCGACCAGCATACCCAGGGCAACAGCAATACCGCCGAGCGACATCAGGTTGGCCGAAATACCGAAACGGTTCATGCCGATAATCGCCGCGAGCGCACAAAACGGCATGGCCAGCGCCACAATCGACGCCGCACGGAAACAGCCGAGAAAGGCAAACAGGACCAGCAGCACGAGCACCATACCCTGCAGCAGCGCGGAGGTCACCGTACGCGTTGCATTGGACACCAGGTCCGCCTGCTCATAATAGGGAACCAGCTTTACGCCCGCCGGCAGGCCGGCCTGCACGTCTTTCACTTTGGCATAGAGGTCGCTGATCACCATCGAGGCATTGGCCCCGTAGAGCTTCATGACCATGCCCGACACCACCTCTTCGCCGCTGCCCAGCGTCACCATACCGCGGCGCAGTTCGTGGCCGTACACCACCTCCGCCACATCGGCAATGGAAACCGGCGTACCGTCATAGGTCTTGAGTGTGATCCCCCGGATGTCATCCAGATCCGTCAGGAAACCGACCCCCCGAACCAGATGCTCTTCCGCGTTCATCTGCAGGTACTGGCCGCCGACGTTCCGGTTGTTCGCCTGCACCGCGGTGGTTACATCTTCAATCGCCAGGCCGTACTGATGCAGCCGATAGGGATCGATCTTAATCTGGTACTGCAGCACATACCCGCCGGCGCTCAGGATATCCGTCACCCCGTTCACCGTCTGGAGCTGCCGTTTCACCACCCAGTCGTTAACGTCGCGCAGATAGGTCAGCCGATCGAGTCCGCCCGTATCCGCCCCGTCCTCGAGCTCCAGGTAGTAGAGAAAAATCTGGCCGAGGCCGGTGGAGATCGGTCCCAGCGCCGGCGGTTCATGCAGGTCGGGCAGGTCCGCCGCGGCGGCCGCCAGGCGCTCCGCCACCAGCTGGCGCGCAAAGTAAATATCCGTGCCGTCCTCGAAATAGACGTATACCACCGCCATCCCGAACGCCGACGTCGATTTAATCAGCTGCACATCCGGCAGCCCGTTCATCGCCGTTTCAATCGGATAGGTGATCAGCTGTTCAACCTCTTCCGGCGCCATCCCCTCCGCTTCCGCAAAGACCGGCACCATGATCGGCGAAATATCCGGAAACGCCTCCACATCGAGCTGCCGATATTCGTAGATGCCCAGTCCGATTACACCCAGCAGGGCGAGCAGCACCAGCCCGCGGTTTTTCAGCACCGCATGAATGATTCGTTCAATCATGGCGATCTCCTAATGTCCGTGTCCGGCGTGCGGATCCATGCCGCTGGTCAGCATGTGCGCCTTCAGCACAAACGCGCCCACAGCCGCAAACTCATCGCCCTGGTTCAGGCCGCTCGTAATCTCGACGTTATAGCCGTCGTCCAGGCCGACCGTAACTTCGGCCGTCTCGAACCCATGCTCGCCGGGAACAAACACCACCGTTTCCCCCGCCAGCGTCTGGACCGCCTCGCGCGGAATCACCACCGCGGCATCCACGGTCTCCACATTGATCGCAGCGCGCACAAACGCCCCCGGTGTGAAATCTTCCCCGGGCTGATCCAGTACGCACCGCGCCGTAAACGTGCGCGTTTCATGCGAAATGATCGGACTGATATACTTGATGTGCCCCGCCGCTGTGTGTCCGTCATGCGCGATAAAACGAACCCGCATGCCTTTGCGCACCAGGTGCTGGTACTGTGGAAAGATGCTGATGTCCGCCCATACCGTGGAAAGGTCGGCCACCTCAAACAGCACGCGATCCTCCCCGGCCGTTTCGCCCACCGCCAGGTCCTTCGAGATAATCACGCCCTCAAGCGGGGCGGCGATGCGGTATACCGCCATCGTTTCGCGGTTTTCCAGCGTTGCGAGAACATCGCCCTTCTTCACGGAATCACCGATCTCGGCAAACACCTGCCGCACAATACTCGGATAACGCGGGGAAACGGCGGCCGCCGCATCGCGGTTCAGTTTAATTTCCGCCGGAAAAACCGAAGACCGCGCAACCGTGCCCGGCTCCGCCTCCTGAATCTGAATGCCCAGCTTGCGCATCATTTCAGCATCCAGTTCAATCCCGCCCTCTTCAGGCTCATCATGGTCGTGGCCGGAATGGTCCTCCGCGTCCTCGTGCGCGTCGTGATCCGGCACCCCGTCGCCGTCGTGATCGTGCGGCACCGGGGTTTGCGCATGGGTAAACAGTGCTCCCGAAAAGAGGAGCGCGAGCAGTATCGCTGCTTTATTCATATTAAATTCCTTCCTGCATAAAACGGGAGAGTTCCGCGAGGGCCAGATGGGCCTCCCTCAAGGCCTCGATATAACGGATGCGGATTTCGGCCAGATGCTGCTGTGCGGCAATCCGCTCCATCCATGAAAAACGGCCGGCGTCGTAGCCGGACTTGCTCAGGGCATAGGCGCGTTCCGCCTTGGGAATCAGCTCGTCGCGGGTCATTTCAGCCTCCCGCTTTGCGCCGGCATAAGCCGATACCAGAACCGAGAGCTCCTGCTGGAGTTGACGCCGCAGCGCTTCGCCTTCGGCCGTCATGGCCTCGGCCTGCATCAGTGCGGCCGCCCGCGCGGCCCGGCCGCTGCGCACAAAGTTCAGCGGGAACGAGGCCCCGATCAAAAACGAGTTCACATCGTCCGCCGCGTCATACCGCACACCGGCACCGAGCGTGATATCCGCGGCATCCGCCGCGCCCGCCAATGCCGCCTCGGCCCGCTTAACCTCCGCTTCCGCCGCCAGCTGCCGCAAAGCGGGATGCGCGTCCGGCAGCGTGCGCGTTTCGAGGGCAGGCAGTTCATAATAGTCCGCCGTCAACCGCCCCATGTCGTCTTCCGGAATACCGATCAACGAGGCCAGCCGAATCCGAGCGCTCTCCAGCGCACTCGCATTCCTCAGGCGCGCCATCGCCGTTTCGGTTCGGCTCAGTTCCGCCTCCAGCAGTTCCAGCTCCGAGGCCCCGCCGGCGTCGAAGCGCTCCTGCGCCGCCTGGACAAATTCAGCGGCGAGTTGTTCCTGTGCCGCCCGGGCCTTGTCCGCTTCCTGCAAAGCCGCCGCGTCAATAAAAGCCAGCCGTACCTCGGCGAGCAGCGCCAGCTCCTTTGCCGCTTCAGCCTGAAAGGCCGCCGCGATCGACTTTTCAGCAACCGCGCGGCCCTGTTTTCGTTTGCCCCCGCGCTCAAAGGTCTGCCGCAGGGCCAGGGTATATTCGGTGTCGTCAAAGCCGTCGAGATCGCCGCCGATGCCTTCGGCCTCGAATTCGATTTCGGGATTTTTCCACCGGCCGGCCGCCCGGGCCGCTTCACCGGCCGCCTGCGTCTGCAGGCGCGCAGCCTTCAGCTCCGGGGAGCGGACCCGCGCCATCTCCAGCGCCTGATCCAAAGAAAGGGTCTGTTGTGCGGGCACAGCAAACCCGGCGGCGGCCAGGCCGCTCAACAGCAAAATAAGGTGTTTCATGGTGTTCTCCTGATTTAAATTGTTCCAAAGGGAATGCGCCCGCGGCGCATCCAGCTGCTGGAAAATCTCAAATCAGGAGATGGACGGTTTTGAGTGCCGAAAGCGCACTGCAGACCGGGGAAACGGGCCGTTGAATCACCGGCCGGGTTTCGGTGAAGACGAAAAGGATGATATCGGCCGGCGGAGAATCAACAGCCACCGAAACGGATACGCTAATCGAATCAACACCGAGTTCTTCTGAGCACGCGGCCTCATCGCAGATATGGCAGCCGCAAATGGGAGAACTGCAGAACTGCGCACCGGATGCTGCTTCGTGGGAATGTGCGGCATGTTCCTCCGCATGGGCACAAGGCAGCGCGCCCAACAGGAGCGCGATCACAACCAGAATGTGCTTCAACCAATTCATACCGTGTTGGTTTGACTACATTTTATGCGCTGTGATCAAGAAAAAACCGCCCTGGGTATCAGGACGGTTTGCAATACAGCTTTGGAAAAAGCTTAGTCTTCCAGTACGGAAAAGTCGTCTTTGCCGACACCGCATTCCGGGCATTCCCAATCGTCGGGAATATCTTCAAACGCCGTGCCCGCAGCCACTCCGCTGTCCGGATCGCCGATTTCCGGATCATAGATCCAGCCGCATACATCACAGATATATTTTTTCATTTGTGTTTAACTCCTTTAGTTCAAATCGGGGGTAAATATCCCGGTCTTTCAGGTAGGCCGCAAGGCGATTCTATTTCGAATTCAGTTAGACCGAGGAGGAAATATATTTTTCCTTCGGCGCATGGCACAGCGGACACGATTTCGGCGGCTCTTCGCCTTTGTGCACATGCCCGCAGATGGAACAGACCCACTGTTTTTCGCTCATCGTTTTTTCCTTATTTATACTGCATGGCCACGCGTGCCAGTTCGCGTCCGGCTTCACGGCACTGCTCGAGCAGTTCCGGCGTGGGAACATACTGCGAACGGATCGGCTCGCCCAGCATTTCGATTTTCATCTCTTCCATCTCTTTGCCGACCTCGGTCGGGCCGCCGCGCTTGGACCAGCCGTAGGATCCGAAGGCAAAGCCCTTTTTATGGGTCGGGCGCAGCCCCTTCATATAGCAGAGCACGCCGGCCATGCTGGGCATAATGCCGTTGTTCAGCGTCGACGAGCCGATCGCCAGCGATGCGCAGTCGAGCACTTCGGTCACAATATGGGTCATGTGGGTGGAATCCACATTGTAGAAACGGGCCTCCACGTCAAATTCCTGGGCGCCTTCCAGCATGGCAAGCGCCATCTGCTCCGTGGACTTCCACATGGTGGCGTACAGAATAACCACTTTCGGCGCGGGCCTGCAGACCACCCACTGCCGATAGGCCTCCAGCACGTCCTTGATATGGCTGCGCCAGATCACCCCGTGGCTCGGGGCAATCATTTCAATTTCCAGTTCGGCGGCCTTGTCCAGCGTCTGGGCAATCGGGCGGCCGTAAAGCATCACAATGTTGGCGTAATAGGCTTTGGCCTCCTGCAGCACGACATCGCGCGGCTCCTCGTCGTCAAAGCGGAAAGCGGTTGCATAGTGCTGGCCGAACGCATCCATCGAAAAGAGCAGTTTTTCTTCGGGAACATAGGTAAACATCGATTCCGGCCAGTGCACCATCGGCGTATTGATGAAGGAGAGCGAGCGTTTGCCCAGCGAAATGGAATCGCCGTCGTCCACCACCTGCCAGCTCCAGGCCGCCGTATCGTAGTGCATTTCAAGCGCTGTTTTACACTTGGCGTTGCAGACCAGAACCGCATTGGTGCAGACCTTCATCAGCGCCGGCAGGCCGCCGGAGTGGTCCGGTTCAGCATGGTTGCAGACCACATAATCCACGTTCTCCAGCGGTATGCGATCGGCAATACGCTTGATCTGGTAATCGGCATAGGGCCCTTTGACCCCGTCGATGACCGCACACTTTTCGTCTTCAATCAGATAGGCGTTATACGTGGATCCGCTCTCGGTTTTATAGCCGTGGAAATCGCGGACCGTCCAGTCGATGTAGCCGACCCAGTTAATGCCTTCACGTAATTCGGTATTCATTTACTCACCCCAATTAGATTCCTGCGCGAGCTGCGCAATCGTTGTTTTTTCAAAATACTCCCGCACCTGCCGCGCCAGCCCCGGCAGCAGCGCCCCGAGGACGCAGTCGTTGCGAGGGCATTTATCTTTACCAAACAAACACGGTTTGCAAAGCATGGAACCTTCCATGATTTCGTAGACCTCCAGCAGCGTGATCTCTTCGGCCGGCCTCGCCAGCGCAACGCCGCCCGCCGGGCCGCGGCTCGAGGAGATGAAGCCCTCGCGCGTGAGTTTCTGGTGCACCTTCGCCAAATGGTGCCGCGAAGCCTCGAAAGCCTCGGCAATTTTCGCCGTCGTCGAAACCCCGTCCGGCTGCAGCGCCAGATGCACCAGTGAATGCATCGCCAGCGCCGTGGCATCTGAAATTTTTACTATATCCGCCATAATCGTTCCTAAATGAGCAATAGCGTACCTCTTTACCGAATCGCCCCCGAATGATCCATTGAGACTTCATCTAAATATGCCGCCCCCTCCGCCCGCACGGCCGCAAAGCACCGGAAAAAATGCAAAAAAAGCCCGGCGGTTTAGGCCGGGCTTCAGCCCGCTGAGACATGATGGGGTTCATCGCCCTGACGCAGCCGGCGGTTTCTGGATAATCATCCCGCCCCGCTTCCAATGCACCGAAAACGGAGGGCGGCATGAAGGATACTAGATCAACAGGCGGCGGCGGATGAACAATACAGCACCGGCCGCAACGGCTATCAGCGAAATACTGGACGGCTCCGGAACACTCCCTGTCGGAGTTCCAGACCCCAGAACCGGGGCAGTATTATAGCCAGCCTGGATGATGAAATTATTTTCATAATCAAACGTCTCATCAAACGCCCCTGACCAACTCAGGGATATATCAACAGATTCGCCGACCTCAATAGCCCAGTAGTCTTTTTGGTTCGTGTACAGATAAGTCCCGTAAGTTGAGTTCTGATAAACCCCGCCAATATTATCAATGTCGTAGTCTCCACTGTTATACACCGCACTTACTTGGCGCGAGGTGCCCAGCATCCATGAATCATCTCCCACAACTCCCATAAAAAAAGAATCGGTGTCATTGCCTGCGACCGCATCCACAGTCCCTTGCAGGGTAAATGACATGGTAGTGCTTGTGACCGTGAAGTCGTGGAAGATGAGTTCAGCTGAGGATGTTCCCGCCAATGCGAACACCGCCGCCCATGCCGCAACTACTTTTTTGTATTTCCGTACTGCATAATTATCCATTTCTGCCTTCTTTCATTCAGTTACTTGTTTAGAAACCTATGCCGGTTCCATTGAATGAGTCTGGGTGGCGCAGACCTTGTGCCAGACTCCTGATCTGCACTTAATAGATGTTATTTTCCGCACCCTAAGATCTCCCTTTAGGCAGGAGCAGCTTTCGATCCGAATTCTCAAGGATCGCTATGAACGGCAAGGGCCGCAGCACCCAACCCGGATACAAAAAAAGCCCGGCGGTTTAGGCCGGGCTCTGCATTTCCTGAATGGAAAAGGCACTTACGCGTTCAGCGCTTCCGCGATGGCGTCGCAGACATAATCGATGTTCTTTGTGGTGAGGCCGGCGACATTGATGCGGCCGCCTTTCACAATGTAGATCGCCTTGTTGACCTTCAGCCACTCAACGATTTCATCGGAGAGCCCGCTGAAAGAGAACATGCCGCGCTGCTCTTTAATGTAAGAGAAATCCTGGTCAACTCCGCGCGCGGCCAAGCCGTCGACGAGTGCAGAGCGCATCTCTTTAATGCGGCCGCGCATCGCGGCCACTTCGCCGATCCACTGCTCGTAAAGGGCGGCGTCTTCGAGCACCGTCAGGGCCGCCAGGCCGCCGTGGGCCGGCGGGTTGGAATAGTTCACGCGCACCGCCAGCTTGGCATGGCTGAGGGCAACGGCCGTCTCTTCGGCGGTGGGCGTCACCAGCGTGAACGCGCCGGTCCGCTCGTTATAGAGTCCGAAGTTTTTCGAGAACGAACTCGCCACCACAAAATCGATGCCGGCGGCCGCGAATTTTTCGACGGCGGCACGGTCTTCTTCGATGCTGTCGCCGAAGCCCTGGTAGGCAAAGTCGAGGAACGGGGTCCAGCCTTTGGCTTTGGCAATTTCCACCACCTGGTCCCACTGCTCGCCGACGAGGTCGACGCCGGTCGGGTTATGGCAGCAGACGTGCATCAGGACAATGTCGCCGGCCGGCACGTTTTCGAGCGCCGCAAGCAGCTCGTCGTATTTTACGCCTTTGGTTTCCGGATCGTAATAGGGATAATCAGCGATCCCGAAGCCGGCGGCGGCAAAGATGCCTTTATGGTTGGCCCAGGTCGGGCTGCTGACCCAGACCGTGGCCTCCGGATAAAACTTTTGGAGCAGGTCCGCGCCCACGCGCAGGCCGCCGGTGCCGCCCGGCGTGTGCAGGGTGGCGGCGCGTTTGGAGCGGATGACCTCGCTGTCGGCGCCGAACAGCAGTTGCTGCACAGCCGCACCGTAGGCGGGGTTCCCCTGAATCGGCAGATAGCTCTTTGTGGTTTCGGTCTCAGCCAGTTTCTGTTCTGCAGTTTTGATGCATTTCAGGATCGGCGTCGTCCCGGCGTCGTCTTTGAATACGCCAACGCCGAGGTTTACTTTTTTCGGGTTGTCGTCGCTTTTAAACGCCTCTGTCAGGCCGAGAATCGCATCTGCCGGTGCGGCTTCGATTTCTTTCCACATTTGTGTCTCTCCGTCGTGTTGAGTGAAGTGTGAGATCGAGCCGTGACTCATTCACGGCTCACGCACCACGCCTCACGAATAATACTGCTCATACCAGCGGGCGATGGTGTCATCGGCCACTTTCAGGATTCCGATTTCGCGCTGCGCATTTTCCGGCGAATCGGATGCGTGCGCGGCGTTGACCATAATGTCGGTGCCGAACTCTTTGCGGACGGAGCCGGGCTCCGCTTTGCTCGGATCCGTCGGGCCGAGGATGCCGCGGATTTTTTCAATGGCGTTTTTCCCGGCATAAACCAGGACCATACTGCGGGCCACGCCCTCATTGGCGGCATCGGCCGGGTCTACATCCGGTGCCCAGAGGCCGGTCATATACTGCATGATGCTGTAGAACTGGTCATCGCCGTACGCCGGGCCGAGTGTGCCTTCAAGGGCTTCGCGGACTTCCGCCGGCATGGCGAAACCAAATTCGCCCTGGAGCACTTCACAGGCTTTGTCCACGGCGCGGCCGCCGAGCTTTTCGCGCAGTACGTTCTGCACCGGGCCGTAGAATTCCTGGGCCTGGGCCAGGCTCATCCGCTGCACCTTGATGCCGATCATGCGCAGGCCGGAACGCGAGAAAATGTCCATGATGTTGCCCGGGCGGGAGCTCGGAAACGTAAAGTTGTCCGGTTTGATGATGACGAGCGCCTTTTCCACATTTTCTTCGTGGGCCAAGCGGATGGCGTTTTCGAGAATCCCGCCGTCCTGCTCGGAAAACTCGGACCACAGGCCGATGGTCTGCTTGGCAATTTCGACGGTCGGCGCAGCCAGTACGGCCGGCTCAAAATAGGTTACATTGCCGGCGTGGTCCTTAATATAGTCGCCGAAGGTGCCGCGGATGGTGTCTGCGCTTTCCACAGAGTCCTCAAAACCGCCGATGGCGTCGCGCAGTTTGTCGACCGCATTTTCGCCCTCGAACAGCAGCATCAGCACACGGTGCACCTGGCCGTCGGCCGTCGGTGCGAATTCGCGCTCGATATATTCCGAAAGCAGTTCGCGGATTTCCGGCCACACGGCTTCTTCGCTGCGGATCAGATCGGCATACCGCTTCACGAGTTCCGGGCTCGGTCCGATCATCCGTGCGGCAACAAGGGTCAGTCCGGTCTGTGTAACCAAACGGCCCAACACCCCTCCGGTACGCGACTTACGCAGCGTGTACGGGGTGATCAATACATATCCAAGTTCCTTTGACATTTACATCCTCCTGAAGAATTGGTGCACTTCATACCGCTCAACCTTTAGAGGCACAACCCCGAAATGCGACTTTATGGATAGTTCTACCCAATCAAACCCCCTGCCCGAAAAAGTGGTTCGCCGACACGCGGAACTGCTGGAAGAGATCCTTCCGGACTTCTCAGCACTGGTCATCCAGGAGGGACGCCCGGCCGACTCTATCCTGAATGCTTTTCTGCGCAGCCGCCGCGAACTCGGCTCGCGCGACCGCCGTTTCCTGGCGCAGGCCGTCTTCTCGTATTTCCGCTGGTACGGCTGGACCGTCAACCGGCTGCAGCTGCCGGCCCCCGAGGCCTGCCTGGTGGGCGCCGCGCTCGATGCCTCCGCCCTCCCGCAGAGCTTTGAATACCTGGCCAAACGCTGCTCCCTGCCCTTCGATCTCGAATGCCTGGGCCCATACCCGGTGGAGGAAAAACGCGACAAACTCAACCTGCTGCTGAAAGACCTGCCCGACTTTGAACCGCTCGAGCTCGATGATCTCGTTACCAACGAGTTTTCCGAGGTTGTCGACCCGGCGATGGCGGACAAGTGCATCGGCGCATTCCAGCAGCGCCCGCCCATCTGGATCCGCTGCCGCGGCCACGCAGAAGAACTGGCCGCCGTACTGGCCGATAAAGGTTTTTCCGCCGGCATTCACAAAACCATCCGCAATGCCATTTCGGTGGACCCGGGCGTAAGCCTGCAGCATGTCCTGAAGGATCAGGCCGGCCAGTTCGTGGTACAGGACCTCGCGTCACAGTGCGTCGGCCTGGCGGCCGCCCCCGAAAAAGGCGGCGACTGGTGGGACTGCTGCGCCGGCGCCGGCGGCAAGGCGCTGCACCTGATGGATCTTATGGAAACCGGCAAGGTGCTCTCCACCGATGTCCGGGCGCCTGCCCTTAAGGAACTCAAAAAACGCGCGCGCAAATACGGCATTAAACATATCCGCACACAGCCCTTTAATGCGGTGAATGATGAACCGTTCACCAAGTTGTTTGACGGCGTGCTGGTGGATGCCCCCTGCTCCGGCTGGGGAACCTGGAACCGCAATCCGGATGCCCGCTGGCGCACGTCGCGGCGCGATGTGGTCCAGTGCGCGGCCCGCCAGCTGAAAATCCTCAACAATGTAAAGTGGTGCGTAAAACCCGGCGGCCTGCTGATCTATGCCGTCTGCTCGATCACCCGGCCCGAAACCGAAGAGGTCGTGATGCACTTCCTCGATCAGCACAGCGATTTCCGCCTGGAGCCGTTCAGCAATCCGCTGACCGGCGAAATGACCGGCGGACAGCTGCAGCTTTGGCCGTGGGAGAGCCCCGGAGACGGAATGTTTATTGCCCGCCTGCGCCGGTCGGTCTAGCCTTTGAAAAACGCGGAATTTCTAATTCCGTGTTTTTTCCGCTGCGCCTACCCTTCGAGCACATGCACCGATTCGATATCAGTATTCTCGAACGACAAGCGGCCGAGGCGGAGGCGTATGCTCTCGGCGCACGGCGGGGGCAGTTCCAGCGAATCCAGCACCAGGCGGCCGATATGCTCCTCGTCCCACCCGCGGAGCCGAAGGCACACCTTTTTATTGAGCACAACCCCGAACTTTTTTTCCAACCGCCGGTAGGCGGCTTTTCGCTCGGTATGAAACTGAAACCAGCCCTCTTCACCGAGATCGCGCGGAAATTCGAGCAGATCGTCGGCGGCAAAGTTAAAATCAAGCTGGTTATGCGGGTCCTGTTCCATAAGCGCGCCAAGATAGCCGAAAGCAGTCTGTTTGAAAATCGGCTTTCATTTTTTTCCGCGGTCTGGAAAAACAACCGCCTGATGCAGAAAGGGTTGGCATGAATAAAACCGTCCTGGGGACTTCGGTCTGCGCGGCGCTGCTGTTGTGGGGGTGCGTTTCGGTGAACGAACCGGACGTTTCGGCGGCGGCGCCGGTACAGCTCCATGCCCCGGCCGCGGCGCTCAAAGCGCAGGACGAGGTGCATGTGATGGTGAAAGCCCAGCAGACCGTCACCGACCTGCCAATGCGCGCCCGCACCATTCAGCGGGCGGCCGCCGCCGTTGACCCCGCAGTGGTCAGCATCTATGTAAAAACCGAAACGCCTGCCAAAGTCCGGCTGCTCCCGATCAACCTGAAATTCACCGGGTTGCCGGCCACCCTGCCGGGCGTAGGGCTCGGCTCCGGCTTCTTTATCCATCCGAGCGGCTACCTGCTGACCAACGAGCATGTCATCCGCAATGCAACAGAAATCAACGTGATGACTTCAAACGGCAACGACTGCGCCGCGGAGCTCATCGCGGTAGACCCGGTCTATGACCTGGCGCTGCTCAGGGTACATTCACCCAACGCCGTCCGCTTCCGCTTTATCCCCATGGGCGACTCCGAGCAGGTGCTGGCCGGCGACCAGGTGATTGCCGTGGGCAATCCGCTCGGCTTCGGCCACACCGTCACCGCCGGCATCATCAGCCACACCGGGCGCAGCCTGTTTGAGCAAAAGGATCCCGCGGGCCGCTATGTCCGCTACATCCAGACCGATGCCGCCGTCAACCCCGGCTCGTCCGGCGGACCGCTGATTACCCTTTCGGGAGCGTGGGTGGGACTCAACACCGCACAGATTGCCGATACGCAGGGGATCGGCTTTGCCGTCCCCAGCACACAGGTTCAGGAATTCATCAACAATGTGCTCAACGCCGCCGGCGTTCAGGTACACTAAGGAATCAACATGAAAAAAACCGTTATACTATGCTGCCTCAGCTCGATGCTGCTCTCCTTCTGCGGGTGCGTCACTCGCTCCTATACCGACATACCCGCACGCCACGGCTCGCGCCTCGGATCGGCCGGCGAAGGCAAGGTGAAATCCACCAAGCGCGTCTGGATCTGGGAAGACGAATTCAGCAATCCGTAGCCATGCGGCACCGAAAACACAAACAGCTCGACTGGGATCCGCTCATCGAAGAGGGACGCGATCCCCGTCAGCAGGAAACAGCGGCCGATGAGGCGGCATCGCTCCTGGCGCCGAGCATACGCGGCCGGGCCTATGCCGCGGCATCGGTTTTCGGGCTGTTTATGAACGATATTAACGCCGAAGGCGCCTATGCCCAGCGGTGCCCGAAATGCGGCCGCCGTACCTTGGTGCGCGTCCGCGCCGGCGATCCCAAATCACCTTGGAAATGCACCCGCTGCGGCAATGATTCCGATGAATTCGGAAACAAACTCTAATGCGGGCGTGCGGGATCCAGGTCCGCTTTCTGCATCAGAACCACATCCTGCCCGACAATGCTGAGACGGGCGCCGAACCGCCGCGCAAGATAAGCAAACGTATCGCGGCTGTAAAAGCAGACATGGGTCAGGTCGCGGATATAATGCCAGTTTGAAAAAGCCTCCAGGTCCCCCCTGGCCAGTTTCGTCATCAGCCCCAGCCAGCCGCCGGGTTTCAGGCAGGCAAACAGGCGGGCAAACTCCCGCTGCGGATCGTGCAGGTGCTCTGCGACCTCCGTTGCGCAGATAAAATCGTACTGCGCCTCCAGCACCGCCGGATGATCGGCATAAAAGGGATCGTACAGCTCCACATGGTGCCCCGCCGCCGCCAGCATGCCCGCCAGTGCCGGCCCCGGGCCGCATCCGAAATCCAGACCGCGCTGCCCCGGCGGCAGCCGTTCCAGCAGCGGGTCGGCCAGCCGCGACAGAAAACGCCGGTAGCCCGGATCGTCCGCATCGTTCTCATGCAGGTCATATTCAGCCCGCTCTTCCGCCGCACCCAGCCAGTACCGCCGCGGCACAAAAACCAGCCCGCACGAACCGCATCGGCAATAAACGCGCACCGCATCCTCGTGATATCGGCTTCCGCCGGCGCAGCCGCAGAGCGGGCAGCGGGTTTGCTCTTCGAATGATTCCTGACGCATCAAAGGCCTCAAAATAAAAAAAGGCTAAACCGTGAGGTTCAGCCTTTTAAAAACTGGGGTGAAAGACGGGATTCGAACCCGCGACCTCCTGGGCCACAACCAGGCGCTCTAACCAACTGAGCTACAATCACCAACCGAAAGAGCGAAGAAGATAGCGGGAACGGCGGGAAAATCAACCGTTTTTATCAGAAAAGTACCATCTGTTTTTTCAGCATGATGAAATACGCCCACAGCAGCGCCGCGGTCGACAACCGCATAACCCGCTTATGATTTGCAGGTTACAAGCATCCCTCGCAACCACAGCACAAATCATACAGCAGCTTCCGCTTTTGCAGATGCCGTTCAGGCGGATGCGGCGGCCCGGAAGCCCGCAGGAACCGAGGGCACTACCAACAGGGCTAAAATGAAACCGGACGGCTCTGTCGGCCTCTTATTTAAAGAAAGCGCCGCCGATTTTTCAGCAGCACGGCGATTGCCCGAACCTGATCCCGAAGGCAGCAATCAAGCGTGCCGTCCGCCTGGTCCCTGGCGAGCGGACGGCGGCGGCCATCCCCAAGACTCGCGCGGCGTGTGCGACCGAATGCCTAATCGCTGGAATTCCCCGACAGACAGCCATTGCGCTGTATTTTTATACACCTATTGAACACATATGTATCAAGTGCTGCAATTATGTTTTATACCGCCGATTCAACCCAAATACAGCGCCGCGGGATTACTCGGCACAACAGACTCCCACAGTTTATATTACAGTTTTGTCCATCACTTAACAAGTTTGTCATGGCATGGCTCCTGCGTGCCCCCGCGGTTCTGTTTTGTTTAGCTCCCGCCGCGCCTCGGTTAATGGCAGACCGAACCCAGCGGGGCTATGAGGATGCAACAACTAACTCAGGAGAGAGAGATGCCAATTGGAAAGAAAGTGGCCGCAACGGTCACTTTCCTGGCTGCTTTATGCATGTCAGGAACAGCGATAGCCGCAGACGAGGGTGCTGCAGGGGAACTGGCAAGTTCGTCGAATACCCTTTTCATTCTGCTCGGAGCAGTAATGATTCTTACCATGCACGGCGGGTTTGCTTTTCTGGAAGTCGGCTCCGTGCGCCGTAAAAACCAGGTGAATGCACTGAATAAAATTATCTGCGAGTGGGGGTTTTCCACGATCATCTACTTCCTGATCGGTTATCCGATTGCGCGGGGCGTCACCTTGCTCGTTCCGGTTGAACAGATGACCGGGAACCATGGATTTGAGTATGTGAAGTTTTTCCTGCTGCTCGGATTTGCGGCCTGCATTCCGGCAATCATTTCGGGCGGCGTGGCGGAACGCGCCAAGTTCTGGACCAACTCGCTGGCCGGGGGCATATTTGTCGGCCTGGTCTATCCGCTGATCGAAGGGATGACCTGGGGCAGATTCAACACGTGCCTCGGCGGAGCGGAAGGCTGGCTGGCCTCGACCTTCGGCGCACCGTTTCACGACTTTGCCGGCTCGGTTGTTGTTCATGCCACCGGCGGCTGGCTGGCGCTGCCGGCGGTCGCACTGCTCGGCGCGCGCCTCAAGCGCTACGAATCGAACTCCATTAAAGTCAGCTCCATTCCTTTTCTGGCGCTGGGCAGCTGGATCCTGATTGTCGGCTGGTTCGGCTTTAATGTCATGAGTGCCGGCGAAATCACTGCCGTATCCGGCCTGGTGGCCATGAACTCGCTCATGGCGATGGTAGGCGGAACAGTGGCTGCCATGATGATCTCGAAAAACGATGCCGGCTTCGTGCATAACGGCGCCCTGGCCGGACTGGTTGCTGTGTGTGCCGGTTCGGACCTCTACCATCCCGTATGCGCGGCCGTCGTCGGCGCTTTTGCCGGAGGCATCTTTGTAGCCATGTTCGAAATCGAAACGGAAAAATGGAAGATCGACGACGTACTCGGCGTCTGGCCGCTGCACGGAATCTGCGGCGCATGGGGAGGAATCGCAGCGGGAATTTTCGGGCAGAAGGCCTTGGGCGGATTAGGCGGGATCTCCTTCTTCTCTCAGCTGATCGTAACATCCATCATCGTAATCATCTGCCTCGCAGCCAGCACAGCAGTCTACGGCCTGCTCAAGGTTACGGTGGGCATCCGGCTGTCCCACCACGAAGAACTGCGCGGTTCCGACCTGACCGTCCACATGATTGAAGCCAACCCCGAAGAGGCCATGTAAGGAGATTTCATTATGAAAATGATTATTGCTGTAATCCAGCCCGAGAAGCTTGACGACGTGAAACAAGCGCTCTTTAACGCAGATGTCTGCAAAATGACCGTCAGCCGCGTTCGCGGATGCGGAACCCAAATGGGATTTACGGAACATTACCGCGGACAAGTCCGCGCTGTAAACCTGCTTGAAAAGGTTCGAATCGAAATTGCTGTGAACGATCAGTATGTCGACGACACGGTGCAGGCCATCATAAAAGGCGCCAAGAGCGGCAGCATTGGAGATGGAAAGATCTTTATTATGCCCATGGCGGAATGCATCCGGATTCGGACCGACGAAACCGGGCAGGATGCTATCGGCTGATTTTTCATGCCCGGTTACACTGAAAAAGAGCGGCCATCACGGCCGCTCTTTTTCCGGGGGCAATGCAGGTGAGAATAAAGTCCAGGCCGGAACCCCTCCCGAATCCATCGCACCCCGGACCAACACAAGCGGAAGTCCAAAGACGGCTTTACCGCCCCCGGCATAAACAAAAAATGAGCAGGCCCCGGCTTACACCAGGGAAGTCCTTACGGCCCGAAAGCCCGCCGAATTCCAAGCGGACCGATTGATATAGCAGCGGATCTGCGGCCGCCTGCGGATACACCTGATGCGTCTTAATCCCCGAAAAACAGCAGCCGCGGCCTAAAAGCCGTAAAACCGGATTGACCCGCACCGCCGATTTTCGTAAACACTCATCTTTCCTTAATGAGGCCAATGTAGCTCAGTTGGTAGAGCAATTCACTCGTAATGAATAGGTCATCGGTTCGACTCCGATCATTGGCTCCACTTTTTATGCAAAGCCTTGGGAATGCGGTAAAACGCTTGTTTTCAAGGCTTTATTTTTGTCTTTGGTACAAATTCTGGTACAAAACCGGAGGTACTAAAAGGTGATTATTATGCTAAACGTTCCCAATCTGGATAAGGTGTCCGAGGGTAAATACAAGTACAGGAAGGGTGTCCCCAAAAAGCTACAGCAGTACATCGGGCGAACGGCATGGAAGTTTACCCTTGATACGGATGATGAAAATTATGCGATAGCATGGGGAAAAGGACTCAACAAAAAATACGCTAAGGAAGTTCGTGAAGCACAGGAGGCGATAGAGAAAGAATCTTCAACTGGTGTTCCTGCTTCCAAGAAACCCACTTCCAAACCATTTGATCTATCCAGTATTGAGTCAGAGATCCATCAATTGTCCGAAACTCTGGAATGTAAGAAAAATGCGGATCTCAACACTTTGCGGCTCCAGCTTGGGAATATCGGGAGCAGTATGCAATATGCCGTTGAGAAGGATTTAAGTGAACAGGCTTTAGCAGGAGTTGATTTGCGTCCTGTTTTTCAGCAAACGTTACTGGGTCTATGTACACAAGTGGCACAGGTTGAAAACCTAAACGATGGTGACCTGCGAAGAAAAACCGCTCGTTTTGTAATTCAAAAGCTTCAGCCTTTACTGGAAGAGATGGAGGATAGGATTCCTCCGCTGATGGGAAAACCTGTGCCTGTTCGCACAACGCATGAATTGATTCAAGGTCGTTGGGAGGACGTTCCTGTTAAAAGTCCTACAGTTGCGTTGGCACCAAATACTCATCCTAGGGGTGAAAAAATTCCAACGCTTTCTGAGGCTCTGGAAAAACATATAGCGTTCAAGGAAATTAAAGATCCCCTTGCCAAAAGGCGGGGTGTCGCCCTGTTTATTGACTGGGCAGGAGATAAACCTGTCTCGGATTATTCTCCTGATGAGGTGGTGGATTACCGAAACAATTGTCTCAGAAAATACCCAAAAAACCGCACCAAGTATTCAAAGTTTGATGGGAAATCACTACGGCAGGTGATTAAGCTGGGTCAACATGATGAGCACATTGGCAGAGACAGAATTGATTCATATATAAGCAACGTTAGTTCTGTTTTCAGATTTGCAGTACAGAGGGGATGGATAGCTTTTAATCCTGCATCAGGACTGAAAGAACCCAAACCGAAGGTGTCAACCAAGGCTGATCGTTCATTCACTGACGATGAGCTAAAGAAGCTTTTTGAAATACTCACTTATAACGCAAAGAAGCCATCTTGGTACTGGAGCATTTTGATTTCTCTGCATCAGAGCTTTCGGATGTCGGAAATCTGTCAGCTTTACACCTCCGATATTAAAGAAGTGGAAGGATTTCTTTGTTTTGACATAACGGAAGAGGGTGTTGAAGAGGCTCGCAAAAGCGTCAAAAACCGTTCATCTTGCCGGAAGGTTCCGATTCATCCCAAATTGATAGAAATTGGATTTCTGCGGTTCGTGGAACAACGGAGAAGAGAACTTAATGGCAAGGATGGATTGCTGTTTTCAAATGTAAAGTACACTGCAAACGGCAAATACAACAAAAGTACGAGCAATTGGTTCAATCAACGATTTAAGCAGAATTTCATTTCTTCAGAGGTTCAGGCTGTTCGCCGCCGTGATTTTCATGGATTCCGTCATACATTCGGTAGGTATGCAAAAAATCGTGCCCGGATAGATTCGGATGCCCGAAAAGTTTTAATGGGGCATACCTCTGAAAAAGGTGATGAATCACATGACCTTTATACCCTTGAAGAAATACAGTTACTGCATGATGAACTGAGCAAGCTGGATTACGGGCTAACGATTCCGCCAAACCCGTTCATGAAGAAAAAGGCGGTCAAGTGACCGCCCTCCCGTTATATCAAATCCACTACCTTGCGTTGTGATTCACTGTCGTGGTCAATGTACCGTTGCGTGGTTTGAAGTGTGCTGTGTCCGGCGAGGTACTGAATATCCCGAAGGGAACCGCCAACGGTGGAGACCTTGCGGGCGGTGTTCGTTATAAAGGTACGCCGCCCTGAATGGGATGAGTATCCAATCAGATCAAGGTCTTTATACAGGTTGTGGAAGAAATTTACGATTACCTGTGAGGAAGTGGACTTTGATCGTTCTGTCTGAATGAGGGATGTTTCATACAGGGCGGACTTGCTACCTTTGAGCCGTTTAGAATGGAGTTCCAACAGTTCCTGAAGGAGCGGTTTGAGACTTTTATGGATCGGGATGACTCGTCCACCGTTCTTGCCCTTGGAAATATCGTTGGTGAGATGGATGCTGTCACCGACTTCAATTTCATCAGTCAGAATATTCTTCCACTTCAAACCTGAGATTTCTTTGGCTCGCAAGCCACTCTTGCAGGAGAGCAGGAACATGATTCTGTTCCGAAGTGAATTTCTCCGGTTCTCCAGATATCCGAGGATCATGGATTCCTGTTTCGGAGTGAGTGTCTTTGATTGCTTAGTCAGTCCAGTAGCCATAGTCATTACCCATTAGGAATAGTTAAGATAAAAAGATAACATAACGTGTTAAGAATGCAAGCTGATTCATGATTAATGCAACGGGTTAAATTCAAGGCATTTGTGATTACTCATTATAAAAGTGGGATTTTATAACGAGGGATTATCGTTCCCGGAAGCAATCCAGATGGCTGGAACAGATCTGATTTCCTGCATAACGACCAGTTTCATGAAATACCCTCATATAGGGGAGTGTGTTTTCTTGCTGGAGTTGTGTGTTTTCCATTAGCTTCTTTAAATGGGAATAACTGATTATCATAGCAAACTGTTTTCGGCTGAATTGTTGAGACGCTGTCCTTCTGACAGTGTTGAGAAGTTTACTGCCGCTTTGCTGGATTCTCAGGTGGATTTAAATCCGCATCAGGTGGATGCCGCCCTGTTTGCATTCCGTTCCCCGCTCTCCAAAGGGGCAATTCTGGCGGATGAGGTTGGTTTGGGGAAAACCATTGAAGCCGGGATCGTGCTTTCCCAGAAATGGTCGGAGCGGAAACGTAAGATTCTGATCATCATGCCTTCCAGTCTTCGGAAGCAATGGTATCAGGAGTTGCAGGATAAATTTTACCTTCCATCCCGGATACTGGAGGCGAAATCCTTCAATAAAGCGATTAAGGAAGGGAACCTGAATCCGTTTGAGTGTCCCGATATCGTGATTTGTTCCTACTATTTTGCCCGGAACAAGGCTTCCTATCTTCAGGCGATCAACTGGGATTTGGTGGTGATTGATGAAGCCCACCGTTTGAGAAACGTCTACAAATCGGGCAACAAGATTGCCAGAGAACTGCGGTCGGCATTGTCCCATGCTCCCAAAATGCTACTCACCGCAACCCCGCTTCAGAATTCCCTGTTGGAATTGTATGGACTGGTAAGCTTCATTGATGAACATGTTTTCGGGGATATGAAGAGCTTCCGGGATCAATTCGCCCGGCTGAACGATGAAACCTTCACTGATCTGAAGGAACGCCTGAAAACCGTCTGTAAACGTACCCTGAGAAGACAGGTAACGGAATATATCCGCTACACCGAACGCAAAGCCCATACACAGGAATTCATGCCTACAGAGGATGAGTTGGTGCTGTATGATCTGGTATCGGATTATTTGCGCCGTCCCACCATTCAGGCTCTACCCTCCGGGCAACGTACCCTCATGACATTGGTGATGAGAAAGCTGTTGTCTTCATCCACCTTCGCCATTGCCGGGGCGTTGGATGCCTTGGCGAATAAGCTGGAGCGGCAACTGAAGGAAATAGAATCACCGTCCCAAGCGGAGGATGAACTAGAAGAGGAGTTTGAGGAGTTTGATGAACTCCGGGATGAGTTGGAGGTTGAAGAAGACCTTGCTAAAGACCTCCCTGCTGATCCTGAGTTGATTCGGGCTGAAATTAAGGAGCTTCGTTCGTTCTTTGAACTGGCAATGAGCGTTTCCCAGAATGCCAAGGGTGAATCCCTGCTGCAGGCGTTGGATGTCGGCTTTAAAATGACCACTGATCTGGGAGGGGCTGAAAAGGCAATTATCTTTACTGAATCCCGCCGAACCCAACGCTACCTGCTTGAACTATTTGGTGAAAACGGCTTCGGGGATAATGTGGTGCTGTTCAATGGCTCCAACAATGATCCGAAGTCCAGAGAGGTTTACGATGCTTGGAAGCAGAAGCATGAAGGAACCGATGTGGTTACAGGTTCCCGTACTGCTGATGTACGAGCCGCCTTGGTGGACTATTTCCGGGATGAAGCCAAGATCATGATTGCCACTGAAGCCGCCGCTGAGGGGATCAACCTTCAATTCTGTTCCTTGGTGGTGAACTATGACCTCCCATGGAATCCCCAACGCATTGAGCAGAGGATTGGACGCTGTCACCGCTATGGACAAAAGCATGATGTGGTGGTGGTCAACTTCCTGAACAAAGCCAATGCCGCAGACCAACGGGTTTACGAACTGCTGTCCGAAAAATTCCACCTGTTCAAAGGGGTATTTGGTGCCAGTGACGAGGTTTTAGGCACCATTGAATCCGGCGTGGATTTTGAAAAAAGGATTATGGAAATCTATCAGGAGTGCCGAAGCCCCGAACAGATTCAGGGGGCGTTTGATGCCCTACAGGAAGAACTGGGCGGCACGATTGACGAAACCATGAAGTCCACCCGGAAAAAGCTTCTGGAAAACTTTGATACGGAAGTCGCTGAAAAGCTGAATGTCTGCAATGCCGAGGCCTCTGCATCCCTGAACCGATACGAATGGTTGCTCTGGGAGGTTGCCAGGCATGAACTGGGCAACCAAGCGACGTGGTTTGAAGATCAATTGCGCTTCCGGCTGACCGAA
>JBFHGU010000056.1:0-20894 GCA_041582935.1 Pontiella sp.
GGGGCTGCACGGCATGGAATTTGAGAAGTGGGGCTCGATCAACCAGAATTATATCAGCCTCAAACAGATGTGGGATGCCGCCGTCCGCTTCCTCGATTACCGCGGCGTGATCTTTGCGGTGAACGATGCCCAGGAGGGCGTAGTGAGCGGCAAGCCGTATGAGCTGGCCTATTTCATGTATGGCGACCCGGAATATGCCGCCATCATCAACCGCGGCGACTCGCGCGACCTGCTCTACGGTGTGCCGGAACTGCCGGAGGTGACGTCTGAAAAAATTACGCAGTCGGCCTATGCCGATAACTTCGGCGCGGTGATGCTGCGCTCGCAGACGCCGGACCGCGAGCAGCGCGAACAGATCCAGGCGGTGCTGCACTATGGTTCGCACGGCGGGCACCACGGTCATTTTGACCGGCTGAACCTGATCAGCCTGATGCGCTACGGCCGCAGTTTCTATAACCCGGAAATGATCTGGTACGGCTACGGCTCCTATCTCTACAAATTCCTGGTGCAGACCTCGATGACCAAAAATATGGTGGTGGTCGACCAGAGACAGCAGGTGCCTAAAGAGAGCTTCCGTAAAATGTTCTATACGGGCGATATGATGCAGGCGGCCGTGGTGGAAAGCGTTTCCAAATGGAGCCATCCGCCCTACGGCGGCATGACCTATTCCGACCGCTTCGGCGTGACCTTCAAGGAGCAGACGGAAAATGAAAACCGCTCGCTCTTTATTCCGGACGATGCGCCGGAATACGGGGTCTGCACCGGTTATACCGAGGAGATCCTGCAGCGCCGCCTGTTGGTCGTAATGGATGACTATGTGGTGCTGGCCGATTATTACGATGTCGATGCCGCGCATACCTTTGACTGGCTGATTCATGTGAAAGGGTTTAAAGGGCTGCAGGGCGATAAGGTTGAAAAGCTGCGCCATGATGCCCAGATGAATACCGATCCGCTGGGCGCCGGCCAGTTCTTTACCGACTGCCAGTGGTATCAGGCTGAAGGCACCACGCGCGCCTCCTTTGAAACCCGCTGGGGCGAAGGGGCCGACAATGCCGGCACGCGTGCGCCGAACAGCGAGGACGGTGTACTGAAGATGGATGTGTTCAGCGCCTGGCCGCAGAACAAGGAGGTCATGATCGGCACCACGCCTGAATCCCATCGGGTCAACAAGCGCTTCTGGTACACCGTGGCCGCCGACGGGGAAACGCTGGTGGATGACAGCACCGGCGCGTGGATTCTCGGCGCCAAGGAAATCGAAGTCGACCTGACCGGTAAAACGGAACTGGTGCTGACTTCGAAAACCGAGAAGCCGACCAACAATACGCTATTCTGGGGCAATGCCCGTGTGGTGCTCAAAGACGGATCGGAGCGCTTTGTGCGCGACCTGCCGGCGGTCTATGAAAACCTGCTGCAGCCGGCAACGGGTGAGGATTATTACGGCGGGCCGGTCAAAATCCAGGGCACGCTGATGGCGGATTCCGCACCGGCGCAGCCGAAGGATAAAAACAAGCCGGGCTCGATTACGGTGGATCTCTCCGGCCTGGACGCCGTGGCGTTCAAGGCGGTCGTCGGCGGTGATTTCCCGCTGGGGAATGAGGCGCAGCGCCGTAAAACGATGGCGGTCCGCAGCACGGGAACTGAAGCCCGCTACCTGTCGGTGGTCGAGCCGTACGAGACGGAGTCGGTCATCCAGTCGGTGACCGCAAAAAGCGCCAACGAGCTGGTGGTTGAGCTGAAGGACGGACGGGTGCAGGAGATTACCGTTTCCGGACTCGACAGCGAAACCGGTAAAGCGAAGGTATCCGTTCGTGAGCTGGCTGACGGCAAGCTGATTCGCGAGGAGCGGAACTTTTAGCGGCTGCCGCGACGCCGCGGGCTGCTGACCATTTTAGTCGAGCAGCCCGAGGCGGTGGGCTTTGCTGACGGCCTGGGCGGCATTGAGCACGTTGAGCTTTTCGTAGATGCGGCGGATGTAGGTGGCCACGCTGCCGTAGCTGATGCCGAGCCGGCTGCTGATCTCTTTCTTGAGCAGGCCTTCGCTGAGCAGCGTGAGGATTTCCATCTCGCGGTCGGAAAGCGGTTTGTCCGTCTGGACGCCGCTTTTTTTCTTTTTGAGCTGCTTGAGGATAAACTGCGCCACGTTTCCGTCGAGCGATGCGCCACCGGCCATGACGGTGCGGATGGAGCTTTTGATCTGGCTCAGGGTGGAGGATTTCAGGAGATATCCGTCGGCCCCCTGCTGGATGGCGCTGAGGACATCGGCTTCCTGGCTGGACTGGGTCAGGATGATGATCCGGGTGTCGGGAATCAGGGATTTGATCAGCGGCAGCGCTTCGAGGCCGCTGATTCCGGGAAGGTTGAGGTCGAGCAGGATGAGGTCCGGATTGTTTCGGCCTTCCCGAATGTTGCGCAGTGCCACCTCGGCGGCCCCGAACATCGAATTGAGCCGCAGGTCTTCCTCGGGCTGCATCGCGCGTTCAATCACGGCGCGGTATTTCGGGTGATCCTCAATCAGCATGATTCTGGTTTCGGCGGTCATCGTTTCCTCCGGCCCGGCATGAGTGTTCTTCCGGTTTTCAAGGTGAGTTTAATGCGGGTGCCGCCCGAATGCACCTGTTCGGTTTCCACCTGTGCGCCCATGAGCCGCGCCCGGCGGCGGAGCGATTGGGGAACCCGTTTGGAAACCATGTCCGGCAGGCCCAGTCCATTGTCGGCCATGGTGAGTTCAATCTTTCCGGGTGCGGCTTTGAGATGCGTCTGGAGGGTGGTGGCTTCCGCATGGCGGCAGATGTTGATCAGCGATTCCTTGTAGAACAGAAAGAGGTCGGCGCGGGTGCGCGGTTTCAGCTTTTCGAGCAGTTCGGCTCCTTCGATGGTAAAGTCGTGCCTGAGATGAACCACAACGCGCTCGGCGGCCTGCTGCATGATGGCGGCGAGGTTGGAATAGGGGAGGCCGGAGCTGATGCGGGAAACCATACGGACGGCCGCACCGGTTTCTTCGGTTGTGGTGCGGATTTCCTGAAGCAGATGGGCGAGCTCCTGCGGTTTTTGGAGGGCATCGCCGGCGAGGTCGCTCAGCAGGCCGATGGTATGCAGGTCGGCGCCGAGTTCATCGTGCAGGTCGGCGGCAAAGCGTTCGCGCAGACGCGCCATTTCGCGCAGGTGGATGAGCCGTTCAACCAGGATGGCGATCACGATGCCGGCCGCCAGCAGGCCGGCGAGTCCGCCGAGCCGGCGCAGGTTGATTTTCTGCTGTTCGTAGCGGCGGTTCAGTTCCGCGGCGATGAGCGGGCGCCGGACTTCGAGGTCGTGCCGCCGCGAGAGCTGGCTCATCCATTCCCGGAGCGGCAGGATGGATCCGTAGTAGTTCAGGCCGTCGGTAATCCGGATCAGGGTTTCGTTCGGATAGGCCAGGTTGGGGCTGGCGGTGACCGGAGCGCCAAGGGCGGCGTTGCGGCCTTCTGCGATGATTTCAATTTCTGAAAATGAAATCTGGGGAAGGTGGGGCTGCAGTGCGACGACGGGATTGTGATCGATGATTTCCACCCGGACATAGCGGCAGGCTGCGGCCGGAAAGCGCCGCATGATGATCGGGCCGTTGTCGTAGATGCTTTCCTGCCGGTATTCACACAGCGGTACCGCATCGGAAAAATCGGGATTCACTGCCCCCAGGACGCGGACATGCGAGGGCACCGCCCAGGTGCTGAAGTTGCCCATGGGAATGCCGTACGACAAGTTGGCCGAATGGAAGTTGATCTGGTTAACCGGGACGGTTGTTTTCAGGTCGAAGGTCAAGGTCGGCCGCTGATTTGTTTCGGTGACGGCGATTAACAGGCTTTTGCTTCGGCCGCCATAGGCCGCGTTCATAATGTAGGGGGTAAAACCGTCTGTGAGAAACCGCTGTCCAATCGAGGTGTGGGGGTTGGGAGAGCCGGGCGGGATGGTCACCGGCTGATTCAGCGCGACATTTTCCCGGCCGCTGAAGACCATGATTTCGGAGAGCTGCAGGAAGTAGTGCGAGGCCGACATGCGGGAGGTGAGCGTCGTCGCCTCGATGATAACCCAGGCCGCTTTTGCCGGCGGGAAGGTTACGGCCAGCGGTGCCGTCCGGGGCATGATGCGGTCGACTTCTGATACCGCCGCCACTTCATTCGTATCCTGGCCGGTGCCGGCCAGGATACGAAATGCTGTTGGAAAACCTTCGGCCTGCAGGCCGGTGCGGGTTTCGCTGAAAAGGATGGGGGTCAGCACAACAGCATCGATAACTGTTTCCTCCTCCAGGTCGATGCGGATCCATTCTTTTGCGTTGGGGGAACCGTGGATTCTGGATCGGTAGCCGAGGGATCCGACACCGCGGCGGAGCGTGACGGCGGCCTGCCGGCTGAGCTCGCTGTCGACCGATGCCAGCTCCTGCTCCAGTTCGGAGAGGGAATATTCCTTTAAAGCAGCGGGTTCCGCGGCCGCCCCCGAGGCGGTCAGCCAGGCCGTCAGCAGCGGGGCAATGATATAGAAAAAACACCGGTTCATTGGTCTCTTGTAACACTGACGCGGCCTGCCGCCAAGCCGGTGCCGCGAAATCGCTGTCGACAGAATGGTGGACAAGACACAATGCGCTATTCGGCTTAACTTCTTCGATTGAAAATTGGGCATGAACTCTTTTGGCAGGTGCACGCACTACGGATGTAATCGGCAGAAAGCCATCTGAGAACTGGAAAATAAGGAGGTTCGAGAATGAAATTAGGAAGACGTATTGCGGTGCCGGCGGCCGGCCTGCTGCTTGCCTGTGCATCGCAGGCCGCCCTGGTCGGCGAATGGAAGTTTGAAGGCGGGAGCGCTGCGGATACAAGCGGTAATGGGTATGACGGAACGATTGTGGGCACGCTCTCCAGCGTCAGCGGGGTGGAAGCCGGTACTGATGCGTTTGAGTTCAGCAGCACGGACAGCTATGTGAGCATTCCGGCCGCCGTGTTCAGCACGGTCGGCGATGAGATTACGGTTGCAATGTGGACCTTCGGCGATCCGGATGTGCTGGGCGACGGAGTGACGGCGAACAGTGCTTTCGGCTCCAACAGCCGTAACATGCTGCATTCGCATACCCCGTGGTCCAACGGAACCCTCTACTGGGACGCCGGCAGCTCCCGGCAGAGTTACTCCCCTGATACGGCCGATTATGAAGGCCGCTGGAACCATATGGTTTTCACGATGGACGCGGCGACAGGCGAAAAGAAGGTTTATATCAACGGCGCGGAGGATGCCGCCTGGAGCGGACTCAGCCTGTCCGCAATCTCCGGCATCACCACCTTTTATATCGGCCGGGCGGCACACAGCGCGATGGCTTATCACGGCGTGCTGGATGAATTCCAGGTCTACGACCATGCCTTGTCGTCCAACGAGGTCGCGGCGCTGTATGCCGGTTATACCGTCGATGCGTATGCATCCGCGGTCATTGAAGCGTCGGAGACCAGCGGCAATACGCCGTTTGAAGTGATTTTCAGCGGAACAAACAGCCTGGCTTCCGGCGAGATTACCAGCTATGCCTGGGATTTCGGGGACGGCCATGCGGCGGCCGGCGCGCTGGTGACCAATATTTACACCGACGCCGGAACCTATACCTCGGAACTGGTGATTGCCACCTCGGAGGGACTCTACAGCACGTCCACAGTTGAGATTACGGCATTTAATTATGTCGGCGTCGACCTGGCCGTGACGGCTGCCGGTTATGAAACCAATAACCCGCCGGCATACAGCACGACGGACCTGGGCCAGACCCTTGCAGCGAGTATTACTGGGACAGGCAGTGCCGGCAGTCCCGGTGTCCAGACGGTGCCGGAGCTGCTTTTTGACGGTACCATCGGCAATACCGACACCAGCATCAGCGGTACCGGTGAAGTGCGCTGGAGCTCTGACTGCACCGTTACGGTGGAGTTTGATGTCTCGGAAAATACCCTCGGTTACGACCTTTCGCAGATCGACACCATTGCCGGGTGGGGAACCGATGGCGGCGGGCGGGCCAACCAGGGCTACGGCATTCTTGTGAAATATGTCGACGGTTCGGAGGCCATCCTGACCGACTCGAAACACTGGGCCCCGAACGACCCCGCCTCCTACTGGACGAAGGTGACGCTGGTTGAAACCAACGGGCTTCCGATGGCCCGCGGCGTACAAGCCGTGACATTCTACGACTTTTACGAAGCCAACGCCGGCGGCGTGGTGGTGGGCCGGGAATTTGATATTTTCGGCAAGCCCTCCAGCGAGGATTATGTGTATGCCGGAATCGCGGCCTCGCCGAAGTCCGGCGGTCCGCCGCTGGAAGTTGCGTTCGACGGTTCCTCCAGTTATTCCAGCACGGGCATCGTCTCCTATGTCTGGGATTTCGGCGACGGAAACGGCGCGGCCGGCGTAACGGCATCCAATACCTACACGATCTCCGGCGACTACACGGCGCAGCTGATTGTTACGGACCAAAACGGCCTGGCCGGCACGAATACCGTTGCCATCACGGTCACGGACTTCATTTCGGCCGCGGCGTCCGCATCGGTGGAGAGCGGTGTCCTGCCGCTGGAAGTGGTGTTTGAAGGCACCAACAGTGCCTCGAGCGGAACCATTCTCTCCTATGAATGGGACTTCGGCGACGGCCATACCGCCAGCGGTGCGGTGGTAACGAATACCTACATGGTTTCGGATTACTATACCGCCACACTTACGGTGTGGGATTCAAACGGCCTGGCCGACAGCGCCGAGGTTGAGGTTTCCGTCGCCAAGGATGTGGTCGCCGACTATATTCAGTATTCGGAACAGATCTATTCCAATACGGTGCCCGAAATCAGCACGAACGACCTGGCCCAGACGGCCTACCTGAGCAGCACGGGAACCGGCGGCAATGAGTCCGCCCAGCACGCGCAGCTGTTTAACGGCCTGATCGGCAACCAGGATCTGGATACCAACGATGACGGCGAAGTCCGCCTCTCTTCGGGCGAGACGATTACCGTTACGTTCGACACCTCGGTCAATACGCTGGGCTATGATATCGATATGATCGAAACGTTCGCGGGCTGGACCCCGACAACCTACACGGCGGAACAGACGAACAACCTTAGCCGCTCGAACCAGGGCTATGAATTGATCATCGGCTATGCCGACGGATCGTTCGGCACCTTTGCCGGTCCGCAGCACTGGGAGCCGAACGGCGAGGATGTCTGGACCGATTCGGTCGGCACAGAGGTCAACGATACCTACTGGACCAAGGTCGGTTTCATGGGCGTTGACGGCGCAGCCATGCTCCGCAATGTCGAGTCGATCACCTTCGATATCTCGAATAACGCCCAGGCCGGCGGCGTGGTGATTTACCGCGAGTTTGATGTCTTCGGCACGGCATCGACCGGCTATTACCCCAGCAGTATTGCTGTGGAATACAGCACCGACGGCAGCGCAATCACCTGGGCGTCGGACGGCGCATATTCCTACAGTGTCCAGAGCAACCTGAACCTGACGGTTGGTGAATGGGGAACCTTCACGAATGTGACGGGCACGCCGCCGGAAACCACGGTGGTCCTGCCGCCGAAAACCGCAGATCAGATGTTTCTACGCGTAATTGTTGAGTAGTTCATTTCTCAACGCTCCGGTCTCCTCATCTGCCGCTGCATCAGCAGGTGAGGAGGCATTCTGATTTATTACAACGGCTCTGGTCATTAACACAGAGGCCGATTATTGGACGATCGTGTCTTTTACCGAGTCAGGAGGGGGAGTGCTGAAAAGTGACACGGTGAATGTAGATGGTGCTGGCGCTATCGCAGATTCCGGCATTACAGCAACGGGCGTAGAATCGATCACGGTCACCTTCCAGAATCTGAATGATCCGGGGATCGGTCGCAAGATTGATATTTTCGGAACCGCAACGGTTATTCCGGAGCCGGCGACTTTGGGCCTGATCAGCGCCTTCGGCGGGGGGATCCTGTTGATCCGCCGCAGCTTCATGATCTAGCCTTGAGCGGATTATGAGAGAGCACACGGCGCCTCCTGCGGGGCGCAGTATTTTTGTTTGGCAGGATGCCTGTCCCGCCAATGCCGGGTGCGGGCGGTCCAGCTAAACCGATTAGGGGATTGCCTCCGGGGCGTCCGCTGCTTTATATCTCTACCCGATTTGTGCGCACCAATTTAAACTAAGAAAGGTAAAGAAAAATGAAAATTGCTCTGATTAACGAAAACAGCCAGGCGGCTAAAAACTGCATTGTTGAAACCGCGCTGAAAAAAGTGGTTGAGCCGATGGGCCACGAAGTTTTCAACTACGGCATGTATTCCGCAGAGGACGCGGAACAGCTGACCTACCCGCAGGTCGGCATCCTGGCGGCCGTCCTGCTGAACTCCGGCGCGGCTGATTTTGTGGTAACCGGCTGCGGCACCGGCGCAGGCGCCATGCTGGCGCTGAACGTTCACCCGGGTGTGATCTGCGGTCATGCGCAGGATCCGGTGGATGCCTTCACCTTCGCACAGATCAACGCCGGCAACGCCATCTCCATTCCCTACGCCAAAGGCTTCGGCTGGGCGGCGGAACTGAACCTCGAATATATCTTCGACAAGCTGTTCGGTACGGAAATGGGCCTGGGCTATCCGAAAGAACGCGCGGCCATCATGGCGAAAAACCGCGACGTGCTCGACAGCATCAAAAAAGTTACGCACAACGACATCGTGAGCATCCTGAAAAACCTCGACCAGGATCTGGTGAAAGCCGCCCTCGGCGGTGCGAAGTTCAAAGAATACTTCTATGCCAACTGCAAAAACGATGAGATCAAAGAAGCCGTCAAGGCGGTCATCGGCGAGTAAGCGCACTTTACGTGCAGTTTACGACAAGGGCCCGGCATGCTGCATGCCGGGTCTTTTTTATGCCGGGTAGGGACAGCCCGCCGGGCTGTTCGCCGGCGAAAAGCAGGCGGTTTCCGGAAAGCCTGCTTCGTACGCACCGGCGCGCTCGGCGAGCACATCGGAATCACGGGCAGGGCAGGAGGCCGGCTTTGTAGGCTTTGGAAACGGCGGCCGGTGCGTTTTCGGCCTGCAGTTTTTCATAGATGTGGCGGAGGTGCGTGGCAACGGTGCCGGCGCCGATGCCGAGCCGGTCCGCAATCTCTTTTTTGAGCAGGCCTTCGGCGAGCAGGGCGAGGATCTCCATCTCCCGGCTGGAGAGCGGTTTTTCAGGTTTTACTGCTGCGGCTTTGTTCTTCAGCGTATTCAGGATGAAGTGGGCCACGCCTTTGTCGAGCAGGGCATGGCCGGCCATAACACTGCGGATGCCCTCCTTGATCTGCTGCAGGGTGGAGGCTTTCAGCAGATAGCCGGAGGCGCCGAGGGTGATGGCGCGCACCACGTCGGCTTCTTTGCTGGATTGGGTGAGGGCGATGATCCGCGCGTCGGGTGAATATTTCCTGATCCAGGGAATGGCATCGAGGCCGCTCATGCCGGGCAGGCTGAGGTCGAGCAGCACCAGGTCGGGGGTGGTGTGGGCCGATGGATCCTGAAGACTCCGCAGGCCCACTTCCGCAGCACCGAATGTATTGATCACTTCCATGCCGTCTTCATTTTCGACCGCCAGGGAAAGGACTTCCCGGTATTCGGGGCTGTCTTCGATGATCATGATTTTAATGGCCTGGTTCATGGTTTTATCCTTCTGAATATCCGGAAGTGCCGGGCAGGCCGCAGTGTGAGGCTGATTCGGGTGCCGCCTTCCGCGGGCGTGTTCACTGCGATTTTTGCGCGGAGCAGCCGGGCGCGCCGTTTGAGGGATTCGGGGATGCCGTTCCGCAGGGTGCCGGGCAGCCCCCGGCCGTTATCAGTCAGGCTCAGGCGGATGCATTGCGGGGTGATGGTCAGGCGGGTGCGCAGCTGGGTTGCTCCGGCGTGCCGGCAGATATTGATGAGGCACTCTTTGTAAAAGAGGAACAGGTCGATGCGGGTGCGCATGCTGACCCGCTGCAGGTATTCTTCGCCTTCGATGGCAAAATCGTGCTCGAGTTTATCGACCACCCGTTCGGCCGCCCGCTGCATATCGGCTTTCAATCCGGTAAAGAGCTCGGCGGATTCGTTCAGGTCGGTGACGTGTCGGACGGCGAGGCCGGAGCGCTCGGTGACGGCGCGGATCCGCTGCAGGAGGCCGGACAGGTTTTCCGGTGAGGTTTTGGCCTCTTCCGCCATATCGCTGAGCAGGCCGATGGTGTGCAGGTTTGCGCCGATCTCATCGTGCAGGTCCGCCGCAAAGCGTTCTTTGATCCGCCGCACCTGCCGCCGGTGGAGATACTTTTCTGTGAGCACGAAGAGAAAAATACCGAGGGTCAGCAGGCCGGCGAGCCAGGTCATTCTTTTCAGGACGGTTTTCTGGCGGGCGTAGCGCAGGTCCATTTCCGCCGCCAGAATGATTCGCTGCTGCTCCAGGTCATGCCGGCGGGCGAGCTGTTCGAGCCAGGTGCGGATCGGAAGAATGTTTCCATAGTGGTTGCGGCCGTCGGTGAGGTCGGCCAGCGAGCCCTGGGTGATCGGCGCTTCAATATTAATGTTTGCCAGTTTGCCTTCGGCGGCGTTCCTGCCGTTTGAAAGGAGTTCAATTTCGGCGAAGCCCATGCAGCGCCAGGGGCCCGCGGCTTCCGGCGCGGAATAGGCGGCCGGAGCGGTCAGCCGAATATAGCGGCAGCGGGCGGGCGGAATGTTGAATGTGGTAATCGGCCCGGTTTCGTAGACCTGTTCGCGCTGGTAGTCGACCAGCCGGACGGCATCGGCAAAATCCGGCCGGTTGGCGCCCTCGATGATCATCTGTTTGGGGAGGCCGTAGTCGGCATGGTGGATTTTCGGGATATTTTCGCGCAGGTCAGCGGCATGCAGATTGATGCGGTCTATGGAAAGTGTTTCGCCGAAACCGATCGTGAGGGAGGGTTCATTGCCCTGTTTGAAAAAACAGACGAAAGGATCGCCCTGCTCTCCGAAGGCGGCATCCATGAGGTAGGGCACAAATCCGTCAACCAGCGCTTCGTCATACATGGCCTTGGCCACATAGTTTTTCTGGGTGGAGGATGTTTTAACGGGCTGGTTCAGGGCCGCGTTCCTGCCGCCGCTGAAAACCATCACCTCGGAGAGCTGGAAAGCATAGGTGTCCGGCTGCCAGGCCCAGCTGGAGAGTTTTGAGGCCTCGATCCGCACCCAGGAGGCTTGGGTCGGTTCGATCGGAACGACCAGCGGGGCGATCCGCGGCAGCAGGCGGTCTGCTTCGGTAAAGGCGGCGGCGGTGAATCCGTCGGGGTGTTCGGGGCTGCCTACGATGATTTTAAATTCCAGCGGAAAGCCGTCGGCCCGCGGGCCCAGCTGCGCGTCGTTCCAGAGAATCGGGGCCAGCACCACCTCATCGATCGGGGTTTCCCCGCCGAGCTGGATTTCGATCCATTCCGTGGATTCGCTGACCGGATTTTTCTGTGATACCCAGCCCAGATTACCCACGCCGCTGCGCAGGGTGAAGTGGGCCAGCTGCGCGAGTTCGGAATCAATCTCTTCCAGCTTTTGTTCGAGCTGTGTCAGCGAATGATGCTCCGGGGCCTCAGCCGCGGGAGCCGGACACAGTCCGGCCGTCCATACGGCGGCGGCGAGGGCGATCGTTCGATACATGCTTACAGGCTCCGGAATCTCCATAACAGTCAGTGCGCGGTTATAACATTCTTTCCGCAGGCTGCCGCGCACAATGAAGCGGGAAGCCGCGTCTGTCTCATATGAACCGCGCAATTTTATGAAGCACATCTTAGTCCTGAAAAAAGCGCCCGGCATCTACTAAACGGTAGATAGACGGTTTTTTCTGCTGAGGCATTATGAACGATGGATGGGGTAGAGGACTGCCGAAGCTCTAACACAATGCAGCTGAAGCGCCGGAATGATCGTATTCAGGCGATTTCAGGTGTTTGAAGTAAAATTGGAGGGAGAACTAGTGAATAAATTAACCGGAATGGTCCTGGCGGGCGGAATGCTGATGGGCTCGCAGGCGGCAACAATAGAGTGGACCACAAGTGCTATTACCGGCTATGCATCGGATGTTGTGACGAACGGAACGCTGCTGGAGGCCGTCAACGGCGTGGGGGGCAGTGTCACCACCTCGCCGACGGTGAACGGGGTGACGTTTACCGCGGATGGAACGCTGCTGGCCAACAGCTGGACCGGGGATCCCTGGGATACCACGGCTTCCGATTCCGAATATGATTCGCTGCTGTCCACGATTGATTATGAATCATCAGGAACCGATCCGGTTGCCCTGAAAACCTTCAGCGGTCTGACCATTGGTCAGCAGTATGTAGTCCAGGTCTGGCATGCCGACAGCGCGGCCGATGCGGCCGGCCGAACGATGACCTACAGCGGTACCGGCCAGAATGAGCTGGATGGTCAGTCCTATGCCGTCGGTATCTTTACGGCCGATGCCGCCGCGCAGGATTTTGTGGTGACTTCATCGCAGAACGGCCCTCGATTGACCGCCTATCAGCTGCGCGCCGCTTCCGATTACGAAGGCCCGACGGATCCGGTTATTGAAGTGAGTCAAAGCAGTCTGAGCTTCGGGCAGACGACTCCCGGCACGACCAACAGCCTGACGCTGACCGTTAAGAATTCAGGCTGGGGCAGCCTGGTCGGTACGGCCTCTGTTTCGGCTCCCTACAGTATTGCGTCCGGCGCGGTCTATTCCCTGACGAATGAGCAGGAGCAGGAGGTTACGGTGCAGTTTATTCCTCCGGAAGAGGGCACCTTCAGCAATTCAGTTGTTTTTACCGGCGGCGAAGGGGCTGCCGTCCGTGTCATCGGATACGGTGTGATTCCCGGAACCAATGATCCCGTCACCATAGAATCGCTGCTGGATGAAATGGCGGACCGGTCGGAGCGTGCACGCTTTCCCGAACCGTCATTCCGCCTGATCAATTTCAGCAGCTATAACCGCGCATCTGATGTGGGCCCGCCGGAATCCGGCACCAGCGATACGTCCACCGGATGGTTTGCGAACGGCGATTACAACGGCAAATATCTCTACACCACCACCGAGTACGGCAACGGCACCGAATACGTCATGGTGGATCATCAGTCGCCGGGCGCGCTCGTGCGTTTCTGGACGCCGTGGCGTTCGACCTCCAGTTCCACACTCGACGACTATGTCCGCATCTATCTCGACGGTTCCACGACACCGGTCATCGAGGGCAACATGCTCACGCTTTTCGACGGCACCGGCCTGATTCCCTATCCGTTCGGTCATGATTCGCTCCGTTCGGCAGTCTCCTTCTTCCCGATTCCCTATGCCGAGCGCTGTGTGGTCACGCTGGACCGCAGCCCGTTTTTTTACATCTACACCTGCCGGGAGTATGATCTCGGAACCCAGGTTGAAACATTCACCATGGACGCTTTTGACGCCCTGGCAGATGTGGTCAGCACCCGCGGAGAATCCCTGCTCGATCCATCGGCGGGCGTTCCGGCCGGCACCGAAACGAGCTGCACGACGAGCATTGCCGCGGGGGATGAAGCCGTGCTGGAGCTGCCCGCAGGCGGTCATGCTGTGCATGAATTCACCGTGGAAGTTGCGTCAGACAGCACGCCGCAGCAGCTGCGCTCGCTCATCGTCAAGGCCGCGTTTGACGGCATGGACACCATCTGGTGTCCGCTGAGCGATTTCTTCGGCGCCGGCGTCGGCCTGCACCCGTTCGAAGGATGGTACCGCACGGTTGAATCGAACGGCACGTTCAGCTGCCGCTGGGTGATGCCCTATCAGGAGACGGCACAGATTTCGCTCGAAAACATTTCGGACCGCAGCATTGACGTTTCGATGAGCGCGGTCACGGAGGCGTGGAGCTGGAATGACCGCAGCATGTACTTCCATTCCGCCTGGCGTTCGCAGTATCCGCTGCCGACCCGGCCCTGGTCCGACTGGAACTATGTAACCCTCTCCGGCGGCCGCGGCGTTTATATCGGCGACACCCTGACGCTCTGGAATCCGGTGACCAGCTGGTGGGGCGAGGGTGACCATAAAATCTGGGTCGATGACGACACCTTTCCGTCGATGTTCGGCACCGGAACGGAAGACTACTACGGCTATTCCTGGGGCGGCCGCAGTACCGACTTTTATGACCATCCCTTTCATGCTCAGGTGCAGTGCAATGTGTATGACCAGCTGAACCGCCACCCGAATGCTCCGGGAGATACGGCCGATACATACGGCTACAGCGTTGAGACGCGCAGCCGGGCGCTGGATGAAATCGTCTTTACGAACTATCTCCAGCTGGACATGGAAATCTGGCACGGGAAGGACGTCGATATGGATTATGCCGTCGCCCTGCACTGGTATGCCGATGTGGATACAACGGATAACCGGTCCGAAGATCGGGCCGCGGTTCAGCAGACGGTGTGGGATGAGACGGGCGATGATGCCGCGCTGTATGTTTCTCTTCCTGAGGTCGACTTCGGTTTTACGGAAGTCGGCTCGATGACCTCTGTTACGGTAACGGTTCAAAACCGAGGCGGCGGCATGTTGACGGGCACGGCTTCCGCGTCCGCGCCCTTTACAGTTATTTCCGGAGAAAGCTACAGTTTGGACACGGCAGGGACCCAACTCGTTGTTGTGGCGTTTTCTCCGACAGAAACAGGACCGCTGACCGGGCGGCTTACTTTGACCGGCGGAGACGGCGGGACCGTCGCGCTCGTGGGACGCGGTTATGTTGACGTGACGGGGGTGGATGTGGATTCGGACAACGACAGGCTTCCTGATCTTTGGGAGAGCAAGTGGGTCAGCAGCCTGACGGATTTAAACGGCGATGCCGATTTTGACGGCGATGGTTTGTCCGATGAAGATGAATATCTAAGCGGTACGAATCCGCTGGATGCGGCTGATTTTTTTGTGATTTCCAGCTTTGAGCAGACTGCGAACGGGCCTCGTGTGACCTGGACGTCTGAGCCTGACTATACCTATTCTGTAGAGCGTGCAATAGGCCTTGCTTCCAACGGCTGGATCACGGCGGCCGCCGGGCTGACCTCGGGCGTCTGGATCGATGTCTCGGCGGCGCAGGATCAGGAAAACCTGTTTTACCGCGTGCGTACGGAATGATAAAATATCACTGATATGATCTGCGGTGGAGACCTTAGCCGCTGCTTAAAGCGAAGGGGAAGGTCGAGCGGTACAATTTGAAGGATGACCTCAGCGAAACCGCCAGCCCGGCCGCCGTCCAGCCGGCACTGCAAACAGGATGGTCGGGATTTACTCCGGTTGATCAGGTTTGGCCGATGAGGAAACAAAGGGTTTGATATGTATGGTAAACGAATTAGTACATCGGTGCTTGGAGCAGCGGTGGGGATTGAGCAGGTTTTCATGCAGCCGCATCTTGTTCATCCTGTCCAAAAAAACAGGCGGATCATTAACGCCCAGGCGGTTCTGTCTGCTCTCCTGCTGTTGGCTGGAGCTGCTGTTGCGGCGCAGCCGCCTAACATTGTTCTGATTTTAGCGGACGATCTCGGTTACGGCGATCTGGGCTGTTACGGTGCAGCAAAGGTTCAGACGCCGAATATTGATCAGCTGGCGGCGGAGGGCCGGCGGTTTACCGATGCCCATTCTGCGTCGGCGGTCTGCACGCCTTCGCGCTACGGCCTGCTGACGGGGGAATATCCGGTTCGTCAGGATCTTTGGGGGCCGTGTGCTCCGACCAGCGCGCTGCTGATCGATACGGAGCAGCTGACGATTGCCAAGCTGCTTAAGAACCGGGGATACGACACCGCCTGCATCGGCAAGTGGCACCTGGGATTCGGGGAAGGAAATGTCGACTGGAACGAACCGCTGCGGCCCGGGCCGCTGGATGTCGGTTTTGACTATTATTTCGGCGTGCCGATTGTGAACAGCTGCAGTCCGTATATGTATGTCGAGAATGACCGCATTGTCGGGCTGGATCCGGATGATCCGGTGGTTTACTACGGCCGGAAAAAGAATAAAAACGCGACACCCATCACACCGATTCCGCCGGAGGCCGCGCAGCGGAACCACAATTTCTTCGGCGGTGCGGCGGAGGCGCATAAACTCTACAACGATTATACCGTCGGGACGACGCTGGCCGAGCGGGCTGTCGGCTGGATTCGGGAGCGGAGCGGCAGGCCGTTCTTCCTTTACCTGGCCACAACCAATATCCACCATCCGTTCACGCCGGCACCGCGTTTTCAGGGCACCAGCCGGTGCGGGCTGTACGGCGATTTCGTTCACGAGCTCGACTGGATCGTCGGGGAGGTCATGAAGGCGCTGGAGGAACAGGGCGTCGCGGATAACACCTTGGTGATTTTTACGAGCGATAACGGCGGCATGTTCAATGCCGGCGGCTATGCCGCGTTCAATCAGGGGCACAAGCAGAACGGGGCGCTGCTCGGTTTTAAGTTCGATGCCTGGGAAGGCGGTCACCGCGTGCCGTTTATTGCCAAATGGGCCGGCCGCATTGCGCCGGGAACCGTGTCGGAGCAGCTGCTCAGCAATGTGGACATGCTGGCCACGTTTGCCGCACTGACGGAGCAGCGCTTGGATGAACAACAGCTGAAAGACAGTGTGAATATGCTGCCGGCCCTGACCGGCGAGCCGGAAGAGTCCTTGCGCGAAACGGTGGTCATGTCGCCCTACAGAGCCTCCCACTTTACGGTTCGCAAAGGAAAGTGGGTCTATATTCCGGCCAGGGGTGCCGGCGGTTTCGGCGGCAAACCCGGGGAGCATCGGGGCGGCGGGCCGGCTTGTGCGGCGTATGTCGGCCATGTGAACAGCGATATTGAAAACGGAACGATTAAAAAGGATGCGCCGCCGGCCCAGCTCTATGACCTGGAGAAGGATCCGTATCAGACGACCAATCTTTATAATGACTATCCGGAAGTGGTGCAGCAGATGGAGGCGCTGCTGAGCAGCTATAAGCCGGCCGCCTCGGGAAATACGAAAGGAAAGAAGTAAGATGAAACGCATACATGTTTTTTTGAGAATGGCCGGTGTGCTGTGTGCCGGAGCGGCGTTATCGGTTCAGGCAGCAGAACCGGTGTCCATCGAGTCGCTGCTGAACGAAATGATCGACCGGGAATCGGCGGCGCGTTTCCCGGAGACAGATTTCCGGCTGAAGCAGGAGAGCAGTTATAACCGGGCCTCCAAAACGCCGAAGGAGCCGAAGGGCTGGTTCACCAATCACGACTATAACAGCAGCGATAAGGATCATAATTTTATCCGCATCGAGGAGAAGAACGGCGAGCAGGAGTGGGTGCTGATGGATCACGAGGGGCCGGGCGCCATTGTCCGCACCTGGATGCCGTTCCTGAAGCCGGACAAGCCGGATACCGACATTATGATCCGCATCTATCTCGACGGTTCCGAGGAGCCGGTGCTGGAGGGTAACATGCTCGGGCTGCTGGACGGTACGGGGCTGTTTCCTTATCCCTTTGCGCATCAGTCGCTGCGTTCGGCGGTCTCGTTCTTCCCGATTCCGTATGCGAAGGGCTGCAAGGTGACCACAACCGGACGGCCGTTCTTCTTCCAGTTCACCTACCGCGAATATGAGGAGGGAACGCCGGTGAAAACCTTCACGATGGCGGATTTTGACGCGCTGAGGCCGCTGACGGAAAAGGTGGGGCAGACCCTGCTGAATCCGCTCTTCGACGAAAACGAGAGCCCTCGGGCTGCCGCCGGCAAGCTGGCGCCGAATGAGGAAAAAAGTCTAAAGCTGCCGTCGGGCGCGGCGAGCGCAGTTCGTGAGCTGCTGGTCAAGCTGGGCAGTTACGAGAATCCGGAGATTACCCGCAAAGTGGTGCTGAAGATGGAGTTTGACGGACAGGAAACGGTCTGGTGTCCGATCGGCGATTTCTTCGGCTGCGGGATCGGCCTGAATCCGCTCAAGGGCTGGTATCGGGAGGTGTCGGCGGACGGATCGATGAGGTGCCGCTGGGTGATGCCGTATCAGAAAAATGCGAAGGTCACCCTTTTAAACCTGAGTGACGAACCGGTGGAATTCCTGCTGGAAGCATCGGTTGAACCGTGGACGTGGGATGAGCGGTCGATGTATTTCAATGCCGCGTGGCGCGGGCAGTATCCGGTTTCAACCCGCCCGTTCCCGGACTGGAACTACATTACGCTGAACGGGCGCGGCGTCTACGTCGGCGATACGCTGACGATTATGAACCCGGTTGAAAAGTGGTGGGGCGAGGGCGATGAGAAGATCTGGGTCGACGGCGAGGATTTTCCGTCGATCTTCGGCACCGGCACGGAGGACTATTATGCCTATTCGTGGGGCGGGCGCAGCACCGACTTTTATGAGCATCCGTTCCACGCCCAGCCGTTCTGCCATACATACAATAAGCTGAACCGCAAGACCGATGCGAAGGAGCGCAATACGCTGGGATTCAGCACGGAAACCCGGACGCGTTCGCTCGACACGATGCCGTTCGGCAGTTCACTGCAGCTGGACATGGAGATCTGGCACTGGAGCGAGGTGGACATGGGCTACGGCGTCGGCATGTATTGGTACGGCGATGCGGCCACCGCCTCGAACCGCAAACCGGAGCCGGTTGAGGTGCTCAATATTCCGCAGCTCCCGGTGACGCAGCAAGTCTCCGAGTTTGAAAATGCGGTGGAGTTTGAGGAGATCGAAATTATGGCCGCGCCGCAGGGGCTGATCCGGAAACCGCAGAACCTGAAAAAATATAAGGGCGCATGGAACGGGGAGGATCACGTTCTATACAAAGGTGCCGTGACGGGCGATGTGCTGGAATTCCGCCTGCCGGCCTCCAGCCCGGTGGCCGAAAAGCTCGTGCTGTATGCAACCAAAAGCAGCGACTACGGCATCCTGCGGTTTTCAGTGAACGGAAAACCGGCCGGTGGCGAGGTTGATTTTTATGCGCCGAAACCGGTTTCGGTCAAGCCGGTTGAACTGGGCGCATTCGAGCCGGTCGAGGGGGTATATACGCTGCGGGCGGAAGTGGTCGGACAGAACCCGAAGAGCACGGGGACGCTCTTCGGCCTGGACTGCGTGGTTCGCCGGGCTAATAAATGACTCTATTTCTCGCTACCTACAGCCTGCCGGGCAGCATGGAGCCGTCCACCCATTGGCCTTCTATGAACAACTCGCTGCGATGGACAGGAAGACCGAAGGCCGCTTCGTTGATCAGGGCCGTCAGCATACGGGTGGCGGCCCAGCCGATTTCGTAGGGTTGTTGGTCGATCCCCGCATCAATTTCGGTGTCGTGCACACTCGTGGTCGCGAGAGCGATATCCTCTGGAACTCGGTAGCCCATATTTTTCAGCATGGGGAGGATTTGGCTGCCATCGGTCAGGATGGCATCCGGCTGGTTCAGTTTGATCCACTCGGCAAGTTGCTCCTGCTTCTGCTCAAAAGTATGAGCCGGGTTCTTGGTAAGCAGCGGAATCCACCGGTCAGGCGGCAGCTCCCGCTGGGCCCAGGTAAAGCCGCTTCCGAAAAACCGCATCCGCGAATACTGACACACGCATCCGATCCGCTGATAACCTAGACGGCGCATGTTGTCGAAGGCCTGCATGGAATTTTGCAGCTGGGAGCTGCTTACCAAATGCGCCGCTGGTTCCGGGATCGCCTGCCCAAAGCGTACGACGGCAAAATCGCTCCAGCTGAATGTGTCCAGAAGTGTTGCGAAAGTGCCCAGGGGAGGGAGCAGGATGCCCTGGATATTCCGGGCGCGAAGGATGGTTTTCAGTCGCCGCACCGGGAGCTCGGTAAGATTGAATGCCTCGAGGTGATAACCCATGCGCTTTGCGTTGTCTGAAGCGCCCCGCCAGTAGAGATCAAATTCCTTTTGTTGCCGAAGCCGTTCGGGAGGATCCCATGTGTTGATCCAGGCCAGAGCGGAGTGTACCGGTTGCCCCCCGGAGTTGGTTCGGTATCGGTTCAGTGCGGAGAGCTGTGGGTCGGGCCGGTAGCCGAGTTCTTCAGCCTTCTGCTGCACCCGCAGGCGCGTTTGTTTGGACACTGTGGCCTTATTCCGCAACGCCATGGATACCGTCATTATGGAGACGCCTAGAGCTTTTGCAATATCGGCCTGTGTGACACGTCGTCTGAGTCCGTTTTCTCCGTTCTCATTCATATAATTCCCGCTTTAACTTATGAAATCCTGTTATTTTTATTGTTAAAGTAGATACTCGCTGGTGCGTCAATTCAGCAAGCGTATTCTGCTCCTTAATTCGGAAAGGCATTGTCTTCCCCGCAGATGAAGAACGTTTTATCTGATGAACAAATGCCGAGAGGCATTTTAGGGGAAATTAAAAAGGAGAAGAACGTTGAAAAATGGAACTGCAATAATAGGCAAAACATTGTGTGCGGCCATGCTGCTGGGAGTCGTTTCGGCCCATGGCGCAAGCTGGAATAACGCGCTGGGCGATAACGTCATGACGAATGTAGGAAACTGGGATGCAACGCCCGTCGATGCGTTCCTTAATCTGGATCTGGCTGGAGCCGATCGCGCTATTCTGAGTGATGGCATGAGCCTGACGATTAAGGATTTGCGTCTGGGGATTAACGGTACTTCCGGCGAGCTTGAGATTTCCGGCGGATTTCTTCGGTCTGCTCGTGTCGATGGTGATAATCGAATCGGCTACAGTGGAAATACCGGTATAATTAACCAAAGTGGAGGAACGAACGAGGTGGCTCAGGACCTGGCGATCGGTTTCGGCGGGACCGGAATCTACAACCTCAGCGGCGGACTGCTTTCGAATCAGGATGGTAACCTGCAGGTTGGCACCGGCAGCGGATCGGGTCGGCTGGAGATTTCCGGCGGCAGCCTGGAGACCAAAAACCATGTGCTGATCAACGGAACTGGAACTTTTGCGGTCCATGGTGCCGGTGCGGAATCGATCGGCATCGGAAGCCAGACCAACGGGA
>JBFHGU010000057.1:0-20875 GCA_041582935.1 Pontiella sp.
CAGACCTTATGGCTGAAGTTGATTCAGCCGCGGTCCTCTTTTCTTTAAATTAAGCGGCGTTCCCCGGACGAACCGGGGAGATCCAGCACCACCTGGACCGTTCCAAATTAATAACCTAAAAAGAAAAGGGAAACGCCATGAACAAAGTATATATCGGAATCGATGCGCACAAGGCAACCAATCAACTTACTGATGCTTTTGAAGGTAATGTTGACAGATACTTCTCTTTGCAGAATCAACGGCAGGATAATTAACGGCAGGCGATTAAATCGTTCTTTTTCGCATGCCCGCAAATCATGCGGTCCGCACCAACCGCGCGCCGGTGCTTCATGGCCGCGGAGCTCTTTTCATCAGAAAAAAACGGCTGACATAATGTCAGCCGTTTTCATTCCGGCCTCACAGGGATTCGGAATGTCCTCCCCGCTGTGATCCGGCGCCTTCTGTAGAATCGCGGTTTATCGTTTCCGGCTGGAAAGCGCGGCCAGGAGGATAACGGCCAGCAGCGTTGCGGCGCCGCCGACGATGAAGAGATTGTCCATGAGCCAGGAGCTGCCCGGCTCCGCCGCAGCCGTTTCCGGAGCCGGCTTCGGCTGGGGTTCGGCCTTCAGCTCAGCTTTGGGCTGTTCCGGCGGCGCCGCGACGGCCTTCGGCGTTTCAGCGGCGGCGGGTGCTTCTGTTTCCGCAATCACGTCCTGCGGTTTTTCCGGCATGCGGATATTGGCGGGCACCGCCGGCTCCTGGTTCCAGGTGCTGCAGAGCACAATGGTCTGGCCCGCCCGCAGGCTGGCCGACGGAAACTTGACGAGCTGGCCGGAAACCAGGTCCTTGGCCCCGACAAATTCCTCGGGAAGTTCCACGCGGAAGGTTTCGCGGTCATCGCAGTTCATGGCAATGAAATAGGGTCCGTAGCTCATGGTATAGAGCTGCGCCTTGCCGGCATCCGTGTGCTCCTGTCCGAACTCATAGGAATCGTCGTCCACCTCGGCAATCGGATATTCCACACCGGCCAGCGCCTGGTAGATGCCCTGCGCGGTATACCAGCCCTCTTCCCGGCCGCGCGAGAATTCCTGGTTGGTGCGCTCCGGAAATACATAGACCTCGCCGCTGTCATCAAACTCCGTTTCGATGTTCACGATGGCGTCGCGCTCCATGTGCGGCGTCAAATAGTGCACGCGCGCCAGGTTGTTGACGGCCCGGCGGGCCCGCCAGTAGAGCGAGACATAAAACACATGGCCGCGGTCTTTAAAGGCCAGTACGCCGTCGCCCGGATCGGCAAACACAAAATCGGGCTGGCCATCCGTCATCGGCAGGCGGTACGGCTGCTGCGGGAGCGAAGAGACATACTCGTAGAGCTCCGGCACATTCAGCAGGTAGGTCTTGGCATTGGTATGCCGGCTCTCCATGCGCTCCTCAACGGCAGCAAAGAACTGGTTATCTTCGAGCATCTGCTGTCCGTAGCCCAGCAGGACGCGGTCGCCGGTTGAAACCGCAATCTCAAAAGCGCCGCCGTCGCGGCCGTTGGTCTGGTCATAAATAACCTGCCCCGGATATTTCCAGTCGCGCCAGCCGATGAGCGCCTCCTGGTTCATGCTGCGGTATCCCTCGGCATCCATCAGCGGATAACGGAAGAACGAGCGGGCCCGCATCATTTTGACCAGCTGCTCTTTAATGCGCTGGTCTGCGCCCTCCGGCGACGACTTGGTCGCCTCATACATCGCATAACCGGAGTCCGAAATAATTTCTCCGTATGCGCCGACATAGCCCAGCTCGCGGGTCAGGCCCATATCGGTGAGCAGCATTTTCTCTTTGCCATGGCTCCAATCGGGCCGGGCGTATTCATCCCAGCTGCCGCTGAACGGCTCCAGCCCCATGGCTTCGTAGAGCATCAGGCGCGCTTTTTTCTCCGGCCAGGCCTTCGTCGGATAGATCAGCCGTACCGCCAGGTTGCAGTAATAGGTGTTCTGGTCCTTGATCATGCACTGGTTGGTGTAGGCGCGCCGGCCTTCGCCCTCTTTCGAGGAGTTATGGTTCCGCGAAGCAACCATCAGCTCCGCCCACCCCTTACGGCGCGTCGTGCTCGTGCCCGGAATTTTTTCATCCAGCCAAGGCGCCAGGTCTTTATGCACCAGGCGGATGGCATCGCCGATCGGCCCCTTGAAGATCCAGCGCACCCCTTTGATTTCCTCCGTTTCGCGGAATTCCAGGTAGTGCGCGTCGATGGCCTCGACAATCCGTTCCAGCGCGATGCGGTTTTTGTAGGCCGTGTTCCAAGGCGTCATATACGCATGCGCGAGATACTGAATATTATACTCGTGCTTACGGCCGCCCTTCGACATCTCGCGGTCCGACATCTTGTTAAGCTCTTGCTTCAGGCGCTCCAGCACCTCCACGCCCGGGCCCGGACGCACCGGCACCTCTTCCGGCGGCGCACCCTGCACATCATCCTCCGCCGGCTCAAAACAGGGCTGGGTGTGCGTATACACCCGGTAAACCCCGCGCGACGGCTCATTCATCATATGCTGGTAATCTTCAATCTTCGGCGCATAGCCGTTGATACCGCCCTGCGCTTCGATCGTCAGCTCCACCTCCGTTTTGCCCTGCGTCAAATGAAGCGGCAGCGGGCGCGTTGCATAGAGAAAACGGCCGGGATAGCGCGCCAGGTCATATTTCATGATATCGAGCATATCCATCGCGCCGAGGTGGCGGGTGCCGAGCTGCTTGCCCTCGATATAGAGGCTCAGGCGCTGCTCATGCTCATCATGCCCGCAGGTATCACTGCCCCACAGCTTAACCGTGAAATAGTTCGGCTTTTCGGGATCGACCTTCATCTTAAAGGTAAGTTTTCCGCCGCGCCATTCCCCGTTGGCCAGCAGGCGCCGCGCCGGCAGGCCCAGCGCGCCGTCCACCACCTCGCTCTGCACCGCCTCGAACTGATGCGCACCTTCCGAGGCCGCATCGCCCAGCTTAATTTCATCCAGCCTTTCGGCCGAAACCGTCATCAGCAGCGCAGAACAGACACCGCTTAACATCAAAAATTTCTTCAGCATAAATCAAATCTCCTTTAACGCTGCGGCGCAGGGCGGTGCCCCGCGCCGTTTTCAAATCACCGCCGCCGCTTATTCGGCTTCAAACGAATGCGTAACGGCTTTGCCGGCCTTCAGGCTCAGCATGATGCCCTGCCCGTAGGGAGAGCCCAGCTCAACATGCTGGTCTTTACCCGCCAGCAGCTGCACCTCGACCGAACCGGCCTTCAGGTCCCAGCGGATATCCACCTCCACGCCGCCGCGCGCCAGCAGCCCTTTCACCGAACCGGTTTTCCATTCGGATGCAATGGCCGGCAGCACCGTAATTTTTCCCGGCACCGAGAAGAGCAGCATTTCCTGCACCGCCGCGGCCCAGCCGAAGTTGGCATCGATCTGATACGGCGCCAGGTGCATCGGCACGCCGATCCCGCTGTTGCGCCAGTCATTATGCGTGGTGTAGAAATTGTTCATCACACAGGCACGCGCCAGCAGGCTCAGGCAGTTGAGCGCATCATCGCCCTCGCCCATGCGCGCATACACATTCGCCATATGCGCCAGCGACCAGCCCGTCTGCGAGCCTATGCCGATCTCCAGCCGCTTGCGGATCGCCACCTCAAACGCCTTGAACAGCTCCGGATCCGATTCGCGCGTCACTTCCAGCCCCGGGAACACCGGATAGATGTGCGACTGATGCCGATGCGCATAGTTGTCGTCGAAGAACTCGTGCATCCATTCACAGACCGCGCCGTCTTCATTCACCTGGTATGCCGGGATTTTGTCCAGCATCGCCTGCCAGCGCTCCACGTCGTCGCCGGATTCGATCAGGTGCATCAGCACCTCTTTCGCCAGCGCAAAGTCCATCGTGGCATTCATTGCGGTTTCCATCGATTTCATGTCCGCCGCGCCGTCGGCATAGTTGCCCGGATTGTTTTCCGGCGAGTTCGACGGCGAGCTCACATAAAAACCGTTCTCATCGACGGTGAAGAAATCCTCGTAGAACTGCGCCACTTCGCGCAGGTAGGGAATGCAGCGCTCCTTCAGGAACACCTCGTCGTTGGTGTGCAGGTAATAGTCGTAAAAGTGCTGGCCGACCCACGCCGCCGCGCCGGTCCAGTGCAGGATGTGCGGCTGGATATCCTTGAACAGCCCCGACGGCGGCGTGGTGATGCACGACATCAGGATCCCGCGGCAGCCGTAGAGCTTCTTCGCATTTTCGCGGAAGTCATCCATCATGCGTTCCACATAATCAAAAACCGGCAGCGCCACTTCCGGCATATGGCCCGACATCGCCTGCCAGTAATTCATCTGCAGATTTTCGTTCGCCATGTTAAACGTCCAGTAGCCGCGGTACGAACCGCACCACTTGCCCTGCAGCGGACACGGCTGGCTGCCCTCGCGCGAACTCGAAATCAGCAGGTAGCGGCCGTAGGCCCACATCTTTTCCAGCATCGCCGGCGGCACCGAACCTTTATAGGCCTGCATCAGCAGTTCCTCATTCGAGGCCTCGTGCCCCGCCGCGCCGAGATCCAGCGTCACGCGCTTAAAAATGCCGCCGTGCGCCTTCGCGTGCGGCGCCAGCAGCGCGGCATAATCGAGCTCCAGCGCTTCAATTTCGCTTTTAAGTTTAGCCCAGTCAGCCGACCGCTCGCCCTTCACAAACATCTTCAGCACCACCAGCGCGCTTTTTTCGGTTTTCACCACGCGGGCCGCCGCACCGAAGTCGAGGCCGTCGTCATTTTTGGCGGCATAGAAAATCCAGCCCGGCTCATCGGTTTTCACGTCGAGATCCGTCGGCAGTTTCGGGTCGGGCTGATCGCAGATATGCGCATCGAGCCGGTCATGCAGGTCGAGTTCAATCTCAGCCGTCAGCACCTTCGAACTGCGGACCTCCATCACCACCACATCATCCGTGCGCGAAACAAAAACCTTCCGCAGGAAATCCGCACCGTTATCGCTCCACGAAACCGACACCTCGCCGGTCTCCATATTCAGTTCGCGGCTGTAGTTCGTGAAACCGCGGCTCACCGGAATCGTCACCAGCAGGTCGCCCAGCGGCAGCGGTGCGCCGATATCGGCCTCATAGCCGGCGTCCGACAGTGCTTCCGAGAGAATCGGATCGGCCGCATAAGCATCGCCCTTCGCCAAGTGCGCGCGGATTTCCGGCAGCTTGCTGCTCACATCCGGCAGCTCGTTGGTCACCACTTCGTGCCACAGGTCGTCGTGCGTCAGCAGCACGGTTTCGCGGTGGACCGCGCCGTACACCGCCGCACCGATGGTTCCGTTGCCCGACGGCAGCGCCTCTTTCCACATATCTCCCTGCCACCCGGCCGGAAAACTCATCTTCAATCTGTTTTTCATCTCAATTTCCTTAAAATTTTATCAGACAGGATAACAGGATGGACAGGATTGCTATTCAATCGCTTATCCCGTTTATCCTGTCAAAATTCTATCGACATTAGGGCCGGTACCCATCGGCCAGTTCAATACTCAACACATCCATATCCCACACCGGCATGCCCGCGTCATCCAGCTGCGCGGCTTTCGGGGCCGGCAGGTGTTCGGGCGCCTGGCCCATGCACATCATCCGCGCCATCAGGCGCTGGGTCAGCTGCCGGGCGGTTTCGGCATACTGCGGATCACTATACAGGTTTCGGGTTTCCGCGGGATCATTTTCCAGGTCATAAAGCTCCCAGCAGTCGAAGCTGTGGCTGCACAGCTTCCACCGCTCGGTCCGCAGCATAGCACCCGGGCCGAAATGCGACGGCCCGTGCGGTGCGCGCAGGTTGGCGCCTTCGATCGGCGCCGCCGGCGGCGCAATCAGCACCCCGCCCTCCGCAAACACATCCGCGCGCGGCTGATAGCCCGGCCGCACCAGCGAATGCGCCCGGCTGCCCGCCGGCTGCGGCACCCCGCATAAATCCAGTACCGTGGCAAACACATCCATCGACTCCACGAGGTGCTGCTGGTTTCCCTTCGGAACCGTTCCCGACGGATCCCACAGCACCATCGGCACGCGGACCATCGACTCATAAAACGCCGCCAGTTTATGCGTTACGCCGTAGTCGCCGAGAAACTCCCCGTGATCGCTCCAGAACAGCACAATGGTTTCGTCGAGGATGTCCAGCTCCTCGAGCTTATCCAGCACGCGCCCGAGCTGATCGTCGACATAGCGGATCTGCCCGCAGTACATCGCCATCGCCTTCTTAAAGTCGTCTTCCGTCGCCTCGCCGCTCCGCGAATTTGCACGCCAGTTGCTCAGGCGGCGCGGTTCGCCTTCGGCCGGCGCGCGGCGGAAGTTCTCCGGCAGCTCAAACTGGTCCGGCGAAAACAGCGTGTCGTACGGCTTCGGCGCGGTGAAATAGGGATGCGGATCCTGAAAATTCAGCGTCAGGAAAAACGGCTCGCCGGTTTGACTGCGCCGCTCGATATAATCCAGCCCGGCCGTCGTCAGCCGTTCGGTCAGGTTCCATTCGCAGTCGGCGGCCAGCGTGCCGGAGCTCCAGCTGCGGGCATAGTCGGCGTGCTGATCCATGTTGCCGATGCAGATATCCTCGCCCTCGTCATAGAGCAGGCCGACCGCATCGTCCGCCGTGATGTGATCCTTCCCGAAAATGGCGCGGTGATAGCCGGCGGCCTTGAGGTTGGCAAAGATGTTCGGATGTTCCGGGTGCATGCGGCCGCCGTAGTTACGGCTGCCATGCTCCGACGGATAGCGGCCCGTTACAGCGGAAACCCGGCTCGGCCCGCACATCGGGCACGACACAAAGGCCTTCTGGAAATTCGTACCCTGCGCCGCGAGGCGGCTCAGGTTTTCCGTGCCGATGAACGGATGGCCGTTCGGCGTCATATAATCCGCCCGCATCTGATCCGGATTGATGACCACAATATTAAAATTTCTTCTTTCCATGAGAACTCCTGCAGCTTCGGCGCTCAACCGCCGAAAAACACGGCGGATTCCTGAGCGGCCGCCCGCTGACGAATCAACCGCCTCGCCCCAGTCCGAACGCCAGCGGCAGCCAGTCTGAGCAAAAGCCTGAATACTTTATCTCATAGCGCAGTCAATACAATGCCGGAAAAGCAATCCACAGATTACCCTGTAAACCGGCTGCGCAGTCCCGCTCAGACGGCCGGCCTAATCGACGAACCCAAGCAGCACAATGCGGTAGAACCGTTCATTCGCCGAGGCGCTGTCATCGACCACTTCCACCCAGCTGCCCGATGCCGCATACACCACCCCCAGCGTTTGCCAGTCGGGATCCGTCAGCGAATCGGTGTACTGGATTTCGTAGGACTGCCCATAGAGCGCCGGGAACCCGATGGTCGGCCATTCCCCGGAAGCACTGGCAATCGACGAGACGAAAGGCTCGAGATATTCCGTGCCGAAGCCCGGCGTTGCAAACGCGTCCGAAGCCTGCCAGTGCGCGGGGTCGTTTCCGAAATCGAATACGGAATACCGCTCGATGCTGGTGCCCGTACCGGTCACCGCCGGCCAGTATCCGTTCGTACCGAACGAAACATAGTCGGCGCGGTACATCGGCACAAAACCGTCCGGCTCCGGATCGCCGGGGCTCAGCAGCTTGAGCATTTCGCCCTCGGCATCCAGGCCGCCCGGCCAGGGGCCGAACACCTGAACGGCCTCATCGACGCCGTACTGCGCCCGAAAGACCGCCGGGTTGGTTGCGCAGAGCACCACCGCTTCCCCCGCCTGCATCACCGTACCGGTCGGGAACGAAAAACCGCCCGTTCCGGTAAAGGTCCAGACATTGGTCGGAATCGATTCATCATACAGCGGCACGGCCGCGCCGCTGATATTCATCAGCTCCACATACGGCGCGAAACCGGCCGCCGGGGCATACATGATTTCGCTGATCACCACCGGGCCGACCCGCGGCGCCGCATTTGACGCGCCCGGGGTTACGGCACTGAGTTCCGTAAACATAATTTCCCCGTCGGAACGTTCATGGCGTCCGAACGGCTCTTCCCGCGCGGCCGCCGGAAATTCCACCTGATCGATAATCGCCACGGCATTTGAGCCGTCCACCTGCAGCAGCGCGGCATCGGAACCGAGCTCGCTGAAGCCGAAGCCGAGATCCGCGGCCGACACCGTCAAATAGCCGCCGGCTTCAATTTCCGTGCCGTCCGGCAGGAGATAGCGGTTCGGCCAATCCAGGTCATCCGTGAGCGCCCACCCCGAAAGATCGGCGGCGGATGAACCGGTGTTATACAGCTCAATCCAGTCGACCCCGACATCGGTATGCGACAGCACTTCGTTGATGATGACCGACGTATCGACCGATTCAAAACGCCCGGGCGAACCGTGATAGAGCAGGCTCGCACTCCAGTTGTTTCCATCCGCAAGAAACGCCGCCAGTTCTGTCGGATCGTCCGGTGCCTGCGACGGTTCGGCCAGCTGCAGCGAACTGCCGCCGCCGTCGGCACGGCTGGGCCAATCGCCGGAAGAATCGTAGGTCACGCTGACGAGCGCAGTTCCGTTTGAACTGACCAGCGTCACCGTTTCCCCGCTGTCGGAAAGCCCGCCGACCCATTCGCCGTCGACGGTCATATCGGACCAGTACCACGGCGACGAAATATCCTGATAGCGGTTGGAAAAGGCCGCGCTATCTTCAGCCACAACAACAAATCCGCCGGGCAGCAGCACGGCGTCTTCGGAAAAGATATAATAGACCCCGTCGTCGATGGTCACCCCGTTCAGGTCAATCAGGTTGGTGCTGCTGTTCCAGATTTCAATGAATTCATAATCGTCCGGCCCGTCCGGGTTATAGTTGACCTCGGTAATCAGCAGCTCACCGGCCTGCGGGGCAGTCCGCGATCCCAGCAGGTAGCGCGGTTCGGCCAACGCCGACCATTCGCCGGATGTGGTACGTACCCGGCAGGTGATCGTGACATCCTCGGTCACGGTTACCGCGCCGGCAGTCCACACCGATATCGAAGAAGATGTTGAGAGGCCTCCTCCCGGTTCGCGCGGATCGGTTCCATCGGTCGAATAATAAATCGTACCGTCCGCACTGGTCAGCGTCGGCTGATAGCCCTCGGTCACCAAACCGCCGTACTGGCTGAAGGTCGGCGGATCGAACGATGGGAAAAAGCCGATACTGCGCCACTCCTCAACCAGCTGATCGCTCCACGTCGGAAAATAGTTCTCGTATGCATCTTCGGCTTCACCTTCCCACCAGGTGTAAGAGCGGTTCCATCGGGCGCATTCGGCAATAAAGCTGTCGCGCACTTCATCCATGCGCGACTCCAGCCGGGCAATGCATTTTGATCCCGTCATAGCGCCGTCGTTGAAAAAGTTTTTATAGATCCTGTCCGCCAGCAGGATCATGAAATCCACGTGGGCCTCACTGTGCAGCCCGCTCCAGATATAGCCGGGGCCGCTGGTGCTGTTGATTCGGCTGACCCCGTAATTGTCGCGGATAAACCCGTCCGGATCGTTGATCCAGAATTTAAAGCCGCTGCCCGCCGTACGCGGCCCGCATGCGCGGAACTCATTCTCCGCGCCGCCGAAGCTCCAGAGCAGCATAAAGTCGATAAAATGGCTCATGTCCAGATACGGGCTGACCGCCTCATAATCCGTCCGAAGCTCACGCACGAGCTCCCACGGCTCAACCACCGGCGGGTCGCCGGCGCCGATCACCCAGCCGCCTTGGTTCTGGTTGCCCTTCACACTGATGTAATCCTCTTCGTCGCCGCCGAGATAGTCGGCCAGGAAGGCTTCATTCAGCACTTCTTTGCAGTTGTACTGCCCCCAGTATTCGCCGTTGAGGTAGACGTGCACAAAGCGCCCGTGCGGGTTGAGGCTGCCCATGTCCAGATAGCTGTCCTGGATAAAGCGGTCCGACATGCCGAAGGAGCGCGTCCAGTCGTGATTACCGCCGCGCAGGTGCAGCCGGTCGAACGACGTCCGGACCAGCGTACCGCGGTCAAACCCGTTAAACAGCGGCGCATCCAGCTTGCCGGCGCCGTACTTCTGTCGAAAGGCCAGCGAGAACGCCTTTTTTTCAAAGTAGGAATAAGCGCCTCCGTAACGGGAAATACCGCAGTCTTCCTGAATCGGATTCCCGCCGTCGGGCCAAAGAATCTCCAGCGAGCAGGCCTGTTCATCGTATTCAACGGCGTCGATGGCCTCGCCCTCGGCGTCAACCACCAGCGAAATCGTCGGCAGCGCCAGCAGGCCGGGCTTGATGCGGCCGGCATAGTTGGTGTCCTGCGTGACATCCGTATCCATGTTGGAGTTCGCAATCACGTCGTCCAGGAAGATAAAGCTCTTGGTCTGCGTACTCGACGGCTTGAATCCCTCCCGTGACGACTGGATGCGCACCACCGATGTGCCGGTGATGGAAAGCCCGTTGGTGTATGGAACCGAAGGCGCCGTGCCGTCGAGCGAATAGAGGATCACCGCCTCCGGATCATCGCTCGTCACCGTCAGCGTAAAGTTGGTTTCATAGAAACCGCGCGCATGGCTCCAGTCGAGGCTGTCCATCCAGCCGTCGTAGGTTTCGCCGGTATTCACGGCGCCGGGCGTCGGCTCCATGAACGTCCAGTTTCCTTCAAGGTCACGGCCATAGGCCAGATCTTCATCCAGCGCCGGAAAAACAATTTGGTCCAGCACGGTCGAGCCGTCGGCCGCCGTAAGCTGCACCGTCTCCCCGCTTTTACCCAGCGAGAAATCGGCGTGCAGAAAGCCCGCCGGATCAACCGAGGTCTCCTCGCCCGAGGCAAAGATGATCATCGCTTCGTGCGGTGCAATATTGGTGGCCGGAAAGATCCACTTCATCGGGTTGGACGGATTATCGCTCAGCCCCCAGCCCGTCAGGTCGACCGAGCTGTTGCCGGTGTTGCGGATCTCAATCCAGTCCGACGCATCGCCGTAGCCGTCGTCGAGCGAATATTTACTGTCCGCCACAATTTCGCTGATGACGACCGGCAGCGGATCGCCGTCGACTTCCACGCCGACCGCGCTCGTAAAGAGACCGGCGTTATTGGTGGCCGTCAGGATAAACTCCATCGAAGCCGACAGGATCTGCTCCAAACTGCCGATGCCGTTGGTTTCGGTATAGGAACCAACGCTGCCGACGGCCGGGAAAATTTCGGCGCGTTTTACATCTTCGAGCGTCCAGCTGAGGGTGACGTTCCCGCCGGCAGACACCTCAGTATCCGAAGCGCTGAACGAGAGAATGCCCACTTCATCGGCATCGCGTCCGAACACCTCAATCTCGCGGAAACCAAGATATCCGCCCGGACTTCCATCCGTCCGGGTTTTGTCTTCATACCCAACACGCACATAACGCGCGAACACCGGGCCGTCGAGATCGACATCGAACGAGGGTTCGAATCCCGATACATTTTTTTCGAGCACTGAATCATGGTTTTCGTCAAACAGGCGGCAGACGGCATTCGTCAGGCGGTCCCCCACATCGCTGGCACTGACCGCGCGGACGCCGTAGAGCGCATACGTATCGCCCAGATCGACTTCCCAGTAGCCGTCTACGGTCTGCGAGGTGGTGACTGCTTCCGTAGTCATATCGCCGTCGTTCACATTTTCGGCCGGCTCCAGATAATCATGCAGGCGCAGCATATAACAGGTTTGGGACTGGGCCAGGTTATCTGTCACGGGCGGTATGGTGGTTGAGGAATCCGTAAGCACATTGTATCCGCCCGACCAGACCTTAACCTCAGCCAGCTGAATGGCAGTGTCCCCTTTGCCGTTTTTATCGCCGTTTTCGAGGCAGACCTTTACATACCGCCCTGCAGTGCCCGCAGGCGGCGTGTAGGTGAATGTACCGCCGGAACCCGGGTCGGTGGTTACCGTCGAGGCAACCGGCTCCATCGAATCATCCAGGATATACAGCGTATATCCCTCCATACGCAGATCGCTGTAACTGCGGTCCACCAGATCGACTGAGTCAATCACCCGCTCCTGAAACATATCAGCGATCCAGTAGTTATCGGCCGTCGAGGTATCTGTATGGGAAAATGTATCTGTGTCTCCGTCGACCGCGTTATCCGCCGGGTACGAAGAGGAATAGTCGGTCGACTGCCATACAGCAAAGTCAAATTCCACCTCCTCCGCAACATACGGTTCCGGCATATATTCAATCTGGGCATCGCCGAGCACGCGGACCTCCGTCAGGCCGACACGCTGGTTCCCGGCCCCGTTCGTTTCTGAACCGGACAGACCGATCCGCACCGAACGCCCAACGGTTCCCGCCGGGAGGTTAATCTGCAGCGCTGCGCCGGATCCCGGGTTGGTCAGCACCTCTTCATAGACCGCCTGGTCATCCATATTTTCCACAGTCAGCGTCAGCCCGGCCAGTTCTGCATCGTCCGGCGCCGTCCGGTTTACGATTTCAATGCGGCTGATTTCATACGGACGGCCCAGCTCAGCCATCCAGTAACTGCCCGGAAGATCCTGGGTCAGGCTGTATGTGCTCCACAAAAGATCGACGGCATTTTCGGCTCCGCTTGAATCAGCATCGTCCGACGATTGATATACCGAGGCAAAAGGCAGCTCATCATGTTCTGAAGCGTTCAGCTGCAGATAGCTGAACCCGGCACCCGCAAACGGGTTGCTGTTTTCCGACGTGTCGGTGATGCCGTGGCCCGACGCCCAGGTCATCGAAACCACGCCCGCGTCGGGCTGGACAAAGCTGAAGGTATACTGAGAGGCGGATGCCGCCGAAAGCCCGGATGCCGCGGTTCCATTAATCAGCAGGTCTGACGCATCCACGCCCGAAACGTCTTCATCAAACCCCATGGTCACTTGCGTCAGGTTGGTCACCACGGAATCCGCGGCCGGATTCAGCGAAACAATTTCCGGAGCAAGAATATCTTCAATCTCTCCCGTCCAGACCAGATCCAGCGTCAGCCCTAGACAAACGTCCGAACTGGTCTCACCCGACTGATGCACCTCTGCTGCCAGCAGGTTCGGGCCATCCTCCAGAGCGGCCGCATCAAGCACAAACGGACCTGCATAAACCGCATCACCCACATTCGTCGCCAGCGTGCTATAGGAAACCGTGCCGGCGGCAATCCCGTTGCGCAGAATCTCGGTACCGTTCAGATAAAGCACGAGACCGTCATCAATCACCGTATTCGCCGTCAGCGAAACAGAATCAGCTCCCGCAAGATCGTTGGTAAACCAGATGCGGAAATAGCTGGTCAGCGGCATCGGCTTGCTGACCGGAAGTGCCGTGGTTTTCGCGGCCGGCAGGTCGCTGCTTTCAACATAAAGCAGGCCGCCGCCCGATGACCAGTCGGCATCGGAATAGGCGGGATCGCTCCACGCGGTTCCCAAATCGGTATAATCGACGTTGTATTTCCATACATCGGTAATGTCCACGACCCGGTTGGTGTACACCCCGGCCTCGGCCGAAAAGGCGGCCGCCGCCAGAAACACGAATCCGAAATACCGCCGGCACGCCGCCGCAAACACACTGCTGATCAAACAAGCCACGTTAACCATTAGAGTCCCCTTTATCCCGCCAAACACAACGAACATAACCTTTTAACACGCAAGGCGCCGTTCGGCCAAAACTCTTTGAACCCTAAATGCAAAAAGGCCGGCATTCCGCGCTGCAGTGCGCACAAGCCGGCCTCTCCCAACACTGGAAATCAGAGGACTATTCCACGATCAGCTCCTGGAATGCCGTATTTTCACCGCGTCCCGAAACCGGCTGCACCTGCCAGATGATCCAGCGGAATGCGCCCAGCTGCTGACCGGCCGGCGCCTTGAGCGATACGCCGGTGAACGCGCTTTCCGGCAGTTTCGAGGTATCGAAAGAACCGAGCGGTGTAAATTTGGACTGATCATAAAAGCGCCAGCCCGGATCTTTTTCCGAGGTGCTGCCGTAGAGCGTAACCTTCTGCACACCGCGGCGGCCGCCTTTATTGTAGGACCAGCTGGTGACCGAAGAAACCGGCATCATTTTTCCCAGATCCATTTTATAGGCCGCACCGGATTCTCTGTTGGCGAAGATCGGGCCGTAGCTCTCGGCAAGCTTACCGTCCGTCAGCGACTCCAGCGGGTCGTTCTTGGTGCCTTTGTTGGCTGTAACCTTACGGCCGGACGCCGCCGGCGCACCTTCGGTTTTGATCTCGAGGAAAGGAATGCCTTTCACCGTAATCGTCTCCGGCTGCTGGTTGCGGACAATCTTGAGTTCAAGCGGCGCGTCCCCGGCTTCGGCATAGGCTTTCAGCAGGTCGTGGACGGTTTTCACCGCTTTACCGTTCAGGCCCTGAACCAGGTCGCCCTCTTTCAGGCCCGCTTTCGCGGCGGCGGAAGCCGCCGGCACAGAAAGCAGCGCCACGCCGCCGTCTTCTTTGCGCGTGCCGTAGGCCGAGAAGTCCTCGCCTTCGAGGCCCTGCAGTTTGGCGCCGAGCCAGTAGGTGCCGAGCGTCGCGTTTTCCGGCGGCTGGCGCGGCTTGGTGGGCTCAAGCTTCAGTTCCGGAATGACCGGGGTTTGCGCAATCGCTTTGAGCGTCGGCTTTTTCACGCCGAACTGATCCATCGGGAAGTTTTTGAAGCCGATCTCAAACGCCGGCGATCCCTCTTTCACAGAAAAGTCGCCGTTCGCCGGATCCTTGAACAGCGGATCGCCGTAGACCGAGTTCACATCCCATTTGGAAACCGGGTACCACTCCATCTCATCCGGGAAACCGGTCCAGAACAGGTTGCTGTCCACCCGTTTGCCCTTGGCCGTTTTGGTCGGAACATTTGCACCGCGCGGCGGACGCATAATGATATTCGAAAAGAATTCGTCGCCGCTGTCGTTGTACCAGACATGCGGATGGAACCCGTTGTTGACCATAATATTGTTCCAGGCGCGGCGGCGGAAACCCTCGCGGAACTTCAGCCCGCCGTTGAGCATCAGGTTGTTGTAGATATCATAGTTTGAGGAGCCGTCGTCGAGGTCGATATCCCAGCCGTGGTCGCAGCGCCAGCGGCTGTCGCGGATGGTCGTGGTGTGCATGGCGTCGAGGAACGGCAGGTTCGGCTCTTTGTCCACATATTTCTGCGTATACGACCGGTCCTTATGCCAGAAGCGGTCCCGCCCCCAGGAGTTGAATGAGCCGTGGTCGTGCGTTTCGAGCACCGTGTCGAACACATCGCAGCGTTCAATCAGATGGCCGCCCCACGCGCCGTCGCCGATATTGATGCCGGCGCGGGCCGTGTCATAAATCGACGTATCGCGGATCGTAATCTTCATCGCCATTTCAAGCTGCACGCCGGCCGGCTGGCGTTCCACGCGGCCGATCCCGTGAATCAGGCAGTCTTCCACCGTGCCTTCGGCCGGATAGTTTTCCGACTTCGGGCCGACCGTACGGTCCATGGTGTCAAAATCATTGGTTTCGCGGTATTCAAACAGCGGATCGCGCACGGCATCCGGATCGCCGACAAAGCAGACGCCGCTGGCGCCGGTGTCGTGAATATGGCAGCCCTTCACCAGCGTGCCGCGGTTGTAGTTGTTCACAAACACCGCGTTGCCGCCGACCTGGTCGAATTCGCAGTCGAGGATCGAAACGTTTTCCGTGCCGGTGAGCATAAATGCGCCGCCGCGGTAAATGGCCCAGTCGGAACGCAGCATTTGCTCCTTGGTGTCCATAAACGTGCGCGCCGCATGACGAACCGTGAAGCCCTGCAGCGTAATGTCTTTTACCGGCGCTTCAATCGATCCGTCAAATTCAACGAGGTGGCGCAGGCGCACGACTTCGACGACGGCCGATTTCAGGTCGGTTCCCTCTGCCGGCATATAGTAGAGGATGCCGGCTTCCGCGTTATGGAACCATTCGCCCGGCGCATCGAGCTCCTCGAAAATATTTTCCACCATGCGGTAATCTTTGTGCATGCCCATCTGGCGGTTGTTCTGCCAACCGCCCTCATAGGTCACCTCGCCGTTTTCATCCTTGCCGGTAATGATGTAGTGATAGCCGCCCCAGCGGGAGCTGTGCATCGCATGAATGTAGCCGCCCGCCGGATCCTTCCAGTCGGCCGCGCGCTCCTTGGAAAAGGCATCGGCGGAATAGCCCTGGTAGGCATCGGTTTTTTTCGAGGCATCATAGTTCGGGTAGCGCGCCATCCGCTGGTTTATGCCGTTGATAAACAGCTGGTCAATATGCAGTCCCGCCGGCGTTTTCGCCATAAAGACGCCGTCTTGATAGGGCGCCCATTTCAGGTCGAGCTTCGACCCGCCGCTGAGCACCGCGCCGCCTTCGTTGACCGCTTGATAGGTCACCCCGGAATCGGCCGGCGAGAAAACCAGTGTTTCCGGCAGATAGTAAACGCCGTCGGCCACATGAACCGTAACGTCCGTTTTCCCCCGCGCCAGGTCGCGCGCTTTGGCCAGCGACGCCACCGGCGCCTGCTTTGCACCCGAATTGGAGTCCTTTCCCTCGGGGCTTACGTACAGATCACCGGCCATAACGGAGCCGGAGGCAGACATCAAGCCTGCCAGGATAAAGGTTGTGCACTTTTTCATAAATTCTCCTGTGTGAAATCATGTCATACTATCCGAATCCTGAAATCCGGCATGTCCACTATTCTGTCGACACCGTATCAGAGCGCTTCCACTTCCGTGAAATAGGCCCCGCCGGCTTCACCCTTTTCATTGTAAAGATAGGTCACCAGCTCAGTCTCGCCGGCCGGCAGATCCAGTTCGATGACGATGCCTTTACTGCCCGGCTCGACCTCAACCTCTTTGGAGAGGCCGGCAATTTCCACTTTGGCCCGCACGGTTTTCTCGACGGTCTTATCCGCCAGCTTCGGATACTGGCGCAGCGTAAAGCGGTAGCGGCCGGCCTTCTTCACATCCACCATCCACGGCGCCGTCACGCGCGGCAGTTTGCCGATCAGGCCGAAATTCCACGGCGGATTACCCTGCGGCATATACCAGTCCTGCGAGCAGAGCTCCACCGGGTTGTCCGTCGGGTTGCCAAGGTCCAGGCGCACCGGCGTCATGCCCTGCACCACCGAATCCCAATACGGTTCGTAGTGCGACCAAAGTTCGGCCACCACTTCCGGATACTCCGCCGCCACATTCTTCTGCTGCTGCGGATCGGCCTCGATGTCATACAGCTCCCGGCCGTTCAGCAGGCGCCAGCGCTCGGTCAGAATGTAGGAATATTCCTGCTTCAGGCGGTCCTCCGGAAAGGCCGCACCGCCGTGGAACTGCAGCACGATCGAATCGCGGTCGAGTTTATCCGCTTCGCCCATGAGCAGCGGTTTGAGCGAAAGGCCGTCCATGATGCGGTCGTCCGGCACCTCAATACCGCACAGGTCCGCCAGCGTCGGGAAGAGATCCACATGAATCGCCAGCGTGTCGATATCCCGCCCGCCTTCCAGCCCGCCTTTCGGCCAGCGGATGAAGAACGGCACGCGGTGCCCCCCGTCGAACACCGACGCCTTGCGCCCGCGCATGCCGGCATTGTATTCGCCCTCCAGCGGCAGCGAATCGTTATTCTTAAATTTTGCGCCGACATAGGTCCCGTTGTCGGTCATGAAAATCAGGATGGTATTATCCTCCAGGTCCAGCGCCTTCAGCTTTTCGCGCAGCAGCCCGAAATTGTAGTCGATGTTGGCAATCATGCCGTAATAGTCGGCCAGGATTTCGCGGCCCACCTTGTCTTTATACGGTGCCGACCACTCCTCGCCGACCCGGATCGGCGTGTGCGGTGCGTTGAGCGGCAGATAGACGAAGAACGGCTCGTCCTGATGCTCCTCGATAAAGCGCATCCCTTCGCGGAACCAGACATCCGTGCAGTAGCCTTCAAACTTTTCCAGCTTGCCGTTGCGCTCGTAGGTGTCGTCGAAATAGTCGTTGCCCCAGTAGTCCGAAACCTGGCCGATCCCGCCGCAGCGGTGCCAGACCACATCCTGGAAGCCGTAATCCTGCGGGCGGTGCGGCGCGCTGTCGCCCAGATGCCATTTACCGAACATGCCGGTCGCGTAGCCGGCGTCCGCAAACAGGTTGCCGAGCGTCCGCTCCCCCGTGTGCAGGATCGAGCGGCCCGCACTGGTGCGGTAGGCGCCGTTGCGCCCCGGATCCCTCCCGGTCATCAGTGCGCCGCGTGTCGGCGTACAGAGCGGACTCACATGATAGTCGGTCAGGCGGACCGATTCGTCGTGGAACTGATCGAGCTCCGGCGTTTTCAAAATCGGGTTGCCGTGGCAGCCGAGATCGCCGTAGCCCTGGTCATCGGTCAGCACAAAAATCACATTCGGCCGCTTTTCAGCAACCGGCCGTCCTCCCGCCAAGGCCATGCCTGCAGAGGCCAGCAATACACTGAATACATATTTTTTCATCTTTTCATCTCCAATTCTGCTCACTGCTGCGTAGCGCGGATATCCGATCCGCGACACCCGCATCAACTATGCGGGCTACTTTCTCGGAGCCTTAAGCTGTGAAACGCGGTTGCGGTAGCCGTTATCCTCCACCGGTCCGACCGACTGGATACGGCAGTTCTGCACGTCCGGCCCCAGCACCAGCGTGGCCGTGGTGTAGTTGGTTACCTTTGAATCCTTCAGGCCATGCTTGCCGCCGCACTGCAGCCGGTTGGCCGACTCGGCCCGCGGACGCGTGGTGCCGTCGTGGATAATAAATTCGCAGTCCTCGCCGCTGATGATCCCGAGGCCCGAGCGGTCGGTCACGATGGCGCCTTCAGGCGGATCGAGCAGCGTGAGTTCAAAGAATGCATCTTCCGGATTCGCCCCGCGCGTCAGGTTGTAAACCGGATTGTAGGCGCCGTCGCTGCTGCAGTTTTTCATGGTCACTTTGCCTTCATCGCCCACACTCAGGTCATAGGCAAAATCGCCGGCTTCGAGCACGGTCACATTTTCCAGCGTAATATCCCCCTCCGGACAGAGCAGCTGGAAGCAGCCGCGGAAGCGTTCCACCACGGTGTCCGTAACCGTCACATTTCGCACATTGTTGTAGGCGCGAATGCCGTCCTCCGTCAGCGGAATCATCCGGTCGCGCGGGATCGGCTGCTGCGAGCGGTACATCATCTCAAAATTATAATCGACGGCCCGGCCGACCTTTTCCTTGAAGATGTCGTTGGTAGGGCGCAGTGCGCCGGTGAAATAGCAGTCTTCAACCGTCACGCCGTCGACGTTGTGCAGATGCAGCCCGTGGCCGAACGACTTCTGGTAGACCTTGCAGCCCTTCAGCGTGGTATCGTTTGCATTCAGGATGCTCATGAACGAGTGCTTGTTCAGGCGACCGAAACGCGTACTGCCCTTGCCGTAAAAGTCGGTATAGCCGAACGGGACGGAACCCTGGATCACAAATGTGCAGTTGGCAAACGTGTTGCCGTCGCCGCAGATTTCAAACTCGCATTCCGTGGAGAAGAAGTCGGGATACTGCTGATCAATCACGTTGCGGAAATAGCCGCCGATAAACGTATTATTGTTGCCGTTGATGTGCCACGAGTCGGCCACGTGCACCTTTTTATTCATGGTGCCCATCAGCGAAACCGGCGTTTCAATCACCACACCGCGCAGGTCAAAATAGTTGTTCGATCCGGTTACCGCAAAGATATGGTCCTGCTGCGCAACCTGCAGCTCCCCGTTTTCATCTTTGTGCAGCGCCGTAAACTCGATCGGCGGATCCGTCTTTTCCGCACGATAGACGCCCGGCTTCATGCGGATCCGCTTACCGCTCAGCTTAATCGCCTTCCGGAACTGATCCAGCGAATCGATCACGATATACCCCGGGCGCACATCAAACTCTTCGGAAACCGGCTCGGGCTCCGGCGGCTCCTCGGCAATCAGCTCCATCGGCGGATTCTCCAGATACTGGAAACCGGAAAACGGCTGCTCCTCCGGCTCCGGTTCAGGCACCGGCTCCGGTTCGGGCGCCGGTTCAGGCGCAGCCTCGGGCTCCGGCGTCACCTCCGGCGCAGGTGCGACGTCCACCACCGCCGGTGCCGGCTCTTCCTTCATCGGCACCTGTTCCGAACATCCCGCCAGAAATGTGCCCAGGATGACTGCACTGATCACAACTGCTCTATTCATAATCTGCCCTTGTTGTGTAGCCGAGGTCCATGACCTCGGTCCGCGATCACGGATCGCGGCTACACCTACTTGTTTCTTAAATCCCATTGCCCGCTTGTTCCGAGGCAATCACTTCACCGTTCTGTTCAACGGTCAGTTCGACCGCCGGCGTTCCATCTTCCAAACCGCTGATTCTAATCCGCTCGGTTTTGCCATCGAACCTGCGGACCACCACCTCATCGGCACTCACCGCTTCGATCGACTGAATAACCGGATGCGCCTCATGAATCTCCACCGCGCTGAGGAAACGCGCTTCCGTTCCCGTGCTACGCGCCGCAATAATTCTGCGGTGGATATCGTCGCCGCCGACCGGATAATCCCCGCCCAGCACGGCCGTGAAACGCGCGGCATTTTTACCCGCGAGATTCACCTTCAGCCGGCCGGCCTGTTTGCGGTCGGCCGGTTCGGCCGCGATGGATGAAGCGTACGGCGTTCCGAAGAGAACGACTTCGCCGCCCGCATAATCCCGGTTCGCCCCGGCGGACGGCGCAATATTCTCGGTTTCAAAATCAACGGCGATCTCCCGGCCGGCGGCATCCCGCAGCTTCGGACGGCCGAGGAAGATCGTCTGCAGATCGCGCGCTTTTTCCACGCGGGTTTCAATTTCCAATGTCTGGAACCCTTTCACATCCACATCGATGACCTCGCTGCCGAGAATCCACGGCGCAAACTGCCCCTCTTTCAGCACCTTGCCGTCGCCGATCACTTTATAAAACAGCTGCCGCGCCACGTTGTGCGATTCCGGATAGTTCCCCACCATCAGCGTCGCCTTTTTCGGCCAGAG
>JBFHGU010000058.1:0-20660 GCA_041582935.1 Pontiella sp.
ACGAGCTCGCGGGCTTTGTCCAGCAGCGTGGTGTCTTTCGGTTCCGGAGTGTAAACTTTTTCCGGCATACCGAGCTCGGCGCGCAGTTTGATCTGGCCGTCGATGATTTTAACCACTTCGGCGTGCGCCGTTTTCATGGCTTCAACGAATTCCGCTTCCGGGATTTCCTGGGCGGAACCTTCGATCATCATGACCTTGTCGCGGGAACCGCAGTAGGTCAGGTCGATGTCGGACGCGGCCAGCTGGTCGTGGTTCGGGTTGATGATCCATTCGCCGTCGTTGCGGACGATACGGACGGCGCCGATCGGGCCGTCAAACGGCAGATCGGTCAGGGTCAGCGCGGTCGAGGCCGCATTCACACTGAGAACATCCGTGTCCAGCGTCTGGTCGGAGCTGACGAGCATGTTGTTGATCTGAACTTCGCGGTGGAAGTTGTCCGGGAAGAGCGTACGGATCGGACGGTCCGTAACACGCATGGTGAGGATTTCCTTCTCGGAAGGACGGGCCTCACGTTTGATGTAGCCACCCGGGAAACGGCCGGCTGCATAGAATTTTTCACGATATTCCACCTGCAGCGGGAAGAAATCCACGCCTTCTTTGGCTTCTTTCGCGGAAGTGACCGCGGAAAATACGACGTTGCTGCCGATGCCGCAGGTAACGGAACCGTCCGCCTGTTGGGCGAGCAGTCCGGTTTCGAGGGTCATGGTTTTCCCACCGACCTCGAATTCAACTTTGGTTGTACCCTTCATAACTTAATCTGCGCCCTTGCTAATTTCTGTTCTGAAGAGCGCACCTTTCATTGTTGTTTTTGCCGTCCCTTTGACGGCGTTTATAAACGAAGCAAGCCCTTTACTTTTGATAAAGGGCTTACAAACGAATTACGGATTGTTGAACATCCGGTCAAACGACTTATTTACGAAGTCCAAGCTTACCGATCAGCTCTTTGTAACGTGCGTCGTCTTTTTTACGCAAATAGCTCAGCAGTTTACGGCGCTTGTTCACCATCATGATGAGGCCGCGGCGCGAACTGTGGTCTTTTTTATGAGTCTTCAGATGCTCGGTCAATTCCTTGATGCGGGTAGTCAGCAACGCAACCTGAACCTCTACGGAACCGGTGTCCTGCTCGCCACGCTTGAATTCGTTTTTAACTTCAGCTTTTACTGCTTGATCCATTGGTATGGACTCCTGTTGATATAGTTCTCTCTCAAAAAAGTAAGAGCGGGACTATACGCACCGCCCTACCCCGTGTAAAGCACAGTTTCTCAAGGTTTTTACGACTGTTTTCCAATCGCTGAAAACCGCTATTTCACCTGCCGCACAATCCCTTCGCTGCCCGCGCGGAACGAATAGCTCTCGCCCTCGCTTTTTCCCGTCAGCGCAGCGCCCACCGGCGATTCCGGCGTAATGACCGTAACGGCCGCGCCGTCCACCGCCACCTCCGTACCGCCGCCGCACTCCAGCAGCATAAACCAATCTGAATACCCATCCATTTCAGCTTCCACCAGGGCACCAACGCCGATCGGCCGGCCCGAAAAATCCGCCGGCTTAAACCGGCGCAGCTCCAGCACGCCGGCCGAAAGCGCCTCAAACTGTTTCGCCAGCCCGCGCGCCAGGTACGACTGCTCCAGGCCGCACGTATCCCACTTGCTCTCCGCCTTGGCCTCGGAATGCGTTGCGCCCTCGGCCGCCGATTCCTGCCCCTTGAGCTGCACCCGCAGCTCCTCTTCCAATGCCGCAATGACGGCCTTCAGAATTTTCTGTTTATCCATACGGTTTACCCATATTTGAACGGACTGCACCTCCGCGCACCCACACCTTAATCCACAAAATGAAAACTATGGCAAAAGCCGCCGCCGAAAGCGCGCTCTGTTTCCAGTTTTTCCATGCAGCGCCGCCCGCTTCGGATCCCCGGAAAAAAACAAGCCGGCAAAACCAATACTGAACAGCAGCCTAACACGCACAAAATATATCTTCAGCAGAAAGAGGTGCATCGCGAACAACCAGGAACCACACCATGAACGATTTAGGATTCTACAGGACGCACCGCCGCAATGCGGTTCAGCGGCAGGTCATCTTTATCCTGTCTGCCGGAATCTGCCTCGCCGCCTATCTCCTTGGCCGATAAGGCGGAACCATCTACCACTCCGGCTCTTCGGCCGGATCGACCGAAAAGGGCCTGCACTGCGCAGCGAGCTGCGGGGAAACGCGGACAAGCAGCTCCGCATTCGGTCCTTCATATTTCTGCTCCAGGATTGAAGCATTTTTCTGCAGGGTCGCCAGCAGCTTGCCCTCGCCCAGCGGCACCGAAAGGTTCATCTCAATCTTCCGGCCCTTCAGGCAGTCGGCCAGCTCATCAAAGAGAAGATCAATATTCTCGCCCTCGCGCGCCGAGACCGCCACCGATTTCGGAAACTGGCGCTGCAGGCGCTTGGCGGCATTACGCCCCCGCTCATCATCGATTTTATTGAAAACATAGAGCATCGGCTTGTCGAGACCGCCGATTTCATCCAGCACTTTGTTTACGGCCTCAATCTGGGTATCCACCTGCGGATGCGATGCATCAATCACATGAACCAGCAGGTCGGCCTCGACCACCTCCTCGAGCGTGGCCTTAAAAGAATCAACCAGGTGATGCGGCAGTTTCTGAATGAACCCCACCGTATCCGTCATCAGCATCGGTTCGTGGTTCGGCAGCTCCACCTGGCGCGTTGTCGGATCAAGTGTGGCGAAGAGCTGGTTCTCCGCATAGATATCCGCACCGGACAAACGGTTGAGCAGCGTTGATTTACCGGCGTTCGTATAACCGACGATCGAGACCAGCGCCCAGCCGTGGCGTTTACGCCCGCGCCGCTGCTCGTTGCGCCGCGTGCGCACCAGCGCCAGGTCGCGTTTGAGGGTGCGGATGAGATCCTGCAGGCGCCGGCGGTCCATTTCCAGCTGCGTCTCCCCCGGACCGCGCAGGCCGATACCGCCCTTCTGGCGCTCTAGGTGGGTCCACATATTCCGCAGGCGCGGCAGCAGATACATGTGCTGCGCCAGCTCCACCTGCAGGCACCCCTCCTTGGTCTGGGCGCGCTGTGCGAAAATATCAAGAATCAGCTGGGTACGGTCGAGTACACGGACTTCAAAAACATTCTGCAGGTTACGCCCCTGCGCCGGGGTCAGGTCATCATCGAAAACCACCATGGAAACGCGGTTTTCCTTAATCCAGTCGGCAATCTCGGCCGCCTTGCCGGTACCGATGTAATGGCCGGCCTTGATTTTCTGCTGGCGGACAATAAAACGGCCTTTCACCACCGCGCCGGCACTCTCGGCGAGCTGCGCAAGCTCGTCCATTGTATCCTTAACCTTCCACTCTTCGTCATTGCGAAGCACCACCCCGATCAGGAGCACGGTTTCGGCATCGTTATTCTGTGTTTCTAAAAGCTCAGACATAGTTTTTGTTTTTACCACCCGCTTCGCCAGAGGTCACGGAGATCACAGCGCTGATTCTCAGAGACCTCGGTGCACGCTGCGGTGAATTAAATTACGACCGGTGCAGGACCGGTTTGCTTCCACGCATCAGAAACGGCTTCAGCCAATTTTTCCAGGGTTCCAAAATCCGCCGTATTGATCCATTCCACGTTCAACTGGTTTCGAAACCAGGTCATCTGGCGCTTCGCCAGCTGGCGGGTGCGGATCACCGTTCGCTCCTTGGCCTCTTCGAGAGTCATTGCATTTTTCAGCACAGCGAAAGCTTCTGCATAGCCGATCGCCTGCATTGCGGTCTGCGACAGCTCGAGTCCGACCAGCCCCTCCGCCTCATCCAGCAGCCCGGCGGCATACATTTGATCCACCCGCTTCTCAATCCGCTCCAGCAGTACCGCGCGCTCCACATGCAGGCCAACCAATTTTGGCTTTGGACGGGAGTTCCACGAATTGTTCGGCCTGGCCGACCCAAAACCGGCGGTGCGCTCGAGGATTCGAACCAGCCGGCGGGGATTCTGCCGATCATCTTCCGTCAGCGCTTCATAAAGCGCCGCCGCCTGGTTTTGCGCCCGCTCTTCCAGCGCCGGAAAATCCAGCGCCTCCAATTCCTTTCGAAGTCCGGAATCCTCCGGCGGCACATCGTCGAACCCCTCGGTCAGGCACTTCACATAAAGTCCGGTTCCGCCGGCCACGATGATGTCACGGCCCGACTCGAAAGCCGGGCGGACGGCATCCAGATAAGCCGCAACGCTGAACTTCTCAGTCGGTTCCGCGAGGTCAAAACCGGCATAGTCCGCTTTTTCCCGCTCTTCGAGATCCGGCTTGGCAGTACCGATATCCATGCCGCGGTAGATATTCATGGAATCGGCCGAAACGATCAGCCGGCCTTCCCGCTCGGCGATGTACTGGGCAACGGCGCTTTTTCCCGAGGCCGTCGGCCCGATGATAAAGTGAGCGCAAGGTGCACTAGCCATTTTCCAGCCCTTCACTCCCCGCGCCCTGCCTCTTTTCCACCAGGCTCAGAATCAGGTAAACCACAAAGACGATACAGATGGCGGAATCGGCCACATTGAACGACGGATAATGGTAGCTCCCGAATTCAAAATCGAGAAAGTCCGTCACCCAGCCGAAACGGATGCGGTCGATCAGGTTTCCGGCAATACCGCCGAAGAGCAGCCCCAGCAGCACCTCATTCCGCCTTTTACCCTCAATGATCCGGCTGCGGAAAACATAGAGCGCCGCCAGCACGGAAAATGAAATCAGGATCAGGACGATGCCTCGGCCCGCAAGGATATTCCAGGCCGCACCGTCGTTCCGGACATAGACGATGTTGAAAAATCCGTCGATGACCGGGATTGAGTCTCCGTACGCCAAGCTGGCGCGAACCGCCTGCTTGGTGAACTGATCCAGGAACAGGATGACCAAACCAATAATCAAAACCAGCATGACTGAAACTCCTTCATCGAAAAAAGCCGCACAAAGACACCAGCAGCATAAGGATCTGAAAGCAGATAACCGCTGTGTTTTTGATGCCTTTTCGCGGCCATCCGGAATGCCAGCCGCTGCAGTTTAAATGCCCTGCATGGTGCTGCCGAACGGACGATATGTCGTGGCCTGGCCTTTTTCAATTTCGCTCTGGGCTTTAATGGAGTAGCGAACATACGGCAGGGCTTCAAGGCGCTCGATATTGATCGGCTCATCGTACATTTCGCAGATGCCGTACGTGCCCTTTTCAATGCGGCGGATTGCCTCGTCAATTTCGAACAGGACATCCTGCTCATTGGAAAGCTGGTTCAGCGCAAACTCGCGGTCGAACGTATCCGTTCCCTGGTCGGAGAGCGAAGGATCGCGCTCGGTGGAGCTCAGGGAATCGCGGTTGATGGACAGGATTTCACCGGTAACCCGCTCACGCAGCATCAGCAGCCGGTTGAGCTGTTCTTTGAGCTGTTTCGTCGTAAAGTGTTTGTTTTTACCGATTTTTCCGCTCAGGGGACCGCCGGCCGAAACGGCCACCGGAGAGGCGGTAGTATTCCCTGCCGTTTTGGCGGCAGCGGTTTTCGTGGCGGCGGCCTTCTTAGCAGGCGCTTTTTTAGCAGTCTTTTTTGTAGCCATTTGCGGTCGTTCTCCAGTCAAACTTCAATTCCAAACCCGAATAAAGGGTTGGGTATTTATCATCTGCCCTATGCCGTGTCAATCAGCATATCCGCTTCATTCTGCGGTGATAATGGACACCTTGCAGGCATGCCCGTTCAAATCTAATTCCGTACCATTTTCGCTGCTGTTTCCTGCATTTTCGCAGGAAAGCGCCAGGGTCTCGCCGGCAATATATTCACGATAGGAAGAAACGGCCGCAGCCACTTCATCATCAGAACTGAACCCGATATGAATCCGCTGCGTGATTTCGAGGTCCATTTCCTTACGGAGGTTCTGCACTTTGTTCACAAATTCGCGGGCCAGCCCCTCCGCAACCAGGTCGTCGTTCAGCTGCGTGTCCAGGCCGACCACGAGCGCGCCTTCCGCACTCACCGCCATGCCCTCTTTCGGATGGCGCACAACTTCAATATCGTCCGCCGTCAGCTCAACCGTCCGACCGTCCAGCTCAACCGCCACAGTACCGCCGCCGGAAATCAGGGCAATCTGCCCATCGCTCAGGCTGCTGATCAGCGGAACCGCTTTTTTCATCAGCGGGCCGAGTTTCGGACCGAGCTGTTTAAAATTCGGTTTTGCCTGAATAGTCGCCAGCTCCGAGGAATCGGTTCCAAACTCCACGGCGCGGACATTCAGCTCATCGGCAATCAGGCTTTCCAGCTCCTGGATATTAGCCAGCAGCTTTTCGTCGTCGCAGACCACATGCATTTTGGCCAGCGGCTGGCGGTTTTTCAGCTTGTACTCCGCACGCAGCGTACGGCCCTGCTCCACGGCATTCATCACCATCGCCATCTGGCCCTCAAGCACTTCGTCGCGCTTGGCATCGGCGGCCGTCGGGAAGTCGTTCAGATGAACCGAATCCGGCATATCGTCGGTTTTCAGGTTCTGGTAGATGGTTTCCGAAATAAACGGGGTGAACGGCGCGGCGATTTTACAGAGGCCGAGCAGCACGTCATACAGCGTGGAGTAGGCCTGCACCTTATCGGTATCGTCATCGGTTTTCCAGAAACGGCGGCGCGAACGGCGGATATACCAGTTTGTCAGGTCCTCAATAAACGCCACAAACGGGCGGACAGAAGCCTGCAGGTCGTAGCGGTCCATCGCCTCAGACACCTGCTGTTCCAGGCGCGCCAGCGAACTCTGGATCCAGCGGTCCATCAGGTTGTCGCGCTCCGGCACCGACTGCGCCGGCGTCCAGCCGTCAATATTGGCATAGGTCACGAAGAAGCTGTACGCATTCCACCACGGCAGCAGCAGGTGGCGGAGCGAATGCTTCACGCCCTCTTCCGAGAAACGGAGCGACTCGGCGCGGACCACCGGCGAATAGATCATATAAAGGCGCAGCGCATCGGCACCGTATTCGTTGATCACATGGATCGGATCCGGATAGTTCTTCAGGCGCTTGGACATTTTCAGCCCGTCCTCCGCCAGCACGAGGCCGTTGACCACCACGTTCTTAAAGGCCGGTTTTTCGAACAGCGCTGTCGAGAGCACCATCAGCGTGTAGAACCAGCCGCGGGTCTGGTCGAGCCCCTCGGCAATAAAGTCGGCCGGGAAGTTGGCCTCGAAATGCGCCTTGTTTTCAAAAGGATAATGATTCTGCGCGTACGGCATGGAACCGGACTCAAACCAGCAGTCGAGCACCTCCGGCGTGCGTTTATAGGTTTTGCCGTCTTTTTCGATGACGATGTCGTCGACATAGTGCTTATGCAGGTCTTCGACTTTTTCACCGGAAAGCTTTTCAAGCGTCTCGATGGAATCAACGCAGATCATATCGGACTTATCCGCAACGTTGACCCAGACCGGAATGCACGAACCCCAGAACCGGTTACGGCTGATATTCCAGTCCTTGGCATCGGCCAGCCAGTTGGCAAAGCGTTTTTCGCCGACATAGTCCGGCATCCAGTGGACGCCGTCGTTATTCTTCAGCATTTTTTCACGCAGGTCTTCCACGCGGACATACCAGGCATCGATCGCGCGGTAGATAAGCGGCGTGTCGGTACGCTCGCAGAAGGGATAGCTGTGCTGAATCGTGCTCTGATGAATCAGCTTACCGCCGTGTTTCAGCGCCTTAATAATCGCCTTGTCGGCATCCTTGCAGAACTGCCCCTCATAATCCGGCACCTTGGCCGTGAAAATACAGTCCTCATCAAGCGGATCAACCAGCGGAATATCGGCGGCGCGGCAGACGCGGTAGTCGTCCTCGCCGTAAGCCGGGGCCATATGCACGATGCCGGTACCGTCTTCAGTCGAAACAAAATCGTCGTTCAGCACCTGGAAGGAGTTGGGGTTATCGGCAAAGAAATCGAAAATCGGCTCGTATTTCAGCCCCTTCAGGTCGGACCCCTTATAGGTCTTGAGGATTTCGTACTCCTCTTCCTTCTTATAATAGGCCGACAGACGCGCCTGCGCCAAAACAAAGACCTCGTGCGTCTCTTTGTCTTTAATCGCCGCATAATCGATGTCGGGGCCGGCGCAGATCGCGAGGTTGCTCGGAAGCGTCCACGGCGTGGTCGTCCAGATCAGGGCCGAGGCGTTTTCAAATTCAAAATCCAGCAGGTTGACGCGGACGGTAATCGCCGGATCCTGCACATCCTGGTAATTGCGGCCGGCCTCGAAGTTGGAAAGCGGGGTATTCAGCTTCCAGCTGTAGGGCATGATCCGATGGGCCTTATAAATACGGTCCTGCTTCCAGAGTTCCGAAAAGACCCACCAGATCGTCTCCATGAACGGTTTGTCCATCGTTTTGTAGTCGTTCTCAAAATCGACCCAGCGGCCCATGCGGGTGACCGTCTTTTCCCACTCTTCCACATACTTGGTCACCATCGAACGGCACTGCTCGTTGAACACATCAACGCCGGCCTCTTTAATTGCCGGAGCGCCGGCCAGCCCGAGGGCCTCCTGCGCCAGGGCCTCGATCGGCAGGCCGTGGCAGTCCCAGCCGAAGCGGCGGGAAACATAATGGCCGCGCATCGCCTGGTAGCGCGGAATGATATCCTTAATGGTGCCCGCGAGCAGGTGTCCGTAGTGCGGAAGGCCCGTGGCAAACGGAGGACCGTCGTAAAAGACGAACTCCTTGCTGTCTTTTCGAATTTCCAGTGACTTCTTAAAAGTATCCTGCTCCTTCCATAGCTGAATAATCTCCTCTTCCATGTGCGGAAAACTGACTTTACTGGAAATTTCTTTAAACATTTTTCGGCCTTTCTGAAACACAGCCTATCCGCCGGAACGGCCGGCTTCGCGCCCCGTCGGATCCGCCGCGGATAATCTGAAAAGCGCAGAAGATAACGACTGGCGCAAACGATGACAAGCAGGCACGCCGGCAAATTGCACCCCGCGGACCGCTGAAAATCCCGGGGTACCGCCTGCGTTCCGGCGGCAAACCGGAAAGCGCTGCGGTGCCGCAACGCCGGAACAATAAACATTTTGGACAATAAAATGGATTGAACATCCGACCCGCACCGCCTACATTGTGCTATCTTTTTGCACGAGTATTTTACAGCAACTACCGAGGGGAACTATGAAGAAACTAGCTTATGGAGCACTGATACTCCAATTATCGGCTATGCCGTCTATGGCATACATCTACTTCAACGAATCCGGCACCTGGGGCGCTTACAACGACGATGGTGAGATGGTTTCGGACATGGAGACCGAAGACAACTACAACACCATCTACAATGCAACAGAGCTTTACACAGTAGGTTCCTCCGATGTCTCGCTTTTCATCTACAATGCGACGGAGGCCATCACACTGAACGTGCTGAACGGCATCGATTCCACCTCGTACCTGACCGCCAGCAGCTTTACCGACCTCAACATTATCTCGACCAACAGCGCCGGCATGGGCTGGGGCGGGCGGGAAGCCGTGGACGCGAGCAGCGGCGAAAACGTCAACATGCTGGGGGGCATCTACGGCACATCCCGCTCGGACAGCGGCGCCGTCTCGATGAGCAGCATCAGCGGCACCGTACTGCTCGATGACGTCTCGTTTTACGGTGACGCTGAAGGCAACCGCAGTAAAGCCTCTACGGTTTCGATCGCGGCCACGACGCTCATTATCGATAACGACAGCTCCGACACCTACATTGAAGGCAGCTACGGTAATGAATGGACACGCACCCAGATCTGGACCACTTCCGCGGGCGAATACAGCTCGAATATGACCGGCACCTCCGGCGACGGCGGCACCGCACTCTATTTTTCCGGCACCTACCTTTACTCCACCAATGCCAACGTGTCCGGCGGAACCGCCCGCAGCAACATCTGGGATGACGGCGAACTTAAGACGTACTTCACCACCTTGGGCGATACCGACGGCAGCGGCGGCAACGGGGCGGAGATCTCCTCCACCTATGCCAGCCTGTACTACACATACGCAGAGGGCGGCCGAGGCCACATTGACGAGATGACCGGCATCGACCAGACCGGCGACTTTTCGGCCGGCGGCGGCAACGGCCTTGAGATCTCCACCAGCTATGCCAGCATTGAATCGACCGAAGCCTACGGCGGCGCCGGCGGCGCGGTCCGTGCATACGAAGGTGCAGACCTCGCATCCGCTACATTCACCGGCGGCGACGCCATGGTCATCACCGCAGGAACGACTACCCGCACCAATGTCTCCGTCAACGGCTGGTACTACGGCGGCACCGGCGGTTACGCATATGCTGAAGGCCATCTCGAAGAGATCAGCATGACCGGCGGCGACGGCATCACCTCCTCCGGCAATCCGATCACAATTGAATCCACTTATGCCTACGGCGGTTACGCCGGCACGGCGCTGGTGGCCTCCAACTCCTACGACGTAACGATGACCGGCGGTAACGGCGGTACCGGCAAATTCTATGTTGAAAGCGGCCGGTTTTACGGCGGTGACGGCGGCTACGTCTACATCCAGGGCACCAACAACAGCGTCACCGCAAACGGCGGTAACGGCCTGGTTACCTCCGGAACCTCCACCATTGAAGACGGTGTCTTCAAGGGCGGCCAGGGCGGTAAAGTTCTGAGCACCGGTTCGGCCGAAGCAACCGGCGGCAACGGCATCGCAGCCTCCTCGGGAACCCTGACTATTTACGACGGCACCTTCACCGGCGGCAAAGGCGGCACGGTCGGTGCAAACGTCACAAACTCGGTCGAGAACGGCGGTAACGGACTGTATGCATCCGGCGCAACCGTCAACCTTTACGGCGGTACATTCAAAGGCGGTTCGAAAGGCACCCACGCGGGCACCGGCTATGCGGCCTCCTCTGCCGGCTACGGCGTTTATGCCCTCAACACCGATCTCACCGTGGACGGCGAAGATATCTTAATCAGCGACAGCATGTACTTCGGTGTCACCTCCGGCTCTGCCGAACTCAACCTGGTCGAAGGCACCATCCGCGGCGACCTGGATGTGGTTATGTCCGACGGCACCGTGACCACCCTCTCGATGGAGGACGACCTGGTCTCCGAAATCAACCAGTACGGCGGCACACTCCAGGCCGTACTCGGTTCGGAAAAAACCGGCGCGTACTACGACAACGTCGACGTTAACAACGGCACGCTCTCCTTCCTCTCCAACCGCTTTGTCAGCGCCAAAAATGCCGACATCTCGCTTTCCGGAGCGGACAGCACCCTCGACTTCGTGCAGGGCGCCTACCTCAAATCCGGAACCACCATTGATGCCGGCCTCGGCACAGTGACCTCAAGCTCCGGCGCGGATATCGTGATGGGCGGCAAGTCTGAGATCTCCCTCCACTTTAAGACCTCCTTTGACACCAACGGCGTGTCGAGCATGTCGGGCGGCCTGATCAGCGGCAATGTTGTCGTCTCCAACAAGTCGGCCAAAATCGTAGCCGGCGGCACGGCAGCAACCTACAGCGGCACCTATCAGATTGTTAACGGCACGGTGGATTCCGGAACCTATTCGCTCGAAGAGATCTCTGATATCGACTTCGGCTTCCTGGTCAACGAAACCCTGTCCGACACCAGCGGACTGCAGGTCACGCTCTCGTACAAGTCCCTGAAGGATACGTTCAATGATATAGACTCGGACTACCTGACCTACTTTGACGACAACATCCAGAACAACCTGACCGAGCGCGAATTCTATACGCTGAACGGCGCCGGCATCGACGGCATGGCTTACAGCATTTCCCAGCTGCCCGACACCTCGGAATCTTCGTTCCAGGTCAACCAGCAGCTCAACAGCCAGATTGCCGCCCGCGGCACGGAATACCGCTCCATGAACGGCTTCGCTTCGACGGCGTCTCCGAGTGCCGGCCAGGCACCTCAGGGCGTTGCCGGTCCGGAAACGGAAGAAGAGGGCACCCTGCAGGCCTGGGTACGCGCTTACGGCGGCAACGGCGGCCGCGATGCGTCCAGCACCTTCAGCAAGTATGACTCGACCACATGGGGCAGCGTCATCGGCCTGGATAAAAGCTTCGGCAACCTGCTCGTCGGTCTTGCCGGCGGTTACGCCCAGGCGGATCTCGACAGCAGCAGCTACTCCTCGGAAACCGAACTCTACCACGGCTCCCTCTACGCCACGGTCGGCGGTGAATCGCTGTTCATCGATGCCGCAGTCACGCTGGGCTGGGGCGACAATGAAGAGCATTCAGTGATGGGCGACGGCACATTCGATTCCCGCCTGTACAGTGCCTACATCGGCGCAGGTTATGCGTTCGATCTCGGCAGCAGATTCACCATCACCCCGGAAGTATCTGCCCTCTTCTCGTACTACGAGCAGGATGATTATATCCGCTTCGAAGACATGCCCATCAGCATCGGAGAATACGACACCTCGTCCTTCCTCGGATCCATCGGCGCCAACATCTCCTCCCAGCACCAGTTTGACTGGCTCAACGGCGGCCTGGCGTTTCTTCCGGAAGTGCGCGCTCACTATCTCCGCGAGTTCAACCCCGATCCGGACGACGTCACCTTCACCGCAAACGATGTCACGACCACATTCGCGGTTCGTTCGCGCGAAGAAAACCTCTTCCGTCTCGGCGTCGGCTTTGATACCTGGAGCTGGAAATACCAGAACGCCAAACTCGAAATCGATTATGACGCACTGGTTTCCGACAGCTACAACGAACATATCCTGAGCGGCAAAGCCACTTGGCGCTTCTAAGATTTCCTTTTCAGGAAATGCAAAGGCGGTCCTCACGGGCCGCCTTTTTTTGTGTCCGCGCACCGCCGCGCCGGAAACAGCTTCTCAATACATTTATTGCTCTATAGGTATTTATATTATATTCAGGTGCCGCAGGAAGCGCTGACCGCCCACCTGCGCACGGAGATCAGCTATGAAAACCGGAATACGCTTCATCCGCAGCCAGGCGGCTTTGACCTGCATAATCCTCCTGCGCACAGCCGGCTCCGCGCCAGCAGACGGCATGCCGCTCGCCGGCTATCAGCTCGCTGATTTTGCAGGTTCAGCGAATTGTGCATTTTGCCACTCCCGCCTGAAAGATGAAGCAGGGAACGATGTATCGATCGATACGCACTGGCGCTCGACGATGATGGCGAACGCGGCAAAGGATCCGCTCTGGCAGGCAAAAGTGAGTGCGGAAACAGCGCGCAACCCCGCCTTAAAGGAACTTATCGAGGCCAAATGCGCCTCGTGCCACACACCGGCAGCTCACACGCAGGCACTGACTCTCGGCCACACTTCGGCACTGACCGGCAGCGGTTTCCTCAATCCCGCCAATGCGTACCACAGCACCGGCATGGACGGGATATCCTGCACGCTTTGCCACCAGATCCGCGCCGACAACCTCGGCAGTCATGATTCATTCAGCGGCGGCTACCAGATCGACACAGCAACAGCCTCCCCCGGACGGATCATCTACGGCCCCTACCCGGATTCATTTATAAATCAGATGAGGAATAACCTCGGATACACCCCCGCCCTCGGCCCCCACACCACCTCCTCGGCGCTGTGCGGTGCCTGCCACAATCTATACACGCCCTATGTCGATGCCCACGGCACCGTCCTGGGGGAATTCCCCGAGCAGATGATTTACAGCGAATGGGAATACAGCATCCACAGCAGCGGCCCGGAACTAAAAAGCTGCCAGGACTGCCACATGCCCGATGCCGAGGGCGGGGTTGTGCTGGCCAACCGGGGCGCCGGCCTGCGCCAGCCGGCCCGCAGCCCCTTCAACCGCCACCATTTTGCAGGGGGAAACGTCTTTATGCTGGATATGCTGGCCGACAATCTGGATGCGCTGGCCGTCACGGCATCCAGCGCACAGCTGGCCGGCACCCGCCGGCGTACACTGGACCAGCTGCAGCTGGCCGCCGCCCGGCTCTCGATCACGGCACTGCGCGTTTACGATTCGAGCGTAGAGGCGGATCTGCTGGTGGAAAACCTCGCCGGCCATAAACAGCCGTCCGGATTCCCCTCCCGCCGCACCTGGCTGCACGTAACCCTCTCCGATGCCCGCGGCACGGTCTTCTTTGAATCAGGAAAACCGCTGGCCGACGGGCGGATTGAGGGCAATGACGCAGATACACGCTCAACCACCTGCGAACCGCACTATGACGCCGTTACGCACAGCGGCCAGGTGCAGATCTATGAGTCCATCATGAATGACAGCGACGGGAATATGACCTACACCCTGCTGCGGGGAGCGGCATACCGAAAGGACAACCGTCTCTTACCGCAAGGGTTCAACCCGGCTGATGCCCCGGCCGCCATTGCTGTCCGGGGCGCAGCGGCCTCAGATTCCGACTTTATTGGCGGATCCGACACCATTGCCTACCGCATAAAGACCGCGGGCATGCAGGGCCCCTACACCATCAAAGCCGAGCTGCTGCACCAATCGGCAGCCTGGAGCTTTGTCCAGGATCTAGCCGCCTCGCCAACCGATGCCGTGAGTCTCTTCACCAAGCTGTATGCGGCTGCCGATAAAACCCCGGTCCTGCTGGCTTCCGATACCGCCGTCACGGATACGGCCCATGCTCCCATCCGGCCGCCGAACCCGACGGACTGACGGCCGCAAAGCATTCACGCCGCGGCGCAAAAAAAACTCCCGCCGAATGACGGGAGTCTGAATAACGAGTCACGCGTAACGCGTCACCTAATTATTTATCGGTCAGGGCAACGATGCCCGGCAGCTGTTTGCCTTCCATGAATTCCAGGGAAGCACCGCCGCCGGTGGAAACGTGGCTCATCTGATCCGCAACACCGGACAGGTTGACCGCAGCAACGGAGTCGCCGCCGCCGATGATGCTGATGCTGTCAGATTTAGCAACCGCTTCGCATACCGAGAAGGTACCTTTCGCGAACGGTTCCATTTCGAAGCAGCCCATCGGACCGTTCCAGACCACGGTCTTGGCGTTGGCCACGGCATTGCAGTAGAGCTCGATGGTTTTCGGACCGATGTCCAGGGCCATCCAGCCGTCTTCGATGGAATCGCCGACGACTTTGACGTTGGCGTCTGCGGAGAATGCATCGGCCACGGTGTTGTCGATCGGGAGGAGGAGCTCAACGCCTTTTTCTTCAGCCTGTTTCAGAATCTGGCCGGCGAGTTCAACTTTATCTTCTTCCACCAGCGAGCCGCCGATGGCTTTGCCCATGGCTTTGTAGAAGGTGTAGGCCATGCCGCCGCCGATGAGGATCTTGTCGCATTTGTCCATCAGGTTGATGACCACGTCGATTTTACCGGAAATCTTTGCACCGCCGATGATGGCGACGAACGGTTTTTCCGGAGCTTCGAGGGTTTTGCCGAGATACTGGATCTCTTTTTCCAGCAGGAAGCCGGCAGCGCACTGGTCGATATATTTGGTTACAACGGCCATGGAGGCGTGCGCGCGGTGCGCGGTGCCGAACGCGTCGGAAACGTACACGTCGCCGTAGGAAGCGAGTTCCTTGGCAAATGCTTCCTGCTCTTCAGCCGTGCAGCCTTTGCCCTCTTCTTCTTTGTAGAAGCGGACGTTTTCGAGAACCAGGATTTCGCCGGCCGGCAGGGCTTCGACGAGGGCTTTCACTTCGTCGCCGATCACGTCGGGGGCGAGCGTTACTTTGGCGTCAACCAGCTCTGCCAGGCGGTCTGCCGCCGGCTTGAGGGTGAACTCCATGTTCTTTTCGCCTTTCGGGCGGCCGCAGTGGCTCATCAGCACCAGCGATCCGCCGTTTTCGAGAACATAATTGATGGAAGGCAGGGCCGCCTGGATACGGGTGTCGTCGCCGACGACGCCGTCTTTCACCGGAACATTGAAGTCAACGCGCATCAGCACGCGCTTACCCTGAACGTCGAGGTCTTTAATGGTCATTTTATTCATTGCTAACTCCTGTTGGTTAAACGTCCTTCAAAATAAGTGGCTGACTATAAGCATTCCGCCCAACGAGTCAAACGAAACGATAATTAAGGATCGATTGCTTTTACGGCGCAGTCCCGCCTTGTCCCGCGCGGCAAATTCCCTATGCTGGACCGAGAACTGCCCACAAGGACCCGATCATGAATTTAGATACCGCCGCCGCCCGCATTGAAACCGCCCTGAAAAACCTCGAAACCGCCGTCGGCGAACCGTTTTTTGATGAGTGGGCGGTCGTTGAAAAAACGCCGTCCGGCTGGAAACTGGCGGCATACGGCGGCTCCCGCCGCGAGGAATTTGTGGCCGGTTTCAATCAGGATATCGCCGCCCTGAAGGAAACCCTGGATCCGGAAAACATCCAGGTCGGCGACTTTGCCTTTTCACACGAAGGCTACGGTTCGGGCTTTGACGCCCACATCTGCGCCGGCACCAATAAACTGGTCCTCTTCAACAACACCGAAAAAAGCACCGGCGAACTCACCGCCACCCCCAAATGGACCGCGGCCCAGGTGCATTTCAGCAACCTGCTTGAAGCCTTTATTGCCGATCCTTTGGACTAAGCCAGCCCCGACCACACAAAATAGGCAAATGTCGCCAGCAGCAGCGCGGCCGCGATGCGCGGCAGCCGGCCGAGCAGCAGCACAAACAGCAGGTGGGCCAGGCACAGCCCCATCAGGATCAGCAGCGACTGCTGGAGAAACCCCGAAGCAGCTATATCGGTGAATGCGGCAAACAGGCCGATGCAGAGCGGAATGCAGATATGCGCATCGCCCGACTGCGAGGTGTAGACCACATCCATTCGGTTTCGGGCGCCGTAGAAGAATGCCAGGATCGCATTCGGCAGCACCATCAGCACGCCGCTCGCCCAGCCCAGCACCTGCGGCGGAAGTGCCTCGTACTCCAGATTCTGGAACCACTGCACCAGCCAGTCCGTGCTGATGAAAACCCCCGCGGCCCCGAGCAGCAGCAGGCCCGCCTCCAGCGGCAGCGTTTTGGGATAGCGCTGCTTTTTCAGCAGGTTGGTTTTCTTAATGTCATAAACATGAAAGCACTGCCAGAATACATAGAGCAGGAGCAGCACAAAACCGTCCATCCGCGTGATGTCTCCGTCGGCCGCCAGAAGCCATACAATCAGCGAGAAAAAGAAGGCGGCCACCAGGTTGAGCGCCAGCGACAGGCGCCCCGTTTTATGCTCCAGCACCCCCGCCCTGGTTTTCTTCCGCGGAATACTGGCCATGCCCCAGATCAGCACCGGCCCGCCGATGAGCAGCGTCAGGTTGGTGATATTGTTGAACAGGCAGTTGATCAGGACATCCTCGCCCTTTCCCGCATTCCGTGCGAGCACCACCGCAAAAACGATATTACCCATCCCCGAACAGAACGGCATGAAGATTGTGCCCAGCACAGTGCCTTCCACCCCCTGCCCCGACAGCGCTTCCAGCCGCCAGATCACCAGCAGGCTCGCCGCCAGGAACAGCAGCATACAGGCCGCCGGAGCGAAGCCGCCAAGGGATGCAATGGTTTCGTATAGAGTTTCCATAGCCGGCGAATCTAGCAGGATTAAAACCAGCCGCAGGATAAAAATCGCCCGCCATAACGGCCGCGCCGCGAACAGGCTTTATGAAAGTTTGCATTCCGCTCGAATGAGGACAAAATACTCCTCGTCCCGAGCGGAAGGAGGATCGTCATGGCAAACAAAACCGCACGCATGTTTCTCTGCCTTTTTTTCATCGGCATCCAGGCCGCAGCGCAGGAGGCGGCGCCCGCGCCGAATGCAGTGCCGGACACTGCCGATGCCCCGCAGCCGCGCAGCCCAATGCGGGACCGCCTGTTCTTCGGCGGCTACATCAACCTCTCGCTCGGCAGCTATTCTGTGATCGGCATTGAACCAATGGCCGGGTACCGGATATCGCCGAAGACTTCCGCGGGGATGAAGGTCCGGTACGATTACATCCGCGATGCCCGGTATTCCCAGACCCGCACCACCAGCAATTACGGCGGCAGCCTATTCGCACGCCGCCGCATCACGCCCAAGCTGTATGCGCAGCTTGAACCCGCAGCCTATAACTATGAGCTGTTCTATTCCGACGGAAGCTCCGAGCGCGAATGGGTGCCTTATGTCTTTGCCGGCGGCGGCTATGTGCAGCCCCTCGGCCAACGCAGCTGGGTCTATGCCGAGATCCTCTTCGACCTCCTGCAGGACAGCAAATCGCCCTACGACGACTGGACCCCGTTCTTCAGCATCGGCGCCGGCACCGGCTTCTAGGCCGCGCAAAAACCCTACCTGCCGAAGAGCCTTGAAAGCCGGTCTTTGCCCAGCCAAAGGGCCAGGTGCGGATTGGCCTTGAAGACCCGCAGCGCATGAGGCACATAGCCCTGGCCAAACGGAACATATATTCGCGGACGCATATTCTGCTCACGCGCCGATGTGATCAATTCCACCATCGGAAGCCCATGCAGCAGCTCCAGCTCGCACGAGGTTTCTGACCCCTGCAGCCGCTCTACCGCAGCCTGTGCAAGACGGATGTCATGACTGGCCACCGCCACATGCCGCGCCCGGCCGGCCAGCTGATCAATGGTTTCCAGAAAGCCGATCTGCAGATCGCGGTCCAGCCCCGGGCCGTCGGGCCATTCGCCCTTCACCAGCCGAACATTCAACTGATGTTCGATTGCAAACTCGGCATCCCGCGCACTTCTTTGCCAGCGGCAGGGAATCGTCACGCCGATGAGGTTCGCATCCATCGCCTCCATCATGGCCTGAATGAAATCGTAGGTATCGTCGGCAACGTCCACCCCATGGGAATCGCAATGCAGGCGCACCCGGTTTTCCATGGCACAGTGAGACAGGTCACGCGCCAGCTTCGGATCGAAATGCAGCGCCGGCGGTTTTATGGAGACATAGGTATCCAGGCCGCTGGCAGCGCACTCCTCGATGGCCTGGAAATAGATCGCAGCGGTCTGCTGAACGGTGTAACTCGGTGTATCCCAGAAACCCAGCGTGCTGTTCAGATCATTGCCGGCCATCCGCAGCGCGAGTTTCAGAGCGTCATCGAGACTTTCGCCGCCGACGAAGTCGCGCGCAACACGGTAGAGGACGGTTGAAACACATTGAGAGCTGCGTGCGCGGGCCGCCCGCAGTGCACGCCGCGCGGCGGATATACGAACCGCTCCTGCCGGAGCGGAAGACCTGCACGGGGCAGGCGGTGCTGTACTGAAACGAGACTGATCCATCGCCGAATCCTCTGAGTTTTATAACTAAATTTCGCCCTGAAATAGTCCCTGCGCAATGAGGAGCACCTGGCCGCACGCATGCATTCCGCGCGGCCGCCGAAGAACCTTTTCAAGACGGCTTAGAACCGAACTGCTGTTCACGGATTTTCTCACTGCCGAACGGAAACCCTTATTCAGCCGAACGCGCAGCTTCTGGCGTCCAACTGCCCCCAGGAGCCTGGCGTGCGTGGAATAGACCCATTTGTAGCCCTCGCCGCCGATTGAAAAATCAAACTCCTGATGCCCAGCCGCAAAGCTGTGCTTTATCATCGACTGAAGCAGCTGATGCCCCAGCGAATATTTTCTGAGCTTCTCATCCGGATCATATGCAAAAACCCAGCCGGACCACTTTTCCGCATGAACAAAGCCCACCCAGACCGCAAGCAGCCGGCCTTGCGCCCTAAGCGTTGAACAGGAGAGAAGACCGCGCCGCATCAGCTCAGCGAGGAACTCCGAGTTCCGCTCATCGTCGAAATAGTTTCCCGCGCCTGTCCGCACGAGCTGCCGAACCTTCCATTCACGTGCGAGCGGGAGCACATCATCGCTGGTATCGTGTACACAAAACGTGAGTTCACCGTGGTTCTCAGCTAACCTCCGGCGGCGGCGGGCGTAGTCGCTGAGCAATCTCTTATGCTGCGATCTTATATGCTGCAGATAGGCCTCATAATCTGAAAACTGCGTCCAGTCGATATAAGGAGCAGGAATAACCCCTTCCCGATGCGCTGCAAACCAGTCCCCTTTTGAAATTGTTCCCAAAACCACGCGCTCAGCATATCTGATGGAACGCTGACACGCCTCGGCAGAACAGGAGGAAACCGGAACGATGTAGTCAAAGAAGGTTGCGTCGCAGATCACATGCCGATCATTAATCACCAGCAGCCGAAGCACCTTATCACCGGCGCGGACAAACTCCACTCGATGCTTATCCCGGGGATAATAGGAATTCGCCAAGACCTCCAGAAATCCATCCGATGAGTAAAAGTCCATAATCAGCTCCCTGAGTGTCGGACCGTTCAACTACGCTCTTTAGACTGCATCTGCAAACCCGAAGGCATTTTTCCAACGCCTAATGGCCTTGCCCGTTCGGCAAGCACGCACCACCAGCGGCTCCCATAAAGGACGTTTTATTATTTAAAGTATGAATGAAATACGGGAATTTTGTCAAGCTCGGCGCCTGTAACAGCAGCACCCGGCGCCGGCTGTTCCGGCAAACAGACTGAAACAGGCACAAAAAAAGCGCCTCCGCAATGGAGACGCTTTTTTGAATCGAAGAATCGATCGGACTTAGCCGACGATAACTTTGACCAGGTCGAGGACCTTGTTGGAGTAGCCCCATTCGTTGTCGTACCAGGATACAACTTTAACGAAAGTGCCGTCCAGCTGGATGCCGGCGTTCGCGTCGAACACGGAAGTGCAGACTTCGTCAACGAAGTCCGTGGAAACAACCATGTCTTCGGTGTAACCGAGAACACCGG
>JBFHGU010000059.1:0-20640 GCA_041582935.1 Pontiella sp.
AGGAGGATACCACGAGACCGGAACGTACCGTTCCAATTTTAATAAACAGAGAACCTCAAAACAAAAGTGCGAAAGAATCTGTACACAACCGCAAAAAAATATAAGACCCGCTTTTTTCTCTCTTTGAAAAAGGGCCGGGCGATCGGAATCGGAGGGCGCTTTAAGAACTCGTGCAGGGTGAGCGGTGTGTGCCGCATGCAGGGTATGCTCATGTCCGTGGACTGGGTACCACATGTTCTTTGATCACCGCGGCCTTTATCCCTTTGTCTGGGTATCGAGCGCTCGGCCTGGATAAAAATCACAACCTGCGCACTTGAAATTTCGGCACACCATAATTACATTGTAGTTATGAACGAAATACATTTCAGATGGGATCCATCCAAGAACGAAACAAATAAAGACAAACACGGCGTAAGTTTTGAAGAAGCCCAAACCGTATTCTTTGATGAATCCGCGATGGAGTTTTTCGATTCTGACCATTCAGAAATTGAAGATCGGTTTTTGCTCTTAGGTCAGAGCTTCAGTTTAAGAACATTAATGGTGTGTCACTGTTACAGAGAGGATGAATCAGCAATCCGAATCATCTCTGCCCGTAAAGCAACGACCAAGGAACGAAATATTTACCGAAGGAACAAGTGATGAAAAAAGAATATGATTTAGAAAATATGGAATGGAGAAGAAATCCATACGCCAAACAGTTGAAAAAGCAAATCACAATCCGGATGGGTGTTGATATTATTGATTATTTTAAATCACTGGCAGAGGAAACAGGCATTCCCTACCAAAACCTAATCAATTCATACCTTCGTGATTGTGTTGTCCATCACAAGAAACCATCCATGAAATGGGCATCATAAAAATTCGCAGAACCACCATTAAGCCCTTCTGAGTAAAGACAAAAAGTCCCCTGTCTCAACCTTCGTGTTTTGCAACTACCACTATCGATTGAACGATCCAACCTGGTCTTGACTCGTGCCGAAATTGTTCCTTATTCGGTCTCAATCATATTTCTACATGGGCGAGTGGAGCAAGGCTCTGACCTGCCCCCATGTACTGGACAGAGCTTAATGAGAGTACTGCCGGGTTAGGGTTTCGTGTTCGGTCTCAATCATATTATATATGCACGAGTGGACCAGGCGAAACGCCGGCGCCAAGCCAAAGGCCTGGAGTGACCAAAGGGCGCGGCAAACAACCGTGCGGACATCGGCGGGAAGGTTTTCAACCGTTTCCGCCCTACAACTGCGCTTTGTTGAGGTTTGTAGGGCCGGAATGGTTGAGCCTGCGAGACCTTCCCGCCTGCTCAGCGGAGTTCTTCGGCATCGGCAAACGACAATGGCTTGGCGGCGGTTTCAGCTGTGCGGACGGCGCTGCGCCCGGTCCGGGGATGCGGCACATGCAGGGAAAAGGCCGCGAATGAAAGAACTCCAGGCATTAGGCCTGGCGGGATAAGGAAAGGGGCTGAATTATGGACTTGTTACCGTTTGGTATTCTATTGGCTTTTGTTTTTCTTGGCGTCTGGATTCACCAGTTCACATTCCTCATGTCCCTAAGCGATCATCAGCTGCCGGGCAGGCATGATAAATTAATCTGGGCACTTTTCTTTTTTATGATCCCGATTTTAGCACCCTTCATTTTCATTATGTGGAAGAAGATGGTTTCCGCCGAATTCAAATGAATAACGCGGCCGGGCCCGCCGGCCGCGGTTTTGCGGCCGTGCAGAAGCGGATCCCGCGGCGCGGCGTTTTGCGGGTTGGGTCAACGCCGTTTAGGCATAGCCGAGCTTTTTGAGGACCCAGAAGTTTTTGCGCCAGTTTTTTTCGACTTTGACCCAGAGCTTGAGTTTAAAGCGGACGCCGTACATTTCGTAGAGTTCCTTTTCGGCCTGTTCGCGGACCCATTTGATGAGCCGGCCCTTGTTGCCGATCACAATACCCTTCTGGGAGTGGCGCTCGACCATTACGGACACTTCGACGGTCCACTTTTTTTCCTGCTCGTCGATGTTCTCCACCCAGACGGCAAGGGCGTGCGGCAGTTCCTGCTCAAGGCGGTGGAAAAACTTTTCGCGGATCACGTCGGCAATGTTGAGTTTGCGCGGATAGTCGGTGAGAATGTCATCGGGAAACAGCGGCGGGCCCTCGGGAACGGTCTCGAAAAGGGTCTGGAGCAGCTCGGGCATCCCGGTGCCCTGCAGGGCGGAAACGGATAGCCAGACCGGCTCTTTGCCGGATTCCTTTTCGGCCTTAATTTCTTCCCAGAGTTCGCGGTACTGGTCGGCGCAGCTGTGGTTACGGTCGGACTTGTTGAGCGCAATAATCACCGGCGCTTCTTCGCGGGCAATCCGCCGGAACCAGCCGTCGTCCTCCAAAGCGGGTTTGGTGGAGACATCGAGCACCAGCAGCACCGCATCGACCCCCTGCACGGCGGACCGGGCCGCTTTGTTGAGGTTGCGGCCGAGGTCGCCCTCGGCTTTATGCACACCGGGCGTGTCCAGAAAGACCAGCTGTCCGCGGTCCTCGGTCAGGATGGCCCGGATTACGTTGCGTGTGGTCTGCACCGTGTCGCTGACAATACTGACCTTCTCGTCGACGAGATGGTTCAGCAGGGTGGATTTTCCGACGTTGGTACGGCCGACGATGGCCGCCACGCCGGCGCGGTCGGCAAGCTCGTTTGCTGGGGAATCCTGATTCATGGGCGCGGGTTTTATCAGTTACGGAGCTGCGGACAAAGAATATTCGTTGTTTTGCTTTTCGGCGTTGCGCGGTTCTGCCCCTTTAACTATGGTGTTCGCCTTATGAAATTTGCCCTTCCCATCATCGTCTCAGCCCTGCTCCCGTTCTGCGCCGCCGCGCAGTTCCTGCCCGGAGCCCAACCGAAACCCCAGGACCCCGTTTCCATCGAAATCGACGGCTATGCCGCCAAGGTGAACGACCGGGTGATCACCCGCGGCGAAGTCCGCGAAGCCATGGCGCCGATCCTGCCGGAAATCTACCGCCAGTTCCAGGGTGCGCAGCTCGAAGAGGAGCTGGAAAAAGCCTTCCGCCAGGCGCGTGAGGGACTGATTGAACGCGCGCTGATCATGGAGGCGTTTAAGGCGCGCGGCGGCTCGATTCCCGACCAGTATGTCGAGGAGGAGATCAAGCGCACCATCAGCCAGCAGTTCAAAGGCGATGCCGCCCTGTTTGAACAGGTGCTCGCCGAGCAGAAAAAAACGCGCGCCGAATATATGGAGGTCCTGCGCGAACAGATGGCCGTCGGCATGATGACCAACGAAGAGGTCTCGCGCCGCGCTCGGGTGACGCCGGAGCAGATCCGCCTGGAATATGAGAAGAACAAGGAAACCTATTTTATTTCCGAGAAAATGAAGTACAGCGTCATTGTGCTCAACAAAGGCGAAACGCCCGAAGACCAGCAGGTGAAAATGCAGGAGGCCCGGCGGGTTCGGCAGAAACTGCTCGACGGTGCCGACTTTGCCGCCACGGCCAAAGAGGTTTCGGAGGGCAGCCGCGCCGCAGAGGGCGGCGCGTTCCCGTGGATGCAGCCTAAAGACGTCCGCGAAGAACTGCGCGGCGTACTGGAGTCACTGCCGGCCGGCGAAATCAGCGATATTGTCGAAACCGATTCCCAGCTCTATATCCTTAAAGTCGATGCCCGCCGCCAGCCGGGCTATAAACCGTTCGATGAAGTCCGCCAGGAAATCAAGACCGCGCTGACCGCCAAAGAGCGCGACCGCCTGAAAGCCCGCTGGATTGAGCGGCTCCGGGCCAATAACTACGTCATCATATACGACTAGAAACCCGCGCACGGCGGCGCAGGGAGACGGCCTTTAATCGTCCGGCCGAACGCGGCCGCGCAGTTTTTTCCGTGCGCCGTGTTTGGTTTTATCGTCCACCATGCGGGCTTTGGCCCGCCGGGAACGCCGTCGCTTCTGCCGCCGTATTTTTTCAGCGGCCTGCTGCCGGCTGCTCTTTTCACCGAGGAGCTGCTCCTCGATCTGCCCGCAGAGTTCCTGGCGCGCCCAATAGCGGTTCTCCGCCTGCGACCGGGTTTTCTGGCAGCGGATTTCCGTGCCCGTTTTGCCGTGGCGCAGCTGCACGCAGGAGGACGTCTTGTTGATTTTCTGTCCGCCCTTCCCCGAGCCGCGGACAAAATGCTCTTCGAGCTCATGCTCCTGTATACCGAGCTTCTCCATCCGCTCCCGCAGCTTTTCCCATTTTTCCGGCTTAATCATGCACAAAACATAGAGCGCCCGCTGCGCTTTCGCAATTGATTTCGAGTGCGCGGGAAGTAAGATCGGCCGAATGGATGAAACCCCCTCAACCCTGCCGATTGTTCTGATGCTGCTGCTCCTCTTCGGAGGATCAGGCGCATATGTCATTCTGCGGCGGAGCCTGAAAGCACATCCGGCCGATCCGGCCGCAGCGGATGCGGCCATGGCGGCGCGGTCGCTGAGCACGCGGCAGTTCGGCCTGCTGGCCGGGCTGCTGCTATTATTCCACGTGCTGGCGGGCTTTACCGGGCGTTTTGTCTATGAAGAGCAGCTTCCGGCGGCCCGGCTGATTGCGCAGTGGGTCATCTACGGCCTCTTTACCGCCTCGCTGCTGCTGATTCCCCGCCCGCGGCGCCGCCGCTTCGGCCTCACCGGCGGCAGCATCCGCTGGCTGCCGATCGGCTTCGGCGTCTACTTTGCGGTGGTCCCCTTCGTTTTCGGCCTTTCGTTCCTCTCCAACGCGGTGTACAGCCTGGTCACCGGCGCGGATAATGCACTGCAGGATGTCGCCCGCATGATGCAGGGGGAACTGACCGGACTGCGGCTGGCCTATATGCTGACCGCGGTCCTCGGCGCGCCGGTTTATGAAGAGCTCATCTTCCGCGGCCTGCTGTTTCCGTTTATCCTGAAACGGGGCGGACGCAGGACGGCGCTGGCGTTTACAGCCGTGCTGTTCGCCGCGGCCCATATGCACATTCCCGCGCTGCTGCCGATTGCCGGGCTCTCGGTGATTCTCTGCCTGGCCTACCTGCGCACCGCATCGCTCTGGACCTGTATCGGCATCCATATGATGTTCAATACCATTGCGGTGTTTGTGCTCAACACGATGGGATAAAAAAAAACAGGCGGGAAGATCTACGATCTTTCCCGCCTGCAGGTCTGTTCCGGCCTTCGCGGCTAGAAGTCGGTCGTCAGGCCGGCAATGGCCGCGCCGACCACCGGCGCATCGTCCACCTGAATGCATTTAATGTGCAGCCCGCGCTCAGCCAGCATCGGCTGCAGGTTGGCCTGCACTTTTTCCGCCATTTCAAAGGTGTAGTAGTAGGTCGAACCGTCGATATTCACACAGACCGGTTTATCCGCATCCGTTCCGGCTCCGCCCTTCACCACCGCCGCGCAGATGTTCACCGCGGTCAGCAGCGCCGCACGGTCAACAACCGCTTTGAAAACCGTCCGCATGATTTCGCGGTCGGAATCGGTGAACTGCTCAGAACCGAGCGCCCCGATGTCGCGTCCGTTCTGCGCCGCCAGGTTGTCGATTTCAATGATGTAGAGCGATTCCATGGCCTCCAGGGCCGCGGCGCCGGTTTCGGAGAAGACCTTGAGATCGGCCTGCAGCGTTTTGAGCAGCTTGAGCGTGATGGTGCCCATATAAACGCCGGAGAGCAGTTTTTCGAAAACGTGGCCGCCCGGGTTCACACTTTCGTTGTCGACCTTGAGGTCCAGCGGACCGCGTTTGAAGGCGGCGAATCCGCCCGACTCGACGTTGACGACCTGCGAACCTTCTTTGGTGAAGTCAATCAGCTTGCCGATATTGGCGTTCTGCTCGACATAGGCGGTGTTGGTGCCGGTGCCGAGGATGAATCCGATGTAGGACGAAGCATTAAAGCTCTGGCCCTGGGCCAGGCCCGCCAGCAGGCAGGCGACCGTATCGTTGAGCACCACCACGTTTTTACCGGTGATGCCGCGCGCTTCGAGCGCCTCAATCAGGCCGGCGCCGACGTGCTCGCCCACCAGTTCGGGAATCTTGATTTCCTTGGTCCAGTGCAGCAGCTGGCCGTCATAGTTCGGCTTAATGGTGGCCGGATAGGAAAAACAGAAGCCGATGCTCTCGAAATCGTCTTTCATCGGTTCCAGCGCATCAACCAGCACTTTATAAAAGTCGGCTTTGCTTGTTTCCTCGAAACGGCCGGGCATCGGCTGCTTGCTGAAACCGGAGAGTTCAACCTCGCCGGATTCATTAAACCGAGCCGTGCAGACCCGCAGGTTGGTGCCGCCGGCATCAATCACCGCGGCGGATTTCCCGGCGGGCACTTTACCGTCGGCCCCGACAAAGGCCGGAATCATAGCCAGCGAGCTCGACTCGCCGTTGAGACCGTTTTCCATTTCATTCAAAAAACTCTTCAGCAGTTCTTCTGCATCATATACGTCGGCTGCAACCATCTGGTCCTTCAGCCAGGCACTCACATCATTCAACATCCTGTTTTCTCCTGTAAAAAGCGCCTCTTATAAAGGTTTCCAACGGCCCCGACAAGCCGGCAAGGCCGCACACTTTATAAAACACTACATCCGGCGCTCCGGCAGCTGCGCCAAAAACCCGCGTCGGTACCACGCCGTCAGCGCCGCGCCGTTGCGCTGCAGGGTGCACTTTTCGTAGGCCGCCTGAAAGCGCGGTTCCCGGTGCAGGCCGTTGAGCACCAGCGCATCAAAAGCCGCGGATTCGCCGCAGAACACCACATCCGGCTCCCAGCGGTAGAACACGCTGCGGCTGAAACCGGTGTGGTTTTTAAAATTAGAGGCATCGCCGGGTGCATGGGCCATTTCGGTGGAGTTGAGGCCCATCAGGTCATACACGACGCCGTCATAGCCCAGTTTATGGCCGCCGGCGGTGATGGCCGCCGCGGTCGGCAGGGTGTCCAGATCGCCGAACAGCTGCATGAGCGCCGCGCCGTTTTTCCGCCCCTCTTCGGCAATGCGGAATTCATGCTTCAGGTTTCCGGTAACGCTGAATTCGAGCCACCCGAGCAGCACAAACAGCGGCAGGACCCACCGGCGGCGCTTGGCCGCAAACCGCGGCGCGGCCGTGCGGTTCCACTCGTTGGCGGCAATCAGGCACAGCAGCGGCCAGAGCGGCTGGTAAAAGCGGAACGAGCCGAAATGGTCGCCGCCGACCAGCACCGGAATGCCGAGGCCCGGCAGGAGAAACCATGCCAGCCGAAGGGAGAGCGGCGAGGCTTTGCGGCGCACAACGGGCAGGCTGATGAAAATGAGGAGCGCCGCCGTTACCGCCATGCTGCTGATCAGATAGCCGAGCGGATAATCCAGCCCGTTGAGGATATTGGTGAAAAGGCCGGGCGAAATTTTTGCATAGTAGGTGTTCGGGACGGGCCAGCCGAAATAGACGTTCCGGAATCCCAGCAGGAGCGCCAGGCTGCCGAGATAGGTTCCGAGGACCGGAACCGCGGACCGGAGCCGCGCGCCCTTTTCCGCAAAACAGAAGACGAGCAGGATAATCCAGAGGCCCCAGGCCATTGATTCCGGACGGGTGATCAGCAGCAGCGGGAGCATTAGGGCCGCGGCGCCGCGGCGCTTTTCCGCCACCGCCAGGCCGAGCAGGGTGAGCAGGACGCACCAGAGGCCGGTTTCCATCAGCGTCAGCTGGCACCAGGCAAACCAGGCGGGCGCGCCGGCGAGCAGCAGAAGATAGGTCCGCCGATGGTCCGTCCGCTCCAGGCAGGCGGAAACCGCCACGACGGCCAGGACAATATTCAGGATGAGCAGCGGGGCTTCGAAGGTGCGGAATACGGAATACCAGCCCGCGCCGGCCAGCGTCCAGAGCAGCGAGGTGAATCCCTCCACCCGTTCCCCGCCGACATTGTAGACAAAGCCGTGCCCCTCCGCAAAATGGCGGGCATAGACAAAGAAGATGTCGGCATCGTCGATCCCGGTGCGCGGCAGGCCGAGCAGCAGCCAGGCAGAAAATACGCCGAAAAGCACGGTCAGCAGGGAAAATTTTGTGGTGCGGTCAAACATCGGGGCAGCTTAGCTGATCGGCCTGTGCTTTCCAAGGATTCGCAAGGGCCAAAGACTGGAAGCGCACCCGGGCTTATGATACAAACTCAAAATCTTACGTTTAGGGGAATTCAGGAATGAAACGATATTTAGCTGTAGTGCTTCTAATTTTAGCTGCCGGGTGCTCGGTGCAGCAGCCGGCCGACACCTCCGATCCGGCGGCATCGGCCAAATGGATTGCCCAGTGCCGCAAAAATGCGGACAAATCGTTCGGCCTCGAAAAAGCCGCATGGCTGATGAAGGCCTATGAGCACGCCGCCGAGACGGGGCTGCTGGGTGAGGCCGAGCAGGACATTCCGAACCAGGTGCTCCAGCTGTCTAAACAAGCCGGAAATTTTGAGGGCTTTACCTGGGCGCTGGACCACGGCGGTATTCCGTCGACCCACTACACGGAACTGGCGGCTTATGATGAAATGGGCCGGCCGTGGCGCGATGCCGTCTATGCGGCCCGGCCGGAAACCCTGCCGGTTTTCATGAGCCTGGCTTCCGACCGCTATGACCGCAAATTTTTCGAGGCCAATGCCGCCAAGCTGATGAAACAGGGCTTTCAGGTGAAGAGTCCGCTGGAAACCACCGAATTCAAAATGCGCTACCGTAAATTTGTCGGCGTGCAGCTCGAAGAGGCGCTGGCCAAAGGCGACGAGGAAAAAGTCCGCTTCCTGATCTCGGTGACGCCGCCGATTGATAATATCCACTATGTCGACCGCGATACCCAGCGGCGCATGAAGGCCGCGGCCGATTATGTGTTCGATACGCTTAAGGACGAGGAGCTCGCTGTGGAGCTGCTCCGCATGAACTGGCCGATGAATGCCGTCGATTTTGAACACATGGCGTTCGGCGAACGCTTCCTGGAGGCCTACCGGGCCAATCCGGAATTTGCGCTGCGCACCCAGGGCTGGACCGAGTGGGACGGCCGCATGAGCGCCGCCGAGGCCCGCTTCCTGACCACCCTGCCCGAAGAGGCCTGGGCCCTGCTGCCGAAGCTCCATTTTGATGAACTGCTCGAAGAGAGCGTCAAAATGACCGAGTCCGATGCCGCCGCGCGGGTGATTGCATTCAAAGCCAAGCAGAAGCCGTTCAGCCAGGCCGACTATAACGAGCTGGTCAACTGGGCGCTTAAGCACGGCAACAAATCGGTTTTCGACTATGTGATCCGCGAATCGGGCGAACTCGATATCTTTAACATCGATCTGGGTTCGCTGGCCGAAAACCAGAAGCTGTTCCAGTATTACGCGCCGAAAATCCTGAGCAACCTCTATTACACCATGGACACGGAACCGAAGAAGGACGGCACCACGCTCGGCCGCCTGAAGGGCGTCTTCGGGGCGAAAAACGAGAACGCCGGCCTGTGGCTCGTCTATAACTACGACCTCAGCGAAAAGTGGGCCGAGGCTTCCGGCGGCCAGACCCTGCTGATGGATGTCTGTGAACAGGGCAACCTGAAAACCGCCCGCTACCTGATTGAAAAGCGCGGCGAAAGCGTGCACACGGAGACCGGCTACAGTGCGCTGCAGATGACGCTGTTCGGCAGCACCCGCCCCACGGAAGGACGGCTGTCGGCCATCTTTTTCGCGGCCCAAAGCGGCAATCCCGAGCTGGTGAAATATCTCGCATCCAAAGGCGCCAATGTGAATGCCCGCTCCAACTTCCACACCACGCCGCTCATGCATGCCGTGACGGCGGGGCACTATGAAGTGGTTAAAACGCTGCTGGCGCTGCGCGCCGATGTGAATGCCCAGATGAATCCGAACCTGAACGACACCGACCTGCGCAAGCTCGGCTCGTTCAACGACATTTCCAATGCCTACCGCCGCGCCCGAAGCCGGAACGACCAGAAGATGCTTCAGATCCTGACGGCGGCCGGTGCCGCGCCCTGATTGACCGCCGGCCGCCGGCTCTATTCATTGTGATAGGGGTGGTTTTCTACCACGGTGAAGGCCCGGTAGATGCCCTCGAGCAGCACAATACGTGCAACCCCGCCGGCCATCACCAGCGAGGAGAGCGACCAGACCGCATCGGCGCGCTGCCGCACCGATTCCGCCAGCCCGAGCGCCCCGCCGACCACCACCACCAGCCGGCGTTTGCCGGCCATGGGATGCGACCCCATGCGCCCCGCTTTCAGCAGGTCCGCCAGTTCCGGGGTTGCGATTTTTTTCCCGCGCTCATCGCAGGCCGCCAGGAAATCGCCCTCCTTGAGCAGTTTAAAAATCCGCTCGGCCTCGGCCTGTTTGGTCTGTTCCGGCGTGCGCGAGGAAACCTTCTCGTCTTTATACTCGAGCACCTCGGCCCCGAACGGCTTCAGGCGCTTGATATATTCTTCCTGCGCCGCCGCCAGCGCCTTCGGCTTGATTTTTCCGGGGAGTAAAATGCAGATTTTCATGACGCGAGTTATGCCCGAAACCGGCGGACTTTGAAAAAAGAAAAAGCCGGCTTCCAGGATCTGGAAACCGGCCGGCCGGCGATGACGGGGCAGGATGCCGCCCCCGCCCTTTATTTCCCGACCTTGCCGATCACTTCCTTGGCCGTGGCAATCACGCCGGCGACATCGGAGAGGTTCGACGGAATGATCATGGTGTTGTTTGCCTTGGCGAGGTTGCCGAATTCGGAGATGTACTGCTCGGCAATGCGCAGGTTTACCGCATCGGTTCCGCCCTCGGCATTGATCGACTTGGCAATCTCGGTAATGCCTTCAGCGGTGGTGGTGGCCACCGCGCGGATTTCGGCGGCGCGGCCGTCGGCCTCGTTGATGCGCTTCATCTTTTCGCCTTCGGAACGGGCAATGGCGGCCTGCTTTTCCCCCTCGGCCTGGTTAATCGCCGCCTGGCGCTCCCCTTCCGACTCAGCAATCACCGCGCGTTTTTCACGCTCGGCTTTCATCTGTTTTTCCATGGCTTCTTTAATGCTCTGCGGCGGGGTGATATTTTTCACTTCGTAGCGCGTCACCTTCACCCCCCACGGGTCGGAAGCCGCGTCCACAGCATCCACAATGGCGCCGTTGATGGAGTCGCGCTCCTCGAAGGTTTTATCGAGATCGAGTTTGCCGATCACCGAACGCATGGTGGTCTGCGCCAGCTGCGTGGAGGCAAAACTGTAGTTGCCGATACCATACGAAGCGTTTTTCGGATCGATCACCTGCATATAGAGAATGCCGTCCACCTCGACGGAAATATTATCCTTGGTAATGCACATCTGCGGCGGGACGTCTACCGCCTGTTCCTTGAGCGTATGTTTGTAGGATACGCGGTCAATGAACGGAATCAGGATATGCATCCCGGCCTCGAGCGTCTTTTTATATTTGCCCAGCCGCTCCACGATGTAGGCATGGCGCTGCGGCACGATCTGCATCGTCTTGAAAATCGATATGATGATAAAAACAACAACCGCAGTGACTAAAATTAATATACCCATCCCATCCATAATCTATCTCCTATTTGCTTTTCACGATAAGTGTCAGGCTTCTCTGCCCCGTAACCACAACCTTGTCCCCGACCGCCAGCGGCTCATCCGCTTCGGCCTTCCAGGCCGTTCCGTTGAGCATCACTTTTCCGGCTTCCCCCGGTGAAATCGGCTGCGAAACCGCAGCTTCCTGCCCCGCCATACCCTCAGAGAAGGTGTCTTCATTCACGGCGGACTCTTTGCCCATAAACACCGGCTTGAGCAGGCGGCGCAGCCCGAACAGCGAAACCAGCGAGGCGGCCGCGAAAACAGCCAGCTGAACGGCGAGCGACGGAACAAACAGGGCGGCCAGCGCGGTAATCAGTGCGCCGAGCCCGAAAAAAAACAGGATCAGCCCGGGCACCATGAATTCACACAGCATTAAACCGATTCCAACAATGGCCCACCAGAATGCGGGACTAAACATAACTGCCTCCTTGTGATGTCTTGAAAGATAGAATCAAAGCATAACCATTTCCATTATAAAGCTCCACCCCCTTTATAATGTATAAAAAGAAAAAGCCGGCTTCCAGAATCTGGAAACCGGCTGACTGCGCGATACGGAACAGGCGGTCCGCTTACACGCCGCTGAAGGTCGAAAAACCGCCGTCGACCGGAACAACGATACCGGTCACGAACGAAGCGGCATCGGAGATGAGGTAATGAATGGTTCCGTACACCTCTTCCTGTTCGCCGAAACGGCGGAACGGGGTGTTATTGATCACCTGCTGGCCGCGCTCCGTATAGGATCCGTCTTCGTTAATCAGCAGCGCACGGTTCTGATTGCTGACAAAAAAGCCTGGGGCAATGGCGTTCACGCGGATTTTGTCGCCGTATTTCAGCGCCGTTTCCGTTGCCATCCAGCGGGTGAAATTATCAATGGCCGCCTTGGCGTTGGAGTAGCCCAGCACACGGGTCAGCGCCTGCGGCGACGACATGGAGGAAAAGTTGACCACCACGCCGTGCCCCTGCTCTTTGAACACCCGGGCAAAGGTCATCGTCGGCATCACTGAACCCTTCAGGTTCAGGTCGAGCACTTTGGAATAGTCATCGATCTTCACATCGAACACGTCCTGGTCCGGTCCAACGGTGGCGCCCGGCATATTGCCGCCGGCACCGTTGATCAGCACATCCACCCGGCCGCATTTTTCCATGATCTGGTCGCGGACGGAATCCAGCGCGGCCTGATCGAGTACGTTGCAGGCAAAGCCGCAGCACTTATCCGAAATCAGTTTTGCTTTTTCCACGGCGGCATCTACCTTGTCCTGAAACAGGTCGAGATAGACCACAAAAGCCCCCTGCTCCTGCAGGTAATTGGCCGTACCGCCGGCCAGAACACCGGCCGCGCCGGTAACGGCAATCACTTTATCCGTAATATCAAACAATTGCTTCACAGCTGCTCCTTATTTTCCCTCAAAGGTTTGAGATAGGAGAAAACAAAATTTTAACACCAAAGGAAAGAAGATTATTCCGCGGGAATTTCGTAGAGCATCATTCCGTTGTAAAAGGCCGGCTGGCCGTCGGTAATGAGGCCGACCTGCGATGCCGGCCAGCGGCCCTCGATTTCGGCCATCGGACGGCCGTTGAGCTCAATAATGACCCGGTCGCGCAGCTTGACGCAGCGGAAGAAATAGCTCGATTCCACATCGAGCGCGATGACCATCTCCTGGGGGCGCGACATCGTATCGGATTCGGAGGTATAGGAACTGAGTTTTTCATCCGAACCGAGCGTTTCGCCGGAGGAGTACGGGCGGAGGTATTTCCCGGTGCTTTTGCTCACCACAACCCTTCGGTCGGTCGTGAAGCCGAAGCCGATATAGTTGCCCGGTTCCGGACGGATTTTAACCGGATTGAACACCCCCGGTTTCGGCAGGCTCGGGCTGGGCTCGTCGGCATCATAAAAGCGGCCGTCCTCCCAGAGCTGGGGTTTGCTGCCGCGCTGGAGCCGGGCATATTTGACCGTCATTTCGTCGGGCGGCACAAAGAATTCCTGCTCGAGGTAGTCGTAGGCACCCTCCAGCCAGCGGACCTCGAACCCGGAAATAACCGATTCCGACCGCAGCTCATAAACCCACGATGTGATATCCCGATAGGCCGTGCTCTTGTCATACAGGTGGCGGTGTACCACCTTGGTTTCCAGGCTGCGGTGCACCGGCTTGATGAGCTGGCCGCCGAGCTGGCCGCTGATGACCAGCTCCCGTGCCTGGGTATCGATCATGGCCTTGAGATAGTTCTCGGGATCGGTAAAAACCGGAAAAATGCCGTAAGCGCGGTCGTCGCCCTCTTCGAGCCCTTCGAGCTGCGCATTCACGGTAAATTCGTACTGTTCAAGCAGGTCGCCCTTAAACACCCGGCCGACCTGCGAATGAGAGCGCTGCGCCAGCGCAAGATCCCGGTCGAGTTCCCAGTCGCCGCCCGGCGGCGTGCCGTCATATGCCGCGCCCCAGCCGGTGATGTATTCATCGTATTCGTCCCAGCCGACGGTATAGATGACCCCGTCAAATTCGGCGGCCGAACCGGATGTGTACAACCCCGGAACCCCCGGTCCGATCAGCTTGGTCTGCAGCGGTTTTCCCGGCAGCAGGTTAATCCCGTCGAGCTCGATGCCGAAGCTGCCGCCGTTTTTCACGATCCGCAGCGTGTGCAGCGGGCTGGCGGCCTCCGGCGCACCGGGCGGCGTTTCCAGCACTTTAAAAGCCGGCGGCAGTTTATATTTTTTCGGCACCACCGGTCCCGGCTGAATATGGTATGACCAGCTTTTGGCTGAAGGGCTGATGCTGACGACCAGGTCTTTTTCGCCGTCGCTCCACGCCACCACGCCCACACTGCCGCGTCCATTTTCCGGAAAACGGATGCCGGTTTCAAACAGGTAATTTTCGCGCGGCGGCTGTTTGAGGAAGGCCTTGGCCGTCCCCTGCTGCGCGCGCTGCCGCAGGGCGCCTTCCGCGCTCACCCACTGGCCGCCGGAAAAATCCCAGCGCTCGGCCCATTCCACCGATTCGCCGGCGGGAAATGAATCGGAAAAAGTCGGCGGTACCGGCGCGGGATGATAACCCGGCGATGCCGCGGTGGTCGGCCCGTCCACCACCAGCTCCTTGCCGTAAAAAAAGACGCGGTCCAACCCGCTGCCGGGGCGGCCGTTCCACCAGGCATCGTAGGTCATCCACTTCTCAAAACCGTTCGGTCCTTCCACCAGGCGCGGCGAAGAGAGGCCGTACACCGTCGGTTCAACCGGCAGTTCGCCGGCATCGAGCAGGCCGAAATCCAGGAAGCGGTAGGCCGCTTCTTTCGAAACGCGGGCCTGGACGGCAATGACGTTCTCCTCTTCCCGCAGAATACCCTCGCACGCTTCGGTCAGGTCGATATTGCTGTACGCCGGGGCCGGCTCGGCGGATTCGTACACCTTTTTTCCGTTCACAAAAACCTGCACGGAACCCTCGTGGCGGATATTGAGCACCGGGGTTTTCGGAAGCCCCTGCCGCAGGTCGAACTCGCGGCGCACCCAGAGGGAATCGCCCTCGTCCCAGCGGGTGCGGCAGCTGTGCAGCTCTGCGCCGTCAATCTCGTTCGGCCAGCCGAAGCCGCCTTCGCCGGTGCGCCATTTGGAATAGGCATACTCCACGGCCGTCCAGTCGCCTTCGGGCACGCGGGTGGTGTAGCGCGCGCGCCAGGGCGCAAACTCGCCGGAGGGCAGCAGGGTTTTATAGTGGTAGGAGAGGCGGTCGGCATTCCGTTTCAGGACCGGGTCGTTGAGCTTATCCGTATTTGAGAGCCGCAGCGGATTTTCATTCACGGCCGCGCCCACTTCGCGGTGCCCGGCGCGCGGGCCCGGATGGTTGGCCGCATAGAGCAGGTAATAGTTTCCGCGGTAGGCAAAAATATCGGGTTCGCCCAGGTCTGAGCTGTCGATCGAATCCCACACGCCCCGGCGTCCGTCGAGCACCAGGCCCGGCTTGCCGTAGGTTTTCCACGGCACCGCATAGCGCTGCAGCCAGATTTCGCCCTCGCCCTCGCCGCCGGCGCGGCGGTTTACTGAAAACAGGGCCCCCGAATCGTCTTGGAAAAGCCGCATCTGCCGCCCGGAAATACCGGTCCGCAGCAGCTTTGAAAACGGCTGCAGCGGTGCATCGGAAACCGCCAGGCCGCGTCCCTCGGCATAGAGGTAAAACAGGCCGTTGCGGTAAGCGAGTTCATACGGGCCCGGAACCGATTCCGGCAGCACCTGCACCGGCTCGCTCCAGTCGACGAGGTTTTCCGAGGTCATCATACGGCCGCTGCCCTCGGCGCTCATGGCATAATAGGCCCCGTTATAGCGCACCATGGAACCCTCAAGCGGTACGGACAGCGGATTGTTCAGGGCAAAGCAGGATGACCCGAAAAGCACCCCCGCACCGACTGCTTTTAGCTGCTGTATAATATCCATTCCCATAATCTGCAAAACCCGATTTAAAGCGCTGGACTATCATGGAACAGGCAGGAAAAAACCAGACAATTTCTTGCGCGGGCATTTGACTTTACTCCGCCGCACACATCCCCCACCTTGTGCCCCATGGCTGACAAAGGCAGACTTCTTTATCTTCTCTGCGGCGGTGCCCTCACAGCACTCGCCGCCCTCGGCGTGGTGCTGCCGCTGCTGCCTACCACCCCGCTCCTGTTGCTGGCCGCCGCCTGCTTTGCCCGTTCATCGGAACGGTGCCACCGCTGGCTGCTGCAGCACCGGGTGTTTGGACCGATCATTCAAAACTGGCAGGAAAACCGGTGCATGCCGCCGAAAGCCAAAATAACCGCCGTCAGCATGATCCTCCTGTTCGGCGGCTATGCCGTCGGATTCCGTATTGAGAATGGCTGGATCCGAATCGCCGGCGGCCTGCTCTGCCTGATCGGCCTGTTCTGCGTGCTGCGGATACCGGTCTGCCGAAAAGACTAATCCCGGCCGTGCAGCATCGGCACAAACCGGACATACAGATCCGGAATCTCCCGCAGCGCCCCGCCCTCTTTTTCAAGAACCACCAGCTGCTGGATGCCCGCGCCGACCGGCAAAATCATCCGGCCGCCGTCTTTAAGCTGTTCCACCAGTGCCGCAGGAATCTCCGGCGGTGCGCAGGTCACAATCACGGCATCGAACGGCGCCTGTTCCGGCCAGCCCAGATATCCGTCCCCCGCCCTGACCTGAACGCGGTACCCCTCCGCTTTAAGCACCCGCTCCGCATGCGCCGCCAGGGCCGGAATGAGTTCCATGCTGTACACCGCCGCGCCGAGTTCAGCCAGCACCGCCGCCTGATATCCCGACCCGGTTCCGATCTCGAGGATCCGCAGCCCGCGCTGCACCTCCATCCGCTGCGTCATGTAGGCCGCAATGAAAGGCTGCGATATCGTCTGGCCATGGCCGATCGGACACGGATGGTCCCCGTACGGACTGCATAGGCCCCGGCAGGCTTCAGGAATGTAGACATGGCGGCGAACGGCACCCATGGCCTCCAGCACGCGTTCGTCCCGAATACCCTGCGTCCGAAGATCCTCCACCATCGCCCTGCGCGCTGCATCCATATTCCCTCCTCATCCGAGCAGGAATTGAGCTGGCCAGAAACACGCTGAAAAACAGAGATCAACCGCACCGCGGCGGCATTAACGCCTCGGCCCTTCGCGGCTAAGCGAGTTTGGCCTCGACGCTGCTGACCTTATCCTCAAGCGACTGCTCCCGGTCGTTACGGGTACCCAGTTTGATATTGGTATGGATTCTGGGCGCCCCCATTTCATGCACCTTTTCGTGGCAGGCTTTAACCGCGGCAAACACCGTATCCCACTCACCCTCGATGTTGGTGCCGTTGGCATGCAGGGCCGTCTTCAGGCCCGGCTGTTTCAGGACCTGCTCGCAGGCCGCCACATACTTCGAAAGGGAAACTCCCACGCCGATCGGCACAATCGTTAAATCAACAATCACTTTCATCCAAATCCTCCAGAACGGCTTTCTGCCACTTCCGCACCGAATTGACCAGCCAAACCTCATCTGCGCGCCGCAGGTCATCCAGCGTCACTAGACCCTCCTCAATTTCACCGGACTGCAGCAGGTGCTCCCGGAACGTACCGGCCAGCAGCCCGCACGCAACCGGCGGCGTTATTTTTTTGCCGCCTTTTGAAATCACCACATTCGTAAAGGTGCCCTCGGTCACCTCGCCCCGCTCATTCCAGAGGATGACCTCCTCGGCCCGGCCCGCCGCTTTCGCAAAGGCTGCTTCATAAACCGCGCGGTGCGTGGTTTTATGATAGAGAAACACGTCCTGCGAATCGACCGGACCGCAGGCCGGCACCGCACGCAGCGGCGGCTGTGTCCCGCCCTGCGGCGCGGCGGCCTGAACATCCAGCGCAAAGGTCTCAATATGCACCGTACCATCCCGGACAACCCGCAGGCGCACGCGGAACGGCACACTTTCGAAGGTGTGCAACTTTTCGAGCCGGCCGCGGAGCGTATTCAGATCCACCGGAATGTCGAAATAGGCTGCCGACCTGCCCAGCCGCTGCAGATGTTCGTGCAGCAGGAATATGCCCGCCCCCGGCATATACAGCATGGTTTCAAGCAGCTCAAATTCCGGGCGGGGCTGCGTGAGGACCCGTGCCTTGGTGAGCGTCTCCTCGAACTCGGACGCGGCATTCGAATCCCAGACAATCCCGCCGCCGACCCCGAATTCCAGCCGACCGTCCTGAATCAGCGCCGTGCGGATCGCCACATTGAACGCCGCCTCGCCGCGCGGTGTAAGAAAACCGATCGTCCCCGTATAGATGCCGCGGGGCGTGGGTTCGAGATCCCGGATAATTTCCATGGTCTTCGCCTTCGGAGCTCCCGTAATCGATGCGCACGGGTAGAGCGCCTTGAGAATCGCGCCCAGGCGCAAAGGCGCCGCGGCATCCGCGGCACGGCCGCCGTTCGCTGTATCCACACGGCTTTGCGCGAGCCTCCCTTGAACCGTCGAAGTCATCTGCCAGACCGTCGGATATTTTTCGACGTCAAATGTGCTGACCGTTTCCACACTGCCGGGCACAGCCACGCGGCCGATATCGTTACGGATCATATCGACGATCATGATATTTTCCGCGCGGTCTTTTTCGGAAGCCTGCAGGGCTTCAGCCCGCCGGCGGTCTTCGGAAAACGTCAGGCCCCGCTTTGCGGTTCCCTTCATGGGGCGGGCGGTGAGTATTCCGTCATCGACACAGAAAAAGAGTTCGGGCGAGGCTGAGCAGACGGCAAAACCGCCGGTCTCAATGAAGGCGGCATGCTCCGTTTTCTGCCCCTTCACCAGCGCGTTGAAAAAGGCCCAGGCATCGCCTTCGAAATCGGCATGCAGGCGGTAGGTATAGTTGACCTGATAGGTCGCGCCGGCGGCGATATGCTCTTTGATCTGCGCAATCGCGCGGGTGAACTGCTCTTTTGAGACCGAGGGCCGCGGCGCGCCCGCCTTGAAATGAGCACCCGGCACTTCCTCAAGGTATTCGAGCACGTCCGGTGCATTGAAGAGCCCGAACATCAGCAGCGGCAAACCGGCGGACTCATGCGTCTGCAGCACCGCATCAAAAGCCGGTGCGGCTTCATAGGCGATAAACCCCGCGGCATAGAGCCCCGACTGTTCCGCCTCGGCGATCGCCGGCAGCACCTCCTCCATCCGCTCCGCCGTCAGCACCTTTTCCGGATTTTGGAAATGGAGCCACCGCCCGCCATGTTTCAGAACCACTTTCATTCGGCAAAAGCTAGCACAGCCTATCTGCATAACCGGAGACAAAATAACCGCCCAAACGCACGCACCGCCCGCCCCGGTATACGGCCGCGGGCTCGCGCCCCCCGGGCATGCCGCCCCAAAATGTATTGCCTCGGAATGGGCGTCCGACTACTGTTTTGGATCGTATGCCCACAACCCCGCACCCCGGAGCAGCAATTTGAAATACAGCACAGTACTGAGCATCGCAGGCAGCGATTCCGGCGGCGGCGCCGGCATCCAGGCGGACATCAAAGCCATATCGGCGTGCGGCGCCTATGCCGCGACGGCCATCACCGCCATCACGGTTCAGAACACCGTCGGCGTGAGCAATGTGCATCCGGTTCCGCCGCAGATTCTCGCGGAGCAGATCGAGGCTGTGCTGAGCGATATCGGTGCGGACGCCGTCAAAATCGGCATGCTGCATTCGGCGGACATCATCGAAGTCGTCTGCCGTGCGCTCGACCGGTACAAGATTAGGAACGTGGTGCTCGACCCGGTCATCACCGCAACCTCCGGCGACATCCTGCTGCAGCACGAGGCGCTCACGGCGCTGCGGGAACAGCTGGTTCCGAAGGCCCGGGTCATTACCCCCAACATTCCCGAAGCCGAAATCCTGCTCGACGAATCCATCACAGCCGACGAGGACCTCCCGCGCTGTGCCGAAAAGCTGGCCGATCGGTATCAGGTTTCCGTCCTGCTGAAAGCCGGCCATCTCGACGGCGATGTGCTGACCGATGTGCTGTATGACTTTGAAAAGAAGGAAACGCTGCTGCTCGAGTCGGAACGCATCCGCACCCGCAACACCCACGGCACCGGCTGCACCCTCTCGTCGGCGCTGGCCGCCTTCCTCGCCCGCGGTTTCGGCCTGCAGGAGGCGGTCCGCCGGGCCAAAGCGTATATCAGCCGGGCAATTGCCGGCGGCGCGGCCTATGAGATCGGCGCCGGCCACGGACCGGTGCACCATTTCCATGAAATGCCCCCGGCGGGCGAATAAGACGCGCCCTGTTACAAAGGAAGAAATGCGGCACGCACCGCGTTTTTTTTACCGTCCGATCCGCGGGCGGTAAAAACCAGATACGGAACGAACTTTATTCGTTCGGGCAAACCACGAAATACACGAACCACACGGAACGGCACCCTGAAGCGGCATGGGTATCCTGCCCATGTCTCACCCGCAGCCCACCCCACTACAGGCGGGCTTGAGGAACCCTCCCTACATTTTCCAATCGCTGAAAAACCCCGATGACAAAAGCTCCAACCCCCAGAACAAAATACAACGCAAAGGGGTCGGGCAAATGGCAAAGGGGTCGGGCCTCGGATTTAAGTATCTTCCGATTATCCGGTTTGAAGTACGGGTCTGCAAAGATGATCGTGTGACGTAACACGACCATGCTGCCG
>JBFHGU010000060.1:0-19736 GCA_041582935.1 Pontiella sp.
GATTTTAGAATTTTTCCGGTTGCCATAGCGGGGAGGAAACACCTGTTCCCATTCCGAACACAGAAGTGAAGGGCCTCAGCGGCAATGGTACTAGGGGGTAGACCCTGGGAGAGTAGCACGCAGCCGGTTTTTATTTTTTCTAACCTTGGAGTTTTTTACTCCAAGGTTTTTTTATTTTCAGTGCTGCGCTTCGGATAAATGCCGTTCTGAACCGAAAGGCAGAAAGCCCCGCTTGCCAATGAGGCGTGCCTGTATTAAACGTATCTTCTTCCAAACCCGGTAAGGTGGTAACACGATGAAGTATTCGCTTATGGTCCTGACTTTGCTCTCCGCCCTCCTTTGCCTCGGTGATTTCCGGATTTGGGAGGATAAAGCCGGCCGTATCTGGGAAGGGGAGTTCGTAACTGTCAACGCCGGCAGTGTGGTCATCCGCGATCGATCGGGCGAAACGCAGGCATACTCACCTGATTCGCTGTCAGATAATGATTTGATATACCTTGAAGAAAAAGTGCCTCCCACACTTGAGATAACCGTTTCTAAGTCGTCGGACAGCGCGTCTTCCGCGAAATCTGATATCGTGAAATGCCGCGCGGTCATAAAGAAAAAGGACAGTCAGTCCTATTCCGGAGAATTAACCGCCGTTTTGGTTGTTCTGGCGAAGGATCAGAAATCCGGATCCTTTTCCAAGGCCGGGCCGGCAAAAGAGCTGAAATTCACGCTTCCGCAGAAACCCGGGTCCTACGTGGAATTTGAAAGCGGCGGTGTGAGTCTCAATAAAAGTTCGTCATCGTCCGGACGGGTCTATGCAGGTTATGCGCTGGTGGTTTGGGACCGCTTTGGAAATCCAATCGCCGTTGAGTCGAGCCATGATTCTATACTTGAACGCGCTGCGAAAATAGCCCGGCCTAAGATTTCTTCGAACTAGAATTCAATTCACACCAAAAACCAGGGAGAAAGCGTGAAACTGATTATAGCGACCCGCAACGCACATAAGCTCGAAGAGATTCGAGCGATTTTCGATTTTCAGGGACTGGAGGTTTTGTCCGCGTTTGATTTTCCTGAGATTCCGGATGTCGAGGAGGATGCGGATACGTTTGTCGGGAATGCAGTTAAGAAGGCGGTAGAAATTGCCGTTGCAACGGGGTGCTGGACGCTGGCCGATGATTCCGGTTTGGAAGTAGATGCGCTGCAGGGGGCCCCGGGAGTATATTCTGCACGATATGCGGGGGAGCCGTGCGATTATGCGGCAAATAATGAAAAACTGCTGGGGGAGCTGGCCGGTAAGGATCTTAGGACAGCGCGTTTTAAGACGGTCATTGCGCTGTCTGATCCCGCTGGAAATGCGAAAACCGTTGAGGGAGTTTGCCCCGGAAAAATTATTGATGAACTTCGCGGTACGAACGGGTTCGGCTACGATCCGCTGTTTGTTCCCGATGGCTATGACCAAACCTTTGCCGAGCTGGATGCATCCGTAAAAAACAGGATTTCCCATCGGGCAAATGCACTGGCGGCCGCACATGCGGCGTGGGGCAGCATGCTGGCGGCTCTGTAGAAAACGGGTCGATTCTTTTCAGCCGCCTGCGCATATCGGGGCGGCTTTTATTTTGCCCAAGGATCAGGACCTGTCTATATTCCGCGTTTCGCGAATAGATTTAGGAGAGAATAATGATTACAGCCATCAGCCCGATCGACGGGCGCTATGCATCAAAGGTCGCCGAGCTGACCGAGTGTTTTTCAGAATACGCCCTCGTCCGCAACCGCGTCCGTGTTGAGGTTCTCTGGCTTATGGCCCTGTGTGCTGAGTCCGGGATTCCGGAATGCCGCGCGCTTACGGGCGAGGAACAGACGCTGCTCATGGGTATTGTAGAGGATTTTACGCCGCAGGAAGCCGAGAAGGTGAAAGAGATCGAGCGCATTACCAACCATGATGTGAAAGCGGTTGAATATTACCTGAAGCAGAAGATTGCCGGCACTTCGCTTGAAGAACTGTCTGAGTTTCTGCACTTTGCCTGCACCTCCGAAGACATCAACAACCTTTCGCACGCGCTGATGCTCAAGGACGGTCTGGCCGCGCTGCTGCCGCATCAGCAGGAGATTATTGATCAGCTCAAAGCGTTTTCGCGCGAGTGGAAAGGGGTGCCGATGCTGGCCCGTACGCACGGCCAGACAGCCTCTCCGACCACGATCGGCAAAGAACTCGCCGTTTTTGCAGACCGCCTGGCTGCGCAGAAGCGGAAAACGGAAGCCGTGGAAATTCTCGGAAAACTCAACGGTGCAGTGGGGAACTTTAATGCGCATCTCTCTGCGTATCCGGATGTCGACTGGCCGGCACTTACCAAAGGGGTCATCGAAGGGCAGCTCGGGCTCAAGCAGAACCTTTTCACCACTCAGATCGAGCCGCATGATTACATGGCGGAAATGTTTGATGCCATCAGCCGGTTCAATACCGTCCTCAACGATGTCAACCGCGATATCTGGACCTACGTTTCCATGGCTTATTTTGGGCAGAAGACCGTGAAGGGGGAGGTGGGTTCATCCACCATGCCGCATAAGGTTAATCCGATTGACTTTGAAAATTCCGAGGGCAACCTCGGTTTGGCTAATGCGCTCTTCGGTCACCTGTCCTCCAAGCTGCCGATCTCCCGCCTGCAGCGCGACCTGACTGACTCTACAGTGCTGCGCAACATGGGGGTCGGTTTCGGCTACTCAATGATCGCGTATCTCTCCACCCTCAAAGGATTCAGCAAGCTGAAGCTCAACGAGCATAATCTGGCGAAGGATCTGGACAGTGCGTGGGAGGTGCTGGCCGAGCCGGTGCAGACCGTGATGCGCAAAGCCGGCATTGAGAAACCCTATGAAAAACTTAAGGACCTGACCCGCGGGCAGGATGGTATTACCAAAGAAACCATCCGTGAGTTTGTTCAGGGCCTGGAACTTGACGAAGCGGATAAGAAGCGTCTGCTCGAAATGACGCCCGCAACCTATACCGGCATGGCCGAAAAGATTGCCGAACTGCTTTAATACAGCTCGGCGGTCGGGAAAAAAGGCGGCTTACGGGCCGCTTTTTTTTGTCCGCACGGCCTCATGCCGCCGCAATAAACCTGCCCGCGCGCTGGATCGGCGGCGCCGGCTGGAAAGCGGCCCGTGCCGCAGAGGATGCGGCGGTTCCGGCTGGAAAGCGGCCCGTGCCGCAGAGGATGCGGCGGTTCCGGGTCGAACGGTGCGCTGCTGCCAATGCACTCAGGCCTTCAGTACGTTTTGTATTCGGCGTGCCCGGCAGCGACCAGTTCGTCGTTGATGTTCACAAGGGTGCCGTTTTCCTCCAGCCAGACCTCGGCGAGGTAGCGGCCGTATTTACCCTTTCGGTCTTTAATGGTTTCGAGCAGGATTTCCCGCTGAAGAATACGCGCGCGCAGGTAATCGCGGGCGGCTTTGCCCGCTTCTTTTTCCGCGCCGCGCACCTCGGGGGTATTGATTCGGTGGAGCCGAAGTTTTTCGCCTTTCACAACGGTTTTCAGCCCGAGATCAATCTCAACGGTTATGGTATCGCCGTCGTATGCATCGGTAACCAATGCTTTGTAATGGTATAGCCAATCTGCATTTTTCATGCGCAAATACTAGCCGGTTTTCGGGCGCTGGAAAATGGTTAAAGGCCGCGAACTGTACGGCGCTTTTCAGCCTTCACTAGTTTTAGATTAGGGCTAGGCAACACCCTTCAAATATAGTTTAGTTTGCGGAGATTGCACAATTTTCAAACAGGAGAGGGTTATTATGGAAATTAAAGACATTCGGCGCATCGTTGAGCTGATGAAGACGAACGATCTGACTGAGTTTTCGATGAAAGATGATGATTTTGAATTGTCGATGAAACGCGGTGGTGAGGAGCCCAAAGTGGTTTACGCCGCGCCGGCGGCTGCTCCTGTTGCCGCCGCACCGGCCGTGACCGCCGCTGCGGAATCCGCTCCGGCCCCTGATGAAAACGCCGGCCTGATTGAAATCCCTTCCCCGATTGTGGGAACGTTCTACCGTAAACCGGCTCCGGATGCCGAAAATTTTGCTGAAATCGGCACGGAAGTAACCGAGGATTCCGTGGTCTGCATTGTCGAGGCCATGAAAGTGATGAACGAGATTAAAGCCGAAGTGAAAGGTGTAATTAAGAAAATCCTGGTCGACGACGCATCGCCGGTACAGTACGGGCAGCCGCTCTTCCTCGTAGATCCTAAATAAAGAGGTTTGCCCATGTTTAAAAAGGTTTTAATTGCAAACCGCGGCGAGATTGCCCTGCGCATTATCCGCGCCTGCCGTGAGCTCGGCATTGAGTCCGTTGCGGTGTATTCCGAGGCGGATGCCGATTCGCTGCACGTTCAGATGGCTGATGAAGCCATCTGTATCGGCCCGGCCGCGGCCTCCGACAGCTATCTGAAAATCACTAACATCATCAGTGCGGCGGAAGTTGCCGATGTAGACGCCATTCATCCCGGCTACGGGTTCCTGGCTGAAAACGCGCATTTTGCTGAAATCTGTGCCAACTGCAATATCACCTTCATCGGTCCCTCCCCGGACTGCATCCGTAATATGGGCGACAAAGCGATTGCCCGCGATACGATGAAGGCTGCCGGGGTGCCGATCACGCCGGGCTCCGACGGCATCCTCAAAAATTCCGATGCCGCGCTGCGACTGGCGAAGGAAATGGGGTATCCGGTCCTGCTCAAAGCCGTGGCCGGCGGCGGCGGCAAAGGCATGCGCGTTGCCCGCAACGATGTCTCCCTGGTTCAGGGGTTCATGGCTGCCGCGGCGGAAGGCGAAGCCTCGTTCGGCAACCCGGATCTCTTCATGGAAAAATATATCGAATCAGCACGCCACGTTGAGGTGCAGATCATCGGCGACAAACACGGCAATGTCTGCCATGTCGGTGAGCGCGACTGCTCGATTCAGCGCCGCCACCAGAAGCTGGTGGAAGAGGCGCCTTGTCCGACCCTCAGCGACGAGGAACGGCAGGCACTCGGCGATGCTGCGGTGAAAGCCGGCAAAGCCGTAAACTACGACAGCGCCGGTACGCTGGAATTCCTCTATGACGAAACGGCCAAGCAGTTTTATTTCATGGAAATGAATACCCGCATCCAGGTGGAGCATACGGTTTCGGAAGAGGTCAGCGGGATTGACCTGCTCAAGGAACAGATCCGCGTGGCGGCCGGCGAGAAGCTCTCCTTCACGCAGGAGGAGATGACGATCAAGGGCCATGCCATCGAGTACCGTGTGAACGCGGAGGATCCGTACAATAACTTCACCCCGGCACCCGGTCCGGTTGAAGCCGTGCATTTTCCGGGCGGCCCGGGCGTGCGGATTGATTCGCATGTCTATTCCGGCTATACGATTTCGCCGTATTACGACAGCATGATCGGCAAGATTATTGTCCACGGCAAAGATCGTGAGGAGGCCATCATGCGGATGCGGCGGGCGCTGCAGGAATTCACCATTATCGGCCCGCATACCTCGGTGCCGCTGGGCGAAGCGCTGATGGTGGACAAGGCCTTTGTGGACGGCACCTACAACACCGCGTATCTTGAAAAATTTATGCACGAAGTATTTCTGAATTCGTAATCCCCCGAAGGAGCAAGCTCATGGAAAATGCAACAGGCAACGCAGTAATGGACGCGCAGGAACTCTCAATGGTTCCGGCCAGCACCGGCTCTGAATACGGCCAGATCAGCATCAATAACAATGTGGTAGCCATCATTGCCCACGAAACCGCCAAAAAGGTTCCGGGCGTAGTGGAGCTGCAGGGTACCCTCGCTGACGGCATCGCCGGTATCATCGGTAAAAAAGCCAAGGACAAGGGCATTCGTATCGAAAAGGAGAGCGAAGAACTCCTGACGATCGACCTGACGGTGGTGCTCGAGTTCGGTGTCAAGATTCCGGACATCTGTGTACAGCTTCAGGCCGCGGTTAAAGAAGCGGTTGAAGAGATGACCGGCCAGAAGGTCTACGCGGTCAACGTCGTCGTTCAGGGCATTCGTAATCTCGACGATAAAAAATCGGTAGAGGACTAACCCATATGAAATCGCGAACCGGCAGGGGAAGCTTTATCACCAATGCCGTGCTGCTGCTCCTTGGCGGTGCGTTGATTTACGGGAATACCGTGAACCGGGAGTTCGGAGCGTTCATCTCCGAGTTCATTGCCACGCCGCTGGGCAGTTTTGTGCTCGGCGGCATTATGATCGCCTCGGTCATTATGGGCTGGCTGACCCGCTTCATGGGCCGGAAGGAAAAGTTCATCGACTTCCAGTCCGATGAGGGCAGCGTCGGCATCAGCACGAAAGCCATTCAGGACTTCATTGAGCGCGTCGGCAAGGAATTCGCCGCCGTCAAAAGCATTGAAAGCCGGCTGTTCCACAATAAGGGCAAGGTCGATATTGGCATCAACGTCAAAGTGCTGTCGGGCAATAAAATTCCGGAGCTGACGCAGGTGCTGCAGCAGCGGGTGCGCGAAAGTGTGCGCGAATCGCTCGGCATTGAAGAGATCGGCAGCATTACCGTGAAAGTCTCCGAAATTGTCGGCGAGCCGGCAAAGCACGCCGGCGATACTCCGGCAGGCAGTTAATTTTTTAATTGGGCGGAGACACCGTGATGCGGAGCCGATGCGGCACGCTTTGCGCTTCCGTGCCTCAGTGGTATAGAATATGGATCTAAAGAAAATTCAGGCGGAATCGCGCGCAGTTGCAGACCAGGTATTCGCGGAACTCATTCCGGCGGTTGAGGACGTGGCGGCGGCTATTGCAGAATGCCTGAAAGCCGGCGGCAAGGTGATGGCCTGCGGCAACGGCGGGAGCTCAGCGGATGCGCAGCATTTTGCCGGCGAACTGGTCAACCGTTTCCTCATGAACCGCCGGCCGTATGCCGGGCTGGCTCTGAATACCGATGCGTCGGTCATGACCTCGATCAGCAATGATTTCTCCTATGAGGAGGTCTATTCCAAACAGGTCGAAGGCCTGGGACGCGCAGGCGATATCCTCGTCGGTTTTTCCACCTCCGGCAATTCCGGCAATGTACTCAAAGCCTTTGAAGCCGCGAAGGCGATGGGCATTCAAACGGTTGCTTTTCTCGGCGGCGCCGGCGGAAAGATGCTGCCGTTGGCCGACCACGCGCTTTTAGTTTCCTGCTCTTCGCACACCCCGCGGATTCAGGAGGGCCACGAACTGATGATGCACCTGATCTGCGAACGGGTGGAAGAGCGGATGGAAGGCTGAGCGGACGCATGATGCGGCGAGTTTCCAGCCTGCTGCCCGCGCTCCTTTTGCTGACCCTGCTGTTGCAGTTCGGCTGCTCCACCATGATCGACGGGCTGCCGCCGGGTCCGGCGTACGAAGCCTACCAGCCGCTCAATGATCCCGAGGCGGAGGCGTTCTTCTATCATTGTTTGGAAGAGGCTGAAAAACAATTCGGACCGCCGGCTGTTCCAGTGAATCAGGTTCTGTTCCGACGGTCTCGAAAAACGGAGGCGGCTTCCCGTTACCGTATTGCAGAGGATTTTTCCCTGACGCAGTGTGTTGATGCCGAAGCCGGCGTCTTTGCCGTCTACATCGGTGAGGATGCCGACGGCAAAAACTATTACCCACTTATCGCCCATGAAGCCGCGCATTTTATGAATGCGCAGATCATGGACTGGTATATCGAAGGGCTTGCAACGCTCTTTTCCGAGGAGATGTGCGCCGCGGGCGGTAAACCGTGGGGGACCTGGGAACGGCATTTCCGCCGCACGCGGAAAGATCCGTATGGACTGTCCTTCCGCTTGATGCGCGACCTGAAGGCCCTCTGTCCAGAGGCCTACCCGTCGATTCTCCAGTACACCCGGATCAATGAGAAAAACGGAGACTGGCTCTACATCGATATTGACCGCTGGCTGAACACGCTGCCCGATGAGCAGTACCAGCAGGCGCTCGATATAATTGAACCGCACCTGAAGGTGCTGTGCAGGGCCTCGCGCATGTACTATACCGTTCAGGTGCCTGCCGCGTTAAAATAAAAAAAAGGAGGCCGCCATGCCGATGATCAACCTGAAGTGTTCACAGGAAATTCCCGAGGATCTGCTGAAGAAAATTTCAGCCGCCGTGGCGGAAACGATCGGCAAGCCGGAGCAGTATGTAATGGTGGTTTCGGAAAGGGCGGATCTGCTGATGGCCGGAACGGCAGGCAATGCGGTCTGCGCCGAGGTCAAAAGCATCGGCGGTCTGAGGCGGGCGGTGAACCATGAACTCACCATCAAGCTCTGTGTGCTCCTGAGCGATCATATGGGGATTCCCGGCGAGCGGGTTTATGTGACCTTCCAGTCCTTGGAGCGCGATCACTGGGGCTGCAACGGCTCAACCTTCTGCAAAGGGGATTGAGTGCAGGACCGTGTGCACCGCACCGTCCGGATTCAATTCGCTCCGGAAGGTTTCGGCTGAAGCAATCCGGGCGGTCCCGAAGCTCCTGTCCCTGGCCTGCTCCAGCGTTCTGAACAGCTGTTCAGCCTGGTTCAGCGATTTAAAGCGGCCGAGCGTCAGGTGCGGGCGGAAAGGTCTCTCGTCATATCCGGCTTCGGCCTGATGCAGTGCGCGGATGACGCGCTGCTGCAGTTCGAAAAGCGCCGAACATTCATTCAGGCCGGCCCATACCACGTTCGGCCTGGAGCGCCGGCCGAATACACCGGTGCCGCGTACCTCAAGGTCAAAGGCCTTCATCGGCTGGACATGCCGGCGCAGCGCGGTTTCCAGCGGCTCGATTTTTGCGGTGTCGAGCCGGCCGAGAAACGCGAGGGTGAGATGCAGGTTTTCCGGCTGGACCCAGCGGACATCCGCACGGGCGGCCCGCAGCTCGTCCATAAATTTTTTCAGCCGGCGCTGCACGGTATGGCCGAGGTTGATGGCGATGAATGCGCGGATAAATTCCATTTGAAAACCTTTCCGGTGTAAAGCACTATGCTAACCGTAATGGTCGAGATTATCCAAGGCGATATAACCGTTCAGAAGGTGGATGCGGTCGTGAACGCGGCAAACCAGAGCCTGCTGGGCGGCGGCGGGGTGGACGGCGCAATTCACCGCGCCGCCGGGCCGCGCCTGCGGGCGGAGTGCGCCATGGCGGGCGGATGCCCGACCGGCTCCGCCAAGCTGACAGAAGGGTACAACCTGCCGGCCCGGTTTGTGATCCATGCCGTCGGGCCGGTCTGGCGCGGCGGCGGGCAGGGCGAGGATGAACTGCTGGCTTCCTGCTACCGCACCTGTTTTGAGCTGGCCGAGGAACACCGCATTAATTCCATTGCGTTTCCCTGCATCAGTACCGGTGCCTACGGTTTTCCGTTTGAACGGGCGTGCGGTATCGCGCTGAGCGAGATTTTCCGCGCACTGGATTCCGGGAGCCGGATCAGGCAGGTGCTCTGTGTCTGCTTTTCGGAGCAGGACTTTGAAAGCTATGTGCGGCTGCTAAGCACCTTCGGGGAGTAGCTCGTCAATCTCGCCCGACTCAATCATCGGCTCGAGTTTGCGCCAGCCGCCGATGTGTTGTTCGCCGATGAAGATCTGCGGAACAAAATCCACCGGCCCGCCGCAGCGGCGGTACATTTCCCGCGTGTTTTTCGAGTCGACGAAGGCATCGGCTTCAGCATCGTATTCAATGGCGTATGCGGTGAACGTGATGCCGCGTTTGTGCATGAAATCGATCGCTTTGGTGCAGAGCCCGCAGACTTTTGAATAGTAGATATGAACGTCCATTATTAAAATTTCCAAAGTACACCGAGGTTGAGGGAGACCCCGTCAAAATAGGAGCCTTCCAGGTCAAGGTAGCGCAGTTCGGCCGATGCGCCGACCTTGGTGAAGATGAATTCGAGGCCGCACTGCCCGTAATAGCCGGCGAGGTTGTCGAAGCGATCGGAGTCCACTACGTAGTAACCCGCGCCGATGCCCGCATAGGGCGAAATCAGGCCGGGAAGGCCGACGTTCAGGGAGGCTTCGAAAGGGAGCATTTCGATGGCGTCCGCTTCGGTGTAGCCGGCGCGGCCGTCGACATAAACCAGGTCGAGCAGCGATTTGCTCAGTTTCAGGCCCGCGCCGTAGGAATCGTCCGTATGGTGCCAATAGCTCGCGTAGGAGGTGAGCGTTGTTTTTCCAACGGCTCCTGCACCGGCCGTGCTGAGCAGCATAATTGTGAGCATTCCAAGAAACCGTTTAGTCATGACCGCATCCTCCTGATTAATTGCTCGGAAAACTATCGCATTGCCCAGCGGCGGACAAGAGTGTGCTCATGGAATCTGAATTGGCGGCTCATCCGTTTTGAGTGCGCGGAGTTTCTGCTCACCACAGCAGCAGGACCGACGGCCGTCCGGGCGGTATTTTACTCGGCGGCATTGGCGTGCAGTTCGCCCGGAATCAGTCAGTCTGCGTGCCGGGAAACCCGGTGCGGCCCCCTCCCGCGCCGGGTTTCCTTTTTGCCGGATTGGCATCGTTTAGCCTTTATTTTTCCTGCCTTAGAATGGAGTATCCCAATGTTTTCAGGCATTTCAGAGAGGAAGATGGTATGGCAGGCAAACATAAGGGACTCGGGCGCGGACTCGATGTGCTGATCAAAGACGGAACCACCGCCAAACAGAAGGCTGTTGCCGAAAAAGCGCCGGTCATGCCGGCGGCGGGCGCGGGTGCTCCGGATTCCGGCGGCGTGAGGGAGGTTCCTGTTGACCGGGTTACCCCGAGTCCGTGGCAGCCCCGGACGGTATTTGATTCGGAAGCGCTGACCGAACTGGTGGAGTCGGTGAAGGTACACGGTGTGCTGCAGCCGCTGCTGGTCCGCGAAGTCGGTTCCAAGTTTGAGCTGATTGCCGGGGAGCGGCGCCTGCGCGCTTCGCAGGCGGCCTTGCTGCAGACCGTGCCGGTTATTGTGATTGAAGCATCGGATGAAAAGGCGCTGGAAATTGCTCTGATTGAAAACCTGCAGCGCGAAGACCTCAACCCGATTGAAGAGGCGGAAGGCTACGCGCTGCTGCAGAAAAAGTTCAACCTCACGCAGGAACAGGTGGCCGAGCAGGTGGGTAAAGCCCGCGCCTCCGTGGCCAATACGCTGCGCCTGCTCGATTTGCCCGATACGATCCGTAAATATGTGGCCGAGGGCCTGCTGTCGGTCGGCCATGCCAAAGTGCTGCTTTCGCTCGATGCTGAAAAGGAACAGATTGTGATGGCGAGAAAAGCCATCAAGGACGGCCTGTCCGTCCGGGCGCTCGAGAAGCTAATGAAAAAACTGACGATGCCGGCGAAAAAACCGCGGGCTGAAAAGTCGGACCTGCCGAATGATTACCTGCAGACACTCACCGATGAACTGCATCAGTTCCTGGGAACCAGTGTGCGCATCTCCCCGTCGAAAACGCTGGCCAACGGCCGGAAGGTAAAGGGGTCGCTGGAAATTGATTATCATGATAATGACGAACTCGACCGCCTGCTCACCCTTTTCGGATATGCGAGCGACCTGTAATGATGAGCGACCGAAAAGCCAGCCGGGAACAGATGGCCAAAGAGTACGACGCCGTCAATAACCGCCTCTTCCTGCTTCAGATTATTGTCCTCACTGCGCTGTTGGGTGTCTACCAGTTTTCCGGGATTTCCGCGGCGCTGGCCAATGGCCTGACGGTTCGGTTCGGTGAAAACCTGTGGTATGTAACTAATCTGGTTTACACCGTCATTTCCGTCTTTGGATTTGCCGCGTTCATGATGCCGTTTTCCTACTACAGCGGCTACGTGCTCGAGCATCACTACGGACTCTCAAAGGAGTCGCTGGGTGAATGGCTGGGCGATTTCTTTAAATCATTAATCCTCGATCTGGTGCTGGCCGGCATTCTGTTTTCGGTGGTCTATGCGCTGCTGCGGCTGGTGCCGACCTGGTGGTGGCTCGCCGCCGCGGTGTTCTATATCTTGTTTGCCGTCGTGCTCTCCACGATTGCGCCGGTGGTGATTATGCCGCTCTTCCACAAGTTTGAACCGCTCGAAGAGGGCGAGCTCACGGATGCTGTGCGCAAGATGATGAATGAGGCCGGGATCCATGTGGTCGGTGTTTATAAGTGGGGGCTGGAGGAAAAAACCACCACGGCCAATGCCGCCTTTGCGGGCTTCGGAAAAACCAAGCGCATCATTCTGGGCGACACGCTGCTCTCCGGCTATTCAAAGGAGGAGATTCTGGCCATTCTCGCGCACGAAATCGGGCACTATAAAAACCGGGATCTGCTGCGGCTGATGATCACCAGTTCCGTGCTGGCGCTGGTTGGATTTTTCATTGCCGACCTCTGCCTGCGCGGTTTGATTGGGCTGGTCGGTGTTGCGGATGTTCACGACATTGCGGCGGCCCCGCTCTTTATCTTCAGCCTGTTCATCTTTTCGCTGGTATCGATGCCCTTTGCAAACCTGCATTCCCGGCGGCGGGAATTTGCGGCCGATGCCTATGCCGTAAAGGAGATGGGTGCGCCCGGTCCGCTGGTTTCCGCCCTGGAAAAGCTGGCCGACCAGAACCTGTCCAATAAAGAGCCGGCCGCCTGGATTGAATTTCTGCTGCACAGCCACCCCTCCATGACACGACGGATTGAACGGGCTCAAAACGGCTGACGCCAGGGCCATACAATGGACAGCCCAACCCATAATCAGCACTCCGGCCGGACCGATGCGGGGTTCTTCTCGCGCGAAGCGGTCGGCAGTGTGCCCTGGGTTATTCTCGGCAAGGCGGTGCTGTTTTTCATCTACTTCGGCATCAGCATGCTCACGGTCAACGGACTGGGCCGCGAAAAATACGGCATCTACAGCCTGCTGACGAATATCTCGGGCTACATGGTGGTGCTCTGCGGGCTGGGGCTTGGCGCTGCGCTCATGCGCTACGTGCCCGAACTGGCCGCCCGCAGGAACGGGAAGGGCCTGCTGCAGCTCATGTGGAAAAGTGCGGTACTGCAGCTGGCGGCGGCGGCGGCGGTTTCTACGCTGCTGCTGGCCTTCAGTGCACCGCTGCAGCGCCTGTTCGGCGCGGAGCATGTTGTGCACTTCCGGTTTTATCTTCTGCTGGCCTGCGGCCTCAGCGTGCTGCTCCTGCTGAAGGATTTCGTCGGCACGGTTTTTACCTCGATCTATAAAACTCAGGCGGTGGCGGTGCTCTCGATGAGCTGCGGCACGGCCTGGCTGGTGATGCTCTATCTCTGGCTGCGCTATAAACCCGGGATCGGCACCGTTTTTTTTTGTGCAGATGCTGGCCATTGGAACGATTTATTCGCTGGGAGCCGTGCTGCTGTTCCGGCATGTCCGCGGCCTGGCCTGGACCAACGATGAATTCGGTATCGGCCGGCGGCGCACACTTTCATTTTCGGGCACGGTGATGCTCAGCACCATCCTGCGGATGATCATGTTCAAGTATTCCGAGGTGTTCTTCATTGCCGCGGTTATGGGCGCCACGGCCGCCGGGGCGTATGATCTGGGCTACACCCTGCCGTATACGGTGGTCACTTTCCTGCCGTTGGCGCTGCTGCCGGTTTTTACGGCGGCCTTTGCCGAGGCCTATGTGCGGGACCGCAGCTGCCTGGGACTGCTCATCCGCTCCTACTATAAGGTGCTGATGCTGGTTTCCCTGCCGATCGGAATTCTGGGCGCGTTTTTTGCTCCGGAAGCCTATCGGATTTTATACCACGGCCGCATGGCGGAGGCCGGCGGGCTGGCCTCGGGATTCTGCATTGTACTGCTGCTGCCGCTGATCTCCATGCCGCTCTCGGCGGCGATCAAAGCCAAGGAGAAGGTGCTGCATATGGTGCCGACGCTGGTCCTGCAGATTGTGGTGAACCTCATTCTTGACTGGCTGCTGATTGTGCATCACAACCTGGGGCTGCGGGGCGGGATCTATGCCGTGGCCGGCACGTTTGCGCTGACCATTCCGTTCCGCATCGCCGTCGTCCGCCGCGTGCTCGGCGGGGTGCACTTTCCGGCGGCTTTTTTTCTGCGGCTGACGGCGGTGCTCATCGTGCTCTCCTGGCTGCTGCAGAAACTGGCGGACCGGACCGGGCTCTTCTACATCTTTGAAAACCAGTGGATCAACATCGGCCTGCTGTTTCTGACCGGCGGCCTTTTCCTGGTGCTGCTGATTCTCTGCATCCGCGGCCTGGGGCTGATCCGGCACGCGGATGTGGAAGAGTTCCGCGCACTGGATATTCCCCGCCTGAATGCGCTGCTCAGCCTCTTGGTAAGGGGCTGAGCCCGCCGGTTCAGCTGTAGAATGCGGTAATGACTTCCCAGGCCTCTTCCGCTTTGCTGCAGAAGGTGATGATGTCGAGGTCCTGCGGGCTGATGAGGCCGCATTCGGCCAGGTATTCCCAGTTAACCAGCTTTTTCCAGTGCTCGGCATCAAAGAGGATCACCGGCATGGGGTCGACTTTCCGCGTCTGGATCAGCGTGAGCGCTTCAAAAAGTTCATCGAACGTGCCGAAGCCGCCCGGGAAAATGACCACGGCTTTTGCGCGCAGCAGGAAATGCATTTTGCGCATGTGGAAATAGTGGAACTCAAAATTCAGGTGGGGCGTGACATACGGGTTGGCCTCCTGCTCAAACGGCAGGTGGATGTTCAGCGAGATCGATTTGCATCCGGCTTCTTTGGCCCCGCGGTTGCCGGCTTCCATGATGCCTCCGCCGCCGCCGGTGACGATCACATATTCGCAGTCGTGGTTGTGCTGGGAGGAGGTGCTGACCAGGTGCGACAGGCGGCGGGCTTCTTCGTAGTAGGGGACCAGTGCCTTCAGTTTTTCGTTGGTGCACTCGCCGGCATTTTCCGGTGCGGGAATCCGCGCGCTGCCGAAGAGGACGATCGTTGATTTAACGCCTTCTTCCTGCATTGCGACTTCCGGGTGCAGGTATTCGAGCTGCAGGCGCACCGGGCGGCAGTGGGGCGAGTTCAGGAACGGAATATTTTCATAGGCTTTCGGCGGTGCGGTCATGTTTTTCCTTTCAATCAGGTTTAAAGGGGCCGGGTGCGGCATTATAAATCAAGCGGGCTGTCGGGCAGCAGGCCGCGGAGCTCGATAAGCTGGTCGAGGCGGGGGCGGATTTCGTCCTCGCTGAGGGACGAAGCGTATCCGGCCGCCAGCTGGTTCTGGTCGAGGACGATGTTGAGGTCGGGATGCTTCTGCAGGTATTCCTTCAGGGCGGTGCTGCAGCAGCGGCGGGCAAATTCCATGTCTTTGGCGAACACCTTATAGGTTTCGGAAACCGCGGGCCGTTCGGTGTTGAGCGCGCCGCGGTCCCCGGCGGCGGCGAGTGCCGAAAAAGTATCGTCGCGGGTAATGGTGAGTTCCGGGAAACGGCCGGGGAGCTGCAGGATGTAAAAGGAGAGGCTGCGGCGGCGGGTTTCGGGCTTGCCGTCGGTGCCGGCGGATTCCGTTTCGTAGCAGTAGTCAAACGCTTCGATTGCATGGCCGCGGTAGGTTCCGGCGAGCTGGTTGCAGGTGTAGCGGTTGGCGCCGAGCCGCATCCGGTCGAGAAAAGGGGCGCGTTCGGCCAGCCGGTAATTCCGCTCGCGGCGGTACTGCAGTCCGAGCGCCTGCGCCGGATGCGAGAGCGCATCGCGCCGCGTCCGGCCGGCGTAGAGACCCCAGAAAACCGCTCCGAGAAAACAGATGACAGCAATGACGGCTCCGCCCATGAACTCCTCCATAAAAACCGGATGCATTAAACCGATTCCGCCCGCGGATGCCGAATATAATTTCGTTCACAGTTTACAAATAAAGGCCGGTGGGAAATATTTCCCATCCCATGGATTTACAGCCCCTTCATTTCGGTTCCGTCACAATCAACTATCCCGTTGTACTCGCCCCGATGGCGGGCTATACGGATGCGGCGATGCGTACCCTCTGCCTGGAGCAGGGGGCCGGCGCGGTCTATACGGAGCTGACCAGCGCCGAGGGCATTCGGCGCGATTCGCAGAATACCTTCGCGGTGCTGAAAACCGCCGGCGGGGAGCATCCGATTGCCGGGCATCTTTTCGGGCGCGACCCGGAGGCGATGGCCGAGGCGGCGAAATATGTGGAGCAGACCGGGCAGTTTGACTGGATCGACCTGAACTGCGGCTGTCCGGTGAAAAAGGTGGTTTCGCGCGGTGCCGGGGCGGCGCTGCTGAAGGAGCTGCCGCATATGGCGAAGATCATTCGGGCGGTCAAAAACGCGGTGTCGCTGCCGGTTTCGGTTAAAACACGGATCGGTTTTAACAGCGATAGCGCCGGCCCTTTGGAAATCGCCCGCATGGTCGAGGAGAGCGGGGCCGATATGATTGCGGTGCACGCGCGCCTGGCCAAAAATTTTCATGCCGGCGACCCGGAGTGGGCCGCGCTGGGCGAAATGAAACAGGTGCTCCATATTCCGGTCATTGGCAACGGCGGGGTTTTTACGCCGGAGGATGCCCGTAAAATGGTCGAGGTGTCCGGTGTGGACGGCGTGATGATCGGGCGGGGCGCGATTGGGAATCCCTGGATCTTCCGCGAAATCCGCGGCGCGGGCGTCCTGCCGGCGACGCTGCAGGAGAAGCGGGACATGATTGCGGAGCACCTGCGCCGGCTGGTGGAGCTGAATGAGCAGAAGCAGGAGATTTCCACGCGGGCGAAGCGCTACACCGCCGAAGAGGCGGCGTGCATTCAGTTCCGCACGCACCTGCCGTACTATGTGAAGGGGCTGTTTGATAAAAAACAGCTGTTAATGAAGCTGGTGAACCTTATGCGGGCCGCCGATATTCTGGCCGAGGTTGATATTCTAATTGAGAAAAACAGGCGTGATGATTGAGGCGGGACCTTTTTCACGTTTTACAAATCACTCGTCACGAAAGGAAATTATGAGCGAAGCAAATCACATGGATGTGGGCGTACAGCCTTTGGATGCCGTTATGACGGCGAACGAAATCAGCAACCATGACCTCGTGGCCGCCATGCCGCCCGGTTTTCTCACGCACAAGCAGGTGCAGAAAGCACGCAAGGGCCGGCGGCTCACGATGAACATGCAGGACAAGGTGCTCGAGGCCCTGAATGCGTATGCGGCGCCGGAGAGCTATGAATTTAAGCAGGCGTTTAATTACCGCGGTAAAAAAACTCTGTAGGTAAAATTATGGCAAAGCAGTGGATCAATGTGGCAGGGGCGCGGGAGCACAACCTGAAGGATGTGCATGTGAAGATCCCGCGCGATGAACTGACGGTGGTGACGGGGCTGAGCGGCTCGGGAAAATCGTCGCTGGCGTTCGATACGATCTACGCGGAGGGGCAGCGTAAATATGTCGAAAGCCTTTCGGCCTATGCGCGCCAGTTCCTCGGGCAGATGCAGAAGCCGGATGTGGACTACATCGAGGGCCTCTCTCCGGCGGTTTCGATTGAACAGCGTACGGCCGGCGCCAACCCGCGGTCGATCGTTGCAACGACCACCGAAATCTACGACTACCTGCGGCTGCTCTTTGCCAGCATTGGAAAGCCGCACTGCTACAAGTGCGGCAAGCCCGTCACCAGCCAGAGCGCCGAGGAAATTGTCGAGCAGCTCATGCAGCTGCCGAAAAAAACGAAGCTGATGATTCTTGCGCCGTATGTGCGCGGCCGCAAGGGCGAGCATGCCGAGGTGTACGAGAATATCCGCAAGCAGGGGTTTGTCCGCGTTCGTGTCGACGGCGAGACCTATGAAATTGAAAACGTCCCGAAGCTGAAAAAAACATTTAAGCACACCATTGAGGCGGTGGTGGACCGGCTGGCGGTTACCGATGATATCCGCAGCCGCCTGACCGATTCGGTGGAACTGGCGCTGGCCGAAGCCGAGGGCATGGTGACGGCGCTGATTGCCGATGAAAACGGGAACTGGGACGAGCGCCTGTTTTCTGAGCACAACGCCTGCCTCGACTGCGGGATTAGTTTCGACAAGCTCGAGGCGCGGCATTTTTCGTTTAACAGTCCGTATGGGGCGTGCCCGGCGTGCCACGGTCTCGGCACGCAGATGGTGTTTGATGAGGATCAGGTGGTTCCGGATAAGACGCGGGCGGTGGAGTCGTGTGTGCACCCGTGGCGCTACGGCGGGCAGCGGATGATTATTTATCATAAAAAGCTGCTGCAGGCGGTGGCGGCGAAAAACGGGATTGATCCTGCGACGCCGTTTAATGAACTGCCGAAGAGTGTACAGCAGCAGGTGCTGCACGGCACGGGCGATGAGCCGATTGAATACTACATGCGCCGCCGCCTGATTTCGAAGCCGTTCCCCGGTGTGTTCAATATGCTGATGGAGCGGGTGGAGAATAATGAAAACGAAGCGATGAGCCACTGGCTGCGCGGCTATATGACCCGCCGCGTCTGCCCGGAGTGCGGCGGTGCGCGGCTGCGTCCGGCGGTTTTGGCCTGCCTGATGAACGGGCGGAATATCCGCGATATTATTTCCGATTCGGTGCTCGATGCGCAGCGCTTCTTCGAGGCGTTGGAACTCACAAAGCAGGAGGAGCTGATCACGAAGGAGATCCTCAAGGAGATCCGTTCGCGCCTCGGTTTTATGGTGAATGTCGGGCTGGACTACCTGAACCTCGACCGCGAAAGCGGCACGCTTTCGGGCGGCGAGGCGCAGCGGATTCGGCTGGCAACGCAGATCGGTGCGGGGCTCGTCGGCGTGGTTTATGTGCTCGATGAGCCGAGCATCGGCCTGCACCAGAAAGATAATGACCGGCTGATTCATACGCTGCAGGGGCTGCGCGACCTGGGCAATACCGTGATCGTGGTGGAGCACGATGAGCAGACAATCCGCACGGCGGATTTTGTGGTCGATATGGGCCCGGCGGCGGGGCGCCACGGCGGCGAGGTGGTGTTTGCCGGACGGACCGACGAGCTGCTGCAGGCCGATACGCTGACGGCGAAATACCTGCGTGAAGAGCTGAAGGTGGAGGTGCCGGCGGCGCGGACGAAACCGTATAAGGGCTGGATCGAGCTGAAGGGCGCGGAGGCGAATAACCTGAAGAAGGTGAATGCCAAATTCCCGCTGGGGCTGTTCACCTGTGTGACCGGCGTTTCGGGCAGCGGAAAGAGTACGCTGACGGACTACACGCTGAAGCGTGCGCTGGCGCGGCATTTTAACGGATCGAAGGATGCGCCGGGTAAGCACAAAGAGGTCAAGGGACTGGAGCTGTGCGATAAAATGATTGTGATCGATCAGTCGCCGATCGGCCGTACGCCGCGGTCGAACCCGGCCACCTACACCGGTGCGTTTACGGATATCCGCGATCTGTTTGCAACGCTGCCGGCATCGAAGATGCGCGGGTATAAGCCCGGGCGTTTCAGTTTTAATGTGAAGGGCGGGCGGTGCGAGCGGTGCAAGGGCGACGGCATCCTGAAGATTGAGATGCATTTCCTGCCGGATGTCTATGTGCCGTGCGAGCAGTGTGATGAAAAGCGCTACAACAAGGAGACGCTGGAGGTTCATTACAAAGGCAGGAGTATTGCTGATGTGCTGGATATGACGATTCAGGAGGCGCTGGATTTCTTTGAGGCGGTGCCGAAAATCCAGCGGAAGATGAAGACGCTGTGCGATGTCGGCCTCGGCTACCTGAAACTGGGCCAGCCGGCGACGACGCTTTCGGGCGGCGAGGCGCAGCGCGTTAAGCTTTCGACGGAGCTGAGCAAGCGGTCCACGGGGCAGACGGTTTATATTCTCGATGAGCCGACCACCGGCCTGCATTTTGCGGATGTGCATAAACTGCTCGAA
>JBFHGU010000061.1:0-18686 GCA_041582935.1 Pontiella sp.
CCGGACCGGCGGTCGGAATGGTGGTGTAGCGGCTGACCTTGTGCAGCATAAAATCGTTCATGCCCACCGCCGCCGAACGCGCCGTGGCAACCGCCGAATAGTTGATCACATTCTGCGCGGCAACCACGTAGACCATCTGCAGGATCCCGAACAGGATCAGGCAGAGGAGCGCAATCACCAGGCACGACTCGACCAGCGCCGCGCCCTCTTTGTGGCCGTGGGATAATGTCACCGTACCGTCCGCGGGCTATTCGTCGTCGGATCCGAGATCCTGCAGGTAGTTCTGCGAGGAGCGGGCGGCATCGGAGCCGGTGGAGTCGCCTTCGAGTTCATCGATGGCACCGCCGAGCTTCTTCTGGATCGTATCCCCGAAAAGCCCGAAAATAACCAGTGCCGCCATGGCGACCAGCACAACAATAATCAGATATTCGGTCATCGCCTGACCGGCCTTGCGTTTCGGAAAACCCTTCATTCCCATTCCTCCTGAATCGTCATTAAGACACAGCAATAATATCCAGCACCCGGCTGCCGTACGCCCGGAAAACATAGATCAAGGCCGCGCTGATTCCAATCAGCGCCAGGAAAACACCCAGCGCCACAATGTACTCCAGCATGGCCTGCCCGCTTTTACTTTTCCCCAGCCCCTTTTGCCGCATCATTTCACATACCCCGCATATAACGGATTCCAACCACAGTTAGTGTACATCTATTCCAAAAATTCGGCATTGGGAATTCTTTATATCAATTCATTCCGCAGCAGACGATGCCTGAACCATTACGATCTTGTCACAAAAAAGGACGCCTGCCGGCGCCCTCTTCTTTGGATACCGCACGATCCGGCGGTCAGCCCTGCTTGGCCTTCCATTCAGCCAGCTGCATAACATCCTTATCGCCGCGGCCCGAAACATTGATGATGATGACTTCACCCTTCTTGAAGGCATCCGCATTTTTGATGGTCCAGCCGATGGCATGCGAGCTCTCCAGTGCCGGAAGAATGCCCTCCCACTGCGAGAGTTTATCAAAACCGAGCACCGCCTCTTCATCGGTGACATAGGAATATTCTGCACGGCCGAGGTCGCGCAGCAGGCTGTGCTCCGGCCCCACGGCGGCGTAGTCGAGGCCGGCGCTGATCGAATGCGTCAGGGCAATCTGGCCGTCGCCGTCCTGCAGCACATAGGTTTTCGTGCCTTGCAGGATCCCGATTTTATCCTCGGCAAACCGCGCGGCATGCATGCCGCCGCTGATGCCGAAACCGCCGGCTTCAACACCGATGAGCCGCACACCTTCGTCCTTGATGAACGGATGGAACAGGCCGATCGCATTGGAACCGCCGCCGACGCAGGCAATCAGCGCGTCCGGCAGGCGCCCTTCCGCCTTGAGAATCTGTTTGCGCGCCTCGCGGCCGATCACACTCTGGAAATCGCGCACCATCATCGGATACGGGTGCGAGCCGAGCGCCGAACCGAGAATATAGTGCGTGGAACGGATATTCGTTACCCAGTCGCGCATGGCCTCGTTCACCGCCTCTTTCAGCGTCTGCTGGCCGACCGTTACCGGCACCACGGTGGCCCCGAGGCTTTCCATGCGGAAAACGTTCAGCGCCTGGCGCTCCATGTCCACCTTGCCCATGTAGACGACGCACTCCATGTCGAACATGGCGCAGACAGTTGCCGTTGCCACGCCGTGCTGCCCCGCGCCGGTTTCCGCGATGATCCGCTTTTTACCCATGCGCTTTGCCAGCAGGACCTGGCCCATGGAGTTGTTGATTTTATGCGCACCGGTATGGCAGAGGTCTTCGCGCTTCAAATAAATTTTCGCGGTGCCCAGCTGCTCGGTCATGCGTTCCGCATAATAGAGCGGGGTCGGGCGGCCGACATATTCGCGCAGGTAATACTGAAGCTCCTTCTTAAACTCCGGATCTTTGCGCACCTCTTTATAAACGCGCGTCAGTTCATTCAGCGGCTCCATCAGCGTTTCCGGCACGTACATGCCGCCGTAAGCGCCGAAGTGGCCCTGTCGGTCAGGTTGGGTCGGTTTCATAGTATAAAATCCTTATGATCAAAACGGGCCCGGATAATGTGCCCCGCGCCTTGCCAATTCAAGGCTCTTTTAAATATCAGCCCGAACACGCGGCCCCGGACAACCCATAATTCCGCCATCGCGGCCCGATTTATGATTCACCCATTCAGGAGGCCGCAGGCCTGTTCGGCCGGCAGCGGCCGGTATTCCGGAATCAGTTTGCCCGCATGGGCGGCCCGGCCGATGACCTCGTCCGGAGAAGCCCCCGCTTCGCGCAGCTGGGTAATGCTTTCCGACCGCTGGCGCTTGCTGAGCTTGTTTCCGGCTTCGTCATAAATCAGCGGGTGGTGGAAATACCGCGGCGGTTCGGCGCCCAGCGTTTCGAAGAGCTGGATCTGGCGGGCGGTGCTGAAGAGAATGTCTTCGCCGCGGATCACCAGATCGACGCCGTGCCGTATGTCGTCGCAGACGCAGGCAAACTGATAGGTCCATTGGCCCTGCCGGTCGCGCAGGGAAAAATCGCCGCACTGCAGCCAGGGCATCTGGCACTGTTTTCCCAGCTTCAGGTCCTCAAAGACCTTTTCGTTTCCGCGCGCACGGAACCGCACCGTATGGCCCTCGAGCGGGAGTCCCTTTTCTGAGCACGTACCGGAATAGCAGAGCTCTTCGGCTCCGGCCGGCTGGGTTTCGGCAATCTGCCTGCGCGTGCATTCACAGCCGTAAACCAGCCCGCGGGCCTGCAGGCCGTCCAAAACAGACTGATAATAAGCCGTGCAATCACTCTGCCGGTATTCCGACGGACTTCCACCGCCCGCAGACAGTCCGAGATCCGGCACAAAGCCGAGCCAGGTCATTGTTTCAAAAACGGCGGTTTCGTATTCCGGGCGGGCGCGCGACTGATCGTGGTCTTCGATGCGGCAGAGCACCCGGGCACCGAATGTCCGGGCAAGCCCCCAAACGTAAATCATATGGAGCACGTGGCCCAGATGCAGGTATCCGGTGAGGCTGGGCGCAAAGCGGGTGATCATCAGGCATTCCGCGCGTTTTCGATGAAGGCCTTCACCTTATCCAGGTCCTTCACGCGGAGCGATGCCTCGGTGCCGGAGCTGACATCCACGCCCCACGGGTTGACCGAAGCAATGGCTTCCGCAACGTTTTCCGGCGACAGGCCGCCGGCCAGCAGGATCGGTTTATCGACGGCGCGGACGAGCGTTTTCGCCATGCTCCAGTCGCAGACCCGGCCGGTGCCCCCCACGCTTTTTTCATCGTAGGAATCGAGCAGGAAGCGGTCGTATTCAAATCCCGATTCGGCGTGGTAGAGGTCCGTCGGCGTGGCGGCGCGCCACACTTCGATGCCCTGGAACAGCTCGCGGTCCAGGCTCCAGTTGTCGGGAACCTTATGCACCTGAATGACATCAAAGCGGCCGAACTGCACCGCGTGGGCCAGCTCCGCTTCTTCCGGACAGACAAAGACGCCGACGCGCCTGATGCCCGCGGGCGTTTCCCACCGGCCGACTTCCTCGGCCGGCACATGGCGCTTGGACTGCGCCCATTGGATAAAGCCGACCGCATCGGGTTTTAAAGCAGAAATCTGCCCGAGGTCGCCCTCGGAGCAGATTCCGCAGATCTTTACAAATGTAGACATTTGCTACTCAGCCGGCGCCTCTTCAGCCGCCGGAGTCAGATCGATTTCAGCAACGTCCTCGGCAATTTCCGCAGCGGCTTCAATCGCGAGGGCTTTGTTTTCTTCGTAGTTATCGAAGAAGAGCGGGTTCTGGCCTTCCGCCCAGACGATTTCAAGATCTTCGACGCCAATGAATTCAAAGGCATGGCGGACCTGGCGGCTGAGCGCATCGCGGTCGTCGCCTTCTTTATACACACCGCCGGAAGCCACCAGCAGCACGATGCTTTTGATTTTGTGCAGCGGCTTAATACCGTCTTCTTTGCTGATTTCAAAGGTCAGTCCCGGGCAGAGCACCTGGTCGATCCAGGCTTTCATGGCCGCAGGCACACCGAAGTTCCACATCGGCATCGTCAGCACCAGCACATCGGCGGCATTGAACAGCTCGGCCTGTTTGGAGGCATAGTTCATGGCCATCTCTTCAACTTTGGACAGCTCGTACCCTTCCTGGAAAACCGGATTCCAGCCCGCGCGGTAAAGTTCGTAGGAATAGAACGGCGGTTTTTCATCGTAGAGATCGACATTCACCAGTTCCACTTCCGGTTTCAGTTCGATCAGCCGGCCGAAAAAGGCGGCGGCCAATTGTTTGGAAACCGACTCTTCGGTCGGTTTCGGGTTTGCGCAAACATGCAAGACATTCATTTCAGGAAACTCCTTCTATTCTCCCTCTCCACAGGGCTTTTTCTAAATTTGAGTGGTGTTTATAGCCTATGCGGCAGACCCGCACAACCTATAAGCGGAAAAGAGAACTTCTTGCGTACCATTCGAAAGAAGTTCCCGCCGGCGCAGCCGGCATCCCGCATCAGATGGCTGTAATTTCGTCGTAGAAACCGACGTAGTCATCCTTGCGCTCGCTGTCGCGCAGGGCGATGGCCGCGCGCGGATGCTCGTTCTGGTGGCCGGTAATCATATACGGAATACTGTATCCCCAATCGACCGTCCGGCTGAGCGGCAGCATTGTCTGCTGCACAAACTGAAGGATGGGGCGGAGGTTGAACTTCGGGTTCTTCAGAAAACCAACCAGCAGCTCCGTCGGGCAGTTACCCGCACCGCGGCCCATGCCCATCATGGTGGTATCGAGCATCTTGACGCCGTTGATGGCGGCGTACATGGTGTTGGCATAGGCGAGCTGCTGGTTGTTGTGCGCGTGAATACCGAGCGTTTTACCGGTGGTTTTATAGCGCTCAATCAGGTCGCCGATCTGCTCGTAGTAGAGCGAGCCGAAACTGTCCACGACGTAAAGGAAATCGATTTCCGGCACATCCACGAGCGTTTCCAGGCCGTTATCCAGCTCATAGTCCGGCACCGTGGAAACCGCCATCAGGTTGAGGGCCACTTCATAGCCCTTATTTTTGGCATCCTTCACGATTTCGAGCGCCGCGGGAATCTGGTGGATATAGGTCGCAACGCGGATCAGGTCGAGCACGGAGTCTTTTTTCGGCAGGATATCATCCAGGTTCGTGCGGCCGGTATCCGCCATGGCGCAGAGCTTCAGGCTCGTATCATTATCGCCCACTTCGCGGCGGAGATCCTCTTCGCTCGAAAACTTCCAAGGCCCGTTCTCATTGCCGGGGAACAGTTTTTTGTCGGCCTTGTATCCCACTTCCATATAGTCGATACCGCCGGCGGCACAGGCTTCGTATACCCCTTTGAAAAAACCGTCCTCAAATTGATGCGCATTGCACAGGCCGCCGTCGCGGACGGTGCAGTCTACCACTTTCAGGTCGGGATCAAACGTAACCCAGCCCGCACTTTTATCATTCTGTTCAGTCATGCCCTAGCCTCTCTCTCCGTTCAGTAAAAAAGGGCTAGCACTATAGCAGTGAGGCACGCTTCAGCGAATATTTTCACCAAATATTTCCGGCCGGAACCCACTGCCGCAGCGCCTGGAAAACAGATTAGGCCAAACAGAGCCGAATTCGGCACTACGCATCAGCGCACAGGATTTCCGCCACGTTTTCGGCGGCCCTTTTTGCGCCGAGCCGCATGCGGAGCGATGCATAGCCGGCGCACATTGCGCGCTTTTCCGGGGAATCCTCGAGCAGTTTTCCCACTTCGGCGGCCATGCGTTCCGGCGATGCGGCGTCCTGGATCAGCTCCGGGCAGACCGTTTTACCGGCAATAATATTCACCAGCCCGATATGTTTGATTTTCACCACGGTCCGGGCAAACCAATAGGTGAACGCGCTCGTTTTATACACGAGGATGTGCGGCGTACCGATCAGCGCCGTTTCCAGCGTGGCTGTGCCGGACGTCACAATCGCGGCCTCGGCCTGGCGCATCACCTCGCGCGCCTGCCCGCACACCACATTCAGGCGCGCCGGCTTTTCCGCACATCGGCCGATTTTTTCATGCACCAGCTTTTCAATCCGCTCGTTCGGCGAGGCAATCATAAACGAGCAGTCCGGGAAACGGACTTCCAGCCGCTTCGCCGCCGAAAGGATCGACGGCAGGATCCGTTCAATCTCCTGCTTTCGGCTGCCGGGCAGCAGCGCAATGCGCCGATTCGACTGCCAAGGCAGCGCGGCCGGCGGCGCCTGCAGGAAATCATCAATCTGCTCCACCAGCGGATTGCCGACAAAATCCGTCTTCAGCCCGGTATCCTTAAAAAGCTCCACCTCAAAGGGGAAAATCACCATCAGCTGGTCGATACACCGCGCCATTTTCGGAATGCGCTTTTTATTCCAGGCCCAGACCTTCGGCGAAATATAGTAATAGACCTTCACCCCGCGCTTTTTCAGCTCCGGCGCAAGGCGCAGGTTAAAGCCCGGATAGTCGACCAGCAGGGCCTTTTCCGGCTTGCGCTTATCGACCTCTTCCAGCACCTGCCTGAGCACGCCCTTGAAGAAAGAGTACTGCTTGAGCACCTCGATAATGCCCATCACCCCCATACGGTCCGTATGCTGCAGCAGCTCCGCGCCTTCCGCCTTCAAATGATCCCCGCCGATGCCCCACACGGCGGTTTCCGGCGATTTTTTCCGATAGGCGCGCACCGCTTTCGAGGCATGCAGATCCCCCGAAATTTCACCGGCTATGACGAGGAGGCTGCTCATCATTCGGTGACCTGAACCGCCGTAAAAGCCATATCGAACCGGTCGGCAAGCTGCACGAGTTTTTCCTGTTCAAGCAGGATGGTTTTGCCGGCCTCAACGGCGAGACACGAAACCCCCGCCTTTTTCATCATGCGGAAGGTTTTGGCGCCGACCACCGGAATATCAAACCGCATGTCGTGGCCGACTTTCGGCACCTTGACGATGACACAGCCGGCCCGGCCCACGCGCCCCGCACGCTTGATGGTCTGGTTGGTTCCCTCCAGCGCTTCAACGGCAATAATGATGCCGTCCTTAATGGCGACCGTCTGGCCGATTTCAAATGCGCTGGTGCCCTTCACCAGTTTGAGGCCGAGCTCGATGTCCGCCTGTTCACGCTCCGTCGGCGCACGGCGGCTGAGCAGCCCCTGGTCCGGCGTATACCCTTCCATGAAGGTATTGCCGGGCAGGATTTCAATCCCCCGCTCTTCGATCGCTTCGACGACCGCCCCGAAAATCGTGTGGGCGTTTTTCGACTCCAGCTTTCGGTACATCTCCAGCGCCAGTTTATCCATCCGCACTGTAAAGAGGTTTTTCGGGGCGATCTGCCCCGCCATCATGCACTGCCGAATGCCGAGCGAGGAGAGCGCATCGAGAAAACGCTGCATACTGCCGAGGTTCATCCAGTGGACGCGGTCCGCCAGCGTTGAAATTTCACGCCGGGTTTCCCCTTTAAAGGCCAGCACTTCGATCCGTTTAACGCCGGCGGCGCGCGCGGCGCTCGCCAGCATCAGCGGATAGGCATCGCGCCCGGCAATAATAATCAGCGATTCAGGAACTTCGTTCATATCCGCGGCATAGTGCCCAAAAAAAGAACCCTTGGAAAATCAATTTTCCAAGGGTTGGAGCGGGAAGACGGTGCGCGGTTAAAACTCGTAGAGCAGTGCGCCGCTGAAGACGGCCGCATAGTAGTTCTTACCCCACTGCCCGTCGATATCGGCCGTCAGTTTCACGCCGTTTTCCAGCTTGGCCGCAACCCCTAGGCCGAACTGGGCCAGATCCGATTCCGGGCTGCGCATTTTGAAGAATCCGGGCTGCGAAGAATCAACGAGGGTATACTTCACGACTTCTTCATCATCATTAAACTCATGCAGCCAGTAGCAGCGCAGCTGGGTTTCCAGATCAACCCTGGTGCCGTAGGTCGGCACGGTCATTTCCGCCCCCATAATGGAACGGCAGTCCCAGCGGTCGAAAGAATCCACATCCTTGCCGACGGCATTCGAGGATTTTTCCGTATAGCCGTCCTGGCTGTAGAAGCTGGTCTGCAGGCCGATGAGCGGCTTGAGCAGCGACTGATCATCATCGGGATTGACCACTTCGGTGCCGATGCCGAGATAAACCGTCGTCTGCGAGGCATCGACCGAAGAGGTGACATCGAAATCCGTTCCCGAGGAGTTATCCATATCGATTGCGCCGTGGCTGATCACCAGGTCGGCAAACCAGTCTTTCGTTCCGTACGAACCGTAGAGCATGCCGTAGGCGGTGTCGGCATCACTTTCATCGCCGTTGTCGCCGGAAAGGCTGGAACCGGTGTAGCCGCCGCCGAGACCAACCAGCAGTTCGCCGTAGGCTTTATCCACACCGAACACCATGCCGTAGCTGTCGAAGCTGTATCCGTTGTCATAGCTGCCGCCCTGGTCGCGGTCGCCGAATCCGCCGAAGGCTTTCACCCAAGGCTGATAACCCTGTTCCGGATCGTGATACCCCGGTCCATAAACGCCGTACACACCATATTCATGGAAGGATGAACCGCGCGCACGAACCTGGTCCACCGCGCCCCAGATTCCCTTGGAATGTTCGTAAGTCGGCAGGCCGTAGAGATAAAGCTGTTTCATTTGAGCCATGATTTTGCTCTCGGACAAACCATTGAGAATTTCGACCTGGTTCGATGCGGCGTTGTGGCCGGCACCCGCCATGGTTTCAATTTCTTCAATAATTTCATCCAGCAGTGTGCCGGAATCATAATCCCCGGTATCAGCGATCGACCGGCGTGTGTAAACGGCCACGATGTTGGTGCCGTCCACCAGGCTCAGATCGTAATAAACCAGGCTGCCGCCCGAGCCGTTCAGGGCAGAAACCGAAGTGCCGTTGGTGACGCCGTTGATGACCATCGTGCCGGCCGTAACGATGCTGTTGGTGTAGGCCTTGTCGATCGTCAGCCGGGAGACGGCATCAACGCCGACCTTCGCGCCGGATTCAAACTCGGCCGTTCCCGCCGACAGATGCCCGACATTGGTGCCGGTGGAATCGGTCATAATGGTCAGCTTGGCACCGGAACCCTGATAGTAATCATCCACTTCCACCAGCGCGCCGGATGCAATCTGGATGCCGGAGTCGCCGCCGGAGTTTTGGTTGTAGATTTTGGGTGCGGACAGGTAGGCGCCGTCGGCCACACGAAGAATATTGTTGTCGCTGCCCTCGTGCCATTCGCCGTCAATAATTGTGCCGCCGACCGCGATATAACTGCTGGCCGTGAGGGAGGAACCGCTGCCGGTAACCACCACCTGGTTGCCGCCGCCGCCCTCGTCGAAATCGCCGATCGAAAGGGTTTTTACCGAACCCGAAGCGCCGTTGGTGAAGATGAGCGTATTGTTGCTGTCCACATCGCCGACATGCACATCGAATCCACCCAGGCTCAGCGCCGCCGATGCACCGTTAAAAATATTGGTGCTTTCATAGCGCTGGGAAAAATAGCCGTATTCATCCCAATCGCCCCAGTCTGCGCCCGGCAGGATGAAACCCTCGGACAGAAACTCGTAGGTGACGCCTGTATTGATGGAAATATACGGCGTATCCCCGTAAGCAATATCCTCAACAAACGTGATGTGCGACCCGCTTTCCAGCACGAGCGGATTATCGACATCGTTGACGGACAGCGCCGCGTTGGTAAGGATCAGCTGGCCTCCGCTTTCAATCGTGATCATACAGCCCATATTGGTATCAGCCGTACCCAGCTCAAAATGGTCGATACTCAGTATGTTGCTGTCCTGAACATAAACTTCAACGGCGCCGAGCGTGACGTCCGAGTTTGTGGTGATCACGTCATCTGTAGTCGTTCCGATGAGCAGTTCATTGGCTGTCCAGATGCTGTTGGTGCCGGCCAGGTTTACCGTACCATTACCGTCGAGCGCCGGAATCCTGTTGGTGGCGCCATAGAGATTAATGGTGCCCGCATCCATAATGAGGCCGCCCGATGCCGTAAAGTCTCCGTAAAAACTGGCCGTGCCGTCGCGCAGCTGCAGGCCGCTGTTAATATTGCTCGAGCTGCCGGTGTGGTGGAAATCAGAATACACTTTCAAATAGCCGCCGTCCGAAACCTCCAGGTAGTTGCTGTTGGCCGCGCCTTCAAACAGATCAATCGAACCATAGATTGACAGCACACCGGCATCCTGGACCCGCACCGAGTTCTGATAGGTCGACGCAGAGCCGATGGTCAGGTTCGTGAGCACCAGCGAAGCGCCTTCAACGATGGACAGTGTGTTCGAATCCGAGGTCGCTCCGACCACCACCGTTCCGTTGGTCGGCTCCCACTCGGCATCCTCACCGAAGAGCTGGATTTCCTGGTATCCGCCGTCGAGATCATTGATTCCCGTCAGGGTTCCGCCCACCGCAAGGACTGAATTGGAGCCGTAGAAAGAAAAGCCGTCCATGGCCGCATCCATGTCGCCGTAAATTTTCAGCGTGCCGTAATTGCCGATCACCAGCGAGTTGCCGTTGGAGGCGCCGTTGATTTCCAGATCGCCGTCAATCTCCAGTGTCCCCATGCCGCCGGCCTCGAGGCCTTCATAGTTAAACGTTTCGCCCGGAAGCCAGCCGACCCACACCGTATTGTTGCTGTTGGCATCGGTGCCGATGGTAAGATCCTCTGCACTCCACGTCGCGGAAAACTCGTTTGAGATGTTGTAGGTGCCGCCGTAGATCTGCACAAAGTTGCCGCTGGCCGTATCGGAATAGCCCACATACGCCTCCTCCGTCTCCAGCGAGGCATTGTTAAAATCGCCATCCTCCCAGTAGGAGATAACCTCAAGCGTATTATTGGTGGTGTACTTACCGACATACACCGTCCCCCAGACGGCGCTCTCCGCCCGGTAGGTCCACTGGTTATCAATCTGAACCGTGTCGTCATCAGCAACAGCCGTGAAAGCCAGCGCCAATGCCCCTAAAAACCCGAAAAACTGCTTAATACCCATCCCTGATCCTTGGTTTAAGTTTATCAAACATTTCAATAGCATATCACGGGCCAACAAGCCCTAAAGACCTACCGGCCGCCCTCATTCCTCTTCCCGCCCGGCGGTTTCAATCAATTCCACAAGGCCCTGCAGCCCTTTCTCCCGGCAAATGCCCAGCACAGTTCGGCCGGCTCTGTCAGCCCGATGCGCATCCGCACCTGCACGGATGAGAAAACGCGCCGCCGTGTAATCGCGCGAATCAACAGCATGATGCAGCAGCGTAACGCCGTCCGCTTCCGCCCGGTTGAGGTCCGCCCCGCAGGCCAGCAGCACTTCCGCAGCCTCATACTGCCGGTGCGCCAGCGCCAGATCAAACGGCGTATGGCCGGCCGCATCGGAAAGATCGGCCGAATCCGTATACCCGGCCAGCGGTTCGATGAGCTCCGCGTAACCGCCTTCGGCCGCCAGGTGCAGCGGGGTCATATGTATAAAATTAAATACCGCCGGATCCGCCCCCGCCTCGAGCAGGAGCCGCACGCCCTCCAGGCTGCGCCGGCGCACGGCAAGATGCAGGGCCGTGTCGCCCCGCTGATCAAAGGCATTCACCGACGCCCCCATGTCCAGCAGCTGAGCCGCGCCTTCGAGCTGACCGCTTTCAATGCACGCCATTAAAGCGGTCCGGGCAATGCGGCTGCGCGCATCGACATCCGCACCAAACTTCACCAGCAGGTTCACCGCCTCATCCAGCCGGAGCTGCGCAGCCAGGTAAACCGCCGGCGTGCCCTCGGCATCGTTCACAGAAGGATTCAATCCGTTTGCCAGCAGCACCTCCAGCATCGCCAGGCTCCGCAGCGATTCAATCACCGGGCTCCGGCCCTCGGGCGCGAGGTTTTCAGCGGGGCAGCCCATTTCGAGCAGCAGCCTGACAGCATCAGCATTCCCCTGCCGATAAGCCGCCTGCACCAGCGAAAGTCCCTGCCGGTCCGTCCGCGCCAGCAGCGCCGGGCGGTCGCGCAGCCGGTCCTGCAGTATCTCGAGCCTGCCCTCTCGCAGCAGCTCAAACTCGCTTTCCGCCTCATCCTGGTAGTTGTGGATAAAAAAGCCGGACGCTCCGATCAGCAGCGCAATCACCACCACAGCCAGCGTCCACCACGGCATCTCATCGAACCGGTCCGAAAAACTGCGGCCGGGGGTCGTCGTCCACAGCGATGCTAGATAGAACAGGAAAACAACAACCGTACCGACCAGCAGCGCACCCGTTACGGCCGCCGCCATCAGGAAGCGGCTCTCATCGATCTCAAACTCAAGCTGCTTCCAGAAATGCCACGTCAAAAAACCGCTCAGCAGCGAAAACGCCGCCAGCAAAGAGGACGAAACCTTGAGCCATCCCCGAACCCTAAACATGTCAGCCATAACTTTTTTCCCTTGCTCAAAGCGATACACGATACCGCCCCGAAAGACAACTGCCGCGCGCAAAAGTCTTCTAAACCCGCCGCTTTTTCCGAAATCCCCCCGCGAATACGGTCAATTCCCGCTTGCGTTTTGATGTGTGATTCCCATTATTTGCGCTTCATTTTTAAACACCTCAATCGAAAGGAATTAAACATGGCCGTAAAAAAAGCAGCCCTGCTCACGGCAGGCGGACTCGCCCCCTGTCTCTCCACCGCGGTCGGTCGCCTGATCGAACGCTACACTGAAATCTCTCCCGAAACTGAAATCATTGCCTACGTCGGCGGCTACAAAGGCCTCCTGCTCGGCGAATCCATCCAGGTGACCGACGAAATCCGCAAAAACGCGTCCGTGCTCTACAAGCACGGCGGTTCCCCGATCGGCAACAGCCGCGTAAAACTCACCAACGTAAAAGACTGCGAAGAACGCGGCCTCGTCAAAGAAGGTGAAGATCCGCTCAAAGTGGCCGCCGACCAGCTGGTTAAAGACGGCGTCGACGTCCTGCACACCATCGGCGGCGACGACACCAACACCACCGCGGCCGACCTCGCAGCCTACCTCGCCGAAAACGACTACAAACTCATCGTGGTCGGCCTGCCGAAAACCATCGATAACGACGTCTATCCGATCAAACAGTCCCTCGGCGCCTGGACCGCCGCCGAAGAGGGCGCAAAGTTTTTCGCGAACGTTGTGGCGGAACACAACGCCAACCCGCGCATGCTCATCATTCACGAAGTGATGGGCCGTAACTGCGGCTGGCTCACGGCCTACACCGCCAAGGTTTACCACGAAAAACTCGAAGAGCTCGACTTCCTGCCGCAGGTCGGCCTCTCCAAAAAGCGCAAAGACGTCCACGCCGTATTTGTGCCGGAAATGGATATCGACATCGCCGCCGAAGCCAAACGCCTCACCAAAGTGATGGACGACGTTGACAACGTAAACATCTTCATCTCCGAAGGTGCCGGCGTTGACGCCATCATTAAGGAAAAAGAGGCCGCCGGCGAAGATATCGTCCGCGACGCCTTCGGCCACGTTAAACTCGACACCATCAACCCGGGTGCCTGGTTCGGCAAACAGTTCGCCAAACTGCTCGGCGCTGAAAAAGTACTCATCCAGAAATCCGGCTACTACGCCCGCGCCGCAGCCTCCAACGAAGCAGACCTCAAACTCATCAAAGAGTGCTGCGACGTTGCTGTGGATGCCGCCATCGCCGGCATCGGCGGGGTGGTTGGTCACGATGAAGACAAGAACGATGAACTCCGCGCCTGCGAATTCCCGCGCATCGCCGGCGGTAAGCCGTTCGACATCGATGAACCGTGGTTCGGCGAGCTCCTCGCCGACATCGGCCAGGCCAAAGGCGACAAGGTGGAAGTTGCCCACTAAGTGTGACAAGTGACCCGTGAGTCGTGGTTCACGTCACGCCTCACGCATCACCCACCGAAAAAAAGCGTCCCGTTCGGGGCGCTTTTTCTGTTTAATGCCCGAATGACTTTCGAACAGACACTCCAGTCCCAATCGACGATGCTGCTGGAAGAAGCCGTCATTGAACGGCTTAGGCGCTCACAGCCTGAACTGCTGCACCCGCAGCTGCTCATTGCGCCGCTCGTCCAGTCCGCGCAAGGCCGGGCCGCCCTTTCCAAAATCTACCGCGAATACATCGTCCTTGCGGCAAAGGCCGGCCTGCCGATCGTGCTCGCGACTCCGACCTGGCGCGCAGACCGCGACCGCTGCCGCGGAGAAAACAGCACCATCGATTTTAACGGCGATGCCGCCGCATTCATCAACGGCTTCAAAAAGGAATATGCCAACCTTTTTACCGCCGGACAGATCGGCTGCCGGAACGACTGCTATAAACCCGAAGAAGCACTCTCGCCAGAAGAGGCCTTTGATTTCCACGCCTGGCAGGCCAACCGGCTCACGCAGGCGGACTTCCTTTACGGCGTCACCCTGCCGGAGACCGGAGAGGCGCTCGGCATGGCCCGGGCGATGGCCGAAACCGGCCTGCCCTACATCATCAGCTTCGTCATCGGCAAAGACGGCCGCATCCTCGACGGCACCGTGCTTGAAGAAGCCATCGGCAAAATCGACTCCCAAACCAAACGGCCGCCCGCCGGCTACGGTGTCAACTGCTGCTATCCCTCCTTTCTGCGGGCAGCAGGACTCTCCGCCCGCGCCGCCCAACGCATGCTCACCATCCAGGCCAACGCGTCTTCGCTCACGCATGCCGAGCTCGAAGCCGCCGAAACCGTCGAGGCCGACCCGATCGAAGACTGGTCCAAGCACATGCTCGACCTCCGCCGGCACCTTGGCATCAGAATACTCGGCGGATGCTGCGGCACCACCGTCGAACACCTGAAGGCCCTCGTATAAGCAATCCTCTTTTCCATAAGGAGCACCCAATGATCTCTCTAAAAAGCCTGTCCCTGCTGCTGCTGACTGCACTCTGTGCCGACGCCGCAACGCTTTCCCTCTCGTCCTCCGACTGGAAAATCCAGAATGCAGGCCTGCTCAAAGCCGACACGGAAACCATCGTATCCGCAGCGTTCGATGATTCCGGCTGGGTACCGGCGGCCGTGCCCGGCACGGTACTGGCCGACTATGCCGCCGCGGGCTTAGTGCCCGACCCGCTCTACGGCGACAACATGCACCGGATTCCGGACGAGCTCTTTTCCGGAAACGATTTCTGGTACCGCACCCGTGTCGAGCTCCCCGCCGATTTCAACGGCCGGCGGCTCTTCCTCGACTTTTCCGGCATCAACTGGAAAGCCGACATCTATTTTAACGGCGAGCACCTCGGCCGCATCGACGGCGCCTACCTGCGCGGCGAATTCGAAATCACCAAACTAGCCGACTTCACGCAGCCCAACACCCTCGCCGTACGTATTCACCACCCCGAGCACTGGGTGCCGGCCGAACGCAAAGTCCTGCGCAAAACCCTCGGCTGTAAAATCACGAACGGCGATGACCTGGGCTATGACAGCCCCGCGTGCCTGGCGGCCGCCGGCTGGAACTGGCTGCCGATCATGCGCGGCCGGAACATAGGCATCTGGAACCACGTCGCCATCCACGCGCGCGGCAGCGTTTCGATCAACGACCCGTGGGTCGAAACCGATCTTCCGCTGCCCGACACCTCCGCCGCTGATCTCACCATCCGTACCGAACTTAAAAACCACAGCGGCAAACCGGTTGAGGGAATACTGACTGCGGCCTTCGGCCAAACCCGCCTGGAACTTCCCGTCACCCTCAAAGCGAACGAAGAGCAGTCGGTCGAATTTCCCAAACACACGATCGAGAATCCGGAACTCTGGTGGCCGAACGGTTACGGCGAACCGAAGCTCACCGAACTCACACTGACCTTTCTTGAAGGCCGCGGTATTTCAGATTCCCAAACGCTGAACTTCGGCATCCGCGAACTCGACTACAGCGTGGTCGATGACGTCCTGTTTATCTACTGCAACGGCACCCGCATCCTGATCCGCGGCGGAAACTGGGGCCTGCCCGAAGCCATGATGCGGTGCGATGCCGCCGGCTATGACCTGCGCGTAAAACTCCATCAGGAAGCCAACCTCAACATGATCCGCAACTGGGTCGGCATGACCAATCGCGAAGAGCTTTACGACGCCTGCGACCGCATGGGCATCCTGATCTTCGACGACTTCTGGCTCGCCAATCCCGCCGACGGCCCCGAACCGCTCGACCAGAAAATGTTCATGCAGAACGTGGATGATAAAATCAAATGGGTCCGTAAACATCCGTCGCTCGCGCTCTACTGCGGCCGCAACGAAGGCCATCCGCCGGCGGAACTCGATACGGGCATGCGCCGCGCCGTGGAAGCGTTCGACGGCACCCGGCACTATGTCCCCAACTCCGCACGCGGCACCCTGACCGGATTCGGGCCCTACGACGTACGGCACCCCGAATGGTATTTCCAGAACCGCGGCCGCACCTTCCACACGGAGCAGGGCATCATCGCCTTCCCCGAAGCCGAAAGTATGAAACAGATGATGCCGGAAGAAAACTGGTGGCCGATCAACGACCTATGGGCGATCCACAACTACCAGACCGGCCGGTCACACAAATTCACCGACACCATCACCGCCCGCTTCGGCCAACCCGATTCGCTGGACGACTACTGCCGCCGCGCGCAGCTCCACAACTATGAATCCGCCAAAGCCATGTTCGAGAGCCTGCAGAGCAATCAGGGCAGCGGCGTGCTGCTCTGGATGAGCCAGTCCGCCTGGCCGTCGCTCATCTGCCAGCTTTACGACCACTACTTCGAATACACCGCCTCTTACTTCGCCGCCAAAAAGGCCGCGGCGCCCGTCCATATCTTCTGGGACTGCAGCCGAAACGAAATCCGCCTGGCAAACAATACGCAGCAGCCGCTCAAAAACCTTACAGCAGCCGCCACGCTCCTCCATGAGGCCGGCACCAAACGGTGGACCAAAAAAATCGAGGCCGACGCTGCGCCGGCCACCGCCGTCACCTGCTTCGAGCTGGACCATGAACCGGGAGAAAAAGTGCACTTCCTGAAGCTGGAACTTTTTGAAAACGGGCAGCCGATTGCCGACAACTTTTACTGGCTGGAAAACGCCGCCGGAAACTGCCTCGACCTGAATGAGCTGCCGGCGGCGGACGTCACGCTCACCTGCGTAAAATCAGAAACCGCTGCCGGCTTCCGAACCATTACACTGAAGCTGAAAAATGAGAGTCCCCAAGCCGCCCTGCTCAACCGCATCCACGTCAAAGATGCTGAATCCGGCGAACGTATCCTGCCCGTCTTCTTCGACTACAACTATGTCTCCCTGCTGCCCGGAGAAAACCGCACCCTGACGCTGCGGATCGCTGAAGATTTAATCCGCGGCCGGAACGTGCACGTGCTGCTGAACGGATGGAACGCGCAGCCGGTTCGCCTTGAGCTGTAAGCAGCGGTTCCCACGCACTGCGGTTTCAGAAAGCGCCCGGCTGCCCGGGCGCTTTTTTATTTATTTCGCAATCTTTGAACCGCCATAAAAATCTCTTGTAACGCGATGAAGACCTGCTAGCATTTCCGGCCTTGGCAGGAAACTAAACCGTCCATCCAAGACAAAGGCGTACGATATTCAATGACTATCCAATGCGTTAATTCTATAAATTTTACAAATGCAATATTTACCGCATCATGGAGGTTATCAGAAAGAGGAAGCGGCCGCGTGCCGCGAGGGATACGTTAACACGAACAGGAGATACATCATGAGCAGCGAAGGTCAATGCCCGTTTACGGGAGCTGGCAGCAGTACAGCAACAACCAACAAAGATTGGTGGCCGAATCAGCTGAAGCTGGAAATACTTCATCAGCACTCGGCTAAATCCAGCCCGATGGGCGAGGAATTCAACTATGCAGAGGCCTTCAGCAAACTCAACCTGACGGCGGTTAAACGAGACCTCACCAAACTGATGACCGATTCCAAGCAGTGGTGGCCGGCCGACTGGGGCCACTACGGCGGCCTGATGATTCGTATGGCCTGGCACAGCGCCGGCACGTACCGCGTCGGTGACGGGCGCGGCGGCGGCGGCAGAGGCCAGCAGCGCTTCGCCCCGCTCAACAGCTGGCCGGACAATGTCAGCCTCGATAAGGCCCGCCGCCTGCTCTGGCCGGTTAAAAAGAAATACGGCAGCAGCATTTCCTGGGCCGACCTCATGATTCTCGCCGGCAACGTGGCGCTCGAATCGATGGGCTTTAAGACCTTCGGTTTTGCGGGCGGCCGCGAGGATGTCTGGGAGCCGGACCAGGATGTGGACTGGGGCCCGGAAAAAGAGTGGCTCGAAAACAACGGCCGCGACCTCGATCCCAATAACGAGGAAAATCCGCTGGCCGCCATTCAGATGGGCCTGATCTATGTCAACCCCGAAGGCCCGAACGGCGAACCCGACCCGCTGGCGGCCGCAAAGGATATCCGCAATTCATTTGCCCGCATGGCGATGAACGACGAAGAGACCGTTGCGCTGATTGCCGGCGGACACACCTTCGGTAAAGCCCACGGCGCCGGCGATGCATCCCATGTCGGCCCTGAACCCGAAGCCGCACCCATCGAACAGATGGGCCTCGGCTGGAAAAGCAGCTTCGGCAAAGGCCTGGGCCGCGACACCATCACCAGCGGCCTCGAAGGCGCCTGGACGCCCCGGCCGACCGAGTGGGACAATGGTTTCTTTGACTTGCTCTTCGGCTATGAATGGGAACTGGTCAAGAGTCCTGCCGGCGCCTGGCAGTGGCATGCAAAAGATGTGCAGGAAAAAAAC
>JBFHGU010000062.1:0-18553 GCA_041582935.1 Pontiella sp.
CCGTTCTTCTCAGCCACGCTCTGAAGCGCCAGCTCGATGGCACGAACAATCACATCGCGTTCAACGCCGCGTTCGCTTTCCATGTACTCGACAACGGCTTTCAACTCAGCAGGATTCATAACCGCTACCTCCTTCACTAAAATCTTCAATTTCAAATAACCGGCCCTTTTATCGAAAAAGAGCGGCCGAGGGGCCACTCTTTAGCAGAGCCAAAATATCAACAAGGGTGGAAAGCTACGCTTCCGCCCTCTCTGCGTCAAGCTGCAATCCGGCAATTCCGGCCGCGGCACCTATATTAGGAGAAGGCCCGAATCGGGGGTCCCGCCGCCCCATCCTGCGCCGCGGCCCCATTCTTTATTTCCCTTTCCCGTTGACCGGTGTTCGGGATTCGCGTATCACCCTCCGCGCTATGGAAGAGACGAAAAGCAAAAGAGTTGTGGCGATTGTTGGTCGCCCGAATGTTGGTAAATCAGCCCTGTTCAACCGGCTGGTGGGCCGGCGCGTGTCAATTGTGCACGAGGAGGTCGGTGTCACCCGCGACCGCGTGGCCTGCGAGGCCAACTGGAATGGGGAGCGGTTTGAACTGATCGATACCGGCGGCCTGGGCCACTTCGATAAACAGGTTTCCGAGGACCAGATTGTGGCCGGAACCGAGGTGCAGGCGAAAATCGCCATTGCCGATGCCTCGTTCATTATTTTCGTCACCGACATCACTGCCGGCCTCACGCCGCTCGATGAAGAGGTCGGACGTATCCTGCACGAAAGCGGACTGCCCGTTTTCCTGGCGGCCAACAAAACCGATAACCCCGAACGCGAAGAGCAGGTCTACGATTTCGACCAGCTCGGCTTCCCGACCTATCCGGTTTCCGCCATCCAGAACCGCGGCCTTAACGACCTGATGGAAGATCTGCTGCCGCAGCTGCCGAAAGCAGAAAACCCCACGGAAAAAAAACCGCTGCGCGTCGCGGTGGTCGGACGCCCGAACGCCGGCAAATCCTCCTATATCAACCGCCTGCTCAAAGATGAGCGCGTAATCGTTTCCGACATTCCGGGCACCACGCGCGACAGCATCGAGGTTCCCTTCACCATCGGCAAAGGCGAAAGCGCACGCCACTATGAGCTGATCGATACCGCCGGCGTGCAGAAAGACACCCGCAGCAAAGGCGCGGTCGACTGGTTCTCCAACCTTCGCACCGACAAAGCCATTGAGCGCGCCGATGTGGTGATCATGGTACTCGACGCCGAAACCGGCCCGACGAGCCGCGACAAAAAGGTGGCCGCAAAAATTATCGAAGCCCAGAAGGGCTGCCTGATTCTCTGCAACAAGTGGGATCTCGCCGAAGAGGCGGACCAGGAAATCACCCAGACGCAGTATCTGCCGGCCCTGCGCGAAGCACTGCCGTTTATGGGATTTGCCCCGGTGCTGTTTGTCTCTGCCAAGAGCGGCTACAACATTAAACGCTCGATTGAAGCCATCGACTACGTCGCCGCCATGACCCGCACCGAAATCACCACCGGTGTCCTCAACCGCGTCATCGAAGCCGCCGTGGCCAAATATCCGCCGCCGATCGCCAAGGGCAAGCGGCTGAAGGTGTTCTACGCCACCCAGTCCGGCACCAACCCAATCTACTTCAAGGTCTTCGTGAACGATCCGGCCAACGCCCGCTCCAACTGGCTCGCCTATCTGCAGAACCGCCTCCGCGAAGCCTTCGGCCTGGAGGGCGCCCCGATCTTCATCAAGCTCGTCGCCCGCTCGCGTCCGAAGCAGAAACACTAAACGCGCCTGCCAAGCCCGGAAAAGCGCGCCGGGCAAGCCGGCGGCAGCTACTCCTGCTGGAGCTTCATCAACAGATCGAGGTCTCCGGCCAGACCGGCAAACTTCAGCTGCTGCGCTTTCAGATCGGCTTTCGTGATTCCGGTTTCTTCGCGGATCAACACCGCCATTTCAAAATCATACCCGGTGTTCTGATCCAGAAAACGCATCAGGCTCGATACGGCATCGAGCGCCTTTTTATAGTCGCCGTTTTCCTCAAACCGGCCGATGGCCTCCTGCTCCTCCTGAGCATGACTGATCCAGCCGGCTATCTTTCTGTTTTTTTCCGCCTTCCGCTCCGCTTCGGCGGCGGCAAGCTGCGCCTGTCGATTCCGATACGCAGCCGCGGCCTCTTGGTAGCCCCTCAGGTCCACGGTTTTGGAAGCCGCCACCGTCCTTTGATTATCCGGCAGCGACCGACAAATCTCCACATTCAGCGTCGAAAGCCGCTGCAGGGTCTGCTCAAACGACGCAAGATTCCACCGCATGGTTTTATCCTCCTGCAGCATATACGCATTCAGGTCCGGCAGGTTTACATACGGGCGCTCTTCCTCCGGCAGCCGGCGGCTGCTGACCCAGCGGGTCTCTACTTCCCGCTCAACCTTTTCCTCATTTTCGTGCTCATAATCGGTCGAGTTATATTCATATGAATCCCAGCGGAACGGATAGGTGACCGTGTTCACGGCTATATCTAGATAGAACACGATGATATTGCCGGTGCTGGGCTTCCCCACCAAAGGATAATGCTTCTTGGTTATGTGGGTGCGCGACCGTCTAAAGGTTACGTCCTCTTCCACGGTGCACTGCACGGCAAGCTCTGAGATCAGCACCGGTTCAGGAGGTGCGGCAGCCCCCCGGCTTTCCTCAATGCCCAGCGTTCGAATTTCCACCGGATAACCTGCTTCCGGAACGAGCGAAACCTGCTCTCGCCTGCCCTCGCTCCACTCACTCCACGGCTTTACCGTCTGCGTGGTACAACCCGCCGAGAGCAGCACCAGTACACCTGCGGCCAGACAGCCGCCCTTCTTCATCTTTTGTGTATTCATATCCATCATTCAAATCCTGTTTTTATTCCGAGAACGTCCACTCCACGTCCACATCCCATTGCCAGTTCCACCCCTCGGGTTTCGGCCGCTTTTCCCACTGCTCACGGATTGCAGCAATCTTCTGACGCAGCGCTTCGTCATTCCATACCGCCGCTTCTTTATCGCCCATCAAATGGTAGGGAATCATGACCGTATACTCCGGACTGACATACGGCGCCGGCGGCGGATAATTTGCCCGCAGGCGGCGGCGCTGTTCCGCTTCCTTTTCCTTGCGCCGCCGTTTTTCCTCATCCGGGAGCGCCGCATAGGAACTGGTCTGCAGTCTCAGCCCCTGCCGGTAATGCAGCGACGCGGTCATTCTGAACGACACGTTCACCTGCATGCCGAAATCAAACGACAGGTCGGAATACGGCAGCCACTCGGCATTTTTCTCTTCATACATCGCCAGCAGCTTGTTCATCTTTTCTGGCTGCGCATAGCTTTCCCCGTCAAAATTCATGGGAGCCCGGCGGCTGATGTATTCATTGAACCATTCCCGGTTCAGCTGGTCGGCCAGCTGCTGCATCGACGGCGGAGCCCCCGCTGCCTGCAGCGCTTTGCTGACGGCTTCATAGGTTTGAAGCTGCCGTTCAGGCGTATCCGCCCCCTGCGCAAAACTGCGGATCAAGGCCTGGTATTTCACCTCCGCCGCATCCTTTTCATAGAGCGCATCCAGCAGCCCGTGCTTCGCGCAGATCGAGACCAGTTCACTGTAGCTGAACTCAAAATCCTTCATTTCGAGCGTACGATCCCAGTTAAAATTGCCCTGCATATCCCCTGAATTTTTATGCTTAATCACCTGCCGTGCAAAGGCCGCCTTGGCGTGGTCTTCGTCGATAAACACTTTCCCCGGAATCCGCATAAGCACGGGCAGATGCCCCCACTCATTCCAATCCGGCGATCCCGGAACATCAAACGACCCCTTGCGCTGCGCTTTAATGTAGCCCGGAAAATCGCGGATGATCGTGAGCGGCTGCTCGGCATCGATAAATTGCAGTTCAAAATTAAAATCCGTCACCTTCAGCCGCAGGAAATCCGCACGCGGCAGCCGCAACGTGCCATCACTGAAAACATATGATTTTTCATACACCGCCTCCGCGCCGTCGGTCGGATAGATATCAATCATATGCCCGTTCATCGGACAGCGGAACCTCAGATAACGGAGTTCATGATTAAACTGAAACACTTCGCACGGTTCGCCCATGAGCACAAAAAAGCTGTAGCGGAAATCGGTGAATTTAAAAACTGCCTTACCGCAGCCCCTCCCGTCGGAATCCACCAGCCCCGCTTCCAGTCCTTCCCGCCGGAAACGCCCTTTGAACTCCGTCACACCGGCAGACACGGTATCCACACAGCCCGCCGCCCCTGCCAGAAAAAGGAGCGCGGACCGCATTCGAATGCTGTATCGAAATAATAACCTCATCCACTACTCCGCCAGCCGGACATCAACCAGGTAAAAGCCCTGCGTACGATTCACGGCTTTTACCGAACTCCAGGGCCCGGCACAGGCATATGCCGGCAAACACACAGCACCGCTCAGCAGCGCACCAATTACGGATAAACTTCGCATTGCTTCTCCTTTAACTACCCGCAGTTTAATTTAGATTAAATCTAAGCAAAAGGCGCACCACAACCCCTGATCCTTTATATTTTGTCTCATTTACATCTCCCCGGCTTATGCCATCGCGACATCGCAGCTTTTCGTAATCCACGGCATAACAACGGCGAATGAAAGACGGCCCCGGCAAAGAAGCTATCAACCGCTCCCTGAAAAAGGTTAATCCCGCCGCTCCGGAAAAGGATTCCCGAAAATCGTTACTCCCCGGACTTAACCCCCTCAAATTCATGGAGGTGCAGCACCAACAAACGCCGCACTGCGGCCAAACCCTGACCGACAATTATGGAAAGACTGCAAACACTTTTGTATAAATAAAACCGCACCGGGACCTCGGCGATCCCAACGACAACCTGCGCCTTTTTGCCGCCTGCCCCATCAGGCGCCTACGCCATCCATCACGTGAAGGCCAACGGCAAAACCGTCCCCACGGTCTTCAACTTCTGCACATTGGAAATCGCTGCGCACGAAATCGTCCGGCGCTCAAAAGAACACGCCATCGAAATCCCGGAAAGCACGATTACTGACCCCTCAGCATTTTATTATTAACGGCACGACTTTTCAGCGAACTTCACCTAGTCTTGAATGCATCTAACCGGGGATGTCGTTTATGGAAGCCATTGAATCCTTACAGCCGATGCACTGGATCATTTTTGCGGCGGCAGCGTTTATTGCGGTTGCGGTGATTTTTAATAAAGCCATTAAGGTGCTGCTGAAACTCGCGGTTATCGGCGTCGTGTTCATGTTCGTGATCTATTTCCTGGTGCAGGCCGGCGTCGTTGAACCTCCGCATATTGGAAACTGACATGAAAAAACTGATTCCACTGCTCTTCACACTCTCGCTCTCAACCTTCGCCGACGAAAGCATCCTGCTGCAGCGGGTCGTTGCGCTGGAAAACCGCGTCGCTGAGCTGGAGAAAAAACTGGCGCCGGTGCTGGAAGAGGAGCGTATAAAAAACATCGCGGCCGAGCAGCAGGCACTGGCGCGCGAACGAATGATGCTCGACGGGGAGTACTACACCCGCGCCGACCTCCGCATCATCGAAAAACTCTACCAGACCGCCAACAGCGACTGGAAATCGGAAGAGGCCCGCAAGAGCCTGAAACTGCTGATCGAAAAATATCCGCGGGCCAACCGCACCGGCTGCGCCGTGCTCTACCTCGGCCAGATGACCCAGGATGCCGAACAGCTGAAATACCTGAACGAAGCCATCGAAAAATTCAGCGGCTGCTTCTACGGCAACGGCGTCAACGTCGGCGCCTACGCCCGGCTCTATCTTGCCATGCGTTATAAAAAAGAGGGCAAAAACGAAAAGGCCGCCGAACTGTTTGAAGAGATCAGAACGAACTACCCGAATGCGATCGACCACAAAGGTAATCTGCTCACGTCACATATCGCCGAGCTAGAAAAGTAGAACGGGCGTCCCGCCCGTTACATGGGCAGCATGCCCATGCTACGAATCAAAGTCCGTACTCAAATAAAGCCCCTCGACCTTGTCCCGCGCCCATTGGTTTTTACGCAGGAATTTAAGGCTCGATTTAATGCTCGGCTCAAAGTTGAAGCAGCGGATGTCGATGCGGCGGCCGAGCTCATCCCAGCCGTACTGGTCGACCAGCCGGTTGAGGAGCTTTTCAAGGGTAATGCCGTGCAGCGGATTGTTCGGTTGTTCGTTCATAGCGCTGCAAGATGCCCCTTTCCCGTTGAAAGAACCAGACAAACCGCTACCATCCCTTCTCTTTTTACGTATCGCGAATCAATCGTCACTGAGCATTCTCATGGCATGGACAGGTAAAATCATCGGCGGCGTGCTCGGCTCGCTGCTCGGACCGCTCGGCACAGTGGTCGGCGTCGGCATCGGCCATCAGTTCGACAAGGGCGCCGGCAAAGTAAAACAGGTATCTCAGGCCTTCCAGGTCGCCTTCTTCGGCTGCCTGGCCAAAATGGCGCGCGCCGATGGAAAAATTACGCAGGATGAAATCGATGCGGTCGAACACATCATGGCCCGCTTCCACTACACCGGCGAAGTCCGCCGGCAGGCCATCGAAATTTTCCGCCGCGCAAAAGACGATCCGCACACGGCCGCGGACTACATCAGCCAGCTCGCCGGCGTCATCCAGTTTAATCCGCAGATCGCCATGACCTTTATCGGCGCGCTGCACGCCGTGGCGGTGGCCGACGGCGTGCTCCACCCGAACGAGCACGAAATCCTGCTGCAGGCCGAACGCGCCTTCCGGCTGCGGCCCGGCACGATCGACGCCATGCTCAACGGCACCTACAGCGGCCCGGCCGGATCCCAGGTCCGGCAGGCGAACGCCCTCGAGAATGCCTACAAAGTGCTCGACGTTGCCCCCGATGCGCCCGACGCGGAAGTTAAAAAGGTTTACCGGCAGAAATGCATGGAGTTCCATCCCGACAAGCTGGCCTCTAAAGGCCTGCCGGAAGAATTCATGACCTATGCCCACGAACAGCTGACCAAGGTCAACGAGGCGTACGACATCATCAAGAAAGAACGCGGGCTTTAGCGGAACGGACATCCTGCCCGCTGGCCGGATGCGCTAAAATTCATCTTTCCGCTTCCGCAGCGCGGCAAACTCATCCGCCGACTGAACCTGCAGGAAGGGATTAGACTTCTTCTCTGCCTCCAGCGTCTGGAAAACCGCGGCGAGCGGATCCGATGCGTATAATTTCCGACGCGTCCGCATCGCTTCATTTCCCGGATTCACCGAAAGCGCAAAAGCCGCATTGTCTTCAAGATAGTCGTGCCCGCCGAAAATCATCGTTTCTTCGGGCAGCTGCTTAATGCGCTCGAGGCCCGCGAAAAACTGCTCCGGTGTCCCGCCGCCCGTCAAGCGCCCAACGGCGCCGTTGATGACCGCATCACCGGTAAAGCAGATGCCCGGCTCGGGAAAATAATAACTCTTGCACAGCGGCAGGTGGCCCGAGGTATCGAACGAACGGCACGTCGTTCCCAGTATTTCGAATTCCCGGCCCTCAACCGCCGGACTGAACGACAGCACACCCAGCCGGTCCTGCACCGCGCGGCACCCGCCGGCATGGTCGCCGTGATTATGGGTGATGAGGACATCCGTCAGCTGCAGCCCTTCCTGCTCCAGCACAGCGAAAATCGGCGCCGCTTCCCCGCAGTCGACCAAGATCGCCCGGCCGTCCCGGCAGAGCAGGTAGTTGAAGGTGCCATAGGTGCTGCGCAGCACCTGGACCGCCAGCAATTCGTAGTCGCCGAATGTATATCTTTTCCGAATCATGGCTGCGATTGAATCACGAATTACGCGAAACACACGCAAAAACCGATTCCGTTTCGCGAATCAGTGTATTTCGCGGTTACTGATAAAAAACCGCCAGCCAGATGGTTTTTTCGGTTCCGGAAGTGGAGGCCACGCGGTGTTTACAGTGCGCGGGAATGAGAACGTGGTCGCCGGCCTTCATTGCAAGCAGGCGGTCTTCGAACTCCAGCACCGCGCAGCCCGAAACAACCATCACCCACTCGTTCTGCTCCTGGTCATACCAGAAACCGTCCGGCGAACCCTGGCCGGCGGAAACAATCCGCTCAATCCGCACATGGGCATTTTCAGCCAGGACATCAACCAGCTCTTCCGGCAGCCTTTCCGGAATGTCTTCAAATAGATTCATTTTGCTTCCCGCCCCGATCACCGGATCCTGAATCCGGTGATCGAATCTGCATTAGCCGCATCCAGCTGGACGGCCGTCCAGTTGGATGAGCTGTTTTTCATTCCTCACCTAGCAAGATCCGCAGGACGGTGTTGGCCTGCATGTGGGCGCAGATGCCGACACGCGGGGCCATCAGGCCGCAGCCGGGTGCCGCGCCGGTTTCGAGATCGCCGACAATGTAAATGCGTCCGCCCATTTTACGCACACCGATGGTTTCGCCGGGGCCGTAGCCGGCCATACCGGAGGCGACAACGAGCGGTGCGGTTTTGAAGTGCTGCATGAGCATGGCCTTCTGGTCGGGCCGATCAAACGCCTCGATCATGACATCCACGGAACCGAAGAGTTCGGGAATATTGGCCGGCGTCACTTTGGTGCAGTGTGTTTCGTAGGTGACGTAGGGATTGATCCGCTTCAGGTTGGCCTCCAGCGCGGCAGCCTTGGGCAGTCCGAGCTGGTCGATGAAATACTGCTGCCGATTGAGGTTGCTCGGTTCGACCACGTCGAAATCGGCCAAGATGAGTTTTCCCACGCCGATGCGCGCGAGCGCCACGGCAATTGCCGAACCGAGCCCGCCGAGCCCGGCAATCCCGACCGAAGCGTTTTTAATTTTTTCATGCACGCCGGGCGTGTGCCGCGAAACCATCAGCGCTTCGAGCTCTTCGGCCGGCGGAATTTCACCGCGTTTAATCAGGTTCACAGCATCTCCGTCTTTCAACGGAATCTCATCAGCAACCGCAGCGCCGTTATAGATGACGACATCGGCATCGGGTTTGACGGCGCCTTTCACGCCAAGGAGCGTCGCACCCTCTTCAACATCGAGCTCGCGTTCATTCAGCAGAATCTTCATGGGGACAGAATAGACAAGAATTAAACCCGAAGCGCAAAACAGAACTGAAGCCGCTTGATTTCAGGTCAATCGATACATTTTTATCTTTTCGCAGTGAACGATTTAGATACACTGCGCCGCTGATGTGGGGAGTTTCATGCTGGTCAGAACGAAAAATTTTATAAGGACAACCATCATCGGCGGCGTCATTGTGATCCTGCCGACGATCATCCTGATTTTTGCCTTCCGCTGGCTGTTCGGCATGGTGAGCAAAGGGATTGAGCCGCTGACCGACCTGGTGATTCATCATATCGACCTGCCGGACACCTATGATCAAGCCATCGCCACCGCCATTGTGATTGCCGTAATCATCCTCGCCTGCTTCCTGGTCGGCCTCTTTGTCCGCACGCGCCTGGGCCAGATTATTTTCCATGGGTTCGAAAACAGCGTGCTGAGCAGGGCGCCCGGCTATAAAGTCGTTAAGGAAACGGTCAATCAGTTCGTCGGCCGGAAGGAATCGCCCTTTGCCTGCGTTGCGCTGGTCGAACTTTTCGAAAGCGACACCAAAGCCACGGCCTTTATTACCGACCGGCATGACGACGGCACCGTCACGGTTTTCATCCCGACCGGCCCGAACCCGACCTCCGGCTTTATCTACCATTTAAATGAAAAATATGTGCATCCCGTCGACGTTTCGGTGGAGGATGCCATGCGCTCAGTGATCTCGTGCGGGGCGGGATCGGAAAAACTAATCAAGGGAATCAAACAACATGATTAAAAAACTGCTGCTGCTCATCACCGCATCCTCTGCACTGCTTCTGCCGCGCGCCGAGGCCAGCGACTGGGGCGGGATTCACGACTACATCCTCAAATATTCCATCAACGACCAGTGGGCGATCTACAACCGCTACGAAACCATGTCGCGCGATGATTTTGAAGACACCTATTTCGGGCTCGTCGACCTGGGCCTCGCCTACAAACTCGACGACCACTGGACCCTCAGCGGCTACTACCGCCAGTGCTGGCTGCAGAGCGCCTCCACCGGCGACTGGAGCACCGAACACCGCCCGCTGCTCGAACTCAACTACGGCACCACACTGGCCGGCATCGCCGTCGCCAACCGCAGCCGGCTCGAATTCCGCATCTACGAAGGCGACAAAGAAGACGACATGCGCTACCGCAACCGCACCCGCCTCGACATGCCCTGGGGCATCGTCGGCATTAAACCCTACCTCGAAGAAGAGCTCTTCTTCACCGACAACTACGACGGCTTCTTCGGCCAGAACTGGCTCACCGCCGGTGTGTACTACAAAATCGACCACGTTAAACTGCGCGTCGGCTACCGCTGGCAGGCCAGCCAAAGCGGCAGCAGCTGGAAGAGCAAAAACATGCTGGCCACCAACCTGCTGTTCTTTTTCTAGAATACAGCCGGTCTTTAGATCAAAAAGCGTTCACGGCGGTGAACGCTTTTTTTGTTCCTGCGTCAAATTCTGCATGAAACGCCTGGCCTCAGAAAAGATCATGAAGCGCGTAATTGCTTACGAAGGGCTCTCCTTCGCGGTCCTGATAGCCGTAACGTGGCTGAATGGATTTTTCCATTTCCCCGGCATGATCTGGGGAGCAGAGCCCCGGGCGTTTGAATGGCAGGAAGCCCTGCTCGAGTCCGCATTTATCCTGCTGGCCGCGGCCTTTGTGATATCCGTCACGCGGCGGCTGATCCGGCGGCTGGACCAGCTTGAAGGCATTCTGCCGATCTGTTCTTCCTGCAAAAACATCAAAGACGACCAGGGCCGCTGGCACGAAGTTGAAAATTACGTGCACAGCCATTCCAAAGCGGACTTCAGCCACAGCCTGTGCCCCGACTGCGCAAAGGCCTATGCCGAACAAGCCGGCATCAGCTTTGACACGCAGCATGCGCTGCATACATAGCTCGGTCCGCCGGTCCGTACCGCCCGCGGCGCGGCACACCGCGTTCTACTTCGCCGCCGTCCGGCTGAAAACAATACTGCCGAGCGGGCGCTCGGTTGCGGCCGCCACGACCTCGCACTTTACCTTCAGCAGGAAGAAAACTTCGCGCCCGCAGTCATTCAGGGTTTCATAATTCCCCTGCCCCTTGGCAATAATCATATCCGCGCGCTCAAACACCTCGCGGAATTCCGGCGAGCACAGCTCCGGAATTGTGCCCGGCGCATCCGCGCCGTTATCCATCACCCGGCAGAGCCGGCCGATTCCGGTCTGCGGCAGTTCCGCCGGCGTAATATCATTCAGGATCGGTTTGCCGCGCACCGCATAAACCACCTTCTCCGCCGGCAGCTGCTCAATCAGCAGGCGGTCCATCACCGCCTCGCCGCAGTTGTCGGCCAGATACAGAATCAGCGCCGCCTCCTCAAGCCGCTGCCGGAATACACTGAACGCTTCCAGGCAGATCTCCGATGCAAGCGCATGCTCAATCACATCGAGCAGCCCGTTATCCTTCTGGCCGTGCGGCGTGCCGAAATCGATAATGTTTCCGGCAATCGCCATGCGCACCGCCGTTTCCAGCGGATCGTCCGACTCTTCAATCCGTCTGCGCAGCCGCGGCAGCAGTTCCAGCACCTCTTCATTCGACCGCCGTTTCGCCGCCGCATGCGGATCAGCCACGCCGGTCACTTTCACAATTTCCCGGAAATATTCCGCCGCAACATCCGGCGGGCTGCGCGAATAATCCGCCTCGGCGCAGACGCGCAGCACCGTGCGGAGCACCTCCTGCTGCAGTACCGGATCGTTCGGCGCATAGGCGGCAGCCGCTTCGGCTCCCTGTCGGGCAAAACACGGAATACAGTCAGAATGCGTAATCATCGTTCAGCTCCGCGTAACCTGCAGGCCGGTTTCCGAAATATCAATGCTGATGAAGCGCGCACCCGCATTCGGCGGATTCACCTCCAGCTCACGCCGAATCTTCGAAGCCGCCGCCGCATCTTTCGCAATCAGGAAAATATAGCCGCCGCCGCCCGCGCCGAGCAGCTTGGCCGCGCTCAGGTGCTCATCAATCCGCTCCAAAATCTCCTGCACCGCCGGAGGATTTGTGCCGGCATCGAGCCGCTGATTCAGTTCCCAGCTGCGCGAAACCACCTGGGTGAAGGCCTCAAAATCATCGCGCTGCATCGCATCGCAGCCGTCCTCCGCCGCCTGGGCAATGGCATTCATAATCTCGAGCCGCGCTCCGGAATTCAGGAAGATACCGCGGACGATTTCGCCGAGGATATCGTGCGCCACGCGGGTGATGCCGGTGTAGTAAAGCAGCATCCGCTCCTTCTCGGGACCTTTAAAGAAATGATCGGGCACCCAGCGCACAATCGGCGTCTGCTCCAGCCCCGGAATGGTTTTCACCAGTTTAATGCCGGGGAAGACGCCGCCGACCTGGTCCTGCCAGCCGCCGCCGCTGGTGAGCATCTGCTCCAGCGCCAGCGTGCGCTGCGAAATTTCCACCTTATCCCAGTTCAGGCCGCCGAGGTCCGACAGCACGCCGAGGATCGTGGCCGCCAGGATACTGCTGGTGCCGAGCCCCGACCCCTTCGGAATCGCGGCCAGCATCGAAATCTCCACCCCGCCGCCGATCGCCTCCAGCTGTTCTTCCAGCGTTTCATACGCCCCGCCGTTAAAATCCGCATGGAAACCGGCAATGGCAAACGCCGCGCGGGCCAGTGCAAACCCGCTGCCGAGTTTATCGTAGGCGCGGACATCCTCGTAGGTGCGCAGCGTTTCCACCAGCCCGAGGTCGATCGAGCGGATCGTCAGCACCGGCTCGGCGGTTTTCCGGCCGAACACCTGGATCGGCGGCTGGCCGTTGAGCTCCACGGCAATATTGAGCACCGCGCCGCCCTGCTCCATGCAGTACGGCGGCGCATCGGACCAGCCGCCCGCAAAATCGAGGCGCACCGGACAGCGGCCCCAGACAATCTGGTCTTCGAGCAGTGTATTCTTCGGCTGGGTCGGCGTTTTGCGGTAGCGGTCCACCACCAGGTCGCGCAGGATCTGGAACGCCTCGTTCTCGCGCTCCTCCCACTGCCCGTCGCCGCGCCGGCGGCGGACGGCCGCGCGGAACATGCGGTCGTGCAGGGCGGTCATCGGATTGCGCAGCGCCGAAACGTCGAGCAGTTCCGGCAGTTCATAGGGCGAAGCGGCATAGAGGTCGGCCGTGGCCTCGAGATCGAGTTTAAAAAAAACGCTGCGCTCCCCGTGCCCCGCCATCACCGGCAGTGCATTGAGCCGCATGCGGCGGCGCTGTTCGTAGCCCTTAACGAGGTTCGCCTGCTGCCCGAGCTCGCGGGCCGACCGGCGCGGACTCTCCAGCCACAGCGTTTTCCATTTATCCGATTTTTCCGGCGCCGCCGCGAACATCCACTTCACGAAAGCCGGATTAAAATCATCAAGCACCGGAAAGAGCGGCGCCACCTGCAGATCGGTCGAAGGATCGATGCCGGCGGCAGCAAGCGTGAGGCCGCGTTTTTCCAGCCAGTCGGTAAACGGGCGGTTGATCCAGCGGGTCTGTGCATCGCCGAGCTCACCGCGGAAAGCGTCGGCATAGCCGTAAACCCGCAGTGCCGTCTGTTCTTCGATGGGAACGAAATCGAGGCAGACCTGGTCTTCAAGCTCCAGCGTCCAGTCGTTTTCCGGCACGCCGGTGAGGATATTTTCCGAAGCTATTTTCCAGGTTTCGGGAATGTGGCTGTTTTCCACCCAGAGCGATTCATTACCCCGCTGGCGCAGCGGCGCTTCGAACACGCAGTTCTGCACAAACTGGCGCGGCTGCGCATGGGTCGCCACCGAACCGAGCTTGGACTGGTCGGAAACAAGGTTCTGCAGTTCATAGATCGACTGGATCATGTCGGTGCAGGTGCCGAAATGGTAAAAACCGGCATCCGGCAGCGGCACCACCGCCGTGGTCAGTTCCCCGACTTCCGGGTCGGATTCCACCGGGTCGGAGCCGAGGTTCAGCGCCCAGCTGCCGTAGAGATCGTACGTATCCGGCAGTTCGCCGGAAAACGCCTGTCTGTCTGCATCCCAGCCGCTTTTCTTCATCAGGCAGTTCACCGCCTTTTCGCTCAGCAGCCAAATGCCGACGTCCACCAGGAACGCGTGGTCGCGCGACATCTCGCGGATCGTATCCGGCGTCGGTTTCTGCAGGAAGGTCACCAGATTTTCAGTATTGCCCGGCTCGCAGAACATCACGCCGAACTGCTGCGCCTCTTCCGGCGTAACCCACAGCCCAAAGAAGACCACATCCGCATCGGGAATCTCCGGCAGGCCGCCTTCGAGCCGCACCAGTACATCGCCGCTCGCCACCATCACGCGCGATTTTTCCGAGGCAGTCTGCGCCAGCTGCTGCAGCGTCGGCTCCGCCAGGTCGAGCAGGGTCTGGTCGAGGCGCTGGCCGAGCGCCCAGCGGAACACCGGCATCGGAATGAAGAGTTTACCCTGCGCCGCATAGGGCGGGAGCCGACGGCTTTCGCCGCCGCCGTGGATGATCAGTTTGCCGGAATCGCCGAGCCACTCCGAAAAAGAGGCTGCGCCGGAATCCTTCCAGGCCTGTTCGAGCACATAGGCCGTACCGCCGCCCGAGCCGAGCTGGCGCCCCGGCGGATCGAAGGTCCAGTATGCGCGGTCGGCAACCGCAGGTTCACAGTCAGAAAGCTGCCCGCTCATATTCGGCGGCAGTGAGAGAAGCAGATCAAAAGCAGGCTGATTATTCATCTGAATAACGTATCAGAGCCCATCCGAACAATACAACCGCAGACCCGTTAGAGAATCATGTAAAGGAGTACAGCATACAGGTTTCAGTGTTAAAAGCAGGTGATCGATTATTCAGGGAAAGGGGCGCGGGGAAAACTAATATTAAACTACCGTCCTACCACATTACGCTATTACGCCCCCTTCGACTGTTATTCGGCAGTCCTGAATAGAGGCTTTACATCATCAAATGTCATAAACTTATTTTCGAAATTCAGAATGAGAAACAAATCCGTTGCGTCACCTTCTCCTCCGGGCATTCCATCCTTTCCCAAGCTGATAAGGCGAAACGGTACATTATTAGTGCATTCAATTAAAATGGGATTACCCCACCCATCTAAAGCCTTAAATTCAGATGTCGCCATTTCGCCCCGCACCATTCCTTTTTCGGCATAATCAATAGCCATATCTTCATTCAAATTAAGAAGTCGCCTATATGTCAGCTTACTTTTAGAGCCAGTAGCAAAATGAAACGTACTGTACGCAACCCAGAAACAAACAGGCACTACTGCAGTCAGAACCAAAACCATCAGGCACCATCTCGATGTTTTCTTTTTAAATGTTTTCCTTTGCATATTCGAATGCTCCATTAACAAAATGTCTACAGTTATTCAGAAGTATGTCATAATGCATTCGCTCTCAATCCATCCCTTTCATCCATTCCAGCACTGCCTGATCCTGCTCAGGAGTAAGTTCTAGAGTTTCGAGTTTTTCACCATCACAACCATCTTCATCAACCTCACCTTGTTCATACTTAGGGTTTAATTGTCCAAAATAGGCTTTCGCGGTCATATCCATGAAAAAACTGATCGTATACTGAGCATTGTTGCCATTTCCATCCACGTATGTTAGCTGGAGTTTCATATGAAAAGCTGAGGTATCGCTCTCTCCTGCTCCTACTTTGTGAAGATCGAGTCCACCTGGATCGATAAAATTAACCGGATTGCTGCCGCAGAATTCATAGAGGTTTAATCCACCGGAAATTCCAATGGGGTCTTTGGAAATCCACCTGCCAGAGCTAGGATCGTACCAGCGGGCGCGGAAGTAGATGAGGCCAGTGGTCCAGTCGATTTCGCGGCCTTGGAAGGTATATCTATTTCCGATTGATGATTGCCGATTTTCGATTGAATTGCCGGAGGCGTCCTTCACATCAAGGACTTCGCCGTAGGCGGAATATTCGTAGGACTCGACCAACGTTCCGGCTTCATCGGCTAGGGCGAGGACGGTATTCTGATGATCTTTGACCGCATAGTATGTATTTGAGGTTGTGTGATCTGTAAAGCAGAGCAGGTTGTCGATGCCGTTGCCCCAGATGTAGGTGCGCAGCAAAGAACCGTCTTCTGCTAAATCGGCGACGATTTGGTTTCCATTATAGACATAATGCTGAACATTGGTGGCCTGCTGGAAGCAGGTGGTACGGGAAACGCGGTGGCCCAGAACGTCATATTCATATTCTACAGAGGTGGAAAGATTACTGTCTGCAGGCCTAATCACATCTACTTTAGTGAGGCGGTACCGCTCGTCCAACGCCAATGACACACCGTTGAGATTGGTTAAACATCCCGCCGAATCATACCCAAAACTCTGTGCCTCCGAGCTCTCTGTGGTGAAATCCCCGACCCAGAGATGGTTTGTGGCATAGCCCATGTTGCCGGCTTCGTCGCGGATGGCGACGACGAGGGTGTTGGTGCAGTCTCCTAGCACCGGAACTTCAGCGGAGAAGGAGCTGCCGTTCACATCGGGAACGACGGCGGTATTGGCGGTGAGGTTGCTGATATAGAGCGTGCCCCACGTATCATCGGTGCCGATGGTTTCCGACGATGTACCGGAAACAAAGTAGGTATTCGTGGCTGTTGCAGTTGATGAGGCGAGCCGGTTGCCGGTGCCGAGTGTATAGGAAGTTTTCCAGCCGTCAGTTGTTTTGCTCAACCTGTTTGCAGCAAGATCATAGGAATAGGTTTTCGTGTATTTTGTCCAATTACTTCCACTCGGGCTTAATTGTGCGGTTAACCCATTCGTTGAACAGGTCTCGCCGACCAGACGATCCAGGGAATAGTTCCTGGCTAACTCCGTTCCGTTCCCCCGTTCCTGATCCCGTGCTCGCGAGCCAATCATAAAGCTAAATCCGGTATTATCCTGAGTTCCAAATGATCTGTATACTTCAAAAGTTCTTTATCCGGCTGAACAACGGTCACTCTAAAGTCCAGCCCTTCATGCCTCCCTTCCACAGGAAAAGGAAAGTCGGTTAGTATAAAACCTCGCACATGCGTTGGTCTCCCGCCCTCATCGTATGCAAAGAGTTTCCGATACTCCGAAGGTTTCGATATCGTCCTGTATAGCAATTTTTTATCATAATAAATCTCTAACTGGACCACACCATTGTAACTCTCTTGTTTTGGTATTTTGACATCACCTCCTGCAAGAAATAACAGCTGATGTGGCAAATAATATGAACTCCTCCCCGATATCGTTTTAGAGTAGTCTCTATTGCCAAACAAATACCTGTCATCCACAACTATAGGAGAACTTTCAGCACGACCATGATCCCGAGCATTTATGTAATATATTTTCCGAAAACCAACGGGAATCATTTCAACACTTACTTTTGAAATCAGAGTGGCAACCATTACGCATATAATAAACGTTCCAATAATCCATTTCGCCTGCATCAAAATGCCCCCCGTCTCCCAAACGGCCGGTATTTTACCTGCCCTCCTAAATTTCTATATTCCTGCCGCAACGCTGATGCGTAGTCCTGACAATTATTGCCTCCTAAAAGGCTATAGTTCTCACCTGTAAAAAGGCCAGTTTGAGCAACATTCTCAGCAGCTTGGCGCATCAAGTCATCATCATATTGAAATGGTGAAATACTGTAGTCATCCGGATGTTCAGCATCGCAGTTTTTCTGCGTCCTAACTCCACCAGAATCACCTGTGTCATCGTTAGGGCCGAAGAAACCAATATTTTCTCCACTACCGTCTTCAAAAAATCCGTGTTCATGATACAGCCCGAGGTTTGCGGCATTTAATGCTGCTGCACCGAGAGGACTGATTATTCCCGGCGCATAACGACTTCCTGAAGGCATCCCTCCCAAATCCCTATTGCCAAACCTAAATAAGCCAAATGGATCGACAAAGTTCACCGGATTACTTCCGCAGAACTCATACAAATTCAGACCGCCGTTAATGCCAATGGGATCTTTGGAGAGCCAGCGGCCGGAATCGGGATCGTACCAGCGGGCGCGGAAGTAGATGAGGCCAGTGGTCCAGTCGATTTCGCGGCCTTGGAAGGTATATCTATTTCCGATTGATGATTGCTGATTTTCGATTGAATTGCCGGAGGCATCGAATACGGTTGTGTCGCCGTAGGCAGTGTATTCGTACGATTCAACGACTGTGCCCGTTTCATCCACCATCGCAAGGACTGAGTTTTGATGATCTTTTATGGCGTAATAGGTCTTGGAGGTTGTGTGATCGGTGAAGCAGAGGAGGTTGTCGATGCCGTGGCCCCAGACGTAGGTACGGAGAAGGTTTCCGGAGCCGTCGAGATCCGCAACAACTTGGTTTCCGTTATACACAAACAGGTTTGTGATGGCAGATGAGGGATTTGAAATTTCAGATTCAATGCGGGAAACGCGGCGACCCAGCACGTCATATTCATACGCAACAGTTTTCGTGTCATTCGTGTATTTCGTGGTTACCTCTTTCAGCCGATACCGCTCGTCCCATTCCAGCGAAACTCCGTTGAGATTGGTCAG
>JBFHGU010000063.1:0-17078 GCA_041582935.1 Pontiella sp.
GGGGTCATTCTGATTGCCGCAACCAACCGCCCGGACGTTCTCGACCCGGCCCTGCTGCGCCCCGGCCGCTTTGACCGCCAGGTGGTGGTCGATCCGCCGACCCTGGAAGGCCGTGAACAGATTCTGAAAATCCATTCCCGCAATGTCCGCCTGTCGGATCAGGTGGACCTCAAGCGCACGGCACGCGGCACCCCTGGTTTCTCCGGAGCCGACCTCGCCAACCTGGTGAACGAAGCGGCCCTGCTGGCCTCCCGCCGCGGCGCGGATTTTGTTGAGCAGCAGGATATGGAAGAGGCTCGCGACAAGGTGATGTGGGGCCGTGAGCGCCGCAGCCATGTGCTCGATGCCGAAGAGAAAAAACTGACCGCCTACCACGAAGCCGGCCATGCCGTGGCGATGTACCACATGCCGGAGTGTGAACCGATTCATAAGGTCACCATCATTCCGCGCGGCCGCGCGCTGGGCGCCACCATGCAGCTGCCGGAGAAAGACCGCTACACCCAGAGCCAGAAACGCCTGGAGGCCGACCTCGTGGCCTTTATGGGCGGCCGCGCCGCGGAAGAGCTGATCTTCGGCGATGTCACAACCGGCGCCCATAACGACATTGAGCGCTCCACAATGATTGCCCGCGCAATGGTCTGCGAATACGGAATGAGCAAAAAGCTCGGTCCGCAGAACCTCGGCAGCAACAGCCAGCCCGTCTTCCTGGGCCAAGGCATTACCGGATCGTCGGATTTCAGTGAACAGACGGCCCAGCTGATCGACCAGGAAGTGCAGCGCATTGTGACGGAAGCGTATGACAAGTGCATGCAGATCCTCGTCGACAATAAAGAGCAGCTGATCGCCCTTTCGGAAATCCTGATCGAGCGCGAAGTGCTCGACTTCAATGAAGTCGATGCCATCATGAAAACCGGCAAACTGCCAGAGCCGGCTCCCGCCCCCGAAGCGGAGGCTGCGCCCGAAGCGGAGGCGGCCCCCAAGCCGCCGGCGCCGGAAACTTCAGAAGAAGCGTAAGCCTGAGGTTTACTTTTCCAGAGGCCGCAGCTAAGCTGGGATCATGAAAATAATGAGACCCATTTTGGCGGCGGGCCTGGTGCTTCTGGCAGCGGGATGTTCCACAGCGTTCAAACCCTGGAAGCTGAGCGAAGTGCAGGAAGGCATGAGCCGTGCCCAGGTCGTTTCGCTGCTGGGGGAACCGGATTACACGGTCAATAAAGACGGTGCGGAATATCTCTACTACACCTATGCCGAGGAACCGCGCGAAGCCGTCTACGGCGGTAGTCTCGATGATGAGATTGAGCGTAAAGCCAAAGCGCTCGAGCGCTCGTTTGAGGTCACCAAATACGAAGTCGTCATCGTTGACGGCAAGCTGATCAATTATAAAGAAATCGGCCGGTAGCGGACGAATCAGCGTTTATTCTGCTGCAGCATCTGATTGATGTAGGCGTCATCCGCTGTCGGATCAAACTCTTTGCGCTGGCTTTTCCACTGCTGATAGGAGTCGCTGCGCTGATACTGCTGACTTTCACTGCTCGGCGTCGACCAGGAGGATCTATTGCTCCGCTCTTCCCGCTGCTGCTGGTAGGGACTCTTGTAGGGCTGATAGGTTCCGCTTCTTTCAGTTTCTGACTGGTCCCGGGAACTATACTCCTGCCGACTGAAGGGGGATGTGAGCAGCCCCTCCTCCGGATCGGATCCATAGGTCCGGGTCGAACGCTGAAGCCCAAAGCCGGAGGAATACGCCGGCGCGCTCTGCGTCCGGCCGAAAATATCCTGGGTCGTTCCGGATGCCGGCGAAGCCCCGCCGAACGTACGGATACGGGAATCCTGCTGCGCGTCGCGGCCGCCCGATGCCGAAGAAGCATCGGAGCCGTACGGGCTGTTAAAGCCTCGGGAAGCGCGCTGCTCTTTCGCCGGCGGCGTCTCCTGCTCCGTGCCCCAGGGCGACCAGAAACCAGAATCAGTCCCCTCTGCAGCCACTGGATTGCCATACTCATCAAACTCGGTGATATCTTCCGTCCCCTGCAGGAGCCAGTTTTCCTCGGCCGTCTGGACCGGGCGGGTTGGCGGCGGCATCGGCACAATCGGCGAAGCCGCAGCTTCCTCGCGTTCGAGATTCACTTCCGCGGTCTTGAATTTTTCCGAATCCGCGATGCGTTCATCCTCCAGGACCTCCGATGGAACCATCATGGCGCTCTGGGTGATTTTCGCGTGGTCGCGCAGGTACTTCCGGGTGATTCGCTGTTTGCGCTCTTCAAGGGTCTCCTCACGCGCAACGACCGCCAGCGGAATCAGCGCCAGCAGGATTAGAATCTGGACGGACTTGTTCATCAGCCATAAAGTACGTCCATCAAATCGACTGCGTCAACCTTGCTGACCCGCAAAGTTCAGTCGGAAAATGGAGCGGCCCATGAACCTGAAGGAAGTGTTGCGTCCCGAATGTACCGCAGCAGGCGCAGCCTGCCGCACCCGCGAGGAGCTGTTCAAAACCGCGGCCGCACTGGCCCAAAAGACTCCCATACTCAACCGGCTCAGCGAGGCCGAAATCGTCCGCGGGTTTCACGAGCGCGAAGCGCTGGGCACAACCGGCTTCGGGGGCGGCATTGCCATTCCGCACTGCCGGCTGGACGGCGCAGAGGATTTTGCGGTCGGCATCATCTCCACAGCCGAAGGGATCGACTTTGATGCCGTGGACGGCAAACCGGTGAGGCTCTTTGTTTTCATCATTGGACCCGCGAGCCAGTCCAGCCTCCACATCAGGGTGCTCTCTGCCGTCTCCCAGATCCTCAATGTGCCGGAGCATGTTGAGGAAATGCTCCGCGCACCGACCGCAGAAGCACTGGCTGAAAACTTCCTGCGCCGCGTGCGGGATGAAGCCGACCCAAAGCAGCACGGCAGCAAAAACCTCTTCCGCATCCAGGTGCAGGACGAAAGGCTTTTTCACGATATCGTTAAAATTTTCGCCGGATTCAGCTCCGCCACCCTCATGATCACCGAGGCCGAGCCCGTCGCCAAATATATCTATAAAATGCCCCTGTTTGCGGGATTCTGGGGCGATAAACATGCCGAGTTCTGCAAGGTCATCCTTGCGGCTGTGGATAAAAAAGACACCAACGAAACCATCCGCCGTATCGAACAGAAGGCGGGACCGCTCGACCAGCGCACGGATATGCTGCTGACCGTCCAGGAGCTTTTCTACTGTGCCGGAAGCCTCGACATCTAATCCGAATCGCCGCCGCAGGTGCCGCCGTAAAAAAGGCGCCCTTCGAAACCTCGAAGAACGCCTTTCATCTTTTCCGCCGCCGGAAAAATCAGAACGTATACCCCAGCGAAAACGCCAGCAGGTGGGTGGTGGTTTCATACTCACCCGGCAGGCCGATCTCCCCCTCGGCGGATGCCTCTTCAGCCCACAGGTAGGAGTAGGCCGCGTCGATCGTCATGGTTTCCCGGAACTGCCAGCCGCAGCCCAGCGTGACCATCTGGCGGTCGGAGCCCGGCAGCATCGGCCCGCGCGTTTCATCCGGCACCGGCGATTCATCCCAAATATAGCCGGCCCGCAACTTCCAGCTTTCGCCCAGCGCATATTCAGCGCCGAGGCGGATGCTGATGACATCGTTCCAGTTGTTCGTTGAACGCAGCGCATCGGTGACCGGATTTTCGATAATCAGCTGGTCGTAGGTGCTCCATTCTGTCCACACGAGGTCGAGCCCCAGCGTGAGGTTTTCAAAGCTGCTGTTGGCCACTCCGATATTGAGGGTGGCGGGCAGTTCCAGGTCGGCGGATGCCGGAAAGGTTCCGATGCCCGTAAGCTCCAGCCGGCCGGAGATGTCGAGCTTCACGCGCGACTGATAGCGGAAGCCGAAACCCCAGTCCTTCCACGGCTGCAGATGCGCCGAAAAGGTGCCGCCGTAACTGATGTCGTCGCCTTCAACCACGCGGCCGGTTCCTTCCAGCTGCGCCTCGGCATTCACCACATTCAGGCCGGCGGACACCGCCAGCATGTCCATCGCCTGCCAGGCAATGGACGGCGTAATGTATACCGCCTCCAAATCGGAATAGGTTGCCGCCGCGGCGCCGGCCCAGCCGTCGTCCCATTCGGTAATCAGGCCGTACGGCGCGTTAACAGAAAGTGTACCCGTGAGGTTTTCCGCCAGCGGCTGCACATAATAGAGGTGCGGAATCGCCCGCCATTCGTCCGACATCTCCGCATCGGGCACCAGCGGATCGAGCCCGCTTTTGTAGTCGGTGCGGATCGATGCAAAGGAGCTTCCAACCATAATCGCGGGGCGGTCCGCGCCGGCCAGGGCGGACGGATTGTACCACGCCTGCGACGTCATGTTGGTGCGGCCGCTGACGGCACCGGCCTGGCCGAGCGCTTCGGCAGATCCTTCGGTATAAAGCTGGAAACCCGCCCCCAACGCGGCTCCCGTCCAGAGCGTGGACAGTGCAAGACCCACCCATTTCCCGTTGCTCATTATTCTCTCTCCTGTTCTCTTCAGTTGCCCGCAGTATCCACCGCATAGAGATAGCGTTTGATTTTCTGCGTCGTAGTTTTTTCAAATTCTTCAAATCGGACATCAATCTTCCGCGGCCGTTTGTAGTCGGCCAGGGCCTGCAGCTTTTCCCGGACATCGGTGCGGACCAGATCCGCAATCTGGTCATCCGAAAGGCTGGTTCCGTCCGCGGTATGCATCCCGTCGATCAGCTCCTGGTTCGGCACCACAATCAGGCCGACGCGCTCGCCGGTTTCCGCGGGCTCGCAGTAGCCGAGCGCAAGGCATTCAAGCACGTACTCGCTTTTCATCACCTGCCGCTCCACCTCTTCCGGATAGATGTTCTTTCCTTCGCGGTTCACGATCAGGCTCTTTTTACGGCCGCTGATGACGAGGTAGCCCTTTTCGTCGAAATAGCCGAGGTCCCCGGAGTGGTACCAGCCCTCTTTCAGCACCTTGGCGGTCTCTTCCGGGTTGTTCCAGTAGCCCTGCATCACATTCCCGCCGCGGGCGCAGATCTCGCCGATGCCCTCAGCATTCGGCGCATCAATGCGGATTTCAACGCCGTCGAGCGGCCGGCCGACCGTTCCCACGCGCGGCGCCTCGGGCGGATTCACGGAAAGCACCGGCGAAGTCTCGGTAATGCCGTAGCCCTCCACCACCAGCAGGCCGAGCTTGTTCCACCCCTCGAGCGTCGCCGGGCTGATCGGCGCACCGCCCGAAACCACCAGGCGCAGCTTACCGCCGAGGCCGTCCCGAACCTTTCTGCCGACCACTTTGGCCAGTCCGGCGCGGTACAGGAATTTAGCCAGCGTATTCCGGCTGATCCCGTCCATAACACGCGCCAGCATTTTGTCGAGCAGCAGCGGAACCGCCAGCATGATCGTCGGCGAAGTTTCGGCCATATTCGCCTTAATCGTTTTCAGGTTCTCCACCAGCGTCACCTGGCAGTGCTTGAACACCGGAACCAGCACCGTGCAGGTGAAGGCAAACGAGTGGTGCAGCGGCAGGATCAGGACAAAGTTGTCCTCTTTCGAGAAGTGCAGCGACCGGTCGATACTCTCAACATTCGAGATGAAATTCTGATGCGTCAGCACCGCGCCCTTCTGGCGGCCGGTGGTGCCCGATGTATAAATGAAGGATGCCGGCGAGGAAGGCGTCGGCCCCATGCGGTCAAAAGCCCGGCCGGCAGCCATCGCCTTCTCGTGCACCTGTTCAAACAGCTCTTCATACACCGCGCAGCCGGCTTCGCCGCCGGGCAGCCGGCCGCCCCGGCAGTCCAGCACCACCAGGTGCTTTAGGCTGCTGATCTGCTCACTCATCTCAGTCAGCGTCTCCGCCATGCGGCAAGAGGCAAACGCCGCCGTCACCCCGCAGTCGCGGAAAATATGGCGCACTTCGCTCTCGCGCAGTTTAGCATCCACCGGAACCGCAACCGCACCGATGCCCACAATCCCGTGATAGAGCTCGTACCACTCCGGCGAATTTTCACGGTAAATCGCCACGCGGTCGCCCTCCTGGACGCCGAGCGCCGCCAGCATTTCCGAAACATGCCAAACCCGTTCCAGCAGTTCAGCATAGGAACGGGTCCGCCACTCTCCATTCTGTTTGAATTTCAGGGCCGCGGCCGCCGGGCTCTCCTTGGCCGCCCGGATCAGACAGTCCTTGATCGTCATAGGTCTCTCCATTTAAAGCGAGCGATTTTGTCACAATTGCCCAAAGCTTGTAAAACACGAAAAAAAGCCGCCCGGCGGACGGCTTTTTCCTCGGTTTCCAGCGGGCGGTTTACGCCAGTTTAACGGCAACCGGCGTAGCGTTCATCAGGTTTTCCGAAACCGGGCAGCGGCGGTCTACCTCGTGAATAAAGGCCGTCTTCTCCTCATCCGTCATGTCGGCATCCACATCCACCGAAATCGTAATGCCTTCAAATCCGATGCGCCCCTCAATCGGCTTGCCGAGCAGGCCGTCGGTATCGAGTTCGCCCTCCACCTTAATGGTCATGCCGCGGACGTCGAGCCGCTGCTGCATCGCCACAATACGGCCGATGGAGCCAATGCAGCCGGCCAGCGAAGCAAACACCATTTCCAGCGGCGTAACCCCCGTATCCGTACCCCCCGCATTCGCCGGCTGATCGATGACCACCTTATGTCCGCGGATATCGCTTTCGATCACAAATTTTTCATTCAGTTTCGACTCAATCGAGACACTCTTCTTCGGCATGCTGCCCTCCTGTTGGTTAAGCGTAAAGAGGTACAGATTTTGCGCGTATTATCCAAGTATTCTTAGCCGGCCAGCACCATTCAGCATATATGGTGACAGGCACATTATATATTGACAAAACCTGGTTCGTTCAGCAGCTTCATTTTATGAGAAAGCCCCGCATACTTGGGGAACGCGATGTCAACCACTATCACATCATGTCCAGAGTGGTTAACCGGGACTATATTTTCGGCGATAAGGAAAAGGAATTTTTCCTGAAAAGCATGAGGCAGCTCGAAGCTTTTACCGGAATTCAGGTGCTCACCTACTGCATCATGTCGAACCACTGGCACCTTCTTGTTGAGGTTCCAACCCATTCCAAACCGGGGGACGAAGAACTGCTCAATCGAATCCAGGCATTCTACCCCAAGCAGCGGGCGGGAATGATCCGGAAGGACTATGAACGGTGTGTCTCCTATGCATCCGAAACCGGCAGCACTGCCCGGCTCGATGAATGGCGTTTGAAATATACCTCACGCATGGGCTGCCTTTCCTCCTTTGTAAAGGAGCTGAAGGAGCGCTTTTCGAAGTGGTACAACCGGTGCAGCAACCGTAAGGGTACGCTCTGGGAAGAACGCTTCAAAAGCGTCCTTGTTGAAAACTCTGACTGCGCCATAGCGACCATGGCGGCCTACATTGAGCTGAACCCTGTTCGTGCCGGACTGGTTGAGGATCCGCGCGACTACCGCTTCTGCGGTTATGCCGAGGCGGTCGCCGGAGGCGGCCGGGCCCGGGCCGGAATTGAGCGGATCCTGTTCCTGCACGGCCAGGATTCAAGCTGGCGGAAAACGGCGGCGCAATACCGTATACATTTGTTTAGTACCGGCGAAGAAAGCGAAGCCCGCAAAGGCTTTGAACCCGAAAAGGTACGTCAGGTCCTCGAGAGCGGGGGTGAACTGAGCGCCTATGAAATGCTGCGGTGCCGCATCCGTTATTTTACCGACGGAGCGGCGCTTGGAAGCCGACTCTTTGTTGAGGAGGTTTTTGAGCATAACCGCAGTCTATTCAGCCCGCGGCGGAAATCGGGGGCCCGCAAAATACGCGGAGGCAATCTGAACAGCCTATGCACCCTCCGCGATCTCCGTTCCGACCATATAGCCCCGCCCGCCCCCGGATAATCAGCGCCATTCGTGTTTCGGATAGCGGCCCTTCAGCTCTTTCTTCAGCATCGGATAGGCATTTTCCCAGAACGATTTCATGTCCTGCGTCTTCTGCTGCGGCCGCTGGTTCGGCGCCAGCGCCTCCACCATCACCGGAATCTGCCCGAAGCCGATCTTCGGCACTTCATTCAGTCCGTAGAGCTTCTGGATCGTCGCCGCCAGCACCGGCGGCTGCCCCGCTTCATAGCGGACTTTCGCATTGAAACCGCTCGGCAGTTTGATCCGCTCCGGCGCCTGTTTTTCGATCAGGTCGAGCTGCGCCGGATTGAGCCACGACTTCACCGTTTTCCAGACCGCGCGGTGCTTCAGGTCCTTTTTACAGACGGCGCCCAGGCAGATCTCCTCGATCATCGCCCGCCGCGCCTCCTCATCGATTTCCGGAATGCCGTAATCCGGGCAGCCCGCCGCCAGGCAGTTCACCCGCGCAATCCACTTTTCCACCTGCTCGTCCCACTTATAGAGCTCCAGCCGCCCGGCAATCACCTCCTCGGCAATAATCGCCGCCGCCTGATCCGGATCCACCTCCGGGCTCATATTCGACCGCAGCTCCAGGCCGCGGAACGATTTCCACTGCTTCGAATAGACGCGCTTGGCCGACGGATCAAAAACCGCCTCTGTAATCTCCTCGATATCGTCTGGGAAAAGCTCCTCCAGCCACGCCTCTTCCACGGCCGTGCAGAGGTTCAGCTTCACGTTGAGGCTGCGCCCCTCAATCTCCGTAATCTCCGCCGCCGCAAGCAGCGCCGCATCGCGCACCACTGATTCGCGGTCCAGGTCGCCGGAGCGCCCATGCACCACCGCGCAATGCAGCGAGCTTTTATCGCGCCGCTTCGCCACCTGGTCCGAAAACGCCAGCAGGATACACTTCTGCAGCTCCTCATCGGCCGGCGCCCGGCTATTGATTTCCAGCCCCGCGCGCTCCGCCATTTTCATAAAGCGCTGATAAAGCGGCTTCACCTGCCGGGCAGCGCCGGCATGAATGCCCAGCTTACGGCAGGCATCGACCCGATAGCCGTTCTGGTCCGCAAAACTCCACGCGCGCATCAGCCGCTTGAAATCCGAAACATCATCCTCGCCCAGCAGGTCATCGCGCTGATCCCGTGTGCCGCCGCCCTTGCCGCGCTGCAGGATTGAGCGCCCCTGCGTCAGCGCCGCAATCAGGCACGCCTGCCGCACACAGTGGTATTCCCCGCCGGCGAGCAGCATTCGGGCATAGCGCGGGTGCATCGGAAACGAAACCATCTTGCGGCCGATCTCCGTCAGCCTCCCCTCATGATCCAGCGCGCCGAGGTCCGTCAGCAGGGTCAGCGTGTGCGCCAGCGATTTCGGGTCCGGCTTTTCCAGCCAGCCGAAGTTTTCCACATCCTCAATGCCGCCCGCCTTCAGCGTCAGCACCACTTCCGAAAGATCGTGCCGCAGGATTTCCGGCAGCTCCTGCATCGGCCGCGCCGCATGCTCCTGCTCCGTCCACAGCCGATGGCACGTCCCCGGCGCCGTCCTGCCCGCGCGGCCCGTCCGCTGGTCCGCCGACGCCCGGCTGATCCGCTCAATCAGCAGCGTATCGATCCCGCGGTTCGGATCAAACCGCGCCATACGCGCCAGCCCCGAATCAATCACAATCCGAACACCGTCAATCGTGATCGACGTCTCCGCCACGTTGGTCGAAACAATACACTTGCGCTGATCGCACTCGCCGACCGCCGCATCCTGCTGCGCCGGCGGCAGCTCGCCGTGCAGCGGCATCACCGCAAAACCGCGCGCGCAGCGTTTCGACCGGATCGCCTCCACCGTCCGCGAAATTTCATAGGCACCCGGCATAAAAACCAGCACATCGCCCTCGGCCCCGGACTCAACCGCGTTTTCAAAGGCATCGGCCGCCGCATCCCAAACCGGATGTTTTCGGAAATCGATCCGCTTGCGCGCGTAGACAATTTCCACCGGAAACATACGGCCTTCGCTCTTCAGCTCCCGGCACGGCGCCAGGTATTCGCGCAGCGGCCCGGCATTGAGCGTCGCCGACATCACAATCACTTTCAGATCCGGCCGCGTCTCCTGCAGGTGCAGCGCACGTGCCAGCGTGATATCGCCGTAGATATGCCGCTCGTGAAATTCATCAAAAACAATGGTGGAAATACCGCGCAGCTCCGGATCGGACAGGAACTGGCGCAGCAGGATGCCTTCGGTCACATAGCGGATCTGGGTTTTCGCCGATACGGCCGACTCCATCCGCACCTGATAGCCCACCTCGCCGCCCAGTGGTTCCCCGCGCTCGAACGCCACGCGTTTCGCCAGCAGCCGCGCCGCCAGGCGCCGGGGCTGCAGCACCACCACTTCGCCGGCACCCGCGTTCCCGCAGTCCAGCACCAGCTGCGGCACCTGCGTCGATTTACCCGAGCCCGTCGGCGCCTCGATGATGATGCGGTTTTCGTTTTTCAGCGCTTCAGCCAGTTCATCGCGCAGCTCATAGATGGGTAAATTCTTCGGATTCATAGACGAAGCGTTATAGCCAAAAGCGCCGCCGGTTGGAAGGTTCGATCCGCTCACTCCTGCAGTCCCTCAAACGCCGCTGCCACTCTCCGCACTTTTGCGGATGTCATATATGCAAAAGCTCCCCCGCGGCTGATCCCGGGAATGACGGAGGCCGTCTTTCCCGCCGTCAGCCGCGCCGCCATCCGCTCAGCGAGCGGTGACGGAATGAGACGGCCTACTCGCTCAGCTCGACCTGCACACGGTAAAAGGCTTCCGGCTTATCCTCGTCCGGATCGGAAAGCAGCGCTTCGGTGCCGGTGCCGGAAAGGTTGGTGACCGTGCTCCATCCGCCTTCGACCAGATTGGTGCAGACCTGTACCGTATAGACACGCCCCTCTGCGGAATCAAAGCAGACAGTATTTCCATCAATATCGATGCTGAAATAGTCGCCGGCATTCGTCATGGAAGTATCAGCAACATACTCTTCATAGTCCGAGAAGCCGTCGTCATCGGAATCAACCCCTTCGTTACTGACTAACGGGTCAATCCCATTCGCAACCTCATCGCCATCGGTAATACCGTCGTCATCCGAATCCGTCTGATCCGGCTGGTATTCATAGGCGCCGATATCGACCGTGCCGATGCCGTCAAAGCTGCCGTCTACGATGCGGTCATTGCCGGCCAGATCTGTATCGGTTGTGACATAGTCATTGTCGCCGGCATCGATGCAGGGTGACCCCAGCCGCAGCGTATAATCTCCGTTCGCCGCATCGGTAAAGCAGGGATCACTGGTTGTGCTGTACGATTCGAATTTTACTGCATAGGTGTTCGATCCCGTACCGCCAGCGTTCCCCCAAACAATACAGTTGTTCAGCGTGTCCCATCCGCTTCCTCCGCCATAGGTCGCAGCCGAATTCCGGGTCAGGGTGCATCCGGTCAGCGTGCTGGAACCACTGCCTCCGCAGCTGTCTTCGGATTCATTGCCGAACAGTATGCAGTCCGTCAGCGTGCAGCTATGGCACCCGCCGCCGCTCGAAGAAGCCATGTTACCGGAAAGCGTGCAGTTCGTCAGCGTGCTGTAAAGGCTCCCGCCGCCGAAGGTAGACGAATTGCTGGAGATTGTGCATCCGGTCAGGGTGCTTTCAACGCAGCCGCCGCCGTATTTAGCGGCTGTATTTCCGGTCAGTGTACAGTCCGTCAGCGTGCTGTAGGAGCAGCCCCCACCGCCGTTGTGAGTGGCTGTATTTCCGGTCACGGCGCAGTCCGTCAGCGTGCTGTAATAGCTTCCGCCGCCGCCATAACTGCCCGTATTCTGAGCCACGGAGCACCCGGTCAGCGTGCCGTAATAACTGCCGCCGCCGTAGCTGGAGGCCGAATTACCGGAAAGCGTGCAATCAACCACCTCTCCGCCAGAATAACCGCTGACACCGCCGCCATAATAAGCACTGTTTCCTGAAATGATGCAGTTGCTGACGATGCCGTCTCCGCCGAAACAGATCCCGCCGCCGAAGTTTTCATAATCATTGCGCTCCCAATATTCTGCTGAAGCCGAACCTTTGGTGACGGTAAAGCCGGAAAAAACGGTATTGCCGCCCAGATAGACCCCCCGCATTGCATCCAAACCATCGATGACCGTCACGTCCGGCCCATTGACGCTTTTAACCGTAATGCTGTTGGTGATACATACGCGGTTCTTCCAGTCATCCACCGGCGACAGGGCATATCCGGAGGAATAGGTCCCGTTCGAAACCATAACCCAGTCATGGTCCACCGTCAGATTCACCGCCGCCTGAATCGTTTTCCTGGCCGTGTTCCAACTCAACCCATCAGAAGAATCATCGCCTGCAGAACCAGCCACATAATAGGTGTTTCCGTTGTATGTTTCTTCAGCCAATTCAGCAACCTCTGCCGAACTCAACGCACGCTGATAAATGCACACATTGTCCAAGCCGCCATGCCAGCTCTGATCGGCATCAAACCCGCCGCCGATGACATCCTGGTCCTGTCCCAGAAAGACACCGCCTTCGGATACGCTCAACGCGGCCGCCGTGCCCGCGACGCTGCCGACCTGCTCGCCATCGATCCATAAGCGGTAAATGCTGTTCGATGCGCTCAACACAACATGGTGCCATGCCAAATCCGACATAGCCGCATTGGTTGCCACGATATATTTGGTTCCGCCGCGGTACAAATGCCAGCGTTCATTTCCGGTGTCATAACAGACCAGCAGCTCATTGGCCGAGTTGGTTCCTGCACAGGAGAGGATATGCCGGTATAACGTATCCGTATCAGCCAGCCGGCCGAATGCACTGAAGGTAAAATTGGAAACCCCGTCGAACAGGGTATACGGCAGCGCCGCATATTCATTTGTACTTTTCCCCTGAGACATCCAGCCATCCACCGAACAGCCGGTCACAACGGCATCATTGCCGTTCCCGGACGCATCCTTGCCGCTGCCGCTGAACGGATAAGACGCCATCAGCGCTTCATTGCTGAGAAAAGGATTGCTGCCGCCATCTATTTCAGCTCCATCAGAAATGCCGTCGCCATCGGTATCCGAAAGGGTCGGATCCGTTTGATAGCTGTTCACCTCATCACCGTCGGAAATACCGTCGCCATCGGTATCCGCAAGAGTCGGATCTGTTTGATAGCTGCTTACCTCATCGCCATCGAAAAGGCCGTCATCATCGGAATCCGAATCGCGCGGATCGCTTCCCAAGGCGGTTTCGTTGGTGTTCAAAAGGCCGTCCTCGTCGGCGTCATCAGAAAAGAGTGCCGTGAACGCATTCGAACTGGTAACCAGGAAACTCGTGTTGCTGGTGGAATAATCCCCGCTTAGGCCGCCGCCCCATTCCATAAAAAGCCAGCCATCGTCCGGGACGGCTTCCACCGAAAGGGTTGTATTGCTCGGAACATACACCGTGGCGGAATTGGCCGCACTCCAGTAGTAATCCGCAGCAACGGCCCCATTGCCCGAAGTGCTGAAGGTGATTGGATAGCTGATGTGAGTCTCGGCAGACAGCGCGGAGATCTGTTCCGAATTCAATGCGCGATGGTAAATCCGCACGTTATCCAGACCCCCATTCCAGCTCTGATCGGCATCAAATCCGCCGCCGATGACATCCTGGTCCTGTCCCAGAAAGACGCCGCCTTCGGAAACCGTCAGCACTGAATTGGCACATTCGAAACTTCCAAGTTCCTCACCATCCAGCCACAAGCGGTAGATGCTGTTCGATGCGCTTACCGCGACATGGTGCCATGCCAAATCCGACATGGCCGCATTGGTTGCCACGATATATTTGGTTCCGCCGCAGTAAAAATGCCAGCGTTCATTTCCGGTGTCATAGCAGACCAGCAGCTCATTGGCCGAGTTGGTTCCTGCACAGGAGAGGATATGCCGGTATAACGTATCCGTATCAGCCAGCCGGCCGAATGCACTGAAAGTAAAATTGGAAACCCCGTCGAACAGGGTATACGGCAGCGCCGCATATTCATTTGTACTTTTCCCCTGAGTCATCCAGCCGTCCACCGAACAGCCGGTCACAACGGCATCATTGCTGTTCCCAGACGCATCCTTGCCGCTGCCGTTGAACGGGTAATACGCAACGAGATTACTCCATGAAAAATCCGTCAAAAACCAGTTATCATCCGACATGTTGACCAAGGTGCCGTCATAGCTGTTTGCTGAGGCATCGACCAACGTCGTGCCGGACGACTGGTTCATCGGGAAATAGGCCATCAGCCCGTCTTCCCCGCCGCTTAACTCCGCATACAGTTTGCCGCTGATTTCGGATGCCGTACGCACATCGCTCCAGATGCGCACGTCCTCCATCAGGCCGTCGCCGGTGGTGTTCGCGGAATGGCCGCCGCAAAGATAGAACGTGTCACCGGGATCTGTCCATGCCCCGTCCTCCAGTGAGTCCCTCACGACACCGTTAACCCACAGCGCCGCATCCACGGTTTCAGAATCAGATTCCTTCTCCCAGGTCGCAGCAAGATGGACCCATTCATTCGTCCCGCTGATTGAGGTCAGATCATAACTCAACTTGCTGCTTTCAATTCGAAAATACAACATGCCGCTTTCGCCAATCCACATTTCCCAATCATTTCCATCACAGGAATTATCGAAAAGGGTGTTGTAATCGTAGAAAGATTCCGGCTGGAACCACAGCTCAATGGTTCCCGTGTCGGGCAGCGTGAGCGGAATCGACGCATACTGTCCGTCGTCGTGTTCAAAATCCAGCGCATTGCCCGCACAGGCCGGCATCACAGCTCCAGCAAACCAAAGCGCGGCCAATCCGCAAAACCGCAGAAAAACGGCATCAGCCTTATCCAACAGCATCTGTCTCTTCATCGTCCAATTTCCCTTTTAAAAGAGAACAACACATGAAGATGACTCTGCTGGACAAACAACTATTCGGCACGCACACAGGTCCTATCCTCACGCGCGCCTCCAATTACACGTTTAAAACAAAACTACCGTAACAGGGTTGCGCCGGTGCCCGTCTGCGTCAAATTTATTCTGAAAAAAACTGTTGAAAGCTTCGTCAGTATGAACGGCGGTTGCGGATTATTAAATTCTGGAGCGCGAACAGGAAGTGCCCGTTCATGCCCTCGTTGCGGAAACCGGATTTGCCCAGGCCATTGTATCGCAGCACCTCAACCTGATGCGCCGCGCCGGCCGGCTCTGCGCAACCCGCCGCGGCAAAGAAATGTGGTATTCCATCTGCGATCCCCGCGCCCTCTCCATCCTCAACTGCATCTGCACCAACTGCACCACGCAGGACTTCGAAAAAGCCTGACCCCTTCATTCCCCCAGCCAGGCTGCTCTCCGAAGCATTCCGAGATGAAAGTTTACAAAACCCGAAACGGTACAAAGCACGAGCAGCCATGCAGCCCAATACATTCTTCATTCCTCTTTACACTGAACATAACCCGCTCATAAACTTTGCATTAACAATCTGATAAAAAACGGCGGTACGTGTTAGGCAGAATACCTTTCTGCCTAACACCAAACGGGAATTCCGGAATAGGCAGAAACTTTTCTGCCTAATCAACTGTTGGGTCAGGAAAACATATTGAACACAATTCAAAATCAGTAATAGCAATGATTTAAGTTTGAAGGTGCAGGGGTCGCAAGTTAATCAAATAGCATGAAGATATTTAATTAAAAGAGGTGTCATGGAAGCCTACCGATGTTTATCACTAACTCTATCTTTTGATGGGAATCAATCTTCGAACCATGAGATTGACCTTTATGATGTGGCAAGAGCACTGATCGGATTTCAGCGTTCATTGGCATTAACAACCCATCTCGTTTTGCATAATGAGATAATTACTCAAGCTCCTGCTCTGAAAGAAGCGTTCATTCTAGCAGACCCAGCATCTGAAGGTAGCTGGAAGCTTCCAGCGAAGGTAATGGTTCCTTTATCCATGCTTTATTCGTTGAATTTTGTTCCTAGCACTTCTCCCGTTGGGCATCTGGTACGTTCAGTCTATGATTATGTTGTAAATGAAACACTTGGATTTCATGTGGACTATGACAAGTCGCTAGGTCAGCAGTACGAAGAACTAAAGAAGACGGACAGTAAGCTTCCGATTCTTGAACAACATAGACTCGATTCTCTCGCTGAAAAGTGCGAGATCCCAATGAAAGAGATGCACCGTCCGATAAAAGGTCGGGAAACCGCACTATCCGCTAGTATAACGGCATGGACTTCCCCAAAGACTATAAGAATAATCGGTCCAACATTAAACGCAGACACATTCGAATGCATCAGCAAAACAGAAACGAATGAAACCATTCATATGGTCATTGGTAAAATAGCTAGCTACAACAGCAATACATTCAAAGGTCGAATTTATGTTTTAGAAGAAAAACGACCGATTCCCTTCGAACTTCTGGACGATGCAAGAACCTTGAAATCAATAAACTTAATCACAAACAGTTTGGTTCATAATGCTCGAAGAGCTGCGGATGAAGATATTCAAGGACTCGTTTACTGTCGCACCTATAAAAACACGAGCACAACCGGAATATTGAAAAGCTTAAGTATTCTTGAGGTATCTAGTCGCCCCTTCTTAGATGATAAATCCGGACAGCTAGCCCTTAACCCATAGCATTATTCGATACCACTCAAGATAACGTACAAATAGTTTCGCACATTTGAAACAGAGGTCCTCCGGCTGATACGATCAGCCAGTGAGTGCAATCACATATCGGTTATGCGGCCGATGTTCTCCGGCTGAGAGCGGCCTTCAAAAGCATAAGCAAGTTGATGAGTCGCTTTATGCGCATCGATTCCTATGTATACTTCCGCCACGGCGTTTTCCTTTAGTTTTAGGTCATTAATCTGGAACGATCCAGGTGGTGCTGGATCTCCCCGGTTCGTCCGGGGAACGCCGCTTAATTTAAAGGGAAGAGGACCGCGGCTGAATCAACTTCAGCCATAAGGTCTGACAGGAAAAATTAAAATGAGTTTTGAGTTAGAAAAAGTTGTGCCGTGGGGTCGTTCATTTGAGGAATACATCTCGATGTTCAAATTATCCAAAACCGACCTTCAAGGAAACATCCTCGGTTGTGGTGATGGACCTGCATCCTTTAATTCTTCCCTGTCTAGACAGGGCGGAAAAATTATTTCCGTTGACCCAATCTATCAGTTTTCGGTTGAGGACATTCAAAACCGGATTGATGAAA
>JBFHGU010000064.1:0-16566 GCA_041582935.1 Pontiella sp.
AGCCGTCATGGAAGGCGGCGAGCCGGTCGTGATCAACAATGCGGAGGGCGCACGGACCACCCCTTCGGTTGTCGCCTTCAAGAAGGATGGTGAGCGTCTTGTTGGTGCGCCGGCCCGGCGCCAGGCGATCACCAACGCCCACAACACCGTCTATCGTGGCTTTTGCCAAAGACGGCGAGCGCCTCGTAGGCACCGCGGCGTAACGCCAGGCGGTAACGAATCCGAAACACACCATCTTTTCCGTGAAGCGCTTCATGGGCCGTAAATTCAGCGAAGTGGCGCACGAAATCGACCTGGTTCCGTATGAAGTGGTTGAAGCCAAGAACGGCGATGCCCATATTAAGATTGATGACAAGGTCTACAGCCCGCAGGAAATCTCGGCGATGATCCTGCAGAAGCTGAAGGCGGATGCGGAAGCCTACCTGGGCGAAGCGGTCACGCAGGCCGTCATTACGGTTCCGGCCTACTTTAACGACTCGCAGCGCCAGGCAACCAAAGATGCCGGTAAAATTGCCGGCCTGGAAGTGCTGCGTATTATCAACGAGCCGACGGCGGCCTCGCTGGCTTACGGCCTCGACAAAAAGTCGGAAGAGAAAATTGCGATCTACGACCTCGGCGGCGGTACGTTCGACGTGTCGATCCTCGATATCGGCGACGGCGTTTTTGAAGTGACAGCCACCAGCGGTGACGGCCACCTCGGCGGCGACGACTTTGACCAGAAGATTATCGACTGGCTCGTGGCGAACTTTAAGGCGGAGCAGGGCATTGACCTCTCTGCAGACCCGATGGTGCTGCAGCGCCTTAAAGAAGCGGGCGAAAAGGCGAAATGCGAACTCTCCAGCTCGCAGTCGACCGAAATCAACCTGCCGTTCATCACGGCGGATGCTTCCGGCCCGAAACACCTCAACGTTACGCTGACCCGCGCGAAGCTCGAAGAGCTCTGCGACGACCTGATCACCAAAGCAATCCAGCCGGTACGCAGCTGCCTGGCCGATTCCGGCCTCAGCGCGTCCGAAGTGAATGAAGTGATTCTCGTCGGCGGTTCAACCCGTATGCCGAAGGTGCAGAACTCCGTGAAGGAAATCTTCGGCCAGGAACCGCATAAAGGGGTGAATCCGGACGAAGTGGTTTCCATCGGCGCATCCATTCAGGGCGGTGTTCTGAAGGGCGAGGTCAAAGATGTCCTGCTGCTCGATGTTACCCCGCTGACGCTGGGCATTGAAACCATGGGCGGTATCGCAACGCCGCTGATCGAGCGCAACACGACGATTCCGGCGAAGAAAAGTGAAATTTTCTCCACCGCGGCGGACAACCAGCCGGCCGTGGAAATCCACGTGCTGCAGGGCGAGCGTAAAATGGCCAACGCCAATAAGACGATCGGCCGCTTTAACCTCGACGGCATTCCTCCGGCGCCGCGCGGCACTCCCCAGATTGAAGTGACGTTCGATATTGATGCCAACGGTATCCTGAAAGTCAGCGCCAAGGATCTGGGCACCGGCAAGCTGCAGCACATCACCATTACGGCTTCTTCCGGCCTGACCGATGAAGAGATCGACGCCATGATGAAGGATGCCGAGGCACATGCGGCGGAAGACGAAAAGATGAAGGAGAAAATCGACCTGAAAAACCAGGCGGACTCCACCGTTTTCCAGACCGAAAAATTCCTGAAGGAAAATGCCGACAAGGTTTCCCCGGAGCAGAAAGCCGAAGTTGAAGCGGCGATTGAGCCGGTTAAAAAAGCGATTGAAGCGGAAGATTATGACGGCATGAAGACCGCGTTGGACGCTTTGAACGAGAAGATGCAGGCGGCCGCCACGGAAATGTATTCGAACGCACAGGGTGCGCAGGGTGCTGGTCCGGACATGGGCGGCGCGGCCGGTGCCGGTGCCGGCTCTTCGGCCGGTGAGAAGTCTGCTTCTGATGTTGAGGAAGCCGACTTCGAAATGGTCGACGACGACGAGAAGAACAAATAGAACCGAAGAATTTTGAACAGGGAATATCGAATAACGAAGGGCTCCTTCCGCGTTCCGTATTCCTTGTTCATTGATCAATATTACAAACACAAGGAGAGAAACATCGATGAATATTAAACCATTGGGTGAGCGTGTACTGGTTGAGCCGGTGAAGGAAGAAGAAGCTGTCAAGGGCGGCATCATTATTCCGGACTCTGCAAAAGAGAAGCCGCAGGAAGGCAAAGTGATTGCGGTCGGTACCGGTAAGATCGATGACGAAGGCAAGAAAGTCCCGTTTAACGTGAAGGTCGGCGATATTGTGCTGATGCCGAAATACGGCGGCACCGAAGTGAAGGTGGACGGCAACGAATATCAGATCATGCGCGAAGACGATATCCTCGCGATCATCGGCTAATTATTTTTCGAAATCCGAAACTCGAAACCTGAAGACATTCCAGCATTCCCATTTCGGGATGTTACGTGGTGTGCGATTAGAATTTCGGATTTCTTAATCGACGAAGGAGATTAAGTAAAATGGCAAAACAGATTGTATTTGACGTAGAAGCACGCGATGCGCTGCTCCGCGGTGTTGAAAAGCTCAGCAACGCTGTGAAAGTTACACTCGGCCCGAAAGGCCGTAACGTAATTCTCGACAAGAAATTCGGTTCCCCGACGGTCACCAAAGACGGTGTTTCCGTTGCGAAGGAGATCGAACTCGAGGACGCTTTCGAAAACATGGGCGCCCAGATGGTGAAAGAAGTCGCTTCCAAAACATCGGACATCGCCGGCGATGGTACCACCACGGCTACGGTTCTGGCTGAAGCGATTTATCGCGAAGGCCTGAAAAACGTTACGGCGGGCGCTAACCCGATGAGCCTGAAACGCGGTATCGATAAAGCCGTTGAAGCGATGGTTGAGCAGCTCGGCAAACTCAGCAAAAAAGTGAAGTCCACCGAAGAAGTGGCCCAGGTCGGCACCATCTCCGCAAACGGCGACACCACCATCGGCAACATCATTGCTGAAGCCATGGAAAAAGTCGGTAAAGACGGCACGATCACGGTTGAAGAAGCCAAATCCATCGAGACCACCCTTGATGTTGTGGAAGGCATGCAGTTCGACAAAGGCTACCTCTCTCCGTACTTCGTGACCGATGCCAACACCATGGAAGCGGTACTGGAAGATCCCTACATCCTGCTCTTCGAAAAGAAGATCTCCAACCTGCAGGACATGCTCCCGCTGCTGCAGAATGTGGCTAAAACCAGCAAGCCGTTCATGATCATCGCAGAAGATATCGAAGGTGAAGCACTGGCTACCCTCGTGGTTAACAAACTGCGCGGCACCCTGAACGTCTGTGCGGTTAAGGCCCCGGGCTTCGGCGACCGCCGTAAAGCAATCATGGAAGACCTCGCGGTGCTGACCGGCGGTAAATTCATTACCGAAGACCTCGGCATCAAACTCGACAGTGTAACCATCGACGACCTCGGCACCGCCAAGCGCGTTACCGTGGCTAAAGATGACACCACGATCGTCGAAGGTGCTGGCGAAGTGGAAAAAATCAAGGCGCGTATCGACCTGATCCGCCGCCAGATCGAAGAAACCACGTCGGACTACGACCGCGAAAAACTGCAGGAACGCCTGGCCAAACTGGCCGGCGGTGTTGCTGTGATCAACGTCGGTGCCGCGACCGAAGCGGAAATGAAAGAGAAGAAAGCCCGCGTTGAAGACGCCCTGCACGCCACCCGTGCGGCTGTTGCTGAAGGTATTGTACCGGGCGGCGGTGTTGCGCTGCTCCGCGTTCAGAAGGCGATCGATACGATTGACGTTGAAGGCGACGAAGCCATTGGCGCGGGTATTGTCCGCAAGGCCATTGAAGCGCCGTTGCGCCAGCTGGTAGCCAATGCCGGCGAAGAGGGCGCCATCGTTGTGCAGGAAGTTAAGAAAGGTAAACTGACTTCCGGCTACAACGTAGCGACCGGTGAATATGTCGATATGATCGAAGCCGGTATTATCGACCCGGCCATGGTGACTCGCTCTGCCCTGCAGTATGCGGCCTCCATTTCCGGCCTGCTGCTGACGACTGAGTGCATGATCACCGACCTGCCGGAAAAAGAAGGTGCGATGCCTTCGATGGATCCGGGTATGGGCGGTATGGGCGGCATGATGTAAGACGCCTTGGAGAGCGGGACTTCCGTCCCGCTTTTCCTTCAGCGCCCTTTGGAAGGCGGAGCGTCATGCCCCGCCGGCCGAAAGCTGTTCCGCCTCCTTTGCGGGGGCGGGATTTTTTCGTAAATGGCGTTGACCTAACATGCTCTGGTGCTATACTACGCGCCAATTTTTTTGTAAGGGCTGTAAGGATTCTGCTCGGTCGGAGTATTGCAAGTCACTTGTGTGGAGAGAATAATATGAACTTTGATTACCTGAGTACTGCGGAAGAAAAAATCACCAACACACCGGTGCTGGTGAACCTGATATCCTATCGTACCCGTCAGCTGAACAGCGGCGCGCGCCCGATGGTGAAGAAAGATCATCCGGAAATGGATAATCACGATCTCGTCTTAAAAGAGATTGCCGAAGGCCTGCTGACTGCAGAAATGATCTTCACTCCGGAAGAAACCGAAGCGCCCAGCCTGGACTTCGATGCATCGATCCTCCTGTAGGCGGGAATTCGAAATACTCATTTCGAAATCCGAAACAATTTCGAAGTTGCAACGGCTCAAAGCTTTCGGGTTTTGGGCTTTTGCTTTTGGGGGCTGCTGGTCTGAAAACCGAAGCCCGAAAGTCGGAATGCTGATGTCGGACATTTGACCCGAGGACCCTAGACGGGAATTTCCAATGGCAGGTAAGAACAAGAAGAAGAACGATCCGGGTGCGGGGGTGCTGGTCACCAACCGCAAGGCGCAGCGCGATTTCCACATCCTCGAAAAAATCGAAGCCGGGATTGTGCTCAGCGGCACTGAGGTGAAATCCTGTAAGCAGGGGCTCATCAGCGTGCAGGAAGGCTATGTTCATATCGATGATAAGATGGAGGTCTGGCTCGTCGGCTGCACAATTCAGCCCTATGAGCATGGAAATATCTATAACCATCCGTCGACCCGGGAGCGGAAGCTGCTGCTCCATCACAAGGAGATTGAGCGGCTCTACGGTAAGATCCGTGAAAAAGGCCTGACCATTGTTCCGCTGAAGGTCTACCTCTCCCGCGGTAAAGTCAAAGTCCGCATCGGCCTGGCCAAGGGTAAAAATGTCGTCGATAAGCGCGACACCATCAAGAAGCGGGAATCCGACCGCGATTCCGCGCGGGCCATGCGGAATTTCAATAACCGCTGAGTCGTTGGCGGGGCGGGTTTTGTTCCGGCCCCGGCCGCCGCGGTGGCTGTATTAACGAACCTGAAGGACCGCTTCGTAAACGGATTTGGTATCCATGTCGTTGTGTTCGGCGATCTCGCGGAAGGTCCAGTCGGGCGATGATTCGATGCCCAGCTTTTCCAAGCCTGCGATAATTCCGCTGAGGTCCATTTCATACTTTCCGGAGAGGCGGCGCATTGAGCGTCCGCTGTAGAAAAGCGGGGGTTTTTCCGGCAGCGGCGGTTTGGTTTCAGCCGTTTCCTCGAAGACGCGCTGCTGAACCTGTTCCTCTGTCGGTCCGGAATCGTCGGGGGCTTCGAGGCTGCTGAACGGCGGCCAGTGGAGCAGCGAGCCGAGAACCACCCAGCCGGTCAGCAGGATTGCGGAGCAGGAATTGGCAGTCAGCCATGCGCGGGGCTTACCCGTTTTCCGGGCCTGGGCTTTTGCTGATTTAAGCTCGAACGCGGTTTGGACGGCATAGCTGATGCCGAACAGAATGCCCAGGCTGATGTACAGTGGCCAAGGCCGCCGGTTAAACAGCAGGGCAATAACCCCGCTGAGAATCAGCGCGGAAAAGGAAAACAGGGCGGTAAGCGTAAAGACGTTTTTAAAGTTCATGGTTTTATTCCGTAGAGCCGGTAGCTTTACGGAATAAAACCCTTCAGCGCGAGGCCAATATCGGGTGTATCTTAGATGAAAAGATTCCCATTGCCCCCGATGCGGTCGATGTACATGGCCACGCCGCCTTCCTCGATGCCGTCGATCAGCTCTTCGCGCTTAATGCCCATGAGATCCATCGACATCGTGCAGGCGACAATCTTGACGCCGCTGTTGAGCGCAGTATCAATCAGCTCCGGCAGGGAGAGCACATTTTTCTGCTTCATGATGCCCTTGATCATGGCCGCTCCGATGCCGCCCATCTGCATCTGCGAAAGCTTCAGCTTGTTCGGTCCTTTCGGCATCATCCAGCCGAACATTTTTTCGACCAGGTTTTTCTCCACATTCACCGGTCCGTCCTTACGCAGGACGTTGAGTCCCCAGAAGGTGAAGAACAGCGTCACCTTATAGCCCATGGCCGCCGCGCCGTTGGCAATGATGAAGGCGGCCAGCGCCTTGTCGAGATCGTTGCTGAACACGACGTTGGTAAAGGTTTTTTCGGCGGGGACGGACAGCGAAGGGCAGCTGGCAGCGGATTGTTTAACTACAACGGCTTTATAGGCGCTGCCTTCCGGTTTTAGGGACTGCAGGATATTGCCGGTGGAGCTGCACCACGCCGGGATATCCGCGGCGAAGCCGGGATCGGTCGAAATGATGCTGACGGCCTGCCCTTCCTCGATGCGTGCCACGGCTTGCGAAAGCTGCAGGATCGGGCCGGGGCATTGGAGCCCGGCTGCATCGATATGTTCCGCGATTTCGGCTTCGGCAGCATCTTTTCCTGATGCGTTCACGCAGCTTCCGCCGGCATCATCGGCGGTGGTTTCCGCTTCCGGTGCACCGGGCTGCATCTGGGCCGTAACCATGCCGTAGGTTTTGTAGCCGCCGGTCAGGTTGCGGCATTTGAAGCCGTTCTGGGCCATGATACGGCAGGCCAGGTAGCCGCGCAGTCCTACCTGGCAGAAAATCAGGTATTCTTTCTCTTTATCCAAATCGCCCAGCTTTCCGCGCAGGAGCGGCAGCGGAATATTACTGGCCCCGGGGATGGTTCCGCCGGCGACCTCTTCCGGATTCCGGACATCGATCAGCTTCTGGTTATCGGCGGGTTTCAGGGCCTCTTCCACAGGGAAGAGCCGGGCATCGCCGCGCAGTACATTGGCCGCTGTAAAGCCGGCATAGTTGACCGGATCCTTGGCCGAGCCGAACGGCGGGGCATAGGTCAGCTCCAGCTCTTCAAGATCATACACCGTCAGCCCGGCGCGGATGGCCACGGCAATCACATCGATGCGTTTGTCCACGCCGTCAGCACCGACGGCCTGGGCGCCGAGCACTTTACCGGAGTCCGGATCGAAAATCAGCTTCAGGGAAATTGGATGCGAGTCGGGATAGTAGGAGGCGTGGCTGGCCGGATGCACATAAACCTTCTCATAGCTGATGCCTAGGCGTTTGGCCGTTTTTTCGCTCAGGCCGGTCATACCGATCGCCATGTTGAACACCTTGCAGATTGCGGTGCCCTGCGTGTTTTTATAGGTGCTGCTGCGGCCGAAAATGTTGTCCGCGGCAATGCGCCCCTGCCGGTTGGCCGGTCCGGCCAGGGGAATCAGCGCCGGCTGGTTTGTGGTGTAGTCGGTGATTTCCACGGCATCGCCGACGGCATAGATGGAGGGATCCGAGGTCTGCATATGGGCATTGGTCTTAATCCCGCCGGTGGTGCCGATTTCCAGTCCGGCATCCACCGCGAGTTTGGCTTCCGGCTTAACGCCGATCGCCAGAACCGCCGCGTCTACATGCAGGCGGTCTCCGTCGCTCAGGATCAGGTCCACGCCGTCTTCGGCTTCCTCAAATGCGGTAACGGACGTCTCGAGTTTCAGGTTGACGCCGAAGAGCCGCAGTTCCTGATGCAGTACCGTGGCCATTTCCGGATCGGCCGGTCCCATGACCTGCGGTGCGAGCTCGATCAGGGTGGTGTCGTAGTTGCGTTCGCGCAGCGCCTCGGCCATTTCGAGGCCGATGTAGCCGCCTCCGATGACTGCCGCGGCTTTCTTATGGGCAATCGCTTGGATGATAGAGTCCATGTCTTCCAGGTTGCGCAGGGTCAGGACCCTGGGGTTGTTGATCCCCGGAATAGGCGGGCGTACCGGCGCGGCGCCGGGGCTCAGGATCAGGTTGTCGTACGTTTCTGTGTACTCCTCGCCGGCGGCCCGGTTTTTAACCGTGACCGTTTTGTTTTCGCGATCGATGGCGGTGACTTCCGATAGGGTGCGCACATCCAGGTTGAATTTGGAAATCATGGCTTCCGGTGTGGTCACCAGCAGCTTGCTGCGGTCCGGAATCCGGCCGCCGATGTGGTAGGGCAGGCCGCAGTTGGCAAATGAAATATCGGGACCGCGCTCAAACAGGATGATTTCGGCGGTTTCGTCAAGACGGCGTGCCCGGGCGGCGGCACTGGCTCCGCCGGCAACGCCGCCGACGATCAGAATTTTTTTGCTCATGAGGGAACCTTTTTCTATTTGTTAAATTAATAGTTTATAAACAATTAATATTGCGGGCGGTAAAAAACCGGGCCGATGCTTAGTCAGTTGTTAGTCCTGGAAATTGAGATATTTACGGAGGTGGGTGTGCATGCAGGTGAAGACCCGCAGGAAATCGCGGTTGCACAGGCTGCAGTATTTCTGGATACCCTCTTTGCGGATGTTGATCAGTTTCTGCTGGCAGAGAATTTTGAGCTGCTGGGACATCATGGACTGACTGCATCCCAGCTCTTCGTAGAGCTCGGTCACCGTTCGTTCGCCCTCTGCCAATACCTCAATTACGCCGAGGCGGATGGGGTGCGCCATTGCCTTCAGTACCTCGGCAGCCATAGTTCTCTCTTCAGACGTCATCTGTTCTCCAAAATATAATGCGAATATTATGATTTATTGATATGGAGTCGAGCGCAATGTTTAACATATTGCGCAGGGCGAGGAGATGCCCGGCCTTCTGGTTCGAATGGGCGGGAGGCTGCCGATGGAAGAACCGCTTTCCGGGGCGCAGACGGCGGCTGCGGCGCGGTGCCTCAGGTCTTTCGGTTGAGCAGGGCCTTGGTGGATAGCAGGCCGCAGGCGGCATCGATATCAAGACCGCGGGAAGCGCGGATGGTGGTGAGTATGCCTTTGTTGTTCAGGCCGTCTTTGAAGCGCTGGAGTGTTTCTTCGTCGGTGCCGTGCAGCGGGGTGCCGGGAACGGGATGGAATCGGATCAGATTGACGCGGCACTTGAGGCCGGCGAGCATTTTAGCCAGTTCCTTGACGTGGGCCGGCGTATCGTTGAGTCCGCCGAAGACAATGTACTCAAAGGAAACCCGGCGCTGCCCGCTGAAGTCGTACTGCCGGAGCTGTTCAATGACCTGCTCAAGCGGATAGGCAATCTGCACCGGCATCAGTTTTTGGCGCTCTTCGTGGAAGGGGGTGTGCAGGCTGATGGCTAAATGGGCTTCGCACTCCTCCATGAAACGTGTCATGGCCGGGATGATGCCGATGGATGAGACGGTGAGGCGGCGCGGGCTCATGGCGAAGCCCCAGTCGGAGGTGAGCACCTCGATGCTTTTCAGTACCTCGTCCAGGTTGTCGAAGGGCTCGCCCATGCCCATGTAGACAATGTTGGTGATCTCGCCGTGTTCCGGCAGGCTGCGGATCTGGTTGACAATTTCGCCGGCGGTGAGCTGTCCCTGAAATCCCTGTTTGGCGGTCATACAGAAGAGGCAGCCCATCTTGCAGCCTACCTGTGAAGAGACGCAGACGGTTTTACGGTCTTTAAACGGGATCATGGCGGTTTCGATAAACTTGCTGTGTGCGGTGGGGAAGAGGTATTTCCGGGTGCCGTCAGAACTCTCTTTGACTTCGACATATTCGGTCAGGCCGAAGGTGTGGTTCTGATGCAGCAGTTCACGCGCCTTTTTCGACAGGTTGGTCATCTCATCAATCGAGGTAATCTCTTTTTTATAGAGCCAATCGGCAATCTGCTTGGCGGTAAACTTGGGCAGGCCGTAGCCGGCGGTGAGCGTCTGGAGCTCACTCAGCGTTTTTCCAAAGAGGGGGGCTTTCTCGTCCATGTATATTCCTTAAATCCGATTTCCTGTACAACCCTGCCGCAAAGAGGCGCGGGAGGCACGAAGACCCGCGGTTAAAAATAGATTTCCGTCACGATGTTTTCGAACGGAATGCCTTTTTCTATCAAAAGGTCGCGCGTTTCAACAGCCATCTGCGCCTGGCCGCAGAGGTAGTATTTCCAGCCGGGAGACAGATCGCCGCGCGATTCCAGAAAGGCGGTGACGCGGCCGGGGTGGATACCGTCGCCGGTTTCGGCGGAGCAGCACCGGTGGTAATTACAGCCCAGCGCTTCGGAGAATTCTGCGCCGAAGTAGAACTGGTTCAGGCGGCGGACGCCGTGAACCAGCATTTTGTTTTGGCCCATGCCGGAGCGGAGCATGGCGCGGAACGGGGCAATGCCGGTGCCGGCCGCAATCCACCAGGCGGGTTCCTCGGTGCCGGAAAAGGTTCCGTACGGCGCGGAGGCGTAGAGCGTGTCTCCGGCAGACAGGCCGGCCAGCCGCGGGGTAAGAAATCCGTCTTCCTTGATGTTGAAGAGTACGCATAGCTCATCATCCCGGTTTCCGGAGCAGATGCTGTATATGCGCGGCGGGTGGGTTGTGTCGATGCCCAGCTTGATCACCTGGCCCGGAATAAAGCGGTGCCGGCGGGGAAAGCCGATCACAAATACGCCGGGCGAGATCTCTTCGCAGCGGGTCAGTGTGACGGGTTTCAGTTCTGTGTCCTGTGTGCTCATGGAATGGAGGGAAGCTATTCAAAATCAGACACAGGTCGAGACTAATCTTGTTCTCTGTGGGGCTGCCGCCGGCCGATGATAAAAAATACGGTACAAAAAAGGTTTGGTATTGGGCCGGCCTGTCCGAGTGCAGAAGGTACTGTTCAGAATGTGGTGGGGTGGGGGCAAAGAATGATCTTACCCGCGGCGGAATGCCGGCGAATATGGTCTGCTTGGGTGGGAGTATGCAGTGCAGCCCGTCGGCATCGAAGGGTAGGGGGCCGCAAAATGGCGGCCGTCATTCGGTTTGAAGGAGTACGGCCGATGCCTAACCGCCGCCTAGGGCTGAATTCAAACGGTCATCATCCGGCCGGCAGTGCATATGTTCTGCCGGCGCAGGAAGTTATCTATAGTTTATTGGCTGCGGTTCGGAATCGTGAACTTCTGCACGGCTGCCGCGCATTTGATGGTCGCGTTGGTGTTCACGGCAACCCAGCCTGCATCTGCTGCCGTACTGGGGGCTCAGCGGGGCGGCGCTGGTCTCCGCGGTTTTAGAGTGCCCGGATCCGTGCATAAATAATCGCGGCCGTAGTCATGGCGATGAGTCCGAAGTCTTATTTATGCGTTCTATGACGGTCTTCTATGCTGCTGAAGTCCCCCCAATGCAAAGCGGGAATAATATCGGGGGATGTCAGGAAATAGAGTTTGGAGATAGGGATGCGAAACCGGAATCAGTGCAAATATGTTGATGTTACGGTAAAGCAAAAATAAAAATGTTGAAGAAAGACAAAAAGATAGATACAATCAAAAACCAGAAGAAAAAAGAAAATATATACAACCAAAATGGAGGAAGCATATGAATATTCTACTAAGAAGTTTACTGGGTGCGGTCCTGATGGGTTCCGCGGCGGCCGCGAAAGACCAGGCTGATTTTCCGCTTCGCATGGATATTGATGTTTCTGCCCGGCGTAACACACAGAACATAGGAGCCGGCCGGGAAGGCGAGGCGAAGGTTGAGCGGGTTTCGCTGCGGATCCGCGTCCGCCAAGCCAGCAGTTCCCCGCACAGCGATCCGCTGCAGGCAGAGATCTATGTGATCGGTCGTCAGATTCAGACCGGCTATTTCGGAATCATTGACGTGGTTAAGAAGGATTTTGATTTTTCTGAAGAGCGCGTTTGTGAGTTCAGCACCGGTGAATATGCGCTGGGCCGCACCAGCGGAAACATAAACGTCGGCGGTACCTACGAAACCTTCCTGGTTGTGATTACGGACGCCGATGGCAAAATTCTTGAAACCCGTTCCGGCCGGTCGATCGGGGATGAGGGAATTGCCCTGATTCGTGAAATGGGTCCTAAAACCCTGTTTGACCGCGACGGCAATGTGGTCGGCCGAGTGAAGCAGGAAAATTCCGCATTTAAGCGCGCTGTTCCGGCCGCGACCAATCCGGGGCGCTGATAAATACAACCGCGCTTGGCGACGCCGAAAAACCGTTCCGCATAAAAAACGGAGCGGTTTTTTTATGTTCGTGGTTAGGAGAGGGCACTACTAAGCCCGCCCCGCGCGCAGGCACGGGAAATGTAAGCCCTGCGGGTAAATTGTTGCAAATACCGCAAATGCCCGAGCTAACGCACTGCCGGCCGAATGCATCGCATCGGTTCAGCAATAGCTCAAGGTTGGAATGGTTTCCAACCTTCTGAGCATTTTGGATAATATGATGAGCGGTTGCTCGGTTTACAACGCAGTTACGTTGCTTGCCTGCGGGCCTTTCTGGCCGGCTTCAACTTCAAAGGATACGCTCTGGCCTTCCACCAGTGTGCGGCGGCCTTCCATGTTGATGGCGGTGAAGTGAACAAACACATCATCGCCGGTTTCGCGGGCAATAAATCCATAGCCCTTTTCATCGTTGAACCACTTAACCGTACCGGTTTCAATCTGGTCTGACATACTACTTTTACTCCTTGCGGCCGCTTCCGGCCTGATTCTCCGACCAATCCCCCCCATGAAGAACCGGTCAACTCTCATTACTCACGGATTGTTCTCAACCCGTGTGAAAAAGCTAAAGCCGTGAGTCAGTAATAGCCAGAATTGTTTTAACTTATTTTGTAAGGAATGCTGCGTGCTTCAAAAGGGTATTCTGGGAAGCTAAGGCCGTTTCCGGACGGCGCAGGCGCTTTAAATACGATAAATATGGTATTAAAATACCTGATTAGGATTGCCGGCGGGCGGAAGCCGTGACATAAATCTTTGGTAGTGAAGACGTGACTAAAGTGCGCATCATTGCTAAAATGCAGTTGTTGATGAGGAGGTACGTATATGGCACCCGATAAAATCAAGGTGGAACTGCCTACGGATGAGTATTATGAAGCGGAAGTAAAGTGCCGCAACTCCTGTCCGGTACGTACAGATGCCCGGGGCTACCTCATGGCCGCCGTTGCGGGAAAATACGAAGAAGCCTATGCCATTTCGCGCGCAACGAATCCTTTTGCATCGATCTGCGGCAAAGTCTGCGGCGCACCCTGCGAAAAGGGCTGCCGCCGTTCGGATGTTGATGAAGCCGTTGTGATTCGGAATATCAAAGGGTTCCTGACCGAAAAGCATGGGCCGGAAACCGGCGACCTGAAGACACCGCTGACCTATTCCATTGCGCCGGGCTCGGTGGAGCCTGAGCTGAACGGAAAATCCGTCGGCATAATCGGCGGCGGCTGCGCCGGCTACACCTGTGCGCACGACCTGGCGCGCTTGGGATACCGCGTGATTATATACGAACGCTGGGAAAAATCCGGCGGTCAGCTGGTGCAGGGGGTTCCGGTGAACCGCCTTTCCCGCGAAGTTGTGGCGGATGAGCTCGCGTCGATTGAGCTGTTTGACAATATCGAGGTAAAAAACGGTGTGGATGTGGGCGTCGATATTGCGTTCGAAGAGCTCGAGAAAAAACACGACGCGGTCTTCATCGGCGTCGGTCTGGCGAAGGGGAAAAAGATTCCGCTGCCGGGCGCGGATCACGACGATGTGCATATCGGGCTTTCGTTCCTGTTTGATTTTAATATGCGTGAAAAGTGGGACCTTTCGCAGCACCGCTCCATTGTGATCGGCGGCGGCGATGTGGCGTTTGACGTGGCGCGTTCCGCCCTGCGCTGCGGGTCGCCGGATGTGCAGCTGGCCTGCCTGGAGCGCGAACACCTGAATGAAATGACCGGTTCGCTCGAGGAGCGCGAAGGCGGGCGGCGCGAAGGCGTGACGATTAACGACGGCTGGGGGCCGAAAGAGATCGTTATTGAAAACGGAAAGATCAAGGGCCTGCTTGTTTCCCGGGTGATCCGCGTGTTCGACGATGATGGAAAATTCTCACCGCAGCTCGAAGAGGAGACACGCCTGATCGAAGGCGATAAGGTTTTCTTTGCGGTGGGCCAGGGTTCGGATCTTGCTTTCTTGGAGGGATCGGGTGTTGAACAAACCCCGCAGGGCTGGGTGAAGATTGCCAACGAGGAGACGCTTCAGACCAGCAAGGAGAATGTGTTTGTCGGTGGTGATATTGCCCATGGCCCGAAACTGTTTATCGATGCGGTGGCATCCGGCAGCCGGGCGGCGCAGGGCATCCATGCCTATATCTCCGGGGAAGCCCCGAAGTCGCTCAAGCGCCGTCTCACGTTTATTGACCTGCCGGAGTACGGGCGCGGTTCGGTTTATGTGGACGAAGAGCGCGAGGAGCGTGAGGAGCTGCCGGTGAACCCGGCCGAACAGCCGGAATTTAACACGACGGTTGAATATCCGGACCCGCAGGCTAAAGCGCAGTCGGCCCGCTGCCTGGAATGTCATGTTCACCCGACATTTGAAGGCGATATCTGCATTCTGTGCGGCGGCTGCGTGGATGTCTGCCCGTCCTACTGTCTCTCGATGAAAACGGTTGACCGTGTCGACGGCGGTGAAGAACTCAAGACGCTGGCGGTGATGGAGTTCGGCAGTATGGAGGCCGCCGAGGCGGAGGGGGCGGTCATGCTGTTTGATCCGCTGAAATGTATTCGGTGCGGCATGTGTGCACAGAAGTGCCCGACGGGTGCATGCAAAATGTCGGTGAATGAATTTGAGGATTGCTTCGCATAGGACCAGGCCATGCTGATTATGACCATCATTCTATTGATTACCACCACGCTGCTGGGCGGCATCTTTTTTGTGCTGTTCCGCTGGGCCGTGAAAGACGGCCAGTTCGATGATCCGGAAGAACCCAAGTATATCATTTTCCGCGAGGAGGAAAATCCCGCTGACGGGGCTGTTGAGGGAGGAAAAAAATAATGTCGGAAGAGAAAAGAGAAGGTAAAAGCCGGCGCGAGCTGATCACGATGGGATCGGCCTTCGGCCTGTTGGGTTTGGCAGCGGCGGGAGCGGGCGGTGCACTGTTCAAATATATGATGCCGGTGGTGTCCTACGGCACGCCTCAGAAGTTCCTGGTGCCGGTGAAGGATCTGCCGGATGTGGGGGATGAACTTGTTTTTGATGACATGAAGGTGGTGCTGCGCCGCATATCGGAGGATACGGTGGCCGCCATTTCGCTGGTCTGCACGCACCTGGGCTGCACGGTGAATGTGGTGGAGACCGGTTTTCTCTGTCCATGCCACGGGTCGCAGTATGACACCGACGGTATCGTGGTCGGCGGTCCGGCGCCGAAAACGCTGCCCTGGCTGGAGATCAAGGTGGTGCCGGGCGGACAGCTCGAAGTGGACACCGGCACATCGCTTGAACAGGGCACCGCGTTTCCGATTGCGTAAAAAGGCTTCATCGATCAGGGGAGAGCTAAATGGACGAGTTAAAGAAACAGATGAAGGTCTTCGGGGATAAGCTCTATTATTCCTTCTTCCGCCACCGTATGGATAATACCGGGCTGACCAAGTCGAAAATAATGTTCAGCAACCTGCTGCTGCACATTCAGCCGGTCAAAATACACAAGCGCACGGTAAAGTTTAAAACCACGATGGGGCTGGGGCTGATCACTTTTTATCTTTTCCTGCTGCTGGCGGCGACCGGTATCCTGCTGATGTTCCACTATGTGCCCTCCACCGCGATCGGTCCCGACGGGCTGCCGGATGCCTACAGCCGTATGGTGAACCTGCGCTCAAATGTTTTCTGGGGCGATTTCCTGCGGAATATGCACCGCTGGTCGGCGCACGGCATGGTGGCGTTCGTGGCGCTGCATATGCTGCGGGTCTACCTGGCCGGCGCCCACCGCGGCGGCCGCGAGTTCAACTGGGTGGTCGGCTGCATTCTCGGCCTGCTGACCGTCTTCCTTTCCTACACCGGCTATCTGCTGCCGTGGGACCAGCTGGCTTTCTGGGGCGTGAAAGTCGGTACCGAAATTGCCAAGATTGCTCCGGGCGGCGCACTGATCCGTGCTGTGCTGCTGGGCGATACGGATGTCGGCGCCGAGGCGCTGATCCGGTTCTACGTGCTCCACGTGGCCGTGCTGCCCGGCGTGATGGGGTTCCTGATTGCGGTCCATTTCTTCCGCATCCGTAAAGACGGCGGCCTGGCCCGTCCGGCCGATACCTCCGGCGAAAAGCAGATTCCCGACGAGGAATTCGGCGAAGTGAAAAACAACTCCGTCTTCAAATCGGCCCGCAGCTACAAGCTCGTGGAAATCGTGAAAGGTAATGAGCCGAAGGTGAATGAAGAGGTGGACCCCATCGGCTTCGAGCACGTGCGACTTGGATAGTTTCGCCAGCTTGCGCGCAAAGACCGCCATCCAGGTTTTAACGATCACCGTCACGCCCACCGCAATCAGCAACCAGCCCGGCGCTTCGATCGGTTGCGGATTGATCAGGC
>JBFHGU010000065.1:0-16339 GCA_041582935.1 Pontiella sp.
CGGGGATCGAATCCCGCACGGATAGAAGGTTGTCCGCCCGGCAAATGGCCGGTCGGAACCTCAAAGCAACCGGGCAGTCTTGAGTTGATTTAGCGAAGGATTTATATGCCGTACGATTGACATCCCCCATAGAAGGGCCGGGTGCCGAGCTTGTCCCCGTTTGCCCAGACCGTGCTGTTCATATAGACGCCGTCAAAGGCAATCTCAACGTGCCGGCCCTTCATGGCTTCGGTCACCGGAAAAGTTTTGCGGTACCAGCCGATGCCGGCCGGCAGGTAGCCGCCGACCGCGCCCATGGGGTGGTCTTTCTTATATTCGCCTTCGATGCTCCAGTCGTGCGGCACATCCAGCGTCCGCCAGGCGGCATCGTCAAACGCCGCGGCTTCGGCGCCCGCCGAATCGCCGAGCGCAAACTTCCACCCGGCATCAAAGGCCGAGCGCTCCGCCCGGCAAATGCCGGCCGCCAAAAACAGACTTAAAAACAATCGCTTCACAGGACGCCCCGTTATGGCTGCAGGCCGCCGAACAGCTGCTGCGAGGTATAGATTCTGTAGTCCTTCACCTTGCCCGGATTCGGCCCGTTGCGCGGCAGGTAGCGCAGGAACCGGAATTCCTGCACTGCGCCGAGATCAATGACCACCTGATGCGGGTGACCGCCCGCGCCGCCGCCTTGGTACTGCGTGTGCCAGAAGGTGACCGGCTGGTTATCGATTATGTTCCCCGACGACGACGGCTCCGCCGCAATCTCCTCCGAATCGGCATAAATGACCTGCCAGCCGTCGCGGTCGAGCCAATGGTCTGCCGCATCCACCAGGTGAATTTCAGCCACGGCGGTGTGGCGGTCATTGTTCTGCGAACTGAGCGCCTCAAAACAGATGTAGCGCGCCTTGACGCTTTTCCCGAAGTCGACGAACTGGGCTGCATCGCCGTCCTGGAATGATCCAGCCGCCGCGAGCTGCTCATCGTTCAGGGCAAGGGTTTCGCCCGGCTTGCGGTTATAGCTGAGGCTTTTATCGATCTTCAGGCCGTACTTCATTTCCGTGAGGCCGCGGACCGATGTGTGCCCGGTCGGCTCGATATCCATCACAATAATTTCGTTGGCGCCTTCGTTCATCCAGCAGCCCGGCATGAAAAGCGTGTACTGCGGTCCGATGTCCCAGAACCGGCCTAGGTTAATGCCGTTGACCCAGACCATCCCTTTGCCCCAGCCGGTCATATCCAGCAGCGTATCGCCGGCTTCATCAACATTGAATGAACCGCGGTAAAACACCGGCAGCGCCGACGGTTCGGCCGGGCCTTCACTGAATTTGAGCGAAGCAATATCCGACGGCTCCAGCGGGAAGGTGCGGATTTCCCAGCCCCGCACCGGCTCGCCGGCGAGCGTTACCTCGCCCAGGCCTTTGCGGTCATTCATCATTTCCCGCGAATAGTTCAGGTGCCCCATATTTTCCAGCAGGATTTCCAGCTCAGTCCGGCCGCTCGGAAGATCGAGCTCAACCGCGCTCTGCTTCAGCCGGCGGTCCAGCACCGCCGCGCGCTTGCCGTTGACGATGATGATCGCGCGGTCTTTAAGCGCGCTGAAAGCCAGTTTGTATTTCCCGGCCTTTGGAACATCCACGGCGGTTTTATAGACGGCCAGTCCCCGGTTCAGATTCAGCACCTCCATATACGGCGCCTGTTCCGACTCAATCGGCGCGCGGAACAGCTGCTCAAACGAAGCGGTCTGGTTCAGCTCGAACGCCGGCACTTCAATGCGGGCAATCTGCTCCGGCGGCTCCGGAAGCTCATAATCCGCCGGCAGGTATTTCTGAATCGTATTTCGGAACGTATAAAACTTTTCCGTGATCCGCCCGGTTTCATCCATCGGCGAGTCATAATCATAGCTCGTGGTGTCGGCGCTGTACTGCCCCGACGACCAGTTGGCGCCCGAATTAAACCCGAAATTACTGCCGCCGTGCAGCATATAGACGTTGAACGACACGCCGTTTTCGAGCATCCAGTCGATCTCCTTGATAAACGGTGCGAGCGCTTTGGTATGGTGCTTTGAACCCCAGTGGTCGAACCAGCCCACCCAGTATTCGCCGCACATTTTCGGCATGCCCGGATATTCCTGATCAAAAAAGGCAAAGGCCTCGTCCGCACTGCCGCCGAAATTCATCGTCGTGTAAACCCCGTCAATGTGCGCGGTGCCGATCGTCTTTTTCTTCGGCCAGTCGCAGCGGATAAACATCGTATCAAAACCGGCCTCCACCAGCTGGTCGTAGATCGCGCGGTTATACGCCATATCATCGGCGTTTCCCGGACGGCCGAACTGGCCGTATTCATTTTCCACCTGCACCTGGATAATCGGGCCGCCATGCGTCACCTGCAGCTCCTTCAGCTGTTCGCCGACCGCCTTCATGTAGCGGGCCGATGCCTCGAGAAACTTCGGATCGTTGGTACGGATGACCATTTCCGGATCCTTCAGCAGCCAGGGCGGAAGGCCGCCCAGATCCCACTCGGAACAGACATAGGGTCCGGGACGGACAATCAGCCACATGCCCTCTTCCTGGCAGGTGCGCGCAAACGCGGCAATATCGAGGTTGCCCGAAAAATCAAATTCGCCCGGCTTCTTCTCGTGCGCGTTCCAGAAAATATAGGTGCCGATGCAGTTGAACCCCATTGCCTTGGCTTTGCGGATGCGGTCGCGCCAGTAGGCGCGCGGCACACGCGGATAGTGAATCGACCCCGAAATGATCACCGCCGGCTTGCCGTCGAACGTAAAATTTCCGCCCGCCTCACCGAACGCCGGCTGCTTTTCACCCGCCGGATTCGGCGGCGGAGGCATCGGCAGCGTTCGGCCCGCCGCACCGGATGCAAATCCCAAACAAACGCCCATAACCAACCCCCGATAGAGCAGTTCTTTTGTCCCCATCATTCCATCCCTTCGAAATTCAGCATTCGTTGTGCCGTATTGAATATGCCCTACTCGCCGCGGATCGGCGGCGGGCCGAAGGCGAAGAGGTCCGAATCGGTGCGGGCCGTTTTCATGATGCGCAGGATCTGCTCCGCCACTTCCGGATACGCATCGGCAATGTTGTTCTGCTCGCCCGGGTCCTCATCCAGGTTAAACAGCATCAGCGGTGCATTCGGATCTTTCAGCACGTTATAGCGCACGCCCTTCCACTTGCCCATCCGCACGGCCGCACGGCCGTCGCGCACGGGGAATTCCCAGTAGAGATACTGATGTTCGCCCTGCTCGCCTGTGCCGAGCAGCGTCGGCACCATTGAGATCCCGTCGGTGTTCCCGGGCACCGGAACGCCCGCCAGTTCCGTAAAGGTCGGCACCACATCCCAGAAGGCGGAAAGATGGTCCGACTCCGACCCCGGCGCAATGGTGCCCGGCCAGTAGGCCATCATCGGCACATGCACGCCGCCGTCGAACAGATCGCGCTTATGGCCGCGGAACGGCCCGTTGGAATCAAAGAAATCCGGATCGGCCCCGCCCTCCTGGTGCGCACCGTTGTCGGAGGTAAAGATAATCAGCGTATGGTCGGCAATGCCCAGTTTTTCGGTCAGCGCAACAATCTCGCCCACCTGCTCGTCGAGCAGCGTAACCATCGCCGCAAACGCCGTGCGCGGTTTTTCCTGCGACTGATACCGCCCCTTCCGCAGCCCCGGGCCTTCGTCCAGGCCGGCAAACGGTTTCGGCTCCTCAAACCGGCCCGCAAATTTTTCCATGTATGCCGCCGGCGCCGCCAGCTCGGCATGCGGAATGATGGTGGCCACATACGCAAAGAACGGCTGCTCTTTATTATCCTCGATAAACTGCAGCGTCTTCTCGTGAATCAGGTCCGGTCCGTACGTTCCCTTCGCGGTGCCGGCGTTGGCTTCGAGGATCACTTTCTGATCGTTATCCCACAGATGGTACGGATAGTAATGATGCCCCTGACGCTGGCAGTTGTAGCCGAAGAACACATCAAAACCCTGCTTCATGGGATCGCCCTCAGAACCGGGATAGCCCAGCCCCCACTTGCCGAACGCGCCGCTCACATAGCCCGCCTCTTTCAGCATTTCCGGCAGCAGTTTGGCGTCGGCCGGAATCGGCTGCTGCCCCTCCGGCTGAACCTCCTTGTTCCCGCGGATATAGGTGTGTCCCGTATGCTGCCCGGTCATCAGGGCCGACCGCGACGGTGCACAGACCGTGCTGCCGGAATAGTGGTCCGTAAAAAACATGCCCTTCGCCTTCAGCGCATCAATATTCGGCGTCTCAAAATGCTCCTGCCCCAGGCAGCTCAGGTCGCCCCAGCCCAGGTCGTCGGCCAGGATATAAATCAGGTTCGGTTTCTCCGCATGCACCGCGCAGACCGCCAGGCCCGCACAAATTCCCAATGCGATATTCATCCATTTCACAGCATTTCCCCCTGTATATTCGCGGTCATCCCCGGCATGCCCCAGCAGAGCGCATGTACATCCGTCGTTCCGACCGTACTCTTTGCGAGAATAAGAAGTTTAGGGGGTTGCGGCTTTCCGCCCCAGAACAATTTCTGCTGTTCCGCATATTTCCCGCCGTGCGGACCGACGGACGGCCGGGCCGAAAAGGCCTGCAGATAAAAAAAAATCCCTTACCGCTGTGCGGATAAGGGATTTAAAGGTGGTGGCGAGACCCAGAATCGAACTGGGGACACGGGGATTTTCAATCCCCTGCTCTACCGACTGAGCTATCTCGCCGATCGGATGTTTCGGGATCCATCCGCAGGTCCGAAGACCTGAAATATGGTCGGGGTGACTGGATTCGAACCAGCGACTTCTACGTCCCGAACGTAGCGCTCTACCAGACTGAGCCACACCCCGTATTGACCAAAGAAGTGCGTAGTGTACGAATCCGCGTTTAAATGGCAAGCGGGAAAATTAGACTTTTTTCACTCCGCAGCAATCGAGGCCCTGCGGACCGCTACGCCCGCGGATGCGCCAGCTGATAAACCTCTTTCAGCCGCTCCACCGAAACGTGGGTATAAATCTGCGTGGTTGAAAGGGATGCGTGACCGAGCAGCTCCTGCACACTGCGCAGGTCGGCACCGGCATCGAGCAGGTGCGTGGCAAAACTGTGCCGCAGGCTGTGCGGGGTCAGTTCCGCATTGAGACCGCAGAAGAGTACATACTTTTTCATCATTCGCTCGATCGACCGCGCCGTAATCGGCCCGCCGTTCTTATTCAGGAAAACGGGACTGCGCACATCCCGCTTCCCTTCGAGCAGCCAGACGTTTTCGCGCAGCTCCAGGTTTTTCATCAGTGCGCGTGCGGCCGGCGATCCGAGCGGACAGAGCCGCTCCTTCTTGCCTTTGCCCCGCACCCGCGCCACACCGGAGAGCAGGTCGATGCTCTCCTCCGGCAGCTTCACCAGTTCATTGATGCGCATGCCGGTGGAATAGAGCAGCTCCAGAATCGCCCCGTCGCGCGCAGCCATGTATTCACGCCACAGCTTGACCTTCGGGTTCGAAGAGGGCACCTGCTGCTCATCAAACTTCATCGGCGCATCGAGCAGTTTGCCGACTTCGTTCACCGACAGGATCTGCGGCAGGTAGTTTCCCTTTTTCGGCAGATTCAGGCCGCTGAACGGATTCTGGTCCACATACTCTTCGCGCAGCAGGAATTTATAGAACGACCGCAGGGCGGACAGCTTCCGCCCCGTGGTGGTCGGCGCCATTTCCAGCTTTTGGAAAAAAACCAGGAATTTACGCGCGGCAAACCGGTCGGCGCTTTTCCACTTAAACGGCGCGGCCGCATCCCCGCCCCAGACCACTTCGCAGAACTGCCGAATGTCGATGAGGTAATTGCTGATCGTATGCTCCGAGGCGTTTTTCTCCGCCTCGAGATACTTCACAAAATGCGCTACACACGGATCGGTCATTGTTAACCACGAAACAGGCTGCATATACGAAAGACCCATTCAGCGCCTTTCGTGTATGCAGCGGTTCAGCTCTATTCTGCTGCGGCCTCTTCTTTTTTCGGCTTCGGCGGACGCGGCGCGGGCAGGCCGTACTGGTCCTGCAAGGCCGCATAGTTCGGAATCTGGTCCGCATAGCGCGCCGCCATTTTCTTCAGCGCCGCCAGCTGCCGGTCGGACAGCGAGCCCTTGCCTTTAAACTGCGAGGCCAGCGATTCATAGAACGTCTTATCGTTGAACTCACGCTTTCCGCGCTTGGTCGGCTCAGCCCACTCGGACACGTTAGCCATCATCCCCAGCACCGGCGCAGTGGAAGGATCCGCCTCGACCTTTTCTTTTTCCTCCAGCTTGAGCTCCGCCTTGATCGCGTCAAAGTTCTCAAGCTGATCGGAATACTTCGTCAGCAGCGAATCCAAATACGCCACCTGACGCTCCGACAGCCGTTTGCCCATCGTAATCTGGTCGCCGAGCGAAGTGACAAACTTCTTATCGTCATACGTCCGTTTGCCTACTTTCTGCGGCTCGTCGAACTTCACATTAGCGAGCAGCTCGAGCTTGCGCGGGGTATCGCCGCGCACAGCTTCCGGCTCCACCAGCTCCAGCTCGGCCGCCAGCTCCGCCGGCACCTGTTTCATGTAGCGGCAGCACATCTTATGCAGCATTTCGCCCTGGCGCTTGGAAAGCAGTTCGCCTTCGCCGACCTTTTCCTTGAGGTCTTCAAACGTTTTACGGTCGTCATAGGTCCGCCGTCCGGATTTCACGGCCGGCGCCCACTCCGTGACGTTTTCAAGCGCACTGAAACATTTGGCCACAACGGCCGGATCGGCCGTCTCTTTGGCATGCTCAATCCACTCGAGGAGCGACGGATAAAACTCCTTCATCATCTCCGTCCACTCGATCTTGCCCTCTTCCACTTCGTCGAGCCGGGTTTCCATATCGGCGGTAAAACGCGTCTCAAACAGGTCGATCTTATTCTCGTGCTTCAGCTTTGCCTCGGTCCGCAGCACCAGCGTCACCAGCTCTTTGCCGAGCTCGGTCGGAATCAGCGACCGCTTCTCTTTGACGACATATTCGCGCTCATCCAGCTTCGACATAATCGCCGCATAGGTCGACGGACGGCCCACGCCGTTTTCTTCCAGCGCGCGGATCAGCGATGCTTCAGTATAGCGCGCCACCGGCTTGGTTTCCTTCTGCTCCGTCAGCCAGTCGAGCACATCGAGCCCTTCGCCTTTTTCCAGCGGCGGAATTTTTTCCGTTTCGCTGTCGTCCTCGCCCTCCTTCGGCTTATCGGCGGCGGCTTCGATGCCGGACGCTTTCATATAACCGGGAAATGCAATCTCCGAAGCCGTCGCGCGGAACAGATAGGTGTTTTCCGAACCCGCTTCGACCTCAATCGTCCGGCGGTTGATTTTTGCCGGCACCATCTGCGAGGCCACAAAGCGCTCCCAGATCAGGCGGTAGAGCTTCTGCTCCGCCGCCTCGAGCTTTACGCCTTCACGGCCCGGCTCAATCGCCACATCCGTCGGCCGAATCGCCTCATGAGCTTCCTGGGCCGCGCCCTTGCTCTTATAAAAATTCGGCTTCTCCGGCAGGTACTCCGCGCCGTAATGGCTCTTCACAAAATCGCGGCACTCCGCCTGCGCCGATTGCGCAATGTTGAACGAGTCCGTACGCATGTAGGTAATCAATCCGCTCTCATACAGCTTCTGCGCAATACCCATCGTCCGCGCCGGCGCAAAACCGAGCGAACCCGAGGCCGACTGCTGCAGGGTGGATGTAATAAACGGCGGACGCGCCCGGCGGGTCACCTGCTTGGTGATCACATCGCTGACACTCATTGCCGAGCGGTCGAGCTCCTGCTGAATCGCCTCAAGCTGCTCCTGCGTTTTGACCGCACCCGGCAGCAGCCGGCGCTCTTTCACGCCGATCGGCTCGCCGTTGATACGGGCCAGCTTGACCGTGAACGGATCCAGCGGGGCCTCCTGCTTGCGCACCTGTGCGCCGACCGTGAAATAGGTCTCCGGCGTAAAGTTTTCAATCTCGTTCTCGCGCTCCACCACCAAACGCAGCGCCACCGTCTGCACGCGACCGACGCTCTGGGCACCGCGGATCTGCTTGCGGACCACCGGACTGCCCTGGAATCCAACCAGGCGGTCGAGAATCCGACGCGCCTGCTGCGCATTCACGCGGTCCATATCGATCTGCTCCGGCTTCTCAAACGCCGCCAGGATCGCCGGCTTGGTGATCTCGTTATAGGTTACGCGGTAAAAATTTTCATCGCCGACGGTTTTCCTGAGCGCTTCATACAGGTGCCACGCAATCGCCTCCCCTTCGCGGTCCGGGTCGGGTGCGAGGTAAACCTTATCGCATTTCTTCGCCTCGTCCTTCAGTTCCTTCAGCACCTTCTTGCCGCGCGCGGTGCTCACATATTCCGGTTCGAATTCCTTTTCAACATCAACGCCGAGTTTCTTTGCCGGCAGGTCGCGCACGTGACCGACCGAGGCCATCACGCTGTAATCCTTGCCGAGAAACTGGTTGATCTTTTTCGCCTTTGCCGGCGACTCCACAATTACCAGGTTTTTACTCATTCTCTCTCTTCCTACTGTTTAAAACTGTCCTGTTCGCAGATCGTCTGCGAGTTCTACAACTTTTCCGGGCAGCGTGCGGATCACGCGTTTCATTTCCAGGCCCAGCAAAAGTCCGCTCAATTCATGACTGGCCAGGCCGACGGTGCGCGCGAGCGTGTCGACATCGAGCGGCTCCTGCCACAAGGCCTCCACCACGCAGCGCTCCGGATCCGTCAGCGGCACATCCGGCCGCGCCGCCGCGGCGGACTGCGGGGCATCCAGCTCCTCCGCCGGAATCAGCAGCTCATACTCTTCCAGAATATCGTCCAGCGACTGAACGAGCTTGGCCCCGTTTTTAATCAGCAGATGCGGCCCCTTGGCCCCGGGCGTATCAATCCGCCCCGGCAGCGCAAAAACGGTACGCCCCTGCTCGGCCGCCGCATCGGCCGTGTGCATCGAGCCGCCCTTTGTACCGGACTCGATTAAAAAAACACCCATACTCAATCCGCTGATGATGCGGTTGCGGTACGGAAACGTCATGCGGTCCGCCTGGCGGCCCAGCGGATACTCCGAAATCACAGCCCCCTGCCGGGCAATCTGCTCGGCCAGTTCGGCATTCTCCGGCGGATAGAGGCAGTCCAGCGCGCCGCCGAGCACCGCAATCGTACGGCCCTCACTTTTCAGCGCACCCCGGTGTGCCGCCGTGTCCGTACCGCGCGCCAGGCCGCTCACCACCGTAAAGCCGGTCTGACCCAGCTGATAGGCAAACCGATCGGCCGCTTTCAGCCCGTACTGCGACGCTGCGCGCGAACCGACCATCGCCAGTGCCCGCGCATCGGACGGCAGCAGGTGCCCCTTCACATAGAGCGCCAGCGGCGGATCATGAATGGCCTTCAGCCCGGCCGGATATTCCTCATCCACCGGCGTAATGATCCGCGCCCCCAAATCCGCCGCGTTTTCGAGCTCCGCCTCGGAATCAATCGAATCGCGCTGGGTGATAATTTTCAGTGCCAGCTTTTCGCCCACGCCGCGCGCATTCATCAGGGCCTCGCGGTCAGCCTCCAGAATCGCCCGAGGCGATCCCAGGCAGTCGATGAGCCGCCGGACGCTTACCGGCCCGAGCCCTTCGATCATATTCAATGTGACGTATGCCAGCCGTTCCTGCATCTTTTGAACCGCAGAATATCGAACAGGGAATAACGAATCTCGATTTACTAACAGCCTTCGTAATTCAGCATTCCATGTTCGCTCTTCGATAGTTACATATCCATCCAGATTTTTTCCATCAGCTCTTCCGGCACGTCGTTGCCGAACGAGGCGGTGCCGATGGCGGACGCCAAAACAAATTTAGGCATGCCGCCGACCGTTTTCTTATCGACCGACAGCGCCTCACGCAGCCGGGCCCATTCGAGGCCGGGCGCACGGACCGGCAGGTTGAGATCCGTAAAAAGCTTCTCAATGCGGGCGGCATCGGCCGCCGGCAGTCCGGTCAGTTCAACCGAAACGCGCGCGGCATACACCGAGCCGATCGCCACGCCTTCGCCGTGCACATATTCGCCGTAGCCGGCGACCTTCTCGACGGCGTGGCCGACGGTGTGGCCAAAGTTGAGAATCGCACGGAGGCCGCCTTCGCGTTCATCCTGCGCCACGACTTCCGCCTTCACCTCGCACGAGCGGCCGACCATTCGGGCGAGCAGCGCGGCGTTTTCAACATCGGCCAGCTTTTCAACATTCTTTTCGAGCTCCTCAAAAAACGGCGCATCGTAAATAATGCCGTATTTCACGATCTCGGCCAAACCGGCCGCATATTCGCGGGGCGGCAGCGTTTTGAGCGTCTCGAGGTCGGCCAGCACCAGCTCCGGCTGATGGAAAGCGCCCACCAGGTTTTTGCCCTCCGGAATATTGATGCCGGTTTTACCGCCGACCGAACTGTCCACCATTGCCAGCAGCGAGGTCGGCACCTGGACAAAACGGATCCCGCGCAGATAGGAGGCCGCCGTGAAGCCGGCGAGATCGCCGACCACCCCGCCGCCGAGCGCCACGACAAACGATTTGCGGTCGAGCCCCGCCTTGATGCATTCGCTGAAAAGCTTCGCCAGCTGTTCCATGCATTTGGTCTGCTCACCCGCCGGCAGCGTCACAATGCTCGGCTCGAAGCCGGCGTTTTTGAGCGACTCGAAAACCGGGCCGGCATAGTGCGCGCCCACATTCTCGTCGGTGATGATCAAACATTTCCCCTTGAGGCCGGCAGCGGAACAAAGCCCGCCGACCTGCCCAAGGATTTCCGCCCCGATATGAATCTCATAGGAGCGTTCGCCTAAATCTACTGTAACGTCGTATAACATAGCTCGGAGTGTGTAGGGGCTGCCGACGGGGCAAGTCAAACAAATTCGGTCCGGCGCAGAAGCCGCTCAGCATCCGCCGCCGTTCTTATACACCCGAAAACACGGTTAAAGATTCTTTATAACAAAGCCGGACTGCGCTCCTCCCCGGGCGGGCGGCCGCGCCGGCCGGCCCGGCTCCGCACCTTTTTCATAAATAGGCATTGATCTGCCGAATACAGCGCTTCTATATTATACCGCATTGGTACCACTTTTATTTTAACTAACCAAATCAAGGAGAATACCATGAATGTTGATCAGCATCTTAAAGTTGCACAATGGCACATCGAGCAGGCCCGTCTTCACGCCACGGTTGAAGAAGGACACTCCTGCGGATGCCCGCTGAACGATGCCTACGCAAAAATCATCGAAGAAGTAGAATCCGGCACCATTGTTGACGAAGGTCACTAAGCCGAACCTTCAGAATTGAGACTCTGGGAACCGCCTTTGAACGGCGGTTCTTTTTTTTTGCAAAACAGCAGCCGGTCAGGGCGAACGCCTGATGCCGGATCCGGCCAGCACCTGCTTCAGGTACAGCGAACCCGCGATGACAACAAGCCGGTCCGGATCGGATGCCCACGAGCGGGCGGCGCTCCAGGCCGCCGCGGCCTCACCCGGCTCGGCATCGATCTGCGCGACACGGCACCGCAGCGCGGCTTCTTCAGCGGAAATACCGCGCGGCGCATCGATGCCCACCGTCCAGGCTTTCGCGACCAGCGGTTTAAGCTCGCGCAGGAACTCCACCGCTTCTTTGTCGCCGAGAAATCCGAAGATGAATCCGATCTGCTTATTCGGATAGAGCTCCTTCAGCGTTTTGGCCAGTGCCCGGCCGGCCGAGGGATTATGCGCACCGTCGAGAATGATCAGCGGATCCGTTTCCAGTGTCTGGAAACGCGCGCCCCACTCCACCGATTCCAAGCCCTTTTTAAACTCCAGGGCCGCACCGGTGATGTCGGCAAACAGTTCGAGCGCCGCCACAGCCACACCGCAGTTTTCGCGCTGGCATTCACCGAGCAGCGGCAGGTTGATCGGCGGCAGGTTCTGCGAATGCGTCTCAATCTTCAGCTTCTGCGGAGCACTGACTTTGTTCACCGCAACCGCCTCCGCACTTTCAATGACCGGAACACCGGCCTTTTTCAGCTCGGCCATGACCGCATCGCACTGCGGTGCTGATACCGCCGGGCGGCCGGGTTTGATGATGCCGGCTTTCTCCGCGGCAATCTGCTCAATCGTATCCCCGAGGAAATTCGTATGGTCGATATCGATATGGGTAATGACCGAGATCAGCGGAATCACCACATTGGTCGCGTCCCAGCGCCCGCCCATGCCGGTTTCAATGATCGCAATATCGACCTGCTCATCGGCAAAATACTGAAATGCGAGGGCGGTGGAAATTTCAAAAAACGTCGCACCGCGCAGGCCGGTCGCGGCTTCCACCTCGTCGGCAGTTTTTTCCAGGGCCTCGATATAGCCGCTCAGTTTCTCTTCCGGGATCTGTTCGCCGTTTATGCGGAAACGCTCAGAAAAATCAATGAGATGCGGCGAGGTGTAGAGTCCGGTTTTAAACCCCGTTGCGCGCAGCACCGATTCGATCATGGCGCAGACCGAACCCTTGCCGTTGGTGCCCGCCACATGAATGACCGCGAGCTTTCGATGCGGATTGCCCAGCGCTTCCAGCAGGGCGGTAATGACCTCAAGGCCGGGTTTAATGCCGGCCGTTGTGCGCTTAAAGAGCGTCTCGTAGGGGGTAGACATGTTGGAGGACCAACAGGATGAACAGGACCTTTCGGGAATCCTGTCCATCCTGTCTAAAATAATTTTAGTCGTCGCAGAGGTAGCCGAGAATCAGGCTCATCTGCTCGCGCATTTCCGAACGCGGGATGACCATATCGATCAAGCCGTGCTCCTGCAGGAATTCGGAACGCTGGAACCCTTCCGGAAGCTCCTGCTGGCTGGTGTCTTTAATCACGCGCGCGCCTGCAAAACCGATCAGCGCTTCCGGCTCGGCCACAATCAGGTCGCCAAGCGTGGCGAACGAAGCCATCACACCGGCCATGGTCGGGTGCGTCAGAATCGGAATAAACGGCAGTCCGGCCGCCGAATGGCGGGCCAGCGCCGCCGAGGTTTTAGCCATCTGCATCAGGCTGAGCAGCCCTTCATACATACGGGCACCGCCCGAAGCGCAGACCAGCAGGACCGGCCGGCCCTCTTTGGTGCAGCGCTCAATCAGATAGGTAATGCGCTCGCCGACCACACTGCCCATGGATGCGCCGAGAAACGAAAAATCCATGACCCCCAGGCCGATTTCGCGGCCGTTCAGCGTGCAGCCGCCGACCGTGACGGCATCATCCCAGCCGGTCTTTTTCTGGTTGGCTTCCAGCTTTTCGACATAGGACTGCATGCCGGTAAAACCAAGCGGATCCTTGGATTTAATTTCGGCGGCCCACTCCACAAAGGAGCCCGGGTCGGACAGCAGGTCCAGGCGGGCCTGGCGCGGCAGGGTGAAGTGGTGGCCGCACTTGGTGCAGACTTCCAGGTTGGCAGCAACTTCTTCCTTATAGACGATTTCGCCGCAGGACGGACATTTCATCCAGAGTCCATCCGGCACATCGCGCTTTTTCACCGTGATGGTTGAATAGTTTTTTTTATTCCCGCCAAACAAAGCCATTTCAAATTCCTCTCGGTTATCCGCGCGCCGCCGTCAGCACAGTTACCGACGCCGCCCCGCCCTTTTTAAGGGCTTTTGCGCATGCATTCACGGTCGCTCCCGTGGTCATCACATCGTCCACCAGCAAAATCCGTTTACCGGCCAACAGCCTCTCTCTCCTGAATTGAAAAGCGTTCTGGACGTTACTAAGCCGCTGCGGGGCTGTCAAATTCGTTTGCGTAGCCGTAGGGCGAATTCGGCGAAGGACCCGCTGGACCATGCGGCTCCCCAGCAGCCGGTTCAGCTCCGAGGCCAGCAGGGCCGACTGGTTAAACTCCCGCTCGCGCCGCCGCACATGGAACAGCGGCACGGGGACGATCAGGTCATAGTCCTGATTCGGGAATTCGGCCTGCAGGCAGTTGAACATCAGCTGGGCAATATCCGGCGCCAGCCAGAGCGCCTTTTCATACTTCAGCATCCGCAGCGCCTCGCCGACAGCACCGCCATAGCGGACCGCCGAGCGGGCGGCATCGAATGCCGGCGTTTCGGCGGCGCAGGCATAGCAGGTAAAACCGTGGTCCACGGCCCCGGCCACCGGATCGCCGCACAGGCGGCAGAACGGCGGTTCCACTTTATTGACGTCGGACCAGCAGTCCCAGCAGATATAACGAAAGGTTTCCGGCGCAGCGGCCCCGCAGCCGATGCAGCTGCGCGGATAGAGCAGGTCGAGCACCGCGGGCTTTGCCCAGCTCACCCGCTTGCGGTCAAAGGTCGAAAGCCGGGGCTTTACTGACGATTGACGCATAAACATTCGCCCGCCTCACTCTGAAAGAATCGGATCCAGATGGATTTTGCTCGGCTGAATGACCGGCAAATCCACGTCCTTCACCCAATACATAGGGCCTTCAATGAGCAGCGTGCGGTTGAGATAGCGCTCCAGCTGGCTCTCCTTACCGCGCACCAGGCAGATCGGCTCTTCCATTCCGTCGGCCACCAGCACCAGCTTGTAGAGCCCCGGATTTGCCCGGCGCAGCACACCCGGAATCCGGTCGACTTTGCCCTGCGGCTTGGATTCGTCCAGCACCAGCATCAGCGGCTGCTCCTGCGGTTCGGTCTTTTCGACCGCCGCCGGCTCGGCTTTCACCGCCGGCTCCGGCTCGGGGACCGCTTCGGGTTCCGGAACGGTCTGCGGCTTGGGGCGTTCGATGATTTCGGTGTACTCCGAACTGATCCAGACCCGCGAGCCCTTGGGCGGCGCAATTTTCAGCCAGCCGTTGAATTCACCGCGGACATCCAGCTTTTCGTCGCGCAGCGCAATGGTGATGACCGAATAGTTCTGGCTCGGCCCGGTGCGCACATTGAGTTTTTTCGGCAGCACTTTGCCGTTGTCAAGAAACTCGCCGGCGACCCAGAAATTCAGGTTACTAGGCGCCTGCACCGCCAGCCAGCCGTTGGTCTGGTCGATATAGAGCATCTCCTCGCCGCGCATGGCGCGGTCGAGCACCTCGCATTCGGTATGCGGTTCCGGCCGCAGGCTGACGCGGTCGCCGGTGACCTTGACGCGCGGATAAATGTTGGTTTGTGCAAAAGCGGCCGAAGCGGCCGCGGTCAGAAGGATCATCAAAAGTTTCATATCCACCCCGGGGTTTGGATGTTAGAGCGCAAAAAGCGTACGTGCATTCTGAGCCGTTATTTCAGCCACGGAGTCTAGCGAACACCCCTTGAGCTCGGCAAGTTTTTCAGCGGTATGAACGACATAAGCCGGTTCACAGCGGTTCCCCCGCATGGGCACCGGCGCCAGGTAGGGCGAATCGGTTTCGATCAGCAGCCGGTCGTCCGGCACATAAGGAACCACCTCGCGCAGCGGGCCGGCATTATTAAAGGTGACGATGCCGCTGAAACTGATCATCAGGCCGAGATCGAGCACTGCTTTCGCAAATTTTTCATCGCGCGTGAAACAGTGGAGCACGCCGCGGCGCAGTTCGCCGCCCTTCCAGGCATTGGAAAAATCGCGCAGCAGCGCGAGCGTATCCTCGTCGGCATCGCGCGAATGAATGATGACCGGCTTTTCAAATTCCACGGCGAGCGCGAGGTTTTCGCTGAAGAGCTTTTTCTGCTCCGCGGCGGTCTCGGCCGTATAATAGTAGTCCAGCCCGGTTTCGCCCACGGCTTTAACCAGCGGGTCAGCGAGCAGCTGCCGCAGTGCGGCGAAGTCGGGCGCATGTTCCGCTTCATCGCGGTCATAGCCTGCACAGCCGAAAATACGGCCGGGAAATTCGCCGGCGAGCCGGGCGGAGCGTTCGTTGGCCTCGGCGGTGCCGCCGACAGCGATCAGTTCATGCACACGGGCCTCTTTGGCGTTGGCCAGGGCCTGTTCAAGCGTGCCGTCTTTTTCAAAGCGGTCAAAATGTACGTGGGAATCAATAAACATAATGCGCGGGAGTAAAGCGCAATGCCGTGCGACCGCGCGAGATTTATTGCCCGAAAATGCGTATGCCCCGAATTACCAACTTTTAACGAATTATACCTTGAAGGCTGGATAGCCAATCGGCATATTTGCGCGCCTTTATAGGTTAGAACGATTTTCAAGTTTACTGAACAGGTGCCGGGGACGGCGCGGTTTTTAAGGTAATTATTAACGAGGAAGAGCAATGGCTAGAACAGTCCCATTAGAAAAAGTCCGTAACATCGGCATTATGGCGCATATTGACGCCGGCAAAACGACCGTTTCCGAACGTATCCTGTATTACACAGGCCGTTCCCACAAAATCGGCGAGGTACACGACGGTGCCGCAACCATGGACTGGATGGAACAGGA
>JBFHGU010000066.1:0-16158 GCA_041582935.1 Pontiella sp.
CAGCCATTTGCTGTTGCTCAGCTCCATGGCCACGAGTAGTTTTCTGCTGCTGTGTGGGTTGTCTGTCATTTGATGCTCCTTTGTGTTTGATGACTCAAAGGATTATAGCTTCAGTGACAACCCACATAGCATCTACAAACCCGCACCGGAACTGTCCGGCTCCGCCACATCGGTCGATACCGAAACCTGCACCCGCTGCGGCAAGTGCATTGAAGCCTGCCCGACCCAGGGCATGACGCTGACCGAAACCGCGGCCGAAGCCGACCCCGACAACTGCATCTGGTGCATGGCCTGCCTGCGTGTCTGCCCGGCAAATGCCCGCACCCTGACGCATGAAAAAGTGCTCGGCGCAGCGCAGAAGCTCAGCGATCTCTTCTCCGAGCGCCGCGAACCGGAAATCTTCCTGCCTTAAAACCCTTTAACCACAGAGGCGCTGAGTAAGTCAGATAACTTTCCATACTCTGTGCCTCCGTGTCCCCTGCGGTATAAAAAATGAGTGCCCTTGAAAAAAAAATTTAAAAGCGGGCACGTGGCATCGATCACGGCAACGCACCTGCTGCACGACACCTATACCGCATTCTTCGCGCCGCTTATTCGGCTATTTGCTGAATTGAACGATTCGGTTTTTTGAAACAAAGCCCGCACGGCGGATCGCTTTCTGCGCTCCAATGTTACCCTTTTCGGTGGAGCAAATGGCTTTCAGCCCCCGGGCGGCCGCAATCTCAACAAGCTTTTTCAGCATTTGGGCAGCCATCCCTTTCCCGCGTTCAGATTCAGCAACGATCATGCCCACATCCGCGTACTCGGCCTGAAAGAGATCATTGCCGCGACACTCGCCCGACGCGACAACCCGGCCGTCTTTGCGGAGGCAATATAGCTCTCCGCGGCGAATCAGGTTTTCAAAATATCCGGACAGCCACTCGATCGGCGCGCCGATGGCCTGATGCGCAAAATGGACCAGATCATCCAACTGACCTTCCTGCACCAGCTCCAGCTCAAAACCGTGCTCCGCCGCCCTGCGCTCTTCCAGTTGATACATCAGCGCATTCACCTCAAATTTCGGAAAATAATCCAGGCAGAGACTCAAATACCCCGGCTCCGCCGTGCTCACGAATGCACCGTGGATCTGTCCCGCCGGAGAGTCTTCAGCCAGGACCGCCTCAAAGCAGGACGAGGCTTTCTGCCCGGATGAAACATAAAACTGAAGCAGGTAACCCTCTTCATTAACACAGCAGTAGCCCAGCAGCGTTTCATCTTCATAAAACCCGTAATGCGCCGACATCGGCAGAAAGCCGCTCAACCACATGCCGTCCAGCGGTGCTGTGGTCTGCCCCAGATAGGCCAGCTTGAGTTCCCTCAGTTCTTCAATCGATTCGATCTTCTCTATCTTCAACATTGTCTTTCTCTCCGTTCTTAAAGGCATAAATCGAGCGCCGCGTTCTTCAGATACGGCTTCATGGCCGCCAAAGGATACCGGTCATAGGTTGAAAGGTAGTGCAGGGCCACGCCATCCATCATTGCCACAAACATCCGGGCTCTTTTTTTAGGTTCAGGAATTCCGGCACGCTGGAACCAGTCGGTTACCGTTTGAAGCAGGGCCGCCGCACGCGCTTTCTGCGGCTCCGCAACAACCTCCCGAAGCTCCGGCATCAACATAAGGGTCAGCTGCAGTTTCAGAAACGGCTTCTCTGCTTTCAGGTAAATCACGAACCGATCAATGAAGCCGGTCAATGACGCTTCAATGGTTTCCCCCGCCTCGAGTGTACCCGCAACCGATACCATCCGCGCGGTCGTATCCGAAATCAGACCAGCCAGCAGCTCTTCCTTACTTTTAAAATAATTATACACCAGCCCCTTCGATACTCCGGCCTCAACCGTGATCTGCTCGACTGTCGTCGCAAAGTAACCCTGCGATGCAAATAGACGCATAGCGGCATCATATAACTTCTGTTTTCCTTTCTGCGGTCTCACAGCACCCTTTCTTTACTGACTGTACGGTCAGTTATAAGCATGATTTACCGCCGCACCGCAGAATCGTCAACGTGAAAAAGGGCACAATTAGTTGCGGATTTCTCCGCCTTTTCATCTATCCTCGGCTCCATTCAACGGAACATGAGGATTTATGAATCAGATATTTATTGATGAAGTCACCGCCGCGCTGAACACCGCGGTTGAGGCCGGCACGCTGACCGGCTGGAGCCTGAACGCCACGGAATCGCACAGCCTCCAAAAGCTCTATTCATCGCCCGACGGCACCGCGCTGCACTGCCACCAAAGCCGGCGCGTTGACGGCGACGCGTTTAAACTCTCGGTCTACATTCCTTCGAAAACCGAAGGCATGGTCGGCACCTCCATGATCGACCTGGTTACCTATCTTCCCATTGACGCGCAGCTCGCCGAGGCGGTATCGCTGGCCGGCTGCAGCCAGAACAAAAAGTGGGACCTCGCCAAACCGCCGGCGGCAGAACCGGCCGCCGTCGAAACCTGCGATCCGGTTGTGCGGGATCATCCCGAAGGCGCCGCAGCGGACATCGAGGCGCAGTTTACGGCGGCCTTTGCCGAAACGGCCGGATGCGCCCTCAACTCGGCCGAGCTGTTTGTCAACTATTCCATCAGCGCCCAGACCAACTCCGAGGGCCTCGCCTACGAAACCGAGCTCAGCGAGCTCTACCTCGAAGCCGCCATGGAGAAAGCCGGACAGGAAAACGATAAAGAGGTCCATGAATATACCACCTCACTCACCGTCGCGGACCTGAACGTCAAAGGGTTTGTGGAAGAATGCGCGCTGCAGGTTGCCACGCTGGGCGACAGTGCGGAACCGGCTACGCAGGACGGCGCGTCAATCCTGATTGAAAAAAATGCCCTCTCACAGATGCTCGAAGCCCTGCTGAGCCAGCTCAACTGCCTGAACGAATATCTCAAGCTGCCGTTTCTGAACATCGGCGGCACGTTCGGCGGGGGCGGCGGCGATCCGCTGGAACTCAGCCTCGACCCCGCGATCCCGCGCATGGTGCTCTCATCGGGCTACGCGATTGACGGCCTGCCGGCCAAGGGCGGCACCCTGATTGAAAACAACACGGTGAAAAACCGCATCATCGGCAACCGCTTCGGCCAATACCTCGGCCTGGAGCCCAACGGCCTCAGCGGAAACCTCGTCGTACAACCGGGAACGCTCGGCCCGGCGGATCTGCAGGGCCGCGAATATACCGAAATCATCAAATTTTCCTCCCTGCTGATCGACCCGCAGAAGCTGACCTGGAGCTCCGAAATTAAACTCGGCAAACACGTTGCGGCCGACGGAAACGTCACGCTCGTCAAAGGCGGCGTGGTCTCCGGAAGCCTGAAGGAAAACTTCACCGACTGCCGCCTGTCGTCGACCGTCGGCACGGTCAATATACCGAAAAGCAGTTATGCCCCGCCGCGCGGTTACCGCGGTCCCGATGCCATGCTCATCACCAAAGGCGTTTCCATTGCCGGCAAATAATTGAGGTCTATTATGAGTAACAAATACTATCCCCTTTCCGATGAACTCCGCGCGTTTTTCCCCGTCCTCTCCAAGCTGGTCCGGACCATGGAATCCGGTGCGGAAGACAAAATCTATTCCTTTGCCGTGCTGGAGGATCTCGACCAGTTCCAGAGCCACGTCAGCCAGACCGAAGCGAGCGGTCTGACGATGGACCGCGGTATTGTGCTGCGTATCCTCGCCGGGCACCGGAACTTTGAATACGCCTCCAATAATTTTGACGAAGCGTTCCTGGTTTCCGCCGCATCAACACTGCGCGCCGAGGCGCTGGCCTATTGTGAGCAGCTTGAAAATCCGCCGGTCTACACGCCGCCGGCCTGGACGGATGAGCCGATCGATTCCTTTGCCGCGCCGATCCGCGAGCAGATCCTGGTCGACGGCAAACTGCCGCAGGCTGATACGATTGTGCATTTCGGCAGCGCCTACGATCCTGCCGTTTCGGAGTCGATGAATAAGGCCGAAACCGCCGCACGCTCCAAAGCCATTAAAGAATCCATCATGGAAAAGGGCGCAGGCAAGCTGGCATCGGCCGGCTGCATGATCCGCCGCAAAGCGAAGAGCCGCCTGTTTGTCGACCGCACGCGGATGATGTCGCAGACGCTCTTTTCGAGCCTCTACTATATTTATGCCGTGACGCCGTCCGGTAAAAACGTGCGCGATATCATCGGCGGCATGACCGGCGCGGAAGCCGGCGCGGGCATTGATGATGCACTGATTTCCAATCTGGTGGAGACCGCCGACAAGGTAGAACATGCCGAACGGATTAAGCCGGGCCGCTACCGCATCATCACCGGCCCCGATGTGACCGGCGTGATTGCCCACGAAGCCTTCGGCCATACGCAGGAAGGCGATACCTGCCGCCTCGGCCGCAGCTGTGCGCCGGGCCTGAAAAAGAAGGAAATCAAAGTCGGCAACGAACAGGCTTCGATCATCAACAACGCCGGCGTCTTTGCCATGGGCACAATCCCCTACGGCGTCAACGGCACGCACTTTTTTGACGACGAAGGTTTCATTGCCCGCCCGCAGGTGATTCTCGATAAAGGCGAACTGTCTTCGCCGATGAACGACCTGATGTCGTCCATCGTCGGCGACATCAACGGCCCGTCGCCGCGTCAGTCGAACGGCAAACGCGAAAGCTGGAAACGCCCGCTGATGCCGCGCCAGACGAATACCTACTTTACCGCCGGTGACAAAACCCTGGATGAGTTAGCGGAACTGTGCGGCGACGGCTTTATTGCCGAGCACGCCCACGGCGGCATGGAGGATCCGAAAGGCATGGGCCTGACCGCCGGCACCGAATACCTGGAAGAGGTGAAAAACGGCAAGCGCACCGGTAAACTGTTCCTCGGTCCGCAGGGCGGCCATATTGAGCTGTCCGACCCCGTGCCGCGCCTGCTGGAATCAATCATCGCCAAAAGCGTCATCGCCGAAGAGGACCCGATGAATGAAAACGGCAGCGAGCCGATCAATAAATGGGGAGGCTGCGGTAAATACCACAAGGAAAGCGTGGAGGCCGGCTGCGGCGGACCCTGGATTCTCTGGTCGGGAATTACCTGCGGCTAAAATTCCCCGGCAGGATTAACCGCGGCAGAACCCGGTTAATCCTGTCCAAGGCTTACCGCCCTGGACGATGGACATTCTGGTTGCGGCGGGGCGGGCGCTCTTCGCGCGGGCGGGCAATGTTGACCCGCAGCACGCGGCCTTGGAAATTCTGATCATTAAACATTTCCACGGCCCGGTTCGCCTCTTCCGCGGTCGCCATCTCCACAAACGCAAAACCGCGGGAACGGCTCGTGAATTTATCGAGCATCAGATGGCAGGACTCCACCGAACCTGCCTGTTTAAAGAGTTCTTCGACATCCTCTTCGGTCGAATTATAACTCAGGTTGCCAACGTAAATTCTCTTTTCCATGTCCCTCTCCATATCCCCATTGGAATAAGCAGATTATAGAACCGTACAAAAAGAAATCAACCTTTATCCCGCCGCTCTAAAGTATACGAAGGAGTGGAATACCACCGCGGAACAACACGGATTCACACCGAACAATCCGTGAAAATCCGTGTTTTATCCGTGGCGGGCGGCTTACGCGTTTTTCTGGCGGGAGGCTTTTTTACGCTCGTGTTCAAGCAGGAGCTTTTTACGCATACGGATGTGGTTCGGCGTGATTTCCACCAGCTCGGTTGCATCGATGTATTCGAGCGCCTCTTCCAGGCTTTTCACCTGCGCCGGGGCAATTTTCATGGCGCGGTCGGTGCCGGAAGCACGGACGTTGGTGAGCTGCTTGGCTTTCTGCAGGTTCACGACGAGGTCGTTATCGAGGCAGTGCTCCGCCACCACCATGCCCTCATAACACTCTTCGCCCGGATTGACGAAGAAAGTGCCGCGCTGCTGCAGGCCGTCGATCGCAAAGGCCACCGCAGAGCCTTTGCCCTGCGAAATCAGCACGCCGTTCTGCCGCTGCTGGATCTCGCCTTTGAACGGTTCGTACTGAAGGAAGCGGTGCGTCACAATGGCTTCACCGGCGGAGGCCGTGAGCATTTTAGAGCGCAGGCCGATCAGGCCGCGGGTCGGAATGTGAAAACGGATGGTTTTACGCAGGCCGTGCTGTTCCATGTCGACCATCTCGCCTTTGCGCGTTCCGGCCACTTCGATCACTTTACCGGCGTATTCATTCGGCACATCAATGTGCAGCAGCTCGATCGGCTCTTCTTTTTTGCCGTGCTTCTCTTTGTAAATCACCTGCGGCTGCGCCACCGACATTTCAAAGCCTTCGCGGCGCATGGTTTCAATCAGAATGGAGAGGTGCAGTACACCGCGGCCGCTGACCCGGAACGAATCGCCGCCGGTCTCTTCAACCCGCAGGGCCACATCACGTTCGGTCTCTTTCAGCAGGCGCTCGCGCAGGTGGCGGCTGGTGACAAACTGGCCGTCCTGGCCGTAGAACGGCGAGTCGTTCACGCTGAACGTCATCGAAAGCGTGGGCTCATCGATGTGGATCGGCGGCAGTACTTCGGGAGTTTCAAAATCGGTAATGCAGTCGCCGATATCGATGTCGGGAATGCCGACGATAGCGCAGAGATCGCCGCACTGGACCTCTTCGACTTCGTTCCGGCCGAGGCCTTCAAAGGTGAAGAGTTTTTTAATACGGGTCTGGGCCTGGTCGCCGCTGCGGCGGATGTGCATCAGCGGTTGTTTGGTGTTGAGCGTTCCGCGGTAGACGCGGCCGACGCCGATACGGCCGACGTAATCGTTGTAGTCAATCGAAGTGACCTGCATCTGAACCGGGCCTTCCACCTTTTTCGGGGCCGGAATATGCTCAAGAATCGCATCCATCAGCGGCAGCATGGAATCGCGCGGGCCGTCCAGCGTAGTATCCGCCCAGCCGCTGCGGCCGCTGGCGTACAGCATCGGAAAATCGAGCTGTTCATCATTGGCATCGAGCTCAACAAACAGGTCAAACACCAGGTCGTGAATGGTGTCCGGGCGCGCGTCCGGCTTATCGATCTTATTAATGATCACCACCGGTTTGAGGTCCAGCTCCAGCGCCTTATCCAGCACGAAGCGCGTCTGCGGCATCGGCCCTTCCGCCGCATCGACGAGCAGCAGCACGCCGTCGGCGAGGTTCAGCACGCGTTCCACCTGCCCGCCGAAATCGCTATGGCCGGGGGTATCGATCACGTTAATCTTCACGCCCTTGTAGTTGACGCTGATGTTTTTGGAGAGACTGGTAATACCGCGCTCACGCTCCAGGTCGTTGCTGTCGAGCAGGCAGTCCTCCATCTCCTCGTTATCGCGAAATAGCTCCGCCTGTTTAATGATCTCGTCCACCAGCGTGGTTTTGCCGTGGTCAACATGCGCAATGATCGCAATATTTCTAATTTCCTGGGCCATGGGCTTTTCTCCAAAAATGAAAATGAGGCGCGAAGATATCGCTTTCCCGCTGAAAAGCAACGTAACAACATAACAAATACCGATGTATCTGCGCGCCTCGGCCCGGCCCCGAAGACCCTTCGGCAAAAGCGGCCCGCAGAGGGGGCCGCCCGCGCCGGCCTATTCGACCGGCGAATCCTGCCGCTTAATGATTTCTTTAAAGTCGTAGTTGATGAACCAGAACGGCGTTTCCGCGTGATTCAGCAGATAGCCCTGCGCAGAGGACGCAACATCGCCCTGGGACCACCCCTCCTCAAAACGGCGGTGCGTCTCCTTTTCGGCGACCGTCCTGCCGTCGATCCGGATCACCGCGGCCGTATCGAGATCGAATTCATCCACATCATAGCGCTTCACGTAACTCGGATGCAGATAAACATACACCACGTGGTCGCCGGGCTCGATGTTGATGTAATGAACCGTTTCGGCCAGCGCCAGGCAGCTCTGGTCGCCGCAGTCCAGCATCGCTATCTGCGTCACATCCAGCTCATCAATCCAGCCCCCGCTGGTCGTAAAGTAGACCCCGAGGCGGACCCACTTCTGGGCGGCGCCCGGATTATGCTCACGCTCGGTGCTCACCGTATAATATGGTGTATAGACCGTGTCCTCCACCTTGAGCTCATTGATCTCCACGGTAATTTCCGCGGCGTGTGCGGTCGTCAAACCTGCCAGGATCAGTGCACTGCACCCGGCGGCGAATTTTGTTCGTTTCTTCATGGTTGGTCTCCCTTTCCGGTTGATTTGTAATTATGACCATTATGGTTCTATTACGTTCAAGCCGCGCCGCCCTTACATTTTTTCCGCCCGCATGAAGGAATGCGCGAAAGGGCTGTATTTCGCCCGGGCATTTCGGCAGCATCCGCGCCATGATTACGTTTCTTGAAGGCACACTCGACACCAAGCAGCTCGGCCGCATCGTCATGAATGTTCAGGGCGTCGGCTACGAGGTTTTCATTCCGCTCAGCAGTTACGACGGCCTGCCGCTCGAAGGCGAACGCTGCCGCGTCCTGACCCACCACCACATCACCGATGCCGACCAGAAACTGTTCGGCTTCTGCAACGAAGCGGAGCGCGATATGTTCCTGAAACTGCTGACCATCAGCGGCGTCGGCCCCAAACTCGCCATCTCCGCCCTCTCCGGCCTGCCGGTGCGCGAACTCAAAAACGCACTGATCAACGGCGACACCAAAATGATCTCCTCCATTTCCGGCATCGGCAAAAAAACCGCCGAACGCATTGTGATGGAGCTGCGCGATAAGTTCGACTCCGGCGAACAGCTCGATGCCTTTGCCCCGGCCGAAGCCGCCGGCGGCGACCACCGCCTGCGCGATGCGGCCCTCGCCCTCACCGCCCTCGGACAAAAACCCGACGATGCCGCCAAGCTGATCAAAAACGCCGCCAAAAAACTCACGCCCGAAATGACCGTCGAAGACCTCATCCGCCTCGCCCTGACGAGATAGGTTTTTGCCAGGATAACGGGATGATCCGGATTTGAATCCAGTATATCCTGTCATCCGGTCTGAAATAAAAGCTACCGTCCATAGAACCATGAATAACGAAATCATCACACCGGATCAGGAACTTGAGCAGAAGCTGCGGCCGTCGCGCTTTGAGGATTTTACAGGGCAGGACAAAATCCGCGAGCGCCTCGAACTGTTTGTACAGGCCGCCCGCCAGCGCGAAGACGTGCTCGACCACGTCCTGCTCTCCGGACCGCCCGGCCTGGGCAAAACCACCCTCTCCTACATCCTCGCCGAGGCGATGGATGTGAACATTAAATGCACCTCCGGACCGGTAATCGATAAACCGTCCGACCTCGCCGGCCTGCTCACCAGCCTCGAGCGCGGCGATGTGCTGTTCATCGACGAGATCCACCGCATGCAGCGCGCCGTTGAGGAATACCTCTACTCCGCCATGGAGGATTTTGTGATCGATATCGTGATCGACCAAGGGCCGAACGCGCGCTCGGTGCGCCTGAACATTCAGCCCTTCACGCTCATCGGCGCCACCACCCGCGCCGGCATGCTTTCCGCGCCGATGCGCTCGCGCTTCGGCCTCGTAAACCGGCTCGACTACTATGACGCGCTGACGCTCTCCACAATCGTCAAACGCTCCGCCCGGATTCTCGGTGTGGAGATCGAAGAAGGCGGCGCGCTGGAAATCGCCACGCGCTCGCGCGGCACGCCGCGTATCGCCAACAACCTGCTGCGCCGCGCACGCGACTATGCCCAGGTGAAGGCCGACAACATCATTACCGCCGACCTCGCCGACCAGGCGCTGAACCTTTTGGACATCGACGGCGACGGCCTGGAGGAGATGGACAAACGCATCCTCAGCTGCATCATCGAAAAATTCGGCGGCGGCCCGGTCGGCATTAATTCGATGTCGGTCTCGGTCGGCGAAGAATCTGACACGATTGAAGAGGTTTATGAGCCCTACCTGATTCAGGAAGGCTATCTCCAGCGCACCGCCCAGGGCCGCATCGCCACCGACCGCGCCTACGCAAAGTTCGGCCTCGTCCCGCCGGCCAAAAATTAAAAAAACACGGATTCTCACCGGAGGTTATCCGTGAAAATCCGTGTTCGTCCGCGGCAGTGCTCTTGTTTAGTCGGTCCGCGCAGTGACTTCCACGAGGTGGTAGCCGAACTCGGTTTTTACCGGACCCTGCACCACGCCGATCGGTGCGCTGAAAACGACCGCATCGAATTCCTTGACCATCTGACCGGGCTTAAACTTACCGAGAGCACCGCCCTTCTTACCCGACGGGCAGGTCGAGTGCGCCTTCGCCATTTTCGCGAAAGGCACGCCCTTATCAATCTTCTTTTTAAGATCGAGGCATTTCTTTTCCGTTACCACTAAAATATGACGAGCCGCGACTGAGGCCATAACGCTCTCCCATGTGCTTGATTTAAGGAATCGCCCCGCACAAACCGCGGGGCATCCATTGGGCCGAAGGAGTCCTAGTCGTTGCGCATAGTGACTTCCACGAGGTGGTAGCCGAACTGGGTTTTAACCGGACCCTGGACTTCGCCGACCGGTGCGCTGAAGACGACTTCATCGAATTCCTTCACCATCTGGCCGGGGCCGAAGGTGCCGAGTGCGCCGCCGTCGGCGCCGGACGGGCATTTGGAATGCTGTTTTGCCAGCTCGGCAAAAGAGGCTCCTTCTTCAATCTGCTTTTTCAGGGTAAGGCAGTCCGCTTCGGATGCCACCAGAATATGACGCGCTGCTGCTGATGCCATAGTTTTTCTCTCCTTGGTTTTGTTTTTAATGTAAACGATTGCGGCGGCCTACCGGCCGCCCTGCTTAAATTGCTGGGCACCGCCGAGCTCCGCAAAGCCGGTTTTCTCCAGGTCCGTCCAGAGGGTGCCCTCCCCGGCATGGATGATGTTCAGTTTCATACCGGGATTCAGGCTTTCCGCAAAGATCCATTTGGAATAGGCTGCCGAATCGCCGAAGGCCGCGGTTTTCAGCTGCAGGCCCTTGGCCTTTTCGCCGTCGACTTTTTCCAGCGCGGAGGCATTGGCCTGGCCGAGCACGCGCACCTTGTCGGCATTGATCGCCGCGGTGGCCTTGCGGATTTCGGCCTCCTTTTTCAGCGTTCCGGCCTGAATGGTGGCCACCTGCTTCTGGAGATCGGCGGCAATCTCGGCTTTGAGCTTTTCGGTTTCCTGCTGCACCTGTTCCCCGCGCTGCTTGATCAGGGAGAGCTCGGTATTGAGCTGCGCCTCTTTGCGCGCGGTATTCTGGCGCTCTTTATTGGTGAGGTCCTGCTCGACAGCAATACTCGCCTGCTGGATCGGCGCACGGATCTCGCCCGGCACTTCGACGTGACGGATGAGGGCGTTGTAGACCCGGATATCCTTCACCCGCAGCTCCTGCGCCAGCGAATCGTTCAGGTCTTGCTGGAATTTTTCGCGCCCTTCGCCGACGATAAAGTCCTTGGCCCGGTATTCCGACCCCTTGTTCCGGGAGATCGAGGTGATCTGCGGCATAATGATTTTATCCACCACGGCCGGCAGGTCGCCGTAGCGGCGGTAGATGCCGGCAATATCGCCCGGGTCGAGTTCAAACTCAACGGTCATATCGAGGCTGATTTCAAACCCGTCGCGCGAGGGAAAACTGACCAGCTCGGCCAGGTTGATTTCGCCTTCGTCAAGCGCAGCCGGCGCCACCTGCCTGACGCGCCTTCCGGCCTCGAAATCAACCTCCCGGCCGCGGTTTGTTTTCTGGAAGCTGGAAATCCTGCGCTGGCTGAAGTAGTCCGCGCGCTTGGCCTCCTGCTTCTCAAGCATATTGCTCTGCAGCACATTAAGGGCCTGGCTCTGGCCCAGCTGGCGCGCTTTGGTAACCACCTTGCTGCCGCTTTGGCCGAGCAGCGAAACCTGGTTGATGCCGACTTCGAGCACATCCACTTTATAGGCATGCGGATTGACATAATAGAGCCCCGGCTGAAGCACATCCTTGCGGACGCCTTTCTGCCGTGCGTCGGCAAACTGCCCCGAAGGCGCCTGCTCGCCCGAACGGGACGTAATGACCCCCGCATAGCCGATCGGAATACTGATGGCGTCGACGATCTCGATGTTGTAGCCGTGCGGATTCATGCGGTATTTTCCGGGGCCGAGCACATCGCGCCAGATTCCCTTCTGCCCGCGCTCGGCAATAAACTCGCCGGTCGGCAGTTTTTCACCGATCTTGGAGGTCACAATGCCGACTTTGCCGGGATCGATGATGGTGACGTCGACAATGTCCCACTCGTAAAAGAGCGGAAAGCGGAAATGGCGCCCTTCGCCCAGCGGCTCCTCCCGAATACCCTTCTGGCCCTCCTGTGCGAGAATCTGCCCCTCGCCCAGCGGCGCGCCCACTTTGGCTGTAATGATCGCCATTTGATTCGGCCCCACGTAGAAACGGCAGAACCCCCAGACAAACATCACCGCCAAACCGCCTGCAATGAAAGCGGCCGATGCCGCGGCCCCGGCTATAACCTTTGCTGAAATCTTCATTCCGCACCTCCCTTCGTCGGAGCATATGTGCTGAAGATCGCACCGAGCCCCTCTTTTGAATCGGAACTCAGCACCGAGAGAATATTCGGCGCGAGCCTTTCGTAGAGCGTGTACTGCGCAAATCCGTCGCCCGAACCAAAGGCGGCCACCCGGTTTTTCATAATCGAGGCCTCGGCCTCGTTCCGGGCCGTAATGGCATCTTTCTCGCCGTCGGCGGTCAGCAGGATGGCCTCGGCCTGGAACAGGGCGGCCTCATATTCAACCTGTGCCACATCCAGTTCCTTCTGGGCGGCAATCAGGCGGACGCTCTGATCCTGCTGGGCATCGATCACCGCGCGGATGCGCTTGGTGTCGGCCTCCACTTTTTCACGGTTCTGGATGGCCAGCATCTCCTGCTTGGTCAGCTCCGCCTTGGATTTGGCCTGGATGATCTGCTGCTCATATTTCGCCGCCTCCTGCACCGCCAGCTCGCGGTCGCGGTTGATGGAGGCGATCTCATCGGGCACAATCACTTTACGAACGCCGACGGCTTTAATATCGACGCCCCAGTCCTTCGATTTCGAGCGCAGGTGCTCTTCCAGGTCGTTCTGGAATTTCTGGCGCGTTTCACCCACGATAAAATTGACCGCCGGATGCTTGCTGCCTTCGATCCGGCTGAACCCGCGGGCCCGCGGCAGAATCAGTTTTTTGATGATGTCATCCATATCGCCCACGCGGTGCGTCAGCAGGGCGGCCTCCTCGCGCTGTATGCCGAATTCAATGTAGCCTTCGACCGTCACCGTGAAGCCGTCGAGCGTAAGGAAGCTGATTACATCGTCGTCCGACATATCGAACCGCTGGCTCTGCAGGTTCACTTCCACGGAGTTATACATGTAGGGGTTCAGGTAATGCGTGCCCGGCGGCAGCAGCACGCCGGCAACCCCCTTCTGCCCCGCTCCCACCATAAAGGTGTTCCGCTTTTCTGCGGCCAGATCGTTGTTGAGCACATCGCTGCCCGTCAGCTCGGTGACCACCCCCACGTGGCCGGGGCTGATGTTGATGGCATCGAATGTATGCACCTTATAGGCATAGGGATTGATGCGGTATTTACCGGGGCGCAGAATTTCCTCAACGATCCCCTTTTCGCCGTCGCCGGCCAGGATGCGCCCGCCCGGCAGGTCTTTGCCGTAAAGCCGGGTCATCACGCCGAGTTTTCCGGCGGGCACGTCGAGGATTTTATGCACCCGCCAGCTCCAGGTGTACGGATTCCGGAAATAGCGCCCTTCCGGCAGCACTTCGCGCTGAATCCCCTTCTGCCCCGGTTCCAGCGCAATCACCTGGCCGGGCGGCAGGTTGTCGCCGGTCTTACGGATCAGCACCGCAATCTGCCCCGCCCCCGGCTCAATCCGGCAGAAAAACCAGACAAAGACAAACAGCGCAAACAACCCGCCGCCGATCAGCACCGGCAGCGACGACAGCAGCGCCAGGTTCCGCACGCTCTTCGGCGGCCTGACTTCATTAAAATCACTCATCCCCTACCTCCTTCTTTAGTTCCGCTTCCCGGAATTCCCAACCACCTCAGGCATGCCTGCATGCCGCTTCCAAAACCTGTGACAGAGGTTAGCATGCCCGCTTTTCCCCACCACTATTATTTGGACTCAATATTATAACCCGCCGCCTCAAAACCACACCGCAGCCGCAGCTTATTTATTCTTAATAACCATTGCACCGCACACCGACGGCCTTCAGGCTTCGGTCAACCAACAGAAAGGAGCTCCCATGCGTGCGTTCGTTATGCTTCCTGTCCTATTCCTGCTTGGCGCGGCCCAGGCCGCCGAAGACCCGAAGGCGGTCCCCGCCGACTCCGTTCCGGCCGTCCCGTTTCCCGGCCACCTGACCAGACAGCTGGCCCACTCCCGCGACATGGCTGCGAACATCGCCGTGCTCGAACTGACGGTCCCGCCGAAAACCTTCGGGGCGCCGCCCCATGTGCACACCCGCGAGGATGAATGCTTTTATGTCCTCGAAGGCACCGTTCATTTTCTTGAGCGGGAAAAAACCATCGCCGCACCGGCCGGGACCCTCATGGTCCTGCCGCGCGGTCACCTCCACGGCTTCTGGAATGCAGGCGAAGAACCGGCCCGGCTGCTGCTCATTATTTCACCCGGCGAATTTGCCGGCTTCTTTGATGAAGTCGCCGCCCGAATAAAACAAGAGCATCCGGACTCACCGGAAAGAGTCGGCGCTTTACTCACCGAAGCCGCGGCACAGCGCGGCGTTGAGATTCATTTTGATCAAATCCCGGCCGCCGCCCGCGCCTATATTAAGTAAGGCAGCCCCCATTTGCAGGCCATCGGGTTCACAATTCATTTGTGGACCCTCGCGCATGTTTGGTAAAAAAGTATTTCCGTTACAGATAAACTTTTTTACAGGAGGATATGATGGCCCTACACCCAGATGCAGGAAAACCCGTTAAGAAGGAAAACCTCACCGACGTTGCTGAGCTGATCAGCCTCTACTATGAAACCCAGCCCGATGTTTCCAACCCGGACCAGAAGGTCGCCTTCGGCACCTCCGGCCACCGCGGCACCTCGCTGAAAACCAGTTTTACCGAAGACCACATCATGGCCATCGCCCAGGCGATCTGCGAATACCGCGCCGACCAGGGCATCACCGGCCCGCTCTTCATGGGCAAAGACACGCATGCCCTCTCCATTCCGGCCGAAAAAACCGCACTCGAAGTCTTCGCCGCCAACGGCGTCACCGTCATGATCGACAAAGACGGCGGCTATACCCCGACCCCCGTCATCTCCCACGCGATCCTCGCCTACAACAAAGGAAAAACCGAAGGCCTGGCCGACGGCGTCGTCATCACCCCGTCGCACAATCCGCCCGACAACGGCGGCTTTAAATACAACCCGCCCCACGGCGGCCCGGCCGATACCGACGCCACCGGCTGGATTGCCGAGCGCGCCAACGAGCTGCTCGCCGACCAGAACGACGAAGTTGAATCCCTCTACTATCCCGAAGCCCTCGAAGCCGACACTACCGTCGCCTACGACTTCATCACCCCCTACGTCGACGACCTCGAAAACGTCATCGACATGGAAGCCATCAAAAAGGCCGGCCTGAAAATCTGCGCCGACGCCATGGGCGGTTCCGGCCTGCGCTACTGGAAGCCGATCGCTGAAAAATACGGCCTCAACCTCACCATCCGCAACGACACCGTGGATTACACCTTCAGCTTCATGACCGTCGACGCCGACGGCAAGGTCCGCATGGACTGCTCCTCGCCCTACGCCATGGCCAGCCTGATTGAACTCAAAGACGACTTCGACATCGCCTTCGGCAACGACCCGGACTACGACCGCCACGGCATCGTCACCAAATCCGCCGGCCTGCTGAACCCCAACCACTACCTCGCCGTCGCCATCAACTATCTCTACGCCAACCGCAAAGGCTGGAACAAAGACGCCGCCGTCGGCAAGACGCTCGTCTCCTCCTCCATGATCGACCGCGTGGCGGCCGACCTCGGCCGCGAACTCAAAGAAGTGCCGGTCGGCTTTAAATGGTTTGTCAACGGCCTCGTCGACGGCTCCTACGGATTCGGCGGCGAAGAATCCGCCGGCGCCTCCTTCCTCCGCAAAGACGGAACGGTCTGGAGCACCGACAAAGACGGCATCATCCTCAGCCTGCTCGCCTGCGAAATCCTCGCCGTCACCGGC
>JBFHGU010000067.1:0-15919 GCA_041582935.1 Pontiella sp.
AGAATCGGGGATGGACCGATTGCAAAACTCAACGCCATCGGCGTTGAACCCGTGGATGAATTTGCTCATCTGGGAATCGATGAAGCGCTTCAAGCGTATGCCCGCCGACTGGACGAACCAGCCGGCGGCACCGCCGCGGAATAACATTCCAAAAAGGCATGCGGTTTTTGAAACCCGCTGACCTCCGTCTTCCGACTGCTGCTACGGCGCGGTATAAATCAGGTAGAGGCCGCCGAGGAGCACCAGCACGCCGCAGACTTTTTTCAGAATGACGGCGCCCTTGGAGGCCTCGTTCCAGTTCATGTATTTCTGCACCAGCCCCGTGGAGGTTCCGGCGGCGACAATGACGCCGCAGTGGCCGATCCCGTACATCAGCAGCAGGCTGCCGGCATAGAGCGGCTGTTCCGCACCGAGCTTGAAGGTCACGCCGAGCATCGGGGCCATGTAGGCAAAGGTGCAGGGACCGAGCGCAATGCCGAAGACCAGCCCGAGAATGAAGGCGGCCAGCAGCCCTTTGCGCTTCATGCCCACCTGCCCCGGCCCGCTGCCCGGCATCGGAATGACGCCCAGCAGATGCAGCCCGACCGCAAAAAAGATCAGCGCCACGAAATAGTTCCCGTAGCGCCCGACATCGCCCATCATTCGGCCGGCCGCCGCCGTGATGCCCCCGATCAGGGCAATCGTCAGCAGAATGCCCGTCGCAAACAGCAGGGCAATCAGGAAGGCCCGGCGCGGCGCGGTGCGGCCCTGCTCATCAATAAAGCCGACGATCAGCGGAATACTGGCCAGGTGGCACGGGCTGAGCAGGATGCTCAGGATGCCCCACACCAGCGCGGCACCCAGCGCAATCAGCGGCGTACTCTCCACTGCATGTGTTAATGACGTAAACAGTTGTTCCATAGGAAATCCTTGTTATTCGAAATTCACTACTCGTTGATCTGCGCTTCGGCCAGCCCGTACCCCAGCTCCTGCCACTTCGCGAGCATATCCTCGCGGGCATAGAAGCCTTCATGGCGGAACAACTCCCTGCCGTCCGCATCAAAGAAAATCTGCGTCGGGATCATGCGGATGCCATACTGCTCGCCGGCCGCCTGATTTTCCCAGACATCAATAAACTCCACGTCGAGCTGACCGGCGAAGGTTTCCTTCATTTCATCGAGGATCGGCGCCATCATTTTACACGGAATACACTTGCCGGCCCCCAGGTCCAGCAGCTTCGGCCGCGACTGCTCCGCCGGTGCAGCTGCCGCCTCGGCCACCGCCGCTTCCGGCATCATTTTTTCCTGCGGAATCGGCAGTGTGCACATGCCGCTTTCGCAGCTTACGGCGGTCTGGCCCGCGCTCTTCTTATTCTTGATTCCCACCACAGCCGCTGCCGCAATAACCAGTAATACAATCGGTATAAGTTTCGTTTTCATTTGCTCTCCTTGTTATGAAGCGCTTATCAGCGCGTTGAAAATCATGAAGCCGGCCGCGATCCAGTTGGTGTAGGCGAACAGCTGTTTCAAATGTTTGGGGTTGGCTTTCAGCGCCAGGCGGCCGCCCAGCGCGCCGCCGATAATGGTGACCGCCGCCAGCGGCAGCGCCCACCCCGGGTTGAAGTCGCCGTGCACCGCGTGCCCGGCAAAGCCCATCAGGGAAATAGCGGTAATCAGCGAGGCCGACGTACCCACCGCCAGCGGCATGGGAATGCCGCAGGCGACCACCATCAGCGGCACCAGGAAGGAACCGCCCGACACACCGACCATGCCCGAGCCCAGCCCCGTCAGCAGCGCGGCCGCCAGGCATCCCATCCAGTATCCCATTCGCGTGTTCATGGTAAAATTTCTCCAACCGCCAGTTTTCTGCGCGCGGCGGAAATCGCCAGGTCCGCCCGCGCCCGGGCATAGGATGTCTCCGCAGCCGTCAATGCCGCCTGTGCGGTCAGCACATCGACCATCGCGCCTTTGCCCAGCTCATATTTTTCTTCAATAATCCGAAAGCTCTCGCGCGCCGCCTGGACAGCGGTTTCGGTCGTTTCAACCCGTTCGGCAGCCGACGAAACATCGGCGAGGGCGGTTTCGACTTCGGTGCGGATGCGCAGCCGCAGCTGCCGTTCCCGCTCCAGCGCGGCCTGCTGCACGGCGGCCTGCCGGCGCACCTCGGCCCGCGCCGCTCCGCCCGAAAACAGCGGCCATTCGGCCGCCAGGCCGATCTGCCCGACCCACTGCGAATCGTCTGCGCCGTCGAAAGAGTCCGTGACATCACTCATCCATTTCAGGCCGTATGAAGACTCCAGCGACAGGGACGGCAGATATCCGGACCGCGCAGAGCGGACGCTTTCGGAACCCGCGGCCGCGCGCTGCCCGGCGGCCGCATAGTCCTGCCGGTTCTGCAGGGCGGTCTGCATACAGCCTGCTGCATCCGGGCAGTCCGGCGGTTCGGCGAGCTCAAGACTGCCGGTCAGCGCCAGGCGGCGGCCGTCCTCCAGACCCAGCAGGGCGGCCAGCGTCCACTGCTGAACGGTTTGGGTGTTGATCTCCCGGGTGCGCTGTTCGCGCAGCTCGGCCAGCCGCACGTCCGCACGCAGCACATCGACTTGCGCCGCCTTCTGGAGGTCGACCCGTTCCTGGATGCTGCGGCGCTGCGCTTCCATGGCCGTGATCGCCGATTCCACAGACGCGATCACCTCTTTCTGGGCCAGCAAACTGTAAAACAGGCTGGTGACGTTAAAGGCCGCGATCTCGCGGGTTCTCGTCAGGTCGCCGGCGGCCGCCTGCTGAAGCAGCTCCGCGGCGGCCGTCTGATGCGACAGTTTTCCGCCGGTGTAGAGCGGCAGCGTCAGCACGACGGCACCCTCTGCAATGCCCGAACCAAACACGCCGGTTTCCCCGTTATAGGCCGCCGGAAACAGCCGCTGATCCTCGGTTGCATAGGAATAGCTGCCGCTCAGTTTGACCTGCGGCAGGCGCTGTGCGCGGGCCGCATCGGTCTGCGCGGCGGCGGCGGCCGCATCCCAGCGCGTGGCCGAAACCTCCGGACTGCGGGCCAGCGCCGCGGCGACGGCCTGCTCGAGCGTCAGCGGACAGGGGGCGGCGTCATTCGCCGCCCGGACGGAACCGCTGCTGAGGAGGAGCAGGACGGCGGCAGACAAAACGCTGCACGGCCGGGCCGGGCGGCCCGGCAGCTTGGTTCGGAAGCTTTGCACGGTGCGCAGGCCTTATTTAAACAGCTTTTTCAGGGCGCGCGCCGAGGGAACGCGGCCGGCCACCTTGACCTCGCCGTCGATGGCGACCGCCGGGGTGCTCATCACATTGAAGGTCATGATTTCGTTGAGGTCGGTTACCTTTTCGATTTCGGCCTCGATGCCGAGCTCTTCAACGACTTCTTTGACGGCTTTGGTGGTTTTCTCGCATTTGGGGCATCCGGTGCCCAGAATCTGAATTTTCATGGTTATCTCCTTTAGTTACCAGATCAGGTTAAAAATCCATCCCACGGTGCTGAACAATACGAGCAGCGTCAGGAAAAACATCACCAGCAGGCGCGGTTTCATCACCTGCTTGAGCAGCATAAATTCCGGCAGGCTGGCCGCCACGACGCTCATCATGAACGCCAGCGCGGTACCGACGGGCAGGCCTTTATTCAGCAGGCTTTCAACCGCCGGGATTACGCCGCTGGCGTTGGCGTAGAGCGGAATGCCCAGCAGGACGGCAGAGGGCACGCTCCACCACTGTCCGTCGCCGAGATTGTCGGTGATGACCGCTTCCGGCACGAAGCCGTGCAGCGCCGCACCGGCGCCGACGCCGATGATGACCCACAGCCAGATCTTGGAAAAGACGGACTTGAATTCATTCACGGCATACTGGTGCCGATCCTGCCGGGTCGGCTTAAACTGCGCCGCTTTTGCCAGCCGTTCTTTCATGTCGGCACTCACCTCTTTCTGCTCAATCGGCTTGAGATGGCGCTCGGCCTTGATGAAATCGAAGAACATGCCGGCCAGCACGCCCGAGATGATGTCGAGCGAAATGTAGACGGCTGTAAACGGCACGCCGAGCGTGCCGCCCAGCAGCACCACAGCCACCTCGTTAATCATCGGCGAGGTCACCAGGAACGCCATCGTGATGCCCATTGGAATGCGCGCCTGCGTGAAGGCCAGGAACAGCGGAATCGATGAGCAGGAGCAGAACGGCGTCACCGCCCCGAACGCGGCCGCCAGCAGGTAGCCGATAAAGCGGTGCTTGCCCTCGAGATGCACCCGGATCTTTTCCGTGTTGAGTCCCGCCCGCAGGAAACCGATCACATAGATCAGCACCAGCAGCAGCGCATAAATCTTCGTCACATCCTCAATAAAGAAATGGATGCTTTCCGCCAGGTGACTGTCCGGTGCCATACCGAACAGATCAAACGTCATCCAGTCCGCCAGTTTGGTGAAAATTCCTAACATACTTCTACTCCCCGGCACCTTCGCCGATTTTGGTTATTTGACCCTTTCGCCAAATATTGTTCAAAAAATTATTTCAGCAGTTCCGCCTGCGCCTTGGCGTTGTTTTCAATCACGGCCTCGACGCAGCTCATGAAGTTCATGACGCACGGCACCCGCATGGTGTAGTAGACCTGCTTGCCGCGCTTCTCATCCTGCACAATGCCCGCCTGCTTCAGCACCGAGAGGTGCTTCGAGATCGTCGAAAAGTCAGCCTCGACCTGATCCACAAACTCGCACACGCACATTTCGCCGGCCGACAGCTGCTCCGCCATCCACAGCCGCGTCGGATGCGCCAGCGCCTTCAGCACCTTCGCCTTCGCTTCGTACAGATTTTTCTCTTTGGCATTCATGCGTTGTCCCTCCACTGATATTTGGCAAAATAGCCAAATGTTTTAATTTGGCAAGCGGGAATCCGTTTTTTCTTCATGCGCAGAACAAATCTGGAGTGCGGGGGCAAGCGAAGCGCGACACCGCTTTCGGGTACGCCGAGCGACGATTAAAGCGCCGTCGCCTGTTGGTTGCCGGCGCACTCCAAAATTATTTTTCCGCACTCCAGAATGTCTCTACATAATATATTCGCGCACATCAGCGAGCGAACCAAAGACGGGGACGCCGGCGGTTTCAAGCCGCGGGCGGCTGTTGTGGCCGTGGGCCACGAGCGCGCAGTTCACCCCCATGGCTTCGGCGACTTCGTGGTCGTGCAGCGTATCGCCGATGAAAAGTACATCGCTTTGATCGATGCCCAGGCCGTCCATATACTTCAGTCCGTTTTCCACCTTGCCGTTGGCGTAGATGTCGCTGAGTCCAACGATATCGTTAAAGAACGGCGTCAGTTCAAAATAGTCCGTCGCCTCCAGCAGCGCCTGGTGCTCATAGGCCGAGAGCACCGCCTGCGAAATGCCCCGCGCCTGGTATTCCGCAATCAGTTCGCGTGCCCCCGGCTGGAGACCGCACTCAAAACGGCGGACAGCATATTCAGCAATAAACTCTTCCGCCAGTTTGTGGTAGGGATCCTGCTCATAGTCGAAGCCGAGCTGGCAGTAATAATCCGTGACCGGAAAGCAGAGCTTTGCGGTATACACGCCGCGGTCAATCAGCGGCAGCCCGCGCCGCTCGAGCATGTGGTTATTGATCTCCACGCACAGTTCCGTATCGTCCCACAGCGTGCCGTTCCAGTCCCAGATGATATGTGTGAAATTCATGCGCACATCATAGACAAAAAAACAGCCCCCGCCAGTATCGACTGAAACGGGAGCATGAGAATGGTAGACGCGTGGGGGCTCGAACCCCAGACCCGCTGATTAAGAGTCAGCTGCTCTACCAACTGAGCTACACGTCCGTCAAAAGAAGGAAGAAGATAGGCCTTCGGACCATATGGGACAAGAGAAATACTATTCAAATTTCAGCCCCCCAGAAAGTCCGTCCGCACCCCGGAAAAACTCGGCCGATGCGGCCGCCGGATCGGGACGGTGATCATTCAGCCGCGGCAAGTTTCAGCGCCAGGCCGATAAAGACGGCCGCGGCGGTTTTATTGAGCATCGACTGCGCGCGCGGCGACCGGTTCAGCCATTGTCCCAGCGTACCGGCGAGCAGCGAAAACGCAAAGAAGACCACCGAGCCGGAAAGGATAAACAGGCCGCCGAGCTGTAGAAACTGCAGAAACATGGACCCGCGTTCCGGGTCGGCAAACTGCGGCAGGAGGGCCAAAAAGAATATCGCCACCTTCGGATTCGTCACATTCATGATGATACCGCGGACATAAAGCCGCCGCAGCGGCATCCGCCCGCCGCCGCCCGCAATCGCCTGCCCTTCTGCACGGAAGCTCTTCCAGGCCAGGAAAAACAGATAGCCAGCCCCGATATATTTCAGGATGGCAAAGGCGGTTTCCGAAGTCTGGAAAACGGCGGCGACTCCGAAAGCCACCGCACACGTATGCACCATCACGCCCGTCAGCAGGCCCAGCGTGGTCACCATGCCGGCCGATTTTCCATGCACCGCCGACTGCGTCAGCACAAATATATTATCCGGCCCCGGCGCCAGCGCCAGCAGCAGCGACGCCGTGCAGAAAGTCAGGATGGTTTGCAGATCCAGCATACGAACGCAGCACCGAGCGCACAGAGGATTATTTTGAAGGCCGCTGTACTCTCCGTGTCCTCGGTGGTGAAATTAACCTTCAGCTTCGAGGCGGATAAAATTCATCTGCTGCGAGCGGTCGGTTTCCGGCAGCGGAACCGTATCTTTTCCCGCCTCAATCAGCTTGAGCAGCCACGCCATGTTTTCAGCCAGGTTATCCATCGTCTGCATGCCCTCGGAATCGTATTCCACCTCGCCGGCGGCGGCGCCGTAGCCCATGTTCCAATAGCTCGAGGTGGCAATCGGCATCTGCTGGATCGAAAAGAAATGGTGCATCGAATTGATGACGTGCTGCGCGCCGGCGCGGCGCACCGCCGCCACCGCGGCGCCGACCTTGCCCCGCAGCTGCTCCCCGTTGGCGAGCGTCACATAGCCGGCCCGGTCGATCAGCGCCTTCATCTCCGTCGAGACATCGGAAAAATAGGTCGGCGATCCGAGCAGGATGCCGTCGGCTTCCACCATCTTGGCAATCACGCCGTTCATGATATCGTTTTTGATGATGCAGGTGCCGTCCTGGTTTTCAAAACACTTGCCGCAGGCCAGGCAGCCGCGCAGCGGCTGCCCGCCGATCCGGATGATCTCGGTTTCGATGCCGTGTTTTTCCAGCCTCCTGCAGACGCGCTCCAGCAGCAGCTGGGTGTTGCTCTGCTTGCGCGGACTTCCGTTAATCGCAATAACCTTCATCGTATACTCCCGATTCGTCAATGTTCCGTATTCGGCGGAACGCCCAGTTTGGTGATCCCCCATTCGTGCATTAATTTCAGGATCGGAAATGCGCTCTGACCCAGCTCGGTCAGGGCATATTCCACGCGAGGCGGCACTTCGGGATAGACCGTTTTGCTGACCAGTCCGTCGTTCTCGAGTTCGCGCAGCTGCTGCGAGAGCATTTTCTGGCTGACCCCGGGAACGACGCGCTCGAGTTCCGAATACCGTTTGGTACCGTCGTTGAGGTGCCAGAGCATCAGGCATTTCCACTTGCCGCTGAGCAGATCCATGGAGACTTCCACCGGACAATGGTATTTTTTTCCGTTCCACTCGATCATCGCACGCCTTCCTTCAAAAAAGTTTTTCCCGCTTTCGGAGCGATTGACGGCAATTCCGACCTTTCGGTGCGTACCGGACCAAAAAGTGCCCTCTTGCGCGCTTTTCATATTGGCCTATAACAGCGCTCAACCCAACGGGAGAGATCAATGAACACTTTAATGAAACATGCCGTAATTGGAAGCCTGCTTATCGCGGGAAGCGCCGCCGCCCAGGCGGCATCCGATCTGTCTTCAGCATCCCTCACAGAAAACAACGAAAGGACCAGTACCATGACCTACCCCAGAACATTTTCCCACATCGGCCTCTCCGTAACCGACCTGGAAAAGGCCGTCGACTTTTATACCAACGTACTCGGCTGGTACGTCATCATGCCGCCCACCGAAATCAAAGCCGACGACTCCGCCATCGGCATCATGTGCAACGACGTCTTCGGCGAGGGCTGGGGCAGCTTTAAAATCGCCCACCTGGCCACCGGCGACAAAATCGGCGTGGAGATTTTTGAATTCCGCAATGCCGAGCAGCGCGAGAATAACTTTGAATACTGGAAAACCGGCGTCTTCCACTTCTGCGTGCAGGATCCCGACGTCGAAGGGCTCGCCGCAAAAATTGTGGCCCACGGCGGCAAACAGCGCATGCCGGTCCGCGAATACTATCCCGGCGAAAAACCCTACCGCATGGTCTACTGCGAAGATCCCTTCGGCAACCTGATCGAGATCTATTCGCACAGCTATGAGCTGACCTACTCCGCCGGCGCCTACCAGGAATAGGGCACGCCGGCCAAACCGGGCCCGCTATCATCGGGCCCGGCGGTGCAAACCCGCTTAAACCGCCGCCGCGTTTGCTTCGTTGAGCTTATCTTTCCACGCCTTGCAGGCCTTATACGCCGCCTCCGCCACGGCAGGGATTTCCTCGAAATCCGTCCACAGCCGGTCTTCCACCAAATCGTGCAGTTCGCTGGCCTTGTTGCCTGCAATAAACTTCAGCTTGGCCGCTTCTTTTTCCAGCGCTTTAATCTCTTCCGTCGTCATTTTTCTATCCTTGCTCTGCGCGGGTCCGCCGAGGCGGCAGTATTATGTACCGCAGGCGGACCGCCTGCCCCGACGCCATCCATTTTATTCGCACCGATCGGCGGTCCGCTGACAGGCTTCCATGCCGTCGGCCGGCTGCAGAATGCCCAGCATCGCCTGCACCTGTTCATCGAAACCGCAGGCGCGCTGCCCGTCCAGGTCAATCAGCGGACGGCGGATCAGGATCGGTTCGCGCAGCATAATTTCCAGCGCATCCGCGGCCGAAAAAGAGGCTGGATCCACCTCACCGCGCTTCACCGCCGGCGCCTTCTCATTAAACCAGTCCGCCACCGGACGCCCCTCGAAATAGGTGCGCAGCTCATCCTGATCCCAGTCCGTGTCCAGAATCGAAAGCACCTCTAAGGTGTACCCCGCCGACTCCAGCATCGCTTTCTGCCGCGCATTCCCCTTGCAGCCCGTCTTTTCATAAAAAATTATTTTTTTCACCTGCACGCTCCTGAAACATTATTGCCTTTGTTCAGAGAATAAAAACATATCCGAACCTGCAAGCCTATATATTTACATATATGTATTTCAGTCAAGCCGTGAAGCCGGGCCTTCAATACTGGAAGTCGGAAAGGGACTGCAGCCGGCGCTTTAACGGCCTCAGCCGATTTGCGTCATCGTGTTCACGGTAAACTCTTCGACCGCCCCGTCGACGGCGGCGCCGTAGGCCTGGAAGTGGGCGGAATCAATATGCCGCTGCAGCAGCTCCGCGCTCTCCCAGTTTTCATACACCACAAAAAGCGCCGGCGCGTCATTATCCTGATGCAGGTTATAGTTAATGCAGCCCTCGTCGTTGGCGTGCGTCTGTTCGAGCAGCTTCAGCAGTTCAGCTTTCACGAGATCCACTTGGGCTGCTTTCGCTTTGATTGTTGCAACAATGGTTAATGCCATTTCTTCTTCTCCATATTGTAGGGTTTAGGGACACAAGGCCTCAGGGCCCCGAGTCGCATGACTTTCGAGCTTCTGACTATTAACGGCGGCGAAGCCGCTAGACGAAACGCAGGATTTCGTCGGTTTCGAGGCGCGGGGTCGGCTTCGGCACTTCGTCCGGCCAGCCGTAAACAATCAGCGCCGAAACCATTTCGCCTTCCGGCAGGTTCAGCAGCTTAGGAATACGCTCTTTGTCGATCACGCCGAAGATGGTGGTGCCGACACCTTTTGCATGCGCGGCCAGGCAGAAGGTCTGGCAGGCAATCCCGGCATCGAACGATTCCCAGGCTTCCGGGTTGGCAAACGCCATGTCGAACTTCTCGGGATCCAGCCGCCCGCTTTTGCCCACCACATGACTCAGCACACAAACGCCCGGCGCATTTTCCAGCGTCTTCATGTTATAGGAAAATCCCTTCACCCCTTCCGCCGCCAGCTTCTTGATAACATCCGGATCATCCACCAGCGTATAGCGTGCAATCTGCGTATTCGCCCACGACGGCGCCCAGCGCGCGGCCTCAACAATTTCCTTCATCGTTTCGCGGCCCACTGCATCCGGCTTGAATTTCCGAACACTCCGCCGCGTTTTGATCATTTCAATGGCATCCATCTCAAAACTCCTTTTCCTGTTCATTTTGACAGCATAGCAGGATCTACCGGATCGGTTATTTTTCAAGTTCAATCCCGTTGCGCCTGTTATTCCATCTTCTAAGCGGCTTACTCCGGAACCAGCGCATACCCGCCGTTGGTGCGGACATACAGCACGGTTTCTTCGGCCGCGGCGAAGGCATGTGCGGCAGCCCCGACGGCTTCAATACCGCTGCCGGGCTCCAGCAGCATGGTTTCACCCGACTGCGTGTATTTCGGCGTCCCCTGAATCACCACCGCACGAAAGCTCGAACCGCCGCTGCGGATCGTTCCTTCAAAACCGGCGGGCAGCCGAATGAATGAACCGCGGAATCCGCGTTCATCGTTCCACAGCACCGCCGCCTGCGCTCCGGACTGGTCGACCCACCGAATATCCGCGGCATCCAGCCACACAACATTGGATGAGTCCACATTGACCGGCCGTTCCCCGCTGTCGAACGCCTCCTCTTCGGGAAGAACGAGATAGGGCCCCTGCTCAATCTCAATATAGGCCAGCGAATCCGATCCGGCCGCAGATGTAATATGCACCTCGCCCTTCGGCTGCGTCCAGAACGACCCGGCCGGCATCCACATCGCCGCAGCCGCCGGATCGTCATTATGAATCACCCCGCGGATTACGACCCCGCGGTATGAAACATTATGAATGTGCGGCGGCGATTCAAAATCGCTCGGCGGCTTCAGCAGAAAACCGGTCGGCTCGGTTCCATTCCGATCGCCCCACAGCGTTCCCGCCTTCGGCGCCAAATCGCCGCGCTTCGGATTCAAATGCGTCCACTCAACGTCCGCCGCCTTCGTAACGGTCACACGCGGTCCGGCAGCCGCCCCGGCGGCTGCGGCGGAAAGGGTTAAAGCAGTCATAACACTCTTATAGTTCATCTCTCTTCTCCAGTTGAAAAACAGTTACCAGGCAAATGTTTCCAGCACATCTTCCCGCGCTTCCGGATAAACCTTAATCGTCTCATCCAGTTTTTTCAGGAACATCGCCCGAGCCTGCGGCAGCCGGCCTTTCAGCGAAACGATGTTATTGCCGTGATCGCCCCAGTAGAAGCAGTCAAAGCCGGCCATGTTTTCGAGAAGGTACTTTTCCTCCTCCAGCACCTGGCGCTTCGTCGGCAGCGCAAATTGGCCGCGCAGCACTTCCGCCTCCAGCTCCGTGCCCGGCTGAACCGCCAGCGCCATCGGTGCAATCTCTTCGGGCCGCATGATATTCAGCAGATCCACCGTGGCCCGAATGTGCTCCTTCGACCGGCCGCGGCCGCCGATACCGAAAATGAACGAAGCGAGCACACGGATTCCCGCCGCCTTTGCATGGGCCGCGCCTTCAACGGCTTCCGCCGGCGTCATGCCCTTCTTAACATTTTCCAGCGTTACCGGATCGCCCGATTCCAGGCCGACGTACGCCATGTCCAGGCCGGCGGCCTTCAGCTGCTTCAGCTCGTCCACCGATTTACGGCGCAGGTCGTTATAGCCGGCATAGAGCGAAATACGGCCGCACTCCGGAAAGGTTTCCTTCACCCTTTCGATAATCGGCAGCAGCTTTTCCGTCTTAAGCGCCAGCACGTTGCCGTCGATCAGAAAAACCTCGCCGACGCGGCGGTAGTATTTCCGCGCCTCTGCAATATCGGCAAACACCTGTTCGACCGGTTTCACGCGGAACCTCTTTTCGCGGAACATATCGCAAAACGTGCATTGATTGTGCGTGCACCCGACCGTCGTCTGGATCAGCAGGCTGTTCGCCTCCATCCACGGCCGGTAAATTTTTCCTTCGTAGTCCATTTTACCTCACATAGAATTTTGTTCTCGCCCGCTCGCCGCGCGCTCTCAAGACGCAGAGACGCAGAGACGCAAAGGATATTTATTCCGTCAGTTACTTTGCGCCTTAGCGACTTTGCGTGAGAAATTATCAGCTGAGAAGCTGCTCAATAACGCGAACGACTTCTTTACGGACGGCGGGGTTGAGCGCATCGGGATGCGGATCGGCAAAACGCTTCGCATCGTTGTCGTAATAACGTCCCGATGCATCGGCAAACTCGTCCGACAGCGCCGCGCGGCAGAGAATTTCTGCGCCGATTCTCAGCGGCGAACCCGCCACGCCGAAGCCCTCCTTCACCATCTTGCTCGCCAGCAGCGAACCGGGATTCACGGCAAGCAGCGCCGGGCCGTTTCCGCCCAGCTCCGCCGCCAGCTCCATCGTCCACATCGTGATCGCCAGTTTGCTCTGCGCATACGCGCCCATATCATCCAGCCGCACCTTTCCGGCCAGCGCTTTCAGGTTCACCGGAGCCTGCGCGGCCGACGACAGGTTGACCACCCGCCCGGAATTTCCAAGCCGCGGCAGCAGCTTCCGCGTCAGCAGATACGGCGCGAGCGTGTTCACCACAAACCGCACGTCCTGACCGTTTCCAAGGATTGGACCGGCAACCTTAAAAACACCGGCATTATTGATCAGCACATCAAGCGAACCATGTTTTTCAGCAACCGCCGAGGCGAGCGCTTCGACTTCGGCCAGATCGGAGAGGTCAGCCGTATAGCCCTCGCAGTGCAGTTCGCTGCTCACGGCCTCAACCTTGGCCGAACTGCGGCCGTGCACCATCACCTCATGCCCGGCCCTCGAAAGCATCCTCGCCGTCTCGAGTCCAATTCCATCGGTTGATCCGGTGATAAGTATCTTTTTCATAGCGCTGCTCTTTTCCTTTTTTGACAGGATAACCGGATGATCAGGAACTCTCCTTAGTACCGGTCATGTATATCCTGTCTAAGAAATTTAGTTTTCAACGACCACTTTACCGATGGCCTGTCCGCTCTGGAGGCGGGCGTGTGCTTCTCCGGCCTGGTCCAGCGAATAGCTTTTTTCATCGAGGATCGGCTTCAGTTCACCGGCTTCGGCAATTCGTGCCAGCTCGCGGAGAATCCCGGCATGCGCCGCCCGCTTATAATGGTGCAGCATCGGAATCAGCATGAAGACCACATGCAGCGAGAGCCCTTTAAAGTGCGCCGTCGAAAGATCAATCTCACACAGCGACACCGTGGACGCCACCTGACCGTTCAGCGCCGCGGCCTCGAACGAGTTCAGCATGTTCGCGCCGCCGACCGAGTCAAACACCACATCGAATCCGGCTCCGCCGGTATATTCGGCCACATAGTCCGCAACCGCCTGCGTTGTATAATCAATCGCCTTGGCGCCGAGCCCTTCAATCACGCGCAGCTTGCCGCCGGAGCCGGTGGCCCACACTTCCGCTCCAAAGTGCTTCGCGAGCTGGATCGCAATATGCCCGACTCCGCCGGCGCCGCCGTGCACCAGCACCTTCTGGCCGGCGGCAATACCGGCACGCGTCAGCCCCTCATACGCGGTGATGCCCACCAGCGGCAGCGCGGCCGCCTCCTTCATCGAAAGGTTCACCGGTTTGTGTGCAATCAGGTCGGCATCGGCCGCAATATATTCCGCCAGCGTACCCGGCAGGTCCGCCAGCCCGCCGGCACAGCCGTACACTTCATCGCCGACGGCATAGCCTTCAACACCTTCACCGACCGCTTCAACCGTGCCCGCAAAATCCATGCCCAGCAGTGCCGGGGTGACGGGCGACAGCGGCAGCGCCTCGCCCATAGTACGGATCATCGTGTCCACCGTGTTCACGCTCGATGCCGCAATCTTCACCAGCACCTCGCCGGCTTTCGCTTCCGGCTTATTCACTTCCACTGCTTCAAAAACGGAGTCTTCCCCGTAACTGTTTAGAACCATTGCTTTCATCATCACTCTCCTGCTGATTGGTTGTCTTGATGGATAGCAGCGTACGCCCGGTTCCGCAGTTTGGGAAATTCCCTCTTTTCATGGCACCTATTCAAAAAAACGATAGATCGAAATTCTCCAGCAAAACCGGCATCATCAATGGTTGGAAACGCGATTTTGACCCCTGAAAAAACACACAGAACTTTGATTCAGAAACCACGAAATACACAAAACACACGGAAAGGCGGACTGAATATAGTTTCGTGTGTTTTGGGTATTTCGTGGTTATATTTTAAATCTGATTAAAGGAATGAGCGGCCGATATGACCTCAACTAAATTCAAACTGGAGACCGATCTGAACACCCTGCGCTCACTCATTGCCGTGGTGGAAGAGGGCGGTTTTTCGGCAGCGGCCAAACGGGTGCACCGCACGCAGTCGGCCGTCAGTGTGCAGATCGCCAAACTCGAGGAGCAGCTCAACATCAAGCTGCTTGAACGCACCAGCCGCTCCGTACAGCTGACCCAGGCCGGCGAAACCTTTCTCAGCTATGCCCGCCGCATTCTTGAACTGGCCGACGAAGCCGCCTTTGCGGTCAGCCCCTGGGATGAAAAAGAGAAACTACGTGTCGGCTTTGCCGATTACCTCGCACCGCAGCACCTTGAAGCGGTCGTATCCGGGTTTCAGGAACAATACCCCAACTGCGAGCTCAGCCTCGTGCTCGGCCTCGGCCCCCCGCTGCTCGAAATGATGGACCGCAAGGAGCTCGATCTCGTCATCGCCGGCCCCGAAGGCGATAACGGCACCGTACTGTGGGATGAACCGCTCGTCTGGACCGGCATCTGCGATGCACCCGGCGACAACACCGTCCCCATGAAACTGGTCATGATGCCGCCCGGCTGCCTCTACCGCAAACTGGCCTTCGATGCGCTCACCAAAATTTCCCGCCCCTGGCGGATGTCTATCGAAGCCAACTCCTTTGTGGCCGTGCAGTCGGCCATCACCGCCGGCCTCGGCGTAACCATCCTGCCCGAAACCGCCATCCGCGAAGACATGCCTGTCATCAAAGAAGGCCTGCCCGAACTGCCCAACACCACCGTCACCAGCTACATCAGCCCGATCGGCTCACACCCCCACGCCCAGCCCTTCATCGACTACCTCGTCGCCGATAAAACCGGAACGAAATAAACACAGGGTGCTCCGCCGCTTCCCGAAAACAGGGCGATCTCATGTTTTCAAAACACGGGCTTGCCTGTACGTGTTTTAAGCATATGCTCAACTTCCGTTATCCAGAACTTCCAAGGACTGAAAAATGCCGCACAAAATACACCTGATCTACTTCTCGCCCACCGCAACCACCAAACGGACGCTCGAAGCCATTGCCCGCGGCACCGGACGGACCGTTGGAAGCGTAACCAGCCTTACGCTAGGAACGCCGGCCGACCTGCCGGAATACAGTCAGGACGACCTGGTCCTCATCGGCATGCCGGTCTATGCCGGCCGCCTGCCGCAGCTGGCTGTCGAACGCTTTCTGCCGATCGCCGGGAACGGCGCCGCAGCGGTTCCGGTCGTCCTGTACGGCAACCGGCACTACGACGACGCACTGATCGAACTCTACGACCAATGCCGCGAGCAGGGCTTTCGGCCCGCCGCCGCCGGCGCATTTCTCGCAGAGCACTCCTTCTCCATCCCCGAACGGCCGCTCTCCAAAGGCCGCCCCGATGCCGCCGACCTGGAAAAGGCCGAAGCCTTCGGTCAACAGATCGGAACGGCAGCATTAAAATCCGTTCCCGGAAACCGGCCCTTCTATGGGGGATGTCAATCGTACGGCATATAAATCCTTCGCTAAATCAACTCAAGACTGCCCGGTTGCTTTGAGGTTCCGACCGGCCATTTGCCGGGCGGA
>JBFHGU010000068.1:0-15564 GCA_041582935.1 Pontiella sp.
AGGCCGATCTTGAGCTCGGCGGTACGGACCAGCTCTTCAACCTGCTGCTCGGCCGTGAACTGCAGAAGGTGATGGGGCAGGAGCCGCAGTGCGTGATGACGCTTCCGCTGATTGAAGGGCTCGACGGGGTGAATAAAATGTCAAAATCGCTCAACAACTATGTCGGTGTCGATGAAGCGCCGCGCGATATGTACGGCAAGCTCATGAGCGTGCCGGACGACCTGATGTGGAAATATTTTGAATACATTCTCTGCTGGCCGGCCGACCGGGTGGCCGACACGAAAGCCAAGGTCGGGAGCGGAGAACTGCACCCGCGCGCGGTGAAGGATATGCTCGGGCAGGGCGTCGTGGCCCGCTTCATCGGCGAGGCCGAAGGCAAAGCCGCTTCCGAAGAATTTACGCGCATCTTTGCGCAGAAGGAACTGCCGGACGATATTCCGGAAGTGGTGATTCCAGCTGAGGAAGTCGGGCTGCTCAGCCTGATGGTCCAGGCCGGGCTCTGCAAGAGCAACGGCGAGGCGCGCCGCCTCATTAAACAGGGCGCGGTAAAGATTAACGACGAGAAAGTGACAGACGAACGCGCCCTGGTTACCCCGGAAGACGGTATGATTATCCGCTCCGGCAAGCGCGGTTTTGCACAGGTTAAAATAGGATAGGTTCGTGACGAGTGAGCCTTGCGGCGTGATGCAGATCAGTCACGCCTCAATTGTCACTCATCATGCAGACAATACGGAGAATTGAATCATGGCTGGTCATAGTAAATGGGCTAACATTAAGCATAAGAAAGCGGCGGCTGATTCGGCGCGCGGCAAAATTTTCAGTAAAATCGCCAAAGAGATCATCGTGGCGGCGGCAGCCGGCGGCGGTAACGTGGATGACAACATCCAGCTGCGGGCGCTGGTGCAGAAAGCCAAGGGCGTTTCCATGCCGAAGGACAATATCGAGCGTGCCATCAAAAAGGGCACGGGCGAACTCGAAGGCGGTACGCTGGAAGAGGGTTCCTACGAATGCTATGCCGCCGGCGGTATTGCGGTGGTGGTGAAAGTGCTCACCGACAATAAAAACCGTTCGGCATCCGAAGTGCGCCACGCCTTCACCAAGGCCGGCACCGAGCTCGCACCGCCGGGATCGGTCAGCCGCATGTTCCAGCGCAAAGGACAGATCTTTATCGATAAAGACCAGACCGATGAAGATACCCTGATGGATGTCGCGCTCGAAGCCGGTGCCGAAGACCTCAAAACCGACGGCGACCAGTTTGAAGTCATCACCGAGCCGAATGATTTTGATAATGTTTCCGACGCGATTACCAAAGCGGGCATCGAAATGGCTGAATCGGAAATCACCATGATTCCGGATCTTGTGACGGAAGTCACCGAGGTGGACCAGGCCCGGAAGATTATGGGCTTTATCGAAGCGCTCGAGGCGCTCGACGATGTGCAGGACGTCTATTCGAACTTCGACATCTCCGACGAGATCGCCGCGCAGCTCGAACAGGAGTAATGGATCCGGTATCGCTGGTGCGGCGTTACGCGGATAAACTGCCGGGTGAACGCCGTACCGACTGAAGAGCCGTTTGCCGGCTGTTAGTTTGGGGCCAAAGATGATTAAAAAGCTGAAAGACCGAATGAGCAGGTTGAGATCCAAGGCGGCCGATGAAGCCGCCGCGGCGGGTGAAGAGCTTTCGTTTTTACACATCGGCAAAAATGCAGGCACGCAGATCGTGCACCTGGCCAACCAGATTAACGAAAAGCAGTCCGTCATTCGGATTGTGAAATATAAGCACAGCCAGCACCTGAAGGATCTGCCGGAAGGCCGGCCCTATTTCTTTTCCGTGCGGAATCCGATCAGCCGCTTCCGGTCGGCTTTCTACTCCCGCTACCGCAAGGGGCAGCCCCGGCTCTACAACGAGTGGACCCCGGCAGAGGAAAAAGCGTTCGGCCGGTTTGAACATGCCAACGAGCTGGCGGAAGCCCTGTTCTCCAAAGGCGAGGCCGGGGTGCAGGCCTTTTGGGCGATGAACAGCATCGGTCACGTGAATTCCTTCCAGAGCGATTGGTTTGAGCATACAGGCTTCACCCTGGAGGACCGCCCGCCGGTGTGGATTATCCGCCAGGAGCAGTTTGAAAACGACTTCGCCGCTTTGGTCGGCAAACTGAATGTGGGGCTGGCCATGGGCGACCTGCAGCTGGCGACGGATGAAAAGCGCGCCCATTCATTTGACTACAGTGCAGTGCCCGATTTATCGGATCAGGCCAAAGAGAATCTGGAGCGCTGGTATGCCCGGGACATTGCGCTGTATGCCGCCTGTGAGAGCTGGCTGGAAGCACAGCGTTAATCCGAGCCCGCCCGGGCCGCGGTTCCAAGTCCCTTGCCCTGCGCGCCGGAATGCAGTATAAAACCGGCGCATCGCCGCCGGCTTTTAACGAGCGCGCACCGAAGCTGCCCAAAGAGCCTGCGGCCGGGACATGGGAGGCGGCATGAAGGATTCGAGTCCGGAGCACGAACAGGAAAACCTGGGTATGGTCCGCGAGCGGGAGCGCCAGAAAACGCGCCGCTTCATGATGTTCCTCGGGGTCTTTGCACTGCTGGCTCTATTCGGCATGGTGCTGGTGCTCAAGGACAGCGGGGAGGGCGGCCGCCGCAAGGTGGATATTGATCTCTCCAAGGGCAAGCTCTCGCTTTCCGTCGATAAGCCGATCCTCGAACAGGTGGACCAGCCGACAACCGAATACCGGGCCGGCAGCCGCGAGGTGGCCTTCACCACCGGCAGCCTGAACCAGGATCTTTTCCAGCAGCTCGGACAGACCCTGCCGGGCAGCGCAGCGACCGGTTTCAGCGGAAAAAACTTCATTAACCGCGAGGTCGGTTTTGTGCTGACCGTCAACCACCCTGAGCTCTGGCAGTTCACCGGCAGCGCCGCCGGCCTCGTCAATCCCATGGTGCCGATCAATTCCATCTACACCGCCGACGGCAGCCACCTCAATATTACACGCGACAATGCCATGGGCATGGACCTGAATACCTACTTGGCCGCAAGCCTGCAGCAGCTCATGAACCTCGGCCTGCTCGCCGACTATCCGCAGGTGACTTACGACTACGCCTCCGGCACCGCGTTTCTCTTTTTCGTCAATCCCTACAGCGGCGGTGCCTCCTACATGAAAGTCATCATGAAAAACGGCATGGCCTACATTGCCACGGCCAACTATAACCTCTCGCAGTCGAACAGCGCCGCCGTCGACGACCTGGTCAATATGGTGGCGAGCTTCACCCTGGCCGGCCAATAGGCCGCGCCGCTGTGTCCTGCCTGAACGGGCGCGAATTAGTTCGCGTCCTTTTTTATTTTTATGGATGCTGTCCCAATGGCTAAAGAGATCATCAGGATTCTGGGAATTGACACCTCGCTGCGCTCGACGGGCGTGGGGGTAATCGAAGCGCGCGGCCAGGAGATGCGCGCGCTGGCTTACGGGCGGATTTATAACAAACCCAAGCTGCCGCATTCCGAATGCCTGGAAAATATCTACAAAACCATTTCCGACCTGATTGAGGATCACCGGCCGCACTGCGCAGCGATTGAAGGCGCCTTTTTTGCCAAGAACCCCAAAACCGCCATGACGCTGGGGCAGGCCCGCGGCGCCGCCATTGCCGCCTGCGCCGTCCAGCAGCTGACGATCACGGAACACACCCCGCGCAAGGTCAAATCCTCCGTGGTGGGCACCGGAACAGCTGATAAGACCCAGGTTGCCCAAATGGTCATGCGGCTGCTGAACCTGAAGGATACGCCGCAGGAAGACGCCGCCGATGCGCTCGCCATTGCCATCTGCCACCACCATCAGCTGGCGCTGCCGGCCGAGATGCAGGCCAAGACGATTTAGCATGCGGTTTTTTCACCACAGCGAGCCCGGCGACTCGGAGCTTTTACAATCCTCTGTGCCTCGGAGTCCTCTAGCGCAGCGGGTGGTAAAAAAATGACTAAAGAGATTTGGGAAGCTGACTTCGAAATCCGTTCGTACGACGTGGACGCGAACTGCACCGCACATTTAGCGGTATTCTGCAGGTTCATGCAGGAAGCGGCCTATCTGCACGCCGAGCATTTCGGTTTAGGCCATACCCATCTTTCCGCGCAGCATATGGCCTGGGTGCTGACCCGTATGCGGCTGGAAATCCTGCGCCTGCCGAAATGGGGCGAAGCGGTGCTGCTGCGCACCTGGCCGTCGGGGCGCGACCGCCTGTTTTATTACCGCGATTTTGAATTCACCGATGCGGCCGGAGAGGTCATCCTGCTGGCCAGCACGGCCTGGTTTATCATCGATTCTGAAAAGCGCGTGCGCATCACGCCGGCCTGGTGGACAAACAGCGGCCTGCCGATCGGCCCGAAGGTTTTCGAAGCCAAACTCGCCCGGCTTAAACCCTGCGGCTGCGAAGCCGGAACGCCCATGCGGGTGAACTACGGTGATTTGGATCAGAACGGACACGTCAGCAATATCCGCTATGTGGAGTGGATCATGAACAACCTGCCGCTGGAGTTTCATCAGTCGCACGTCATACAGTCCTTGGAAGTCAATTTCCTGTCCGAGGCCGTGTACGGCCGCGAGGTTTCGGTCTGTGAACGGCAGGACGGCTCATCGATTCATCACGGCATAACGGCCGACGGCAGCGACCTCTTCCGGGCCCGTACGGAGTGGCAGGAAATCTGATCAAGCAAAAAGCCGAAAGTCTCGTCAAGCGATCTTGCCTTAGAGACTTCCGGCTTTTGCGGTGCGGCATGGGCGTCTTGCCCATGAGCAACACGGGCAAGATGCCCGTGCCGCACGTTGCTTAGTAGTTTTCGCCCAGCACTTCGAAGTGTGCCTGCGGGTGCGCGCACGCGGGGCACATTTTCGGAGCTTCTGCGGCTTCGTGAATGTAACCGCAGTTGCGGCACTGCCAGATCACAACGCCGTCTTTCTTGAAGACTTTGCCGGCTTCGAGGTTGGCCAGCAGATCGCGGTACTGCTTTTCGTGCTGTTTTTCGGCGATGGAGATTTTTTCCCAGATCACGGCGGCGGCTTCGAAGCCTTCTTCGCGGGCTTTTGCTGCGAATGCCGGATAGAGTTCGGTCCACTCTTCGTGTTCGCCGCCGGCCGCGGCTTCCAGGTTTTCAGCGGTGGTGCCGATCACACCGGCCGGGAAGCCGGCGGTGATTTCGCACATACCGCCTTCAAGCTGTTTGAAGAAACGCTTGGCGTGTTCTTTTTCCTGGTCCGCTGTTTTAGCGAACATGGCCGAAATCTGTTCGAGGCCTTCTTTTTTTGCGGCGCTGGCAAAGTAGGTGTAGCGCATGCGTGCCTGCGATTCGCCGGCGAACGATTTCATCAGGTTCTTTTCGGTTTCAGTTCCTTTGAGGCTTTTCATTGGATACTCCTTGGTTAGTTATTTTTACAGTTTAGGCAGATGCCGCGGACCTGCAGGTGCAGGGACTCGACGTCGCCGAGATTTTCAATCCCCTCGGGCGGGGACGGTTCGTTTTTCAAATAGATGTCGGTAATGCTGCCGCACCGCGTGCAGACAAAATGGTGATGCCGGTCGGTATTGGCATCGAAGCGGGCGCGCCCGCAGGCCGGATCAACCCGGCTGACCAGCCCCATCTCCTCGAGCGAGGCCAGCGTGCGGTAGACCGTATCCTGCGAAATGGTCGGGAGCCGTTTGCGCACCCGCTGGAAAATGGTTTCGGCGTCGGGATGTTCCCCGGTGCCTGCCGTCTCGCGGAAAATTTCCATCCGCTGGTGCGTCATGCGCATACCGCGGGCACGGCACACCGCCGTGAGCTGCTCGAGCCTCTCCTCAATCTGGATGGGCGGTGCGTGTTTCATCAGGCGTGCTCAATATCCGTATGTTCCGAGATCTCAGAATCCGTGGTTATCAGGATTCCGGTATGCAGCGCATGCACATCCGCGCGGCCGGTGATGCGGGCAAAGGTCCGGAGCTCCTCGCTGCAGACGTTCAGGTAGTTGGTGAGCCGCTGCGCGGAGCGGTCAATATCGAACCGTTTACGCAGCGCCGGGTCCTGCGTGGCAATGCCGACCGGGCATTTTCCGGAATTGCACATGCGGTACTGCTGGCAGCCGATCGCCATCATGGCGGCGCTGGCCACGGCTACGGCGTCCGCCCCCATTGCCAGTGCTTTGGCGATATCCGACGATACGCGGAACCCGCCGGTGATGATCAGCGCGGCGTCCGAATTCACCGAATCGAGATACTTCCGCGCGCGATGGAGTGCGTAGATGGTCGGGACCGATGTGGAGTTTTTAATGTATTTCGGGGCGGAGCCGGTTGCGCCGGCGCGGCCGTCGAAGGTGATAAAGTCGGGCTTGGCCGTCAGGGCGAAGGCGAGGTCGTCTTCGATATTGCCCGCCGCCAGTTTAATGCCGATCGGCCGGCCGCCCGAGGTTTTGCGCAGCCAGTCGACCTTGGCTTTCAGGTCATCGGCGGTTTTGATGTCATCGAACGTGGACGGGCTGATGATTTCCTCGCCGGCTTTGCGGCCGCGGACCGCAGCGATTTCGTCGGTGACCTTATCGCCGGGCAGGTGGCCGCCCATGCCGGGTTTCGCTGACTGGCCGATTTTGATTTCGATGGCGTCGGCTTTTTTGAGGTTTTCGTCCGTCACGCTGTACCGGTTCGGCACGTATTCAAAGATATATTTATGCGCTGAGCCGATGCTGTCGGCCAGGATGCCGCCTTCGCCGGAGCACATGCCCGCACCGGCCGCAGCGCTGCCCTTGGCCAAAGCGGTTTTGGCTTCTTTCGACAGCGCGCCGTACGACATATGCGAAATCAGGATCGGTGTCTCGAGCACCATCGGTTTGGCTGCGTTTTTACCGATGACCGTTTTCAGCGATACCGCGGCATCGTGCGCCAGCGGCATCGGGTTGAGCTGCGCGCCTTTGATCAGGATATGGTCCCAGGAAACCACCGGCAGTTTAGTGCGCATCGGTTCGTGGATGGAGCGGCCGCCGGCGGCCATCTCATGAATATCCTTCATCCAGCCCTCGGTTTCATCGGCGGGCCGTTCCCAGTCGGCCAGGTAGTCGGCCGAAGGGGTCTTTTCCTCCTTCGGCAGCAGGTTCGTTGTGTGGCCGACCGGTTCGCCCTCGGCCGGTTTCTGGTCGAACAGGGCCTTGCCGGCGCCGCAGACCGGGCAGGTGAAATCGCCCGGAAGCTCATCGCTGCCGCTGTGTTCATAGCCGCAAACAGTACACACGTATGTCGTCATTATGCCTCTTCTCAAATGGCTTCTATTAAAGGGTTATCGACCCGCCCTGTAAAACCCTGTTCATTTGTATGCCTATTTAGGATTTGATCCTAATAAGGCCGTCGGTGTGCCTCGTGAGTAAAAAGGAGCTGTCGTAAAAAGGTCGGTCTGCTGTCCCGTCAAATCAGCTCCGGATCGCATAGGATTTCTACGAGTGCCGGGCCGTCATAAGCCAGCGCGGCATGTACGGCTTCGGCGATCTGCTCTTTCGTCTCCACTCGGGCTCCTTTAGCGCCGCAGATTTCGGCATAGGCGGCAAAGTCCGGATTGTGCAGGCCGGTTTCCCAGACCTGCATGTCGGCCATACGCTGCTCCGAGCTGATTTTGCCGAGCTCCTGATTGTTGATCAGGATGTGGGTGATGTTCATGCCGTACTTCACGGCCGTGCAGATTTCACCCATATACTGACCGAACCCGCCATCGCCCGTGAGCGCAATAATCGGGCGCTCCGGTGCCGCGGCCCAGGCACCCATGGCGGCCGGATAGCCGAAGCCGATCGAGCCGAGATAACCCGACATCAGCACCGGCTGGCCTTTGCTCTCAAAATAGCGCCCGAAAGAATAGGTGTTGTTTCCCGCGTCAACGACAATCACGGCATTCTCGGGAATCAGTTCACTCAGTTCGGCAAAGACCGTCGAGGCATTCAGGCCGTTTCCGTTGTCTTTGGCTGCGCGGGCTGCTTTTTCGTTTTTCCATTCTGCCTTTTTCTCGGCGATTTCATGGCGGCGGTTCCGGCAGGCCGGTTCGCCGAGTCCCTGCAGAAGAAGGTTCGCGGTAATGCCGATTTCGCCGAGCAGCGGAACATCCACCGCATGGAATTTTCCGAGGGTGAGTGGATCGCGGTCGACCTGAATGGTCGGGATATCGGGGGTGATTCCGGTATGCGCAGAGAATGAAGCGCCGAAAACCAGCAGCAGGTCGGCGCTGTTCATAAAGTGCGCAGAGACAAGGGTGCCGCTGCGGCCCAGCACGCCGCATCCCAGCGGATCGTCGTCGCGGATCAGGCCTTTGCCTTTAAAGGTGGTAATGACCGGGCAGTTGAGCGCTTCGGCCAGCTTTTTCACCGCCGCCATTTCGAAGCGTGCACCGTGGCCGACAATGATTGCCGGGCGCTCGGCGCTGTTCAGGCGTTCCTGCGCCTGGGCCAGTGCAGCGGCCGGCGGCGAAATGCTGAGGTCCGGAAGGCGGCCGCCCGGTGAGCCGGCCGTCTGTTCCGGGGCGGGGAGGGTCTGTACTTCGTTGGGATAGATCAGGTGGCCGACGTCGCGCTCGAGTACGGCATGTTTCAGTGCGAGGTTCATGAGCTCGGCATGGCGGCTGGTTTCGAGTACCGTTTGGCTCCAGCACGCAACGCTGGAGAATGCTGAGGCCAGGTCCACTTCCTGAAACGCGCCGGGACCGAGTACCTGTGTATCAATCTGGCCGGTGAGCGCGAGAATCGGAATGCGGTCCATCCGCGCGTCCCAGAGGCCGGTCAGCAGGTTGGTTGCACCGGGGCCGGCAATCGACAGGCAGGCGGCCGGTTTGCCGGTGAGCTTGCCGTAGGCCGAAGCGGCGAAAGCCGCCGCGCCTTCGTGGCGGATGCCGATATAGTTGAGCCTGCCGGCTTCGCACTGCTTGCGGACGGCGTCGGCCAGTCCGAGGTTCGAGTGGCCGACCATGCCGAAGACGTGGGTTACGCCCCAGTTGACCATCGTCTCAATCATCACTTCGGAAACGGTCAGCTTTTCAGCGGCTGCAGCAGCGGGCGCTTCGGCGGCTGGAGGCGCCGTTACTTCAGAAAATTCGGAGGCGGGTACGCCGCAGACCGGACAGCTTTCGGGCGGTTCGGGCCCTTCGTGTTCATAGCCGCAGACCGTGCATTTCCAGAGCTTGGAAACCGGCGCTTCGGCGGCGACTTCCTGCTCAAAAAGCGATGCCGGTGCCGCGCACACCGGGCAGGGGTCGGGTGCTTCCGTCCCTTCATGAATATATCCGCAAACCGTACATTTCCAAACCATGCTGTATTCTCCAAATAAGAATGATTCTTATATTGGAACATACTGTGACAGGCTAGGTAAAAAATACGGACTGCAATATACGTATTATGTCTAAATACGCTTCAGCTTCCGCGTGCGGTGACGTGCGCGATGGTGCGGTGCCGCAGGGGGGGCGTTCGGGTGCTTTATTGTGCCTTTGCGCCGTCCCAGAAAACGTTGAGAATGGCCTCGGCGGAAATCTGTATTCCGTCTTTCAGCAGGTTGCTGCGCATAATCAGGGGGCCGGCGAGTGCGGCGTCCAGGTCCGACGGGCTGATGTCTGCGCGCAGGGCGCCTTCTTCGATGCCCTGCTTGAGAAGACGCCGAGTGGCTTCTCCCAGTTTATGGCGGTGCCTTTTAAATTCCTCCATCACCTGCCCCGAGAGGGTTTGATGCATCATATGAACGAGGCTGTGATGCCGGCAGAAAAAATCGGCCAGGGCATAGGCGCTCAGGAAAAAGCGTTCTTTGAAGGGGCCGTCCATTCGGCAGGCTGCATTCATTCGGGCCGCCATCTCATCAATGCCGTCGACTGCCAGCTGCAGGAAGAGGTCCTCCTTGTTTTTGAAATAGAGGTACAGTGTTCCTTTACCGACGCCGGCGCGGGCGGCCACATCGTCGAGCTTCACCTCGTCGAAGCGGTGCAGGGCAAGCTCCTCGTGCGCCGCCTCCAGGATGGCGGCGCGTTTTTCCAGCTTCTTTTTTTCGCGGCTCATAGGAGGTTCTTTCTATGCTTCGGCCCAGGTTCCAAAGGGCTGTTTTTCCAGCTTCATGGTGCCGTCATCGCCCTGGTAGATATTGATCCAGGCGTTCCAGTTGACCTCATCCATTGCGGGATAGTCCAGCCGGTAGTGGCTGCCGCGGCTCTCTTTTCTCATGAGCGAGGCCCGCAGTTTCATCTCGGCGGTATAAATCATGTTGGTGGTTTCGTGGGCGAGCCGGAGTTCGTGCAGGTCTTTTGCAATCAGCATGGGAAGGTGGTGATCACGCAGCTCTTCCACATAGGCCAGGGCCGCCTGGAGCATTTTTTCCTTTTTGATGTAGATGACAAAGTTGGGGATCATGATGCCCTGCAGCGTGTGGGTCACCCAGGCGGGGGAATAGCCCTTTTCGCGTTTCAGGGGCGCAACGATTTCGGCTTTAATTTCCTGCAGCCGGCTTTTACTGACGGCGGGCATGGCTGTTTTCCCGGCGTACGCACTGGCGGCTTCGCCGGCAATGGCGCCCTGCACCGCGGAGCCGGCAAGCGAGGAGCCGATCTGGGTATAGATGCCGCCGGCCATGTGTGAGCCGAGCGCATCGCCGGCGGCAAAGAGCCCGGGAATCGTCGATTCACATTTGTCGTTGATCGGCGTCAGGCCTTCGGATTTATGGATCGACATTCCGGCGGATGATCCGCCAACGGAATCGCCTTTCATGCCGGGAGGGCCGTCGTCGTGGCCGCCGGGTCCTTTACCGCCGGGTCCTTTACCGCCGGGCGGAGGTCCTTTGCGGTCGCCGCCCCCGGGCGGGCCGCCGTTTGCCCGCTGGAATTCTGCGGGGACCGCCGGGCCGCCGCTGACCGCTGCGGCGCCGCCGGGGCCCATCGATACGGGGCCGCCGGTTTTATAGGCCGCATAGTTTAAATCGACCCCCAGGTCGTGCCGGATTTCCACGCCGGTCGTACTCGGGATCTGTTCAAACATATCGCCCCAGCCGTCAAAGCAGGCAGCCGGATTAACGGCGCGCGCGGGGTGGCCGTCGTTCCACTCCTTGCCGGTCACTTTGGCGCCGATTTTATAGGCCATGATCGTGCCGTCATGGGTCAGGTCGCCGATGGGGAATCCGTTGGGTTTAAAGCCGCCCGCGCCGGTGCACAGAATTACGCTTTTGGCATTGAAAAAGTGGACGGTTCCTTCGTCGATGTCAAAGCCCGCCGCGCCGGCGATTTTTCCATCCTCCTTGATCAGGTGGGTAATCGTTACCCGTTCGATGAGGTTGATATCCCGTTCTTTGATCGGTTTATTAAAGGCGCCTCCGCAGATTGGGGAGCTGAAGAAGCCCCATTGCCGGAGCTCCTCTTCGCGCGCTTTGGAGTGCTCCGCCACCTGGCGGGTATAGGCGTCGTTATTGGTGCCTTGTGCTGATCTGGAGACGGTTGCGGCGAATTCATCAATGCTTGCAGATTCCCTGGCGGCATCGTAACTGAAGAATCCTTTTGCAAACGGGGTTTGTCCGGATGTTCCCAGGCCGCCTTTGCAGACGAGCGTGACTTTGCTGCCGGCGTCATGTGCTTTCACGGCGGCAAAGAGTCCGGCCATGCCGCCGCCGATCACCAGGACATCGCATTCATTCGGTTTGGATTTCAGCTGGTCTGCATTGATGGCGGGGCTGTTTTCTTTTGCTTCCGACATGGCCATGGCATTCATGACCGCAAGGCCGGCTGCCGCCGTGCCGGTTAATGCAAAGAATTCGCGGCGCCCGACGCCTTTTTTCTGGTGCTTTTTATTCATGGATGAGACCTCGTTTCGCAGTCGCTTTTGGAAGGTAAACTTTAAGGAGAAGAAGGATGCCCGCGGCGGCCGCGCCGATGAGGTAGACGGAGAATGCCAGGTCCATGTGGCGTCCCAGGTCAACCGCATGCAGCAGGGCCGAAACCATAAACGCCGCTGCGAGGACGGCATGGATCACCCGCCACTGCGTATACTTTAGGGGCAGTTTGTTTCGGAAGAGCGACAGCAGGCCAAGGCTGAGCATGAGGATGTATGCGATGTATCCGAAGATAATGCCGGTGCTCTTGAAGTTGGTCAGCATAATCACCAGCGCATCCATCGGAGCCTGGCCCGATTCAAAATAGCGGGGCAGGACAATGAAAAACGGGTGAAGCAGGAGGATGGCTGTGAACAGATAGCCCGCCGCCTTGTGCACTTTCACCAGGGAGCTCATCTTCAGGTTCGGCAGGAAGAGCCGGATGGCCCGTGCCAGGAAAAACTGACCGAACATCAAACTGAAGGCAATCAGCGTTACAACGGAGAGGATCTCTTTCAGGCAGGACCGCCGGGGAAAGCCGCCCATTGCGTAGAGTAAAAGCGGAACGGCCGCAAAAAGCAGCAGGGCAGGGATGATAATCGGTTTGAAGGTATTCTTTTTCATCATTAACCCCAGGAAACAACAACCGGAATGCTTTTCTCCGGCGTAATGGTGATGGCATCCACCGGACAGTACATTCTGCACAAGTGGCAGATCTGGCAGTCTTCCGGGTATTTGATTTCCGCTTTTCCCGATTTCGAGTTTAGGCGGATGACATCGGTTGGACAGGTCTTGACGCAAATGCCGCATCCTATACATCCGCTGATGGTGTTAATGGCCATAATGTTCTCCTTGCCGCTGATTGATAGAAGGCAATATACAAAACTGACTGGTCAGTCATATATAAAAATCATTTTTTCCGCCGCTTTTAGGGGGCCCGGTGAAGGGGGGAGTGGGGCGCGGCAGCTGATGCGGCCTGCTGAAGCCGATTCGTGCAGAGGTTCTACGCAAAAAAAAACCGCAAAGGACGCAGCGTTTTGCTGAGTACCTTTACGGATTTATGCTGCGCCGCGGGTTTCTCCCTGCCGGCCCGGCCGCTGCGCTAATTCCGGGCGATAAACTGAACCACTGCCGAGTGACCGCTGTGCATGATTCCCTCCTGGATGCTGCGCTCCGTTTCCTGCGCCAGGATCACGTCCAGTGCCGGGAAGTCCGCTTTCAGCATGGCGGCCGTAAACATCATTCCGGCCGTCGGCGGGCCGCCTCGGCCCGGCATATCGAGCTGCTTCGGCGTGTAGGCCTCGAGCAGCAGTGTGCCGCCGGCGGTTAATCCTGCGGCCGCGGCGGAATGCACCCTTTTGCGCAGGGGTTCCGGCAGGTTACAGAAGATGGAAACGATACTGTCCCACGCGCCCGGCTCGATCACATAGTCGTTAAGGTCGGCATGAACGGTTGTAATTTCAACGCCGTTTTCCGCCGCAAGCCGGCGGGATTTTTCGAGGGCCACGGATGAGAGGTCGACGCAGGTGACCGCAAAGCCGAGCTTGGCCAGGTAGACGCCGTTGCGGCCTTCGCCGTCGGCCAGGCAGAGTACACGGCCGGGTTTCAGTCGGTCTGCGTTGGCCTTGAGAAAGTCATTCGGTTCCGTGCCATAGACAAATTCATCGGTTGAATAGCGTTCATCCCACATGCGTCTTCCTTCTTAATTTTTTGACAGGATAACTACATAAGCCCGATCAGGTACATCCTGTTATCCGGTCTGAAAAATTATAGCTGTTCGATGTTGCCGCGGGCAAAATCTTCAAACGCGCTAAGACCGGCTTTGGCGCCTTCGCCCATGGCGATGATGATCTGTTTGTAGGGGACGGTCGTTAAATCGCCGGCGGCATAGATGCCGGTTTTATCGGTCCGGCAGCGGCCGTCCACGATAATTTCACCCATCGGGTTCATCTCGACCAGCTCTTTGAACGGAGCCGTGTTGGGGCTGAGGCCGATCTGCACAAAGATGCCGTCTGCCAGGACCGTCTTGGTTTCATTTGAAATCCGGTCCGTATATTCCAGGCCGGAAACCTTGTCGCCGTTGTCGAGCACCCGGGCCGCTGCCGCATTGCGGTGGATGGTTACGTTCGGCAGCGATTCGGCTTTGTCGACCAGCACATTGTCCGCTTTCAGCTGGTCGGAATATTCCAGCAGCGTTACCTGCGAGCAGATCCCCGCCAGGTCGATGGCCGCCTCGACGCCGGAGTTGCCGCCGCCGACCACGATGACCGGTTTATCTTTGTAGAACGGGCCGTCGCAGTGCGGGCAGAAGGCCACGCCGCGGCCGATATTTTCCTTTTCGCCGGGAATGCCGAGCTGCCGCCATTTGGCGCCGGTGGCCAGGACGAGCGCACCGGTGGTCACCACTTCGCCGCCTTTCATGTGCAGCGTTTTGCGGGCGCCGTATTCAATATGTTCGACGCGGCGGTGTTCGAGGATCTCGATCGGATATTCGCTGATGTGTTCAAAGAGGCTTTGGGCCAGGTGCGGGCCTTCGGTGTAGGGGATGGAAATCAGGTTTTCAATGCCTTTGGTTTCGTTCACCTGTCCGCCGATCTTTTCCGCAATGATGGCGGTTTTGAGTCCCTTGCGGGCGGTGTAGATGGCCGCCGAGGCGCCGGCCGGTCCGCCGCCGATAATGGCGACATCGTATTCTTTGAGTTCACCGGCGTCCGCTTCGGCGGCGCCGTAGTGTTCTTCCAGTTTGTCGAGCAGTTCGGAGAGTTCCGCTTTACCGGCGTGGATCAGCGTGTCGTCGGCAAAAACGGCCGGTACGCCTTGGATTTTACGCTGGGCAATCTCCTTCTGGAAATGGGTGCCTTCGACCATTTCGTGGCGGAAGTCGGAGTGAATCAGCGCCATCTGGTTGAGCGCCTGGACGACATCCGGGCAGTTGACGCACGAGGTCGAGACATAGCTGACGAGATGGATTGGGCCTTTAAGCGCCTTGATGCGGTTCTGGATTCCGTCGTCCGGCTGCTTGCCTTTGCCGTCGGCATTAAGGATGGCAAGAATGAGCGTTGTAAACTCATGGCCGCCGGGAATACCGCGGATCGTGATCGGCAAAACTTCGCCGTCGCGCTCGATCCGGAACTGGAGTCCTTCGGCATCCTGCTCAACCACGGAAATTTTATCGGAGGTCGAGGCGACATCGTTGAGCAGGTTCAGCAGTTCCGCGCCGGCGGGGTGGCCTTTGGCGGAAACCAGCAGGCGGTAGGTTGAAGTGAGGTTGGCGTAGACGCCTTTAAGTTGGTCTTTAACAGCTTGCTCTAACATGTGCTCTCTCCTGGTACTGCAGAAAAAAATAGGAGAGCACCCGGCTCTCCTTGGTTTGAGGGGTGCCTCCCGCCCCGAGGGGAGCGGGGCGGGAGGGCTTGGGGGTGGTTTATGGGGGAATCGGGCCGAAGGCCTGTCTGCAGTCAGTGACTTTCGACTTTTAGACCTTCGACAACGGCGAGGCCGTTAAATCTTTCCAACGAGGTCCAGGCCCGGAGTCAGGGTTTCGGAACCGGGCTGCCAGTTGGCCGGGCAGACCTGATCGCCGTGTTCGTGAACGAATTTGGCGGCTTCGAGTTTGCGCAGGGCTTCCGCAGCGGAACGGCCGATGCCGAGGTCGTGGATTTCAGCGGTCTTCAGTACGCCGTCGGGGTCGATGATGAAGGTGCCGCGCAGCGCCAGGCCTTCTTCTTCGATGTAAACGCCGAACTG
>JBFHGU010000069.1:0-14829 GCA_041582935.1 Pontiella sp.
CCACTTCGCTGAACTTACGGCCCATGAAGCGCTTCACGGAAAAGATGGTGTGTTTCGGATTCGTTACCGCCTGGCGTTTCGCCGCGGTGCCTACGAGGCGCTCGCCGTCTTTGGCAAAAGCCACGATAGACGGTGTTGTGCGTCCGCCTTCTGCATTCGGAATGACAGTCGGCTCGCCGCCTTCCATCACCGCCATGCACGAGTTGGTGGTACCCAGGTCGATACCCAATACTTTAGATCCTGCTGTGCTCATTTTTTGTCTCCTTCAACTAAATTCATGTCATTCGTTGTGACGCAGCCCTATAAACACGAACCGTGCCAGCGGACGTAATCCGCAAGATATGATTTATAATCCACTGAATACAGGAGAGTTAAAAAATCGCAGCCAAGAAACAACCCCATCCGGCCAATCGGGCAGAGTGCGCCACATGTCCCACCCTGCCCAATCCTTCTGTCACACCTAGTGTCACACTGTCACACCCAGCAGCCCCGCGGTGCAGATGTACTGCAGCACACAGAAATAAAAAAAGTCCCCTCCGAACTACCGGAGAGGACCTTGTTAATTAACCAGGAGAATGGCTTTAGGCGGCTTTTGCCCGCACCCGCCCGCGGCGCGACCGCTTTTCATGCCGGCGGATCAGCTGGCGCTCCACGCTGTCGAAAACATCGGCGAGCGCACTGTAGACCCCGTCATGCATGCCGGTTTGCTCCGAGCTCTGCGCGGTATACAGCTTTTCGCCGGGCACCGTCAGTTTCATCTTAACCTGGAACACACCGCTCTTCTCTTTGTGGTGGGTTTCATCGACGGTTACCTGGGCCGCGGCGCCGGGTATGGGAAACTTGGTGAATTTCTGCATCATTTGATTAACCAGCCAGGTTACCCTTTTGGACTCGGCCATGTGGCGAAATTGAATCTTAACCGGAATGCCGGATTCGTTAGCACTGGGAGAGGCGGGATTAGTCAGTTTTGATGTATTCATTACCATCATTTCCTTTCCTGTTAGGTTATTCAATCTGCGAGCTTTTCCGCTGTTGGGCAATACGCTCGCGTTGCAAGGTGAGAGTACCTTATTGCGATCGCGGTTCAAAGATTTTCCTGTCTCAATAGCGCTCCAATAAGGGCATTTCCGCAACCCGCTGCACGCGAGCCCGAAACGCATTTTCAGCGCTGTATTCCGGCGGAAAACAGGGAGCCTTCGGGCACAGAACGGCCCGAAAACCGGCCCGTCCTGCGCCGCGGAACCTTCAAATCCCGTCAAAACATCTTCGATGTCCCGCGGGGCAAATGATAAGTACCTCCTCATGCACACATTACTTGAACACATGATTACGGTTTTCCTCGGCTATTTTGCCATCATGAACCCCATTGCCAACACCGGCGCCTTTATCGGCCTGACCTCCGGCATGGACCAAAGCGAGCGCATGGCCATTGCCCGCCGCGCCCTGCTGATGTCGTTCGGCATTGTCCTCACCTTCGCCCTGCTCGGCAAAGCGCTCTTCCACCTCTTCGGGATATCGATGCCCGCCCTGCGGATTACAGGCGGGCTGCTGGTTTTTCAGGTCGGCTACCAGATGCTTCAGGGCAAAACCTCCAAAATCCAGAACAGCGATGATGAGAGCGATGTGGACATCTCCATCTCGCCGCTTGCCATGCCGGTCCTGGCCGGCCCCGGCACCATCGCCACCACCATGAACTTTGCCGCAAAGGCCGGAAACCTGGAGATCGCCATTACGATTGCCATGTTTGCCCTGCTCTGCCTCATCACGTTTGTCTTTTTCCGGTACAGCGAGAAAACCGTTGAACTGCTCGGCCGCCGCGGCCTGAAGATTGTGACCCGCCTCATGGGGCTCATCCTTGCAGTCATCGGCGTCCAGATGTTTCTCCACGGCCTCGGCGGCGCCATCGACGCCTATCTCGACAAATGAGCTGAGGGGCCGGCGTACGGGCAGCCGGAGCCCCGCCCCCCGGCCATTCGTCCGCACCGTTCTTCGCTCGATTGTTCGCTATTCACTCCCGCATGAGTGTGTTAAACATTGCCCTTTCAAGGAGAGAGTTTATGGAAATACGCCGTGTAACCATCGAGTACTGCTCGAAATGCCGCTTTATGATGCGTTCCGCCTGGATTGCCCAGGAGCTGCTGCAGACCTTTGAGGGCGATATCGATGAAGCCGTATTGAAACCCAGCGAAACCGCCGGCATCTGGCGCATCTATGCCAACGGCCAGCAGGTTTGGGACCGCAAAACCGAGCGCGGCCTGCCGGAGCTCAAAGACCTTAAACGCCGTGTGCGCGACATCATTGCCCCCAACAAAGACCTCGGCCACTCCGAAACGGTTGAACCCAAACCGGAAAACTAACCTCAAACAAACGCTGATCCGCGCGAAGCAAATGTACGCTGCGCGCATTAGCGCTTTAGGAATTTTATGAGTAAACCCACCTTAATGCTGATCCTTCTCTGCATCGCTTTGGCCTTCCATTATGTCGCCCAAAAGGCCCTGCTGAAAAAGGGATGGGAATCAGCCGACCCGAAACCGATCATTAACCGCTTCATGATTAACGGTGCCGGCCTGGTCGTCATCAGCATAGCGGCGCTGATAGCCGCCAAACCGCCCTACGGCCTGTTCGGGATCCTCGTTTTCATTGAAGGCGCGGTCTGCGTCACCTTCGCCCGCAAGCTCAGCAAAAAGCCGAAGAAATAACAACCAGTCCAGGCGCCATAGGATATCGGGAACCTAGCGCCGCGCCGTTTGCTCCCTCGTGCCTAAAGATTGACCGCAGCCATGACGTCACAGATGTCACCGTGGATCACAAGCTGCGCTTCGGAATCCAGCGGTGTGGGATCGCGGTTGATGATCGCAAGGCGGGCGTTCCACGGGCGGTAACCCGGCAGCCCGGCGGCGGGATACACCTGTAGCGAAGTCCCCAGCACCAAAACCAGGTCCGCTTTGCTCATCGCCTTGACCGATTCCTGCCAATCGTATTCCGGCAGCATCTCGCCGAAGAACGTGATATTCGGCTTATAGACACCACCGCACGCACAGTGCGGAATTTCACCGGCTTCAATCACCGGATAAAGCGCCGCGGTCTCAACCTGCCTGCCGCAGGATCGGCACGTACTGTAAATATGGTTCCCGTGCACCGTATACACCGGGTCGGAGCCGGCGCGCTGGTGATAGTCATCCACGTTCTGGGTAATCACCACCGCATTGCCCCACGCCGCCAGCGCCCGGTGCGCCGCGTTCGGCTGGGCGTCGCGCACCTGCGGATAAAACGCGCGCGCAAAATTATAATAGATCGACGGATCGCGGTTAAAGGCATCGAGGTCGAAGACATTCACATTGCGCTCATCGGAATAGATGCCGCTGGCCGACCGGAAATCGGGAATGCCCGACGCCGTCGAAATCCCGGCCCCCGTCAGCACCGCAATCAAGTTTGCACCACGGACCCATTTTGAAAGCTGCTCAACATTTTTCATGAACCACGGAATACACCGAAGACACAGAAAGAACAACTTCTTAGAATTTCCGTGTATTCTGTGTATTCCGGGGTTTAACTGGTTTCATGGATTTTAAGTTTAAACCTATTGGAATAATCCGTTCGTGCTGGACGGATAAATTCGGCATTCCGCGCCAGCCGGGTCTGGTGAAAAGCGCCACGGCAGTGCTGGAGCTCGTGCCGCCGTTTAACCAGCCCGAGGCCTTCCGGGGCCTGGCAGCCTTTTCCCACCTCTGGGTCACGTTTGTCTTCCACCAATCGGCCGGCGCGGCATTTAAAGCAACCGTCCGGCCGCCGCGGCTCGGCGGCAATGAACGGATCGGCGTCTTTGCCTCGCGCTCCAATTTCCGCCCCAATCCCATCGGACTTTCCGCGGTGGAACTGCTGGAGGTGAACGGAACCCGGCTGACCCTGGGCGGCGGCGATTTTCTCGACGGCACCCCCGTGCTCGACATTAAACCCTACATCCCCTACTCCGACAGCATCCCCGAAGCCGAAGGCGCTTTTGCCGGCTCGGCCCCGGAGCCGGTCAACAGCGTCGTGTTTGCCGCGGATGCCGCCGCGCGCCTGAAGCAGCTCGAATCACCCCGGCGGCCGCACCTTAAAGAGCTGATCGCTGACATGCTCGCCTACAACCCGCGCCCGGCCTATCAGCATGACGATCCGGAGCGGATTTACGGCACGACGGTTTTCGACCTCGAAGTGAAATGGAAACAGACGGGAAGCTCGGTGACCGTGGTTTCTTTAGACCAGATAACAGGATGAACCGGTTCGAATCCCGTTGATCCGGTCTAAACGCCATTCACTTGTCGGTGTCGGCAGCTTCGGTTTTATCCACTTTCATAAACCCGCACTTCTCGACGTCTTCCGCTTTGAGCTGTTTGGTTTTCACCGGCAGCCAGAGCGAGGTGGACGGCACATAGGTGATGACCATCAGGGCGGCAATCATGGCGCCGAAAAAAGGCAGCAGCGTTGCCGTCACCTTGGCAATGGATGTTTTACCCACCCCGCAGCCGATAAACAGGCAGGTACCGACCGGCGGCGTGCAGAGACCAATGCAGAGGTTTGCAATCAGGATGATGCCGAAATGCACCGGATGCATCCCGAGCTGCGTCACCACCGGCAGGAAGATCGGGGTGAAGATCAGTACGGCCGGGGTCATATCCATGAACGTGCCGACCACCATCAGCAGCAGGTTGATGGTGAGCAGGATGATGATCGGATTTTCCGAAAGCCCGAGCAGCGCGGCGCTGACCGTCTGCGGAATATTGGCCATGGTCATGATCCAGCTCATGCCGGAACTGGCGCCGATCAGCAGCATGACAACGGCGGTGGTGATGCCGGTATCGAGCAGGATCTGCGGCACGTCCTTCATCCGGATTTCGCGGTAAACCACCACGGAGAGCAGGAAGGAATAGACCACGGCAATCGCCGCTGCTTCGGTCGCCGTAAAAATGCCGCCGAGGATACCGCCGATCACAATCACGATCAGCAGGAGCGTCAGGAAGGCGCGGCGGAAGGTGATAAAGCAGGCGCAGCAGACCGCCGACCAAATAATGAACCAGACCATGCCGTTGGACAGCTTCCAGAAACCGAAATCGATAACGCCCCGTGTCGAAAGAATGATCTGCACAATCATGAGGGCAATCAGGCCGGTGGCCGCCGCCGGCTTCCATTTGAGCATCTCAACGGCTTCGCCTTTATAGCCCCTGATGATGGAAATGATGCCGCCGACGAGCATGATGAACAGGCCGGTGATCAGGCCGGGCAGGAACCCGGCCATAAACATGGCCGCAATCGAAACCGACCCGGCGGCCACCGAGTAGACAATCATGATGTTACTCGGCGGAATCAGCAGACCGGTGGTCGCCGCCGTGGTGGTTACCGCCACATTAAATTCGTTGCCGTACCCCTTGCGGTTCATCTCCGGAATCATAAAGCCGCCGACGGAGGAAACCGCCGCCGCCGCGGAACCGGAAATGGACCCGAAAAGCATGCAGGTGAGCGTATTCACATAGCCCAGGCCGCCGGGCAGCCGGCCGACCAGCGTGGCGGCGAAATCGATCAGCCGCCGGGCCAGCCCGCCCTTGCCCATCAGGTGGCCGGAGAGGATAAAGAACGGAATCGCGAGCAGCGCAAAGCTGTTCACCCCGTTGGCCATTTTGGCCGCAACCATGATGCTCGGGTCCACGCCTTCGGCCAGGATCGCAAAAAAGGTGGCCAGCGCAATGGCCACCGCGATCGGCACGTTCATGATGAGCAGCACAACGAAAACAGCAATCAGGACTAACGCGACGACCCCCATCACTCACCCCCCTCTGTGCTGCAGCATATTTCGACCAGGTTTTCCACCGTGTAAATCACCATGAAAATTCCGGAGATCGGCAGGGCGAGATAGACATAGCCCATCTTCCACTGGAGCGCCGGAGTCAGCTGCCCGATGGTCAGCGTATCGGACACCACGCGCAAGCCGCCGTAAACAAAAATGGCGCCGGCAAAAAACAGCACAACAAGGTTCGCCGCCGCCGCCATCAGTTTTTGAGCCTCCGGATGGAATTTACCGACAAAATAATCAACACCGAGATGGCCCTTGATCCCAAAGGCAACCGCCCCGCCGAGCAGCGAGACCCAGATCAGCAGGAAACGTGCAAGCTCTTCGGTCCAGCCGGCCTGTTCGCCCATCACATAGCGGGTGAATACGCCCCAGCAGACATCGACCACCAGCAGCGCAACCGCGGCGATCAGCACACCGTTGAGGGCTTTGGTCATCCACGCTTTTAATTTCAGTAAAACCGCCGCCATTATTCGACCTCGGAAATCTGTTTCACCAGTGCGCGGACTTCGGCATTTTTTATGGACGCATGCATCGGGGCAACCTTTTCAGCAAAGGCCGCCACGTCCACTTCGTAGACCGTCACACCTTCCGCCTTTGCTTTCTCCAAGGCAGCGGCCGATTCTTTGGCCCACAGCTCGCGCTGGAAGTCCGAGGATTCCAAAGCGGCCTGCTGCACCCATTCCTGCACCTGCGGATTGAGCTTATTCCAGACCTTGGTGCTCATCATCAGCATGTCCGGAATACGGGTGTGCCCATCCAGGCTGAAGTGCTTGCAGACCTCATAGTGTTTATTCGAAGAAAAACTCGGCGGATTATTTTCCGCGCCGTCCACCGTGCCCTGCGCCAGGGCGGAATAGAGCTCACCCCACGCAATCGGCGTCGGCGCCGCCCCCATGGCCGAAACCATATCCATGGCCGTCTTAGAGGTCATCACGCGGATCTTCAGGCCCTTGAGATCGTCCGGGGTGCGGATCGGTGTTTCCTTCGTATAGAAATTCCGGCTGCCGGCATCGTAGTAACAGAGCCCCTTCAGGAACATGCCTTCGCCCCGCGCCAGCAGATCGGTGCCGATCCCGCCGTTGAGGACCCGCCAATAGTGGTCTCCATCGCGGAAAACATACGGCATGCTGAAAACAGACATGGCCGGAATAAAGTTTTCCATGGCCGCGGCGGAGGTTTTGGTCATCGCCAGCGACCCGTTCTGCAGCTGCTCAATGCACTGAACCTCCGAGCCCAGCACAGCGCTTGGATAGATGTCGATGGTCACCTTGCCGCCGGACAGCTCCTCCACGCGCTTCTTCATGAACTCCATGGCCACATGGACCGGATGCGCCGTATCGAGACCGTGCCCGAGCTTCAGCACCAGCTGGCTGGCCGCACTGCCCGACTCCCCCGGACCGGCCAGTTTCTGGCTGCGCAGATATAACGAGAAGCCGACGGTTGCCAAAAAGGCCCCCACCAGAATTCCCCCGACAAACATAGACGTACCCTTATTCATAACTTCCCTTCCCAAAAGGATTGTTTGTATAAATTCAAACGTTTGAGAACAAGCCAATCCTTACATCACCTATGTAGGATCGACCGGAAAATCGGGACAGTGGAATGCGGGATTTATGAAAACTAGCGCCCCATCCAGCCGCCGTCCACCACCATCGTGTGGCCCGTCATGTAATCCGATGCGGCCGAAGCCAGGAACACCACCGGCCCCGCAAAGTCTTCCGGATTGCCCAAACGGCCGGCCGGAATGCGCTCAAGAATGGCCGCACTGCGCTCCGGATCGTCCTGCAGCGCCTGGGTGTTGTCGGTGGCAATATAGCCCGGGGCAACCGCATTCACCTGCACCCCTTTGCCGGCCCACTCGTTCGACAGCGCCATGGTCAGCTGGCCGATCCCGCCTTTACTCGCCGCGTAGCCCGGCACATTAATCCCGCCCTGGAAAGTCAGCAGCGAAGCCGTGAAGATAATTTTTCCCGAACCGCGCGCCGCCATCTCTTTACCGATTTCCCGCGACAGCACAAACTGGGCGCTGAGATTGATTTCAATGACCCTATCCCAGTATTCATCCGAATGCTCCGCCGCCGGGGCGCGCAGGATGGTGCCCGCGTTATTCACGAGGATGTCGATCACCGGAAAATCAGCCTTCACCTTTTTAATAAAGGCGTGCAGCGAATCACGGTCGCTGAAATCGCAGGCGTAGCCCTTGAAGCGGCGGCCGGCCGCCGTCACCGCTTTTTCCACGGCACTGCCCTCGGCTTCCATGGTGGCGCTCACGCCGATAATATCCGCCCCGGCTTCCGCCAGCGCAACCGCCATGGCTTTGCCGATCCCGCGTTTGCACCCGGTCACCACCGCCGTTTTTCCATCCAGTTTAAATTGATCCAGTACCATGATTATTTTCCCTTTTCCGTCAGCCGCACATCCAGCTCAATTTTCTGTCCGGACGTCCCGGACACTGGAAGTTCAATTTCAATACGTTTAAACCCTTCAATCTGCTTATCCAGCTCCATCGGAGGCGGATTCAGCGGCACCACGCGCATCTCGGGCCGGCGGTTCGACCGAACCGACAGCTCCAGCTGCCTGCCGTCCTGCGTCAGGATCGCACCGCCCTTCACCAGCTCAACCTCCGCCAGTGTAACCAGCTGCCAAACCACTTTTTCCGTCCGGCCGGATGTTCTGATCCGGTCCTGGACCTCCAGCGAGACCGGACCGGTTTTGACAAAGCGGCGAACGGCAGACTCCACATTGTCCCCGTAAAGCGCCGAAAGGTCAAACGCGGCTTCCGGGCGTTCACCCTCTTTAAAATCAGCCAGCGGCGCATACCCCTTGGCCAGGAAAAGCTGATCGTTCACGGTCAGGGTACTGTGCCCGAAATTATTTTTAATCAGCAGCTTCCAGCGGTCGCTGTCCTGCCCGCGGCCCCACTGCTGTAAACCCGCATTTTCCAGCACGCTGTAACTCTGGTTCCCGGGATCAATCGACCAGCGGACGCCGTTGAGCTCAAAAACAAACGAACCGGCATCCATGTTGCCGTGGCTGATGCCGGCCTGACCGCCTTTGCAGCCGACATAATAGCCGTGCGGATCGTCCTCGCCGCCGGTAAAAACCGCAATGGGATTATGCCCCTCGCCGGCCCACGCGGTCGGCAGCCCGGTGCCCGCCTGCTCTTCATACTGCGACAGCCACGCCATCGCCATTCCGCCGATATTAGAGAGTTTCTCCATTTCGTCCACCGGGCGCAGGAACCGCTCCTTTTCAAAGAACGTTCTGTTCCCCGTCCGCATAGCAAACCAGGCCAGCAGCTCGTCGCCGTTTTCCCGGCGCAGGTCCCCGCAGTCGGCAAAGTTGAAATACCAGCCCGACGGCGCGTTGCACATCGCGCGGAACATGGCGCTCTCCATGAATCCCGGATAGGCCGCAATGCCGAAATCCGTGCCGAAGCAGCTTTCGAGCATCGAAATCGTCACGATCGAGTATCCCGTGCCGTAACCCCAATACGACGACCCCTCCGGATAAACCCCGTCGGGCATGTAGGCAATCAGGCAGTACGGCAGCCCTTCGAGCGCGCGGCGGATCGTCTTGGCCGCCAGCTCCGGCTCGCGGTCAAAAACCGTAATCGCCGCCGCAATCAGTCCGCCGTTACAAACCTGGTTCCAGTTGTTGTCGCCGTAGGCCCGGCCGAACCGCTTGCCGTCCTTCGGCCAGCTCGGCAGGATACCCTTTTCAATCAGCGCCGTTTCTGCGGTTTCAACCGTCTCCGGCGGCAGGGCCCCGGCCGTCCAGTCAAGCGCCAGCGAAACCGCGAGCGACATTTCCGCCACATCGAGGAAGTGCGCCGGATTCCACGACGGGAACGAACAGACATTGAGCACCTCTTCGTTAATGCGTTCCAGCGCACGCGGCTCCTGTTCCATCAGGTAGATGAAGCCGAGCATATTGATCCGGTAGAGCGTTTCGCGCGAGGTGCCGAGCAGCCGACGCCCGCGGATTTTTCCGTCGGGCAGCCCCTTTGCATAAATCTGCTCCGCATTCGCGCGGATGGCTGCGTACATATTTTTCAGCACCGGGTCCGAATCCAGCTTTCCGCGGATCTCCTCCACCAGCTCCGGCGTAAAGCCAAGCCGAGGCTGCGCCGGATTCAGGTTTTTGCGGATATAACGTTCCGTGACCGGATTATCCAGCTGCGGCATTTCCGGCGCCGCGGCGGCCCCGGCACCCCACAGCAGGCAAAGGGCAATGACTGCGCCCCTCACGGCTGACCGTCCTGCACGAGGCGCTGCGCAAATTCCATCAGGTATTTGTTCCAGGCTTTCTGCGTTGTAATTTCGCCGGCGCGCTCCCAGCCGTAACCGGCATAGTACTCGAGCTGCCCCTGCGCATCCGTTTTGGCAATGATGACCGCGTGGTCATCCAGCAGTTTATAATCGTTAATACGGTCCGGATTAATCACAACGCCGACGCCCAGGTCATCGCCGTCAATCGTTTCCCAGATCGACATCCAGCCTGCAGAGAGATCATTCTCAACCGCATCGCCCTGATGATGCCGCACCAAACCGATCGCAATCGGCAGCTCCTTTGCCGGGGCGCCGTTTTTCGCAAACGTGGAAACCGATTTAAACACACGGTCTCCCAGGGCGATCGAAATCTGTTTTTCCTCGGTGTAGGTATCTTCGCCGAGCTGCCATTCATAGCGCAGCACAAAGACCGATTTTTCCGGCTCGCACTGAATGATCTCCCATTCCTTAAATACATTGGACAATACCATCTCTTCGTCGATCCACAGCGCCAGGCCGCCGCAGCCGCGCGACTCACCCACCTTATAGGGGTCGTATCCCTCGCCGTGATCCTTGTGATAGGTAACGCCCTTTATGTGCCCGGCATACCATTTGTCGATGATCGAATAATCAACCCGCTTCAGCCAGGCATCAAACCCGCTGTCCTCCGTCGAATCGGCCAGCGCCGGGCCGTAGGCGCGGAATGCGATTTTATCGTTTTCCCAGGCAAAGTCATCGGAACGCTCCGGCACAAAACGGCAGTACGTCCGCGGCGCCTCCGCGCTCCCCAGCATGGGCAGAACAACAACAGCAGCCAGTATGATCAGTCTCTTCATTTTTCCTCCTTAGATCATCGGTTCGCGGCGGCAGCAGAGCTGGACGGCAAAACCCCAGGGGTCGCGCAGCATGGCCAGCACATCGCCGTTCTCCAGCTCATCAATTCCATTCACCAATTCCGCACCCGCAAGCTTAAGCTTATCCACCATATCGGGAACGTCTGCGCACACAAAGGCCAAATGCAGCAGCAGCGGATCCATACTGCGGTAGTCCGGGGTATCGACGGCGGGATTGGTGTAAATCTCTATCATCACCCGGCCGGACTCGTCGGCCAGGAAATAGACCGGAAACGGGGCTTTGCGCCCCCGCTTTTCAACAAAACCCAGATGGCGGCAATACCACGCCGCCATGCCGGCTGCGTCTTCCACCTGATAGGCCGCGTGCTCTATTTTCATTGTACTTCCACCTGTTTTCCCCGCTCAGCTCCCCGAGGCAGTTCCACCTGATAAACGCGGCCGTTCACCCGCACCGCCAGCAACTCCAGCGCATGAGCCGGATCGGCAGCCACTATACGACGGCCGTCCGTATAGAGTAAACACGCACCGTCGACTTCTATTTCGCCGGCCGGTCCGGCATCCAGCTTTCCGGCCTCATAGAACACCGCGTACAACACATCCCCGCACCGGACCGCCTGCACCGATTCGCTATTCGCCACGATCTCCGCTTTAAATTGAACGTCAGCCGAATCGCCGGACGGACAGATCCGATACGCATACCGTGCGCCGTCAGGCGATTTCCCGTGATCCAGCCAGAGGCTGAATACGCCGCCTTCCGCCGGAACGCTGCCGCGGGCCGGAAAACAGCTGCCCCAGTCGCCCGTCACCGTGCCGGTCTTCACAACCGGTTCGCCCTCTGAAAATTCATAGCGGATTCCGCCATGCAGTACCCCGCCGTCCGCCCGGCTCACAGGCCCCGCCAGCCGGCTCTGCTCAACCGAAGTGAAAACCGAACCCGCCGTTTCTCCCGAGATCCCTGCACCGAGACAAACAATCCCGTCCTGAAATAAGAACCACGATTTCCGGGCGGTCAGCCCGCCGCGCTTATAAATCATCGCCGCCGCGCCCGTTTCCCCGCAGCCGATCACGCCGGAAAAATCGGACCCGCCATAACCTTCAAGGGTCTTGGGCAGCAGCGTTTCCAGACCCTGGTCGCACGTGGTGCCGGGCAGGCGCTTCCAGTCCCACAGCGGCATGATGTTTTCATATTCACGGCCGTCAATATAGGTGAGCAGTACGCCGTCGCCCAGGTGCAGGCCCAACACATTTTCCGAATTGCACGACTCCGAACCGACCACCCGCGTCGAACTCATTTTCACCGATGCATACCAGTCCGGCCGCCGCTGCACCGCCAGCTCTGACCGCCAGAAGGGCTTGAAGCCGACGATGCTGTTTCTGCCCGCCGCGCCGCCGTTTCTCCCGGAGAAGGAATCCAGCCGCAGCTGGTAATCGTCCCGAAACCGGGGATCGATTTTCTTCATCCCCTCCAGCTGGCGCAGAATGGAACGCGCCTTGCGCTGCTGACAGCCGCGATCAACCTGCCGGCCGCAGCCGCTGAGATCCATCCGCCCGTTCCACAGAATCCACGACGGCCCTTCGAGCAGGTAACGGCGGAGCACTTCAAGCTTTTCGCCGGCGAGAGCGTATTCCGTGCCCCGCAGCACATAAGCCCACTGAACCATATCATCGCCGAACGAAAGGCCGTAGTTGCCGAACTGCTGCTGCGGACCGTGCTGGTGAAAGCTCCAGTCCGGCTGAATACCCTCGCCGGTTGATACCTGCAGCTCCGACCAGACCTCCCCAACCGCCCGGCCCAGCAGTTCGGAATCTGCGTAAAGCAGCCCCTTCATAATACCGATGCCCGCGCACCAGACTTTGTTCTGTCCAGTCATGCCCAGTTCGCTGCGGCCGAAAATCGGCTGTGCCGCCTGCAGCATCTCCGCCGGTACCGCATCGCCCATCAGCACCAGCGCACTGCCCAGCCGATACGGAACACCGATTCGCGCGTTGTACCAGTTCGGATTCCGGTAATCGTTTTGAATCCAGTGATCCAGCCCGCGCAGCACCGCCTGCTTCATCCCCTCATCGCGGTGAAAAACCGACGCCGGATCCGCATAGGCCGACGCCATGTCGGCCAGCCGGTCCAAGTGGTTACGCGTCGGCCAGTTGCCGCGCCGCTGACTGGCATAGTCAATATCCGCCCATGTGCCGTCCTCGTCAATCGACGCCAAATACCGCTCCGCCGCGCTGTTCGGTCCGCCTTGGGCAAAATAGGCCGCAAACTGCTGCCGGATAATTTTTCCGCCTGAACCGAACGCCAGGCCGCACAGGAACATGCTCATCAGAATGGGAGATATTATTTTCATGCTCCCAATCTACCGCTTCCGGGGAAACAGGCAATTTTAACCTAAAAAAAGAGCCGCCCCGCTGCTGCAGGACGACCCGTTTTCATAACTTGATATACCTAAATTCTACTTGCCGGTTTCAGCGGTTTTCGCTCCCTCGGCAATGATCTGCTTGATGTGCTCCACATAGGCTTCGGGGCCGCCGGCCTGGTAACCCGTTTTGCCGATCACTTTGCCGTCGGGGGAAAGAACGAATACCGTCGGAAAACCCCGCACGCCGAATTCGCGCGCCAGCTGCTCATTCTGCGCCTGCAGCGACTCACTCTGATTCGATTTATCACGCGGGAAATCGGCCAGCATCAGCACAAGCTCTTCGTCCGCATAGGTTTTGAAGGCCTCTTTCTGAAACACTTCCTTGTCCAGTTTGATGCACCAGCCGCACCAGTCCGATCCGCTGAAGTCGATCAGGATGTGCTTGCGGCTCTCCTTCGCCTCCGCCTTGGCTTTGTTGAAATCTGTCACCCAGCCTTCTGCGGCGAATACACTGGAACTTACCGCGACTGCTGCCGCCACTGCCAACCACTTCATCTTGTTTCCTCCAACGGAATTATTAATTTTAACTGCATACAAAACTGCATATTGCTTTATGTGACACTGTAGTTGTCCGCGCGTTCATTACGACAAAAAAAAAGCCGCCCGAAACGGACGGCTTTCTGCAGTTTCAGCAAACTGAAACTTAGTTGACGCCAACGGCGTTGAGGTCTTCGAACGCCTGTTTAACGCGTGCAACCAGACCTTCCTGGCCTTTACGGAGCCAGACGCGCGGGTCGTAGTATTTCTTGTTCGGCTTGTCAGCGCCTTCCGGGTTACCGAGCTGACCCTGAAGGTAGCCTTCGTTCGCCTTGTAGAAGTTCAGAACACCTTCCCAGCACGCCCACTGCGTGTCGGTGTCGATGTTCATTTTGATTACGCCGTAACCGATGGACTCTTCGATTTCCGCCGGCGAGGAACCGGAACCGCCGTGGAACACGAAGTTCAGCGGCTGGGCATCGGTGCCGAATTTTTCAGCAACATATGCCTGGGAATCGCGCAGGATGGTCGGGGTCAGTTTTACGTTACCCGGTTTGTACACGCCGTGTACGTTACCGAAAGAAGCCGCAACCGTGAAGTTCGGGCTGATGGCGCTCAGCTTTTCGTAAGCGTAGGCAACATCTTCCGGCTGGGTGTAGAGCTTGGACTCATCCATATCGGAGTTGTCGACGCCGTCTTCTTCACCACCGGTGCAGCCGAGTTCGATTTCGAGGGTCATGCCGATTTTGGACATGCGCTCGAGGTATTTCGCGGAGATCTCGATGTTTTCTTCGAGAGACTCTTCGGAGAGGTCGAGCATGTGCGAGGAGAAGAGCGGGCGGCCTTCTTCAGCAAATTTCTTTTCGCCGGCTTCGAGCAGACCGTCGATCCAGGGCAGCAGTTTCTTGGCTGCGTGGTCGGTGTGCAGAATAACCGGAACACCGTAGGCTTCCGCCATGGCGTGTACGTGGTTGGCACCG
>JBFHGU010000070.1:0-14557 GCA_041582935.1 Pontiella sp.
AGCTCGTCCGCTCCAATAAAGCGCTCTACGATTACACGACGCTGTACAAAACGCCGGCGGTTTCCGGTAAGGATTCGTGCAAAAACGATTCCACCCGCGGCGGTAAAAAAATCTCCATCCCGCCGACGCTGCTCATTTCCTCGATCGGTCAGATCGATGACGTGAAGAAAGCGGTCACGATGACGGTGAAAAATGCCGGCGACGTGATTTATGTGATCGGCGACACCAAAGATGAGCTCGGTGCCTCGGCCTATTACCGCCTGCTGGCGGAAGAGCAGGGCACGCCGCTCAGCTACGGCGGAACGGTCCCGGCGGTGGACGGCGAAAAGGCGCTGAAAATCTATGCGGCCATGAATCAGGCGACCGATGCCGGCCTGCTGAACTCGGCCACAACCCCGAACAAGGGCGGCCTGGCGGTTTCGCTGGCGCTGACGGCGATCGGCGGGCAGCTCGGCGTGGACGTTGATCTCTCCGGCCTGGGTGTTGATGCCGAAACGGCGCTGTTCTCTGAATCCAACAGCCGTTTTGTGGTCACGGTTACCCCGGAAAAAGCCGCGGAACTCGAAGCGCTCTTTGCCGGCCTGCCGATTGCGAAAATCGGAACGGTCACGGAGGACAAAGTGCTGAAGGTGGCCGGATCGCTGAATGTTGGAATCGACGCGCTCGTCAAGCCGTTCAAAGAAACGCTGTACGGCGTATAGTTTTCCCGCGATTGGAAAATACAGAAACCCCGCATCTGTTGCGGGGTTTTCTTTTTAATGAGTCAGGCTATGAAGCATCCTGAAAAAGAGACCCTGCTGGTTACCTCTTCCCCGAGCCCTTTTCACCGTTTTGTGTGGGATAAGCAGAATAACCGGCTGGATATTCCCGCCGGCTGGGACTGCCTGAAACCGGGCGATGCCGCCGTTACGAAAACGCTGAAGAGTCTGGGGCCGACCTGGACGGCGACGCGCAAGAAAGGGCGGAAGACCTTTTCCGACGGGGTCTGGGCGCCGGCGGAACATATTACAGAAGCCAAAGGAATCGTTGCGGCAAAGCGTGCGGCGCCGGGCTATGCCCAAAAGCGTGAGGCCGATCTGAAGCGCCGGGAAAAAAAGCAGGCGGCCTATGAAGCCGATTTTTATGAGGCGCTGCTGAAGTGGCTGAACTTTCATCCGCGCTACCAGCGTGAAGCCGAAAAAATGGCGAAGCTGATTGGCGAACACGCCGTTCCGGTCGGCAGCGGTACGGTAGCACGCACGGAGCGCATTCCGATTGAAGACCGCGCGGCGGCCGCCGTCATTGCCTGGATGCGGCACCAAACCACGGCGTACGACCGAATGCATATTCCGCTGGTGAAAGGCCGCCGGCGGGAGGTGCGCCGTGAACTCGCGCAGCAGTCCAAAAAGATTCTTTCAGCCTACCGGCAGGGCATGGACATCGACACGGCTGCCTGTCCGCTGGCGGGTGTCCTGCGCGGAAATTGAACCGCGGCGGCGGCTTAGCGCTCGTCGTTGTCGTCCCAGGGCAGCCAGGGGAGGCCCAGGCGGAGGCTTTCGCGCATGCGCTGGGCGGAGTCGGGTTTATAGCCGTAGACGCGCATGCCGAAGATGTGCAGCATAATGCAGGCGGCGCGCTGCTGCGCCAGTTCCGCCTCGCACTCCTTTTCCAAAAAGCTGCGGAAGAGGGCCTCAATTTCATCCAGCTTGGAAGAAGCCAGTTCGTGCAGGGTGTTGCCTTCGGCGGCGAGTTCGAGCTGGGTTTTGATCAGGAAGCAGCTGTTGTAGCCGGCCTGCGTCGATTGCTCAATCATGGATTCCAGCACCTTGCAGATGCCTTTGAGGACACCGTCCGGTCCGTCGAGCGCGTCCTTAATCCGTTTTTTCGAGTGGTCGGAATAGGCGTCGAGCGCCTCGCGGAAGAGGCCCTCTTTATTTTTAAAGGCGAGGTAGATGGAGCCGGGCTGCAGGCCGGTCGCTTTGACGACCTGCTGCATCGATGACGCGCTGTAGCCATGCTGCCAAAACAGCTGGATTGCATTTTCTACCACTTCATCCCGGTCAAACTGTGCTTTTGCCATCGTATGTTCCTCAACCTTCCGAATCCCGTTCTTTGGGGTATCTGAACAGGAATATAGCAGATCAGATTGAATAGTCATTCAAAAAGTTTCGGCGGCGCAACCTGCCGGACGGCAAGGGGATTTGCGGTTCCGTTGAATGAGTGATCAATGTTTTGCTTGAATGTTCGTTCAAGCAGGCCTATAACCCGCAGTCATTGATCCGGAAGGATCGGAATAAAAATGCTGAAACGGAGAAAAACATGAGCACATTTAAGATTCATACGGTTGAGTCCGCCCCGGATGCCAGTAGTCCCTTTCTGGAAAAGTCACTGAAAGAAAACGGAATGATCGCCAATCTGCATGGTGTGATGGCGGAAGCGCCCGGCCTGCTGGAAGGATATCGGAAACTGCATGAGCTGGCTCTTGGTTCCTCATTTAATGCAGAGGAGCTCACGGTGGTTTGGCAGACGTTCAATGTTGAGCATGAATGTCATTACTGCGTGCCGGCGCATACGGCGATTGCGGGCATGATGAAGGTCGATCCGGCCATTACGGAGGCGCTGCGGAACGAAACCGAACTGCCGACTGAAAAACTGCAGGTGCTGCATGAAACGGCCCTGTCGATGAGTCGGAATCGCGGCCACTTAACCGATACTGAGGTCGAAAAATTTTATGCGGCGGGTTACGAAAACCGCCAGTTGTTAGAAATCGTTCTGGTTCTTGCGCAGAAGGTGATGAGCAATTATGTGAATCATCTGGCGCACACGCCGGTCGATGCCCCGTTCGAGAAGCTGGCCTGGGAAAAGAAAAAATAACCGGCGGTCAGCGTTTGACCTGCGCTGGACTGACCCGGCGCACGACCGGCAGGGTTAAAATATTGGATTGAGGAGTTTATTATGGGCATTTCTATTGAAAACAAGGTTGCGCTAGTGACCGGCGCCAACCGCGGCATCGGCAAGGCGATTGTCGAATCGTTTATGAACCACGGCGCAAAGAAAGTTTACCTGGCGGTTCGCCGGCCGGAATCGGCCGCGGAGCTGGAAGCCCAGTATGGCGGCAAGGTGGTCACAATCCGCGCGGATGTGGCCGACAAGGTTTCGATTCAGGCGCTGGCGAAACAGGCGGCGGATGTGGATGTGGTGGTCAATAATGCAGGGATTGCCTTTCCGAACAGCCGGGTGCTTGATGCACAGGCCGAGCCCAATCTGGTCGATGAACTGCAGGTCAATGTATTCGGACTGCTGAATGTGGCGCACGCCTTTGCCGGTATCCTGGAGAAGAACAGGGGGGCGCTGGTTCAGCTGAATTCGGTGGCATCGTTCCGCGACTTTGCGGACATCGCAACCTATTCCGCGTCCAAAGCGGCGGCGTATTCGCTGACGCAGGCGCTGCGGGAAGAGCTGGGCAAAAAGGGCGTGCAGGTGGTCAGTGTGCACCCCGGCGGCGTGGTAACCGATATGGCCGAGGAGTGCGACGTCACTACCACCACCCCGGCATCTGTGGTGGGTGAAACGCTGGTAGAAGCGCTGGCGAACGGCGATTTTTTCCTCTACCCGGATCCCGGCGGCAAGATGATCGGTGCGGCCTACCAGAGCTTTGCCGATGAAATTGTCATGGCCGATTTTTCATAGGCGGCCGGCCGGGCGAACGTAGAGAACTTGCATGCAGAACAGATATAAAAAGAAGCTGCTGATGGTGCTGGGGCTGATGCTGTTCCTGGCGAACGGCGACAACTATGCGGCGGCTTCGCTGCTGGGCGGTATTGCCGAAGACCTGAACCTGACGCTGAGCCGGGCCGCGATGTCGGTAATGGCCTATATGCTGGCCTTCGGCGCATTCACGCTGGTGTTCGGGCCGTTGTCGGACCGCTTCGGCAAGGTGAAGGTGATTATTGCGGCATCTATGGGTACGGCGGTTTTCAGCATGCTCGGCGCCGCCGCTTTCAACCTGCCCTCGCTCATATTTTTCCGGGCCGTGAACGGTGCATTCGGGGCGGGTATTTTTCCGGTGACGTTTGCGCTGATCGGTGAAACGTTTGATGACGAGGAGCGGCAGCCCGCCATTGCGAAAGCGATGGGGCTGGCTTTTCTCGGCGCGGCCACGGCCACGGCGGTCGGCGGGGCGCTCGCCTATGTCGGCTCCTGGCGCCTCGTTTATCTGATCTACGGAATCGGGGAACTGCTGCTCGCGGTGATGATGACCCGCCTGCTGCAGATGGACCGTCCGGCGGCCGACCGCATCCGCTCGCGGGAAGCCTATCGGACGCTGTTGCGCAGCCCGCGCTTTATGCGGCTCACGGCGTTGATTTTTCTGGTGGGCTTCAGCGTGTTCGGCAGCTTTACCTATTCGGGCGTGCTGCTTCAGCAGTCTTCGGGTTTTAATGTGTTTGTGATCGGGCTGATTCTCTCCGTGTTCGGCATCGGCACCGTGGCCGGAGGCCGGCTGGCGCCGCGGCTGCGGCGCTGGACGAAAAACCTGTTCCTAGTGATTACCGGCGTGCTGGGCTTCAGCGCGCTCTATCTCGTGTCTGCGGGTTCGGCGCCGGCCGTGACCGCCGTTGGGCTGCTGGGCAGCGGGGCGGCCTTCATTCTGCTGCAGTCAACCCTGGTGACGACCGTGCAGGAGAAACACCCGGAGATAAAGGGGACCGTTATGTCGTTGGTCGGCTTCAACCTGTTTCTGGGCGGCGCCTGCGGTACATCGCTGAATGCCCTGCTGCTGAAAACGCACGGGGCGGGGATCATTTTCCGCAATGCCTCGTTTGTTTTCCTGGCTGCGAGTCTGCTGGCGGCAGTATTTGTGGCCCGGTTTGAAATGCGCCGGCGCGCTGCCGTGCTGTGCGCCGGTTCCGCCGGGTGAAAGGGGCGCGGTGCGGTATGTTTTTTTAGATAGAAAGAGGGTGTGTCGGCATATTTATTGCATGGGATTCGCCACGGTAGTTTATGAAATGGTGCAATTTATTATATTATTTGTCTCCTTCCGAGGGCGGCCTGCGGTGCGCAGGCTGCGGTCGGTCGGCGGCAGTGCGCGGCGGCGTGGGCCTTTCGGCTGGATAACGCGGTCCCTTGAGGAAGGTTTTAATGATTCGCAATAAAAGCAGTAAATACACATCGCCCTCAAAAACAGCAGTCGATTCCTCCTATGCCGAGTTTCTGCATCTGATGAAGTTTTCCCGCGGATGGCGGGCGCCGTGGGTTGTGCTGCTTGCGGGACTGTCGCTGAGTCTGTGGGCGTGGCAGGCGGCGGAAAAAGAGACGCGGCAGCGGGCGCAGGAGCAGTTTGAATTCCGGGCACAGCGGATTGAGTCGGCGATCCGCAGCCGGATGCTGGCGTATGAGCATATGCTGCGCGGCGGGGTCAGCCTGTTTTTGTCTTCCGATGGAGTGGATCGGTCGGAATGGCATTTGTATGTCCGGAATTTGAATTTCAATCAGCATTATCCCGGGGTGCAGGGGATTTGTTTTGCAAAGTATATCCGCCCGGAAGAAAAGGACGCCCATATTGAGCAAGTGCGGGCGGAGGGATTTCCCGATTACACCATCCGCCCGGAAGGGGAGCGCCCGGAGTATACGAGCACGTTGTTTCTGGAGCCGTTTGACCGGCGGAACCAGCGGGCCTTCGGTTACGATATGTTTTCAGATCCGGTCCGGCGCGAGGCGATGATTCGGGCCCGGGATAACGGCCGGGTTGCGATGAGCGGCAAGGTGACGCTGGTGCAGGAGGACGGCGAGGATGTGCAGGCCGGGTTTTTAATCTACCTGCCGCTGTACCGGACGCCCTCTGTTCCGGTGCGGCTGGAGGACCGGCGGGCCGCTTTGGAAGGCTATGTCTGCAGCCCGTTCCGCATGAGAAATTTCATGCAGGGGCTGCTGGCCGAGGACCGCGAGTATGTTGAGCTCGCGGTGTTTGACGGCGTGGAGCCGCATCCGGATGCCCAGCTCTACCAGACGGAGCATTCGGACGCGGATGCCTTATTCAATTTTCAAACCGATTTCAGGTTCGGGGAGCATTCGTGGTGCCTTGTTTTTCATTCGTCCCGCTTTTTTGAAGAGCATCTGGACCGGAATAAAGCGAAGGCGATTTTGGTGCTCGGGCTGTTTATCAGCCTGCTGCTGGCCAATATGGTTTTCCTGCTGGCGCGGTCGCGGCGGCAGTCGGCCCACCTGGCCGAAATGGCGGATGGGCTGGCGGCGGCCAACAGCCGGCTGACGGCGGCAAGCGAAGGCCGGCGGAAAGCAGAGACGGAATTGCTGGAACGCGCGGAGGAGCTTGATGAATTCAATGCGGCCATGACGGGGCGTGAGGCCCGCGTGATTGAATTGAAAGAGGAAGTGAACCGCTTAAGCAGAAGCCTGGGCCGTCCGCAGCCTTATCCGCCGGTATGGATGCCGGAAGAGGGCGCCTAAAACAGGAGATCCCGTATGGATGTCAGTCGATTTGTGATGTGGAAAGGAACCTTTAGTGTTGAACATGAGGCGCTGGACGAAGAGCACCGGAAAATTATCGCGGCGCTGAACCGTCTGTACTGCCTGATCAAAGAAGACAATGCGGGGCCGGCGGTCAGGAGTGTGCTGCAGGACCTGCTGCAGTATACAACGCTTCATTGCGCCCATGAAGAGGAACTGATGAGGAAATGGGGTTACGAAGGGTATGCGGAGCATTTTAAAACCCATGAGCGGTTAATTGAGAGAACGCGGCTGCTGGCGGATTGGTCGCCGTCGGATGATCAGGAAGAGCATGACCTGCTCCGCCGCATTGTTTCGCTGAACGAGTGGTGGGTGAACCACATTCAGGGTCCAGACCATAAATATGTTCCCGTGATGCTTTCGTTTAATGAGGACGCAGAAAGAACGGAGGGCCGGGCGTGATGCTGTCCGGGTTGAATATTCGAAAAAAAATTGCGTTTACCGTGCTGATTTCGATCACTCCGGTATTGCTGCTGTCTGTTTTCCTGGCTCTGTACATTGTTCAGAAACAGGCGATTTCTGATGAGCTCTATCAGGTCTCCTCCCGTTTGCAGGAGGGGGCATCGGTCCTGAAAAGTTTTTACGCAACCGCCCGGAGCGATCTTTTCCTGTCGAGCAGGCTGTCGGCAACGGCCGATTTCCTGACGGCCCGGCAGCGGAAGGACCGCGAACAGGAGGTGCGGCGGCGTGATGAGCTGGAGCGGATGTTTGCCGGCCTGATGGAAGGCCGGGTGATTTATGACCAGATTCGGCTTCTTGACCGGCAGGGTATGGAGTGCATTCGAGTGAACCGAACTCCGGCGGGCAGTATGACGGTGGCGCCGGAGGAGATGCAGGATAAGAGCGGGCGGTACTATTATACGAAAAGCATTAACCTGAAACCGGATGAGTTATATGTCTCCCGGATCGATTTGAATCAGGAAAACGGCATGGTGGAGCGTCCCCTGAAGCCCGTCCTCCGGGTGGCGGCCCCCGTGATTGATGCCGACGGACGGTCGGTCGGCGTGCTGGTGATTAATGTGCTGGCCGAACAGGCGCTGCGGCTTGATCCGGAAGACGGTTCCAATGCGGCGCACGCGTTGAACCTCAGTTTTGTGATCGATGAAAAAGGCGCTTATTTATACCACAATCACCATCCGGAAAAGATGTGGGGCGGCCCTGAGGATCTGAATACGGGAGAAGGTCTGGATAGGGATTATCCCGGCATTCTCGATGAGGTGATGGAGGAGAAGGAAGTTCCGATTCGGTTCCTGAATCATCACTGCCGGCTTTACAGCCAGGTGGTTGAGCTGTTCCCGGGTTATCCGCAGAAGCTGATCATCGGCTATGCGGTTCCGGATGAGAAATTCCTGGCAGAAGTCTATCGGGCGGGACACATTTTCACCATCGCTTCCGGCCTGGCTTTTCTGGTGGCGGTGTCCGGTTCGTGGTTTAGTTTGAGGCGCATTTTTCATCCGCTCGAAGAGCTGGCCCAGCTGGTCGATCATGTGCGGCGCGGCGATTTTTCCCTGCGGATGACAAATATCCGCGGGCAGGATGAGATTGCCGGCTTGTCGCATGGATTTAATGAGATGGCCGATGAGATTGAGCGGCACCAGCATACGCTGGAAAGCCAGGTGGGCGAGCGGACGCGGCAGCTCGAAGAATCCCGCCGTGCGGCCCTGAGCCTGATGCAGGATGCCCGGCACGAGGTGGCGGAACGCAAGCGGATTGAGGAGCAGCTCCGCAATCTTTCCCTGGCAACGGAACAGAGCCCGGCGAGCATCGTGGTGACGGACTGTGCCGGCACGATTGAATACGTCAATCCGAAGTTCTGCGAGGTGACCGGCTATAGCGAAAAAGAAGCCATCGGGAAAAATCCCCGTATTCTGAAAAGCGGTGAACAATCGCCGGAATATTACAAAACCATGTGGAAAACCATCCTGGCGGGGCATGACTGGCGCGGCCAGTTCCAGAACCGCACGAAATCCGGCGAACTCTACTGGGCGCAGGCATCGATTTCCCCGATTCGCAATGAGCAGGGCAAGGTGACGAGTTTTGTTGCCGTGGAAGAGGATATCACCAAACAGATGAAGGCGGCCGAAGAACTGGCTGCGGCGAAAGAGGAGGCCGTTGCGGCCAGCCTGGCCAAGAGTGAGTTCCTGGCCAATATGAGCCACGAGATCCGTACGCCGATGAATGCTTTGATGGGGATGACGCACCTGGCGCTGCAGACCGACCTCACCTCAAGGCAGGAAAAATATCTCAGCCAGATCGACCGCTCGTCCAGAAACCTCCTGCAGATTATCAACGACATTTTGGACTTCTCGAAGATTGAGGCCGGTAAGCTGGAAATCGAAACCATTCCGTTTAACCTGAGGGAAGTGCTGGACCATACGGCCGTAATGCTCAGCGGTTCGGCCATGAAAAAGGGACTCGAGTTCTTAATCGACCTGAAGCCGGAAGTGCCGGCCGATTTGATCGGCGATCCGCTGCGCCTGGGGCAGGTTCTGATTAACCTGACCAACAACGCCATTAAATTTACGGAGAAAGGCGAGGTGATCGTCTCGATCGAAGCCGTAGAGTCCGGCCGCGGCAGGGTTAAGCTGCTGTTTTCAATCAAGGACTCGGGAATCGGCTTAACGGAAGATCAGCGCACGCGGCTTTTTAAGGCGTTTGAGCAGGCGGACACATCGACCACCCGGAAATACGGCGGCACCGGGCTTGGTTTGGCGATCAGCCGTCAGCTGGTGGAAATGATGGGCGGCTCGCTGGATGTGGAAAGCGAGCCGGGCCAAGGATGCACCTTTACGTTCACCCTTGATTTCTCCCTTTCGGCGGAAGCCGAAACAAAGCCGTTTGTTCCGGATTCAGATCTGCGGAACCTGAAGGTGCTCCTGGTGGATGATAATAAGTCGGTGCGGAATGTGGTGGGCAAAATGCTCGAACTCATGACGTTCCGCGTGACCCCGGCCGGCAATAGCTCGGAAGCACTCTCCCTGCTGCAGGCGGCGGGGCCGGACGATCCGTTCCGGCTGGTTTTGCTGGACTGGAAGCTCGGCGGGACGGATGGATTGCAGGTGGCGGAGCAGATTCATGCGGAATCGCTGCTGGGCCCCGAGGGAAAAATCATCATCTTCAGCGGAAATAATGAGGCGGAGGAGCAGATCAAGGGCATTCCGTGGCTTGACAGCTTCCTGATGAAGCCGCTCACCTGCTCGAGTTTATTTGATGCGGTTATGTCGGTCTTTGGAAAGAGCGCCGCGCAATCGGACGCAGGACATAAGGGCAGGTTATCACCCGAGTCGATCGGCAAATCGCCGGAGGCCGCCATTCTGCTGGTGGAGGACAACGAAATTAATCAGATCGTCGCGCAGGAACTGCTGCATCTGGCCGGGCTGCGGGCGACGGTTGCCGTGAATGGCGAGGAAGCAGTAGCGCTCGTTGAAAGCAATCATTTTGATCTGATTCTCATGGATGTCCAGATGCCGGTTATGGACGGCTATGCGGCCACGCGGAAGATTCGGGAGCGGGAAAACCAGCTGCCCGGGCGCCCCAAGGTGCCGATTATCGCCATGACCGCCCACGCCAGAAAAATTGACCACGAGAAGAGCCGCGAAGCCGGGATGAACGGGCATCTGACCAAACCGATTGATCCGGCCCTGTTTTACAACATGCTGAAAGAGTGGCTCCCGGATAATCCGCGGGCAGTCTCGGAAGCCTCGAGCGCCTCTTTTGAGGCTGAGGCCGCCCTGAATGCCCTGCAGGTGGAGGGCCTGGATACTGCGGAGGGGATGCAGCGCGTTGGCGGCCGCAGCGATCTCTATCTGGAGATACTCCGGAAATTTATTGCGAACTACGCGGCGAGTGCGGATCAGGTCCGGAAGGAGATTAAAACCGGCCGGACCGATGAGGCCATTCGGCGGATTCATTCGCTGAAAGGGCTTTGCGGCAGTGTGGGGGCGAGCGCCCTTCAGAAGGCGGCCGCCGAGCTCGAAGCGCGTTTGGGCCGAGGCGAAGCCGATGAAAAGTGCTGCCGGGCTTTTGAAGTTGAGTTTGATGCGTTCTGCCGCTCTTTGCGGACTGCGCTCTCCGGATTGGACGATCCGGAGCCGGCGGCTGGGGCTGCCGCGGGAACCGATACGGAGCTGCAGGCGCTCCTGGTGCAGATGAAGGTGCCGCTGGACGAGGGGCGCCCGGTGGAACTGCAGCAGATCGCCGATCAGATGCGGTCGAAACAGTGGGATTCCCGCTGGAATGAAGCGCTCGAGCAGCTGCAGCTGCATCTTTCGCGCTACCAGTTCGATGCTGCGCGTTCGCTGCGGCAGCAGCTGCTGGACGATATCTCCGAGGGAGAGAAGAAGGATACCTAATGACGATGACGAAGAAAAAACCCTTGATCCTGCTGGTGGATGATACCCCGGAAAATATTGATATTCTCGTGGGCCTGCTGCAGAACGAGTACGACCTTTCGGTTGCGGTGGACGGCCAGGCCGCGTTGAACGCGGTTCGAAGCATCCGCCCCGATCTCATTCTGCTGGATGTAATGATGCCCGAGGTCAGCGGCTACGATGTTTGCCGGCAGCTGAAAGCCGATCCTAAAACCCGCGAGATTCCCGTGATCTTCCTGACTGCGCTGTCAGCCGGAACGAACGAAAAAGAGGGGCTGGAGCTCGGTGCGGTGGATTACATCACCAAGCCGTTTAATCCTGGGCTGGTTGAAGCCCGGATTGCCAATCAGGTGGCTTTGTCGCAGGCCCGCCGCAGCCTCAAAGCTTACGGCGAGCACCTGGAGGAACTGGTTGAACAGCGGACACGGCAGCTGGCCAAAGCCCATCAGCAGCTGAAGGCGATCGATGAGACGAAAAATCAGTATCTTGCCGCCATTTCCCACGAACTCCGCACACCGGCAAACGGCATTCTCGGCATCGGGGTGCTGGCACTGGATCTGCTGCCGGAAGGCGATGAGAAAAACGAGCTGCAGCAGTTTTTCGATGAAGGCACGGCGCGGTTGACCGGCATGCTTGACAGCGCCATGCATTTGGCCCAGCTGCAGGAGGGCAGTGCCGTACTGGAGCTGGGACGGTTTGAAGTGGGGGATATTGCCCGGGAGGTCTCCGTAAAATTTAAGGAAACCTATCCGGGTGTACCGCTCGAGGTTGCCGATAAAGGAGGGCTTGCCGAATGGGTTTCTGTGGACCGCCAGTTTATGACGGAGTCGCTTGAGACCCTGCTCTATGCCGCGGTTAAGCTGACTGGCGAAAGCGCTCCGGTTCACCTGGCCGGCGAAAGGTCGGCCGAAGCGGTTAACCTCAGCATCACGGCTTCCGGAAACGAGGTTTCCGAGGAGCTCATGAAAACGATCTTTCAGCCGTTTTCCCCGGAGCGCAGTTCCTCCTATGTCGAGGAGCTGGGCCTGCGCCTGCCGTTGGCGGAAAATATGATCCGGGCCATGGGCGGAAAAGTGGCCATTCGGAATATTCCCGGCGGCGCCTTTGAAATCAGTGTCTGCCTGCCGGTCACCTGAGCAGCTGCCGTTCTGCAGCCGCCCGCTTCCCCGAAGCGGGCGCCCAAATACCCTTTGAGGAGAAGACCATGCCGATACCTAAAATTATTATCTTTGATGTTAACGAAACGCTGCTGAGCCTGGAACCGCTGAAGCAGTCGGTGGGTGCCGCGCTTGGCGGGCGGACCGATCTGCTGCCGCTCTGGTTTTCAACGCTGCTGCACTATTCCCTGGCGGAGACGCTGTCCGGCACCTATCACGATTTCGGCGAGATCGGCGCCGCGGCGCTGATGATGACGGCCGAAACACAGGGGATCGTCCTGACGCGTGCCGAAGCCGAGGCGGCTGTGGTGCCGCCGCTCTGTTCGCTGCCGCCGCATCCGGATGTGCGCCAAGGGCTGACGGCCCTGCGGGAAACCGGGTGCTTTACGCTGGTCACCTTAAGCAATTCATCCGATGCCGAGGCGCGCTCTAAACTGGAAAAGGCCGGCCTGATTGATCTGTTTGACGGCTGCTTTACCGTGGAGCCGCTCCGCAAATATAAACCGCACCCGGACCCGTACCGTCAGGTGCTCACGGCGCTCGGGGCCGCGCCCGAAGAGGTGATGATGGCCGCCGCGCATGCCTGGGACCTGATGGGAGCCGCCAACGCCGGGCTGCAGACCGCTTTTATCGCCCGGCCCGGCAAGACCCTCTATCCGAATGCCGCGCGGCCGGACTATGTGGCGGCTGATCTGCTGGAGCTTGCGGAAGCCCTGAAACCGCAGGAAGGCTGAAACGTGAAAACGCGCTGCGCCTGGAATACCGAAGATCCGCTCTATCTGAAATACCACGACGAAGAGTGGGGCGTGCCGGTTCATGACGACCGGCGGCTGTTTGAGCGGATGGTGCTCGAGGGCGCACAGGCGGGCTTGAGCTGGATCACCATCCTCAAGCGCCGCGAAAACTACCGCCGCGCCTTTGACCGCTTCGACATCGAAACCGTGGCGGCCTACGGCGATAGGGATGCGGAACGGCTGCTCCATGACGAGGGCATTATCCGCAACCGCCTTAAAATAAAATCCGCCCTCAACAATGCGCGGCGGGTGCTGCAGATCCAGGCAGATTATGGTTCGCTCGATGCGTTTCTGTGGTCGTTTGTCGGCGGCCGGACCCGGGTCAACCACTGGAAGACAAACCGCGAAGTTCCAGCCGCAACGCCCGAGTCGGCCGCCATGAGCAAGGCGCTTAAAGAAGCGGGCTTTACCTTCGTCGGTCCGACCATCTGCTATGCGCTGATGCAGGCCGCCGGCCTGGTTAATGATCATACGGTGGACTGTTTCCGGCACGGGGAACTCTGCGCTGCGGAACGGCCTTAGTATGGACGGGGCCCGCCGGCATGCCGAATGCATCGGAGCGGGCGGCCCGGCCGCGTGATTTGGAGAAAGACGTCTTATGAATGCCGAAATCAAAGTGGATATTGTTTCCGATGTGGTCTGTCCGTGGTGCGTGATCGGTTTCCTTCGGTTGGAAAAAGCGATTGCGGAGCGGGGCATGGAAAAGAAGGTCGCGTTGGAATGGCATCCGTTTGAGCTCAATCCGGATATGCCGGCTGAGGGGGAAAACCTGCTGGATCATATGGCCCGGAAGTATGGATCAACCCCGGAGCAGAGCCGCAGCTTTCGAACGGAGCTGACTGAACGCGGGGCCGAGCTGGGGTTTGCGTTTAATTTTTCCGACGCAATGAAAATGGTGAACACGCGGGACGCCCATATTTTACTGGATTATGCAAAGGGCCTGGGCCGGCAGACCGAACTGCAGCGGCGCCTCTTTGAAGCCTGTTTCACGGAGCAGAAAGATGTGTCCGACCGCGCGGTGCTGAAAGGGGAGCTGGAGCTGATGGGTTTCGATGTCAGCGAGGCGATGCGTACCCTGCAGGATGACGGACGGCGCCAGCGGATCCGCGGGCAGGAGGAATTCTGGCTCGGCCTGGGCATATCCGGTGTGCCGACCATGATCTTCAACCAGTCCGGCATACTTACCGGCGCGCAGCCTGCGGCCGTCTATGGCGATATGCTGGATAATCTGAATCGTTAGAACTCCCCAATAGATGATTTGTAACCTGCACGTCATCAGGGAATAAAAACTTATTCTGAATGTTTTCGGACGGGCGGGGTCGAAAGGGACCTGTGAATGGTACTTGAACGGTCCTTCAAGATAATCTAAAAGCCCCGGCAACAAAACGACGCACGACGGGTTACGCGAAATTTATACGGAGAAAAAAATGAGCATCATAAAATTACATAAAACCACACCCGCACGGAGAGGCCGCAGACCGGTTTGGGTTTCGCTGGCCGCCTTGGGGGCGATCACGGCTGCGGGCGTTTTTTTCCTGTCCCGGCCGGCGCAGGCCGAAACGGATGAAGCGGCCGCCGCGGCACCGCCGGCCCGGACGGTGGAGGTGGATCTGGTGCAGAAGACGCTGACGCGCACCTGGCGCGAGTTTTCCGGCCGCATGGCGGCGGTGGACCGGGCGGAGATTCGCCCGCAGGTCAGCGGGGCGATTACGGAAATCCGGTTTACGGACGG
>JBFHGU010000071.1:0-12878 GCA_041582935.1 Pontiella sp.
CCGAAATAAATCAGCTGATTAGAGTACAGCGTCTTTAGCCGCTTTCGCGATGCGGAATTTCAGCACGGTTTTAGCCGGAATCTGAATCGTTTCGCCGGTAGCCGGGTTACGGCCCTGGCGTGCAGCGCGGTCAACTTTAACCAGTTTACCGATGCCCGGGATAGTGAAACCGTCTGCTGCGCCTTCATAAGCGAGTTCAGCGAGACCTTCGAGTGCGTCTTTGGCCTGAGCTTTAGAAATGTCTGCTTTTTCAGCAACGGCGGCAATGATCTGTGATTTGGTCATAGGTTTTCCCATTATATGATCTCCTCAATACTTTCCTGGTTAAAGTTCCAACAACTATAAGCCGACTCCGTATCGGCCCATTGGTCAGCACTTCTAGGCTATTCGGGGTGCTTTCGCAATAGGAAAATACCGGAAAGGGCTTTATTTACAGGGGTCCCGTGCCTGTTTTATGCTCCTCACGAGCAGCGCGCGGCGCCGCCTTTGGAAGCGTCTGTAGATAAGCTGCCATCGAGTCTTGCCCGGCTGGTACCGATCTGGTTCTCTTTCGCGCAGCGGCAGCACAATACCGATTTAAATGAAGGCACTATGCATTTGTTCAATAGGCAAAACGGAGAAAAAGAACGGGTGAATCCGGGTTTTATAGCGTTTATTACGTACTGCTTATCAGGCATTAACGCCGGTAAAGGAGCCCGCGCCGACCCATGCTGATCCTGCTGTCCATCTGCTTTATCGCCGCCGTTTCGGCGCCGCTGCTGCATCGAATCCTCCCCCGATATGCCGGTGCAGTGCTTGCGCTGGCGCCGTTTGCCATGTTTGCCTGGCTGCTCGGCCGCCTGCCGGAGACCGCCCACGGCCATGCCGCCGTGCAGTCTTTTCGGTGGGTGGATGTGCTCGGCCTCGAGCTTGCGTTTCGGATCGACGGACTCTCCCAGCTGTTTGCGCTGCTCATCAGCGGGATTGGAACGCTGATCCTGATCTACACGCAGGGTTACTTCAAAGGGCATCCGCAGCAGGGCCGTTTCCTGATGTACATCACCGCCTTCATGGCCTCCATGCTCGGCGTTGTGATGGCCGATCACCTGCTGCTGCTGTTCATCTTCTGGGAGCTCACCAGCTTCACCTCGTACCTGCTGATCGGATTTAACCACGAAAGCGCCGCCGCCCGCAGCGCCGCCCTGCAGGCAATGCTCGTGACGGTGCTCGGCGGGCTTTTCCTGCTGGCCGGGGCCGTGCTGCTGGCGCAGGCCGCCGGCACCTGGCGGCTTTCCGAGATCGTTTCGCTGGGGCACGAAATCACGCATCACCCGCACTACCTGCCGATCCTGATCCTGATCTGCATCGGTGCCTTCACCAAATCGGCCCAGTTTCCGTTTCACTACTGGCTGCCCAACGCCATGCAGGCGCCGACGCCCGCCTCGGCCTACCTGCACTCCTCCACCATGGTAAAAGCCGGGGTCTACCTGCTGGCCCGCCTCCACCCGGCCCTCGGCCACACCGCCGAATGGGAAATGATCCTCACCACTGTCGGTGCCGCCACCTTCCTGCTCGGCGCGGTGATGGCGCTCGGCCAGCACGTCCTCAAACGGCTGCTCGCCTACACCACCGTTTCCGCCCTCGGCGCCATGGTCATGCTGCTCGGCGTCGGAACCAAATACACCATCAAGGCCATGGCGGCTTTCGTGCTGGCGCACGGACTCTATAAAGCCGCACTCTTCCTCATCGCCGGCGGCATTACCCACGAAACCGGCGGCGAAACCTCGATCGATAAACTCGGCGGCCTGCGCAAAGCCATGCCGGTCTCCTTCGGCTGCGCGGTACTCGCCGGCCTCTCCATGGGCGGGTTCCCGCCCTTCTTCGGCTTTGTGGCCAAAGAGACCTGGCTGCACGCGCTCGGCAGCCATCCGCTGCTCACCGCCGCCACAGTCATCGGCGGCGCCGCCTATGTGCTCGTCGGTTTTTCCGTCGGCTTCAAACCGTTCCTCGGAAAAATGCCCGAAGGACTGCACGCGCACGAAATGCCGCTCTCCATGCGCGCCGGCCCCATCGTGCTCGGCGCCGGCTGCCTGGTGCTGGCCTTTGCCTGCGGCTGGATCGGCCATCAGATCGTCCAGCCGGCGGCCTCGGCCATCTACGCCGAAGCGCTCGAGGTGCACCTCCATCTCTGGGCCGGTTTTAACCAATACCTCGTCATCAGCCTCGTCACGCTGGCCGCCGGAACCGGCTGCTTTTTCGCCCGCGGCTTCTTTATGAAAACCGGCGCGGCGCTGCAGCCGGCGGCCCGGTTCGGCCCCGACGCGGTTTACAGCTATGTACTGAACGGCGTCCTCAAATTTGCCGCGTGGCACACCCGGCGCCTGCAGACGGGCATCCTGCGCGACTATATCCGCATCACGGTCATCACCGCGGCGGTGCTGATCGGCGCGGCCTATTGCCGCGGCACCGGATTCGAGGCCTGGAAAAACCTGCACCCCGTCTCCCTGCGCGTGGCGCTCTTCGGCCTCCTGATGATTTCCGCCGCGATGGCCGCCGTACTGTCAAAATCGCGCCTGCGCTCCATTCTCTCGCTCGGCGTGGTGGGTTTCTGCATGGCGCTGCTCTTTACCTTTTTCGGGGCACCCGACCTGGCGATGACGCAGCTGGTGATCGAAACGCTGACGGTTATCCTGCTGGCGCTGGCCTTTTACCACTTGCCGGCCTTCCGCCACGGCTCGGCCCGGCGCACGCGTGTGATCGACGGCATCATTGCCGGCGGCGCGGGCATTGCCATCACCGTCCTGGTGCTCGCGGCGCTGCACGTCCAGACGCCGACGCTGGTTTCCGATTACTACCTGGATCACAGCTATAAAGACGCGCACGGCCGTAATGTCGTGAATGTGATCCTCGTCGATTTCCGGGCGCTTGACACGCTCGGCGAAATTACGGTGCTCACCATCGCGGCCCTGGGCGCCTTTGCGCTGCTGAAGCTGAAGCCGAAAAAAGGGGAGGACGGGAAATGAGCTCGCTGATCCTGCGCACGGCAACGCGCTATATGTTCCCGCCGCTGCTGGTTTTTTCGGTCTATGTGCTGCTCCGCGGCCACCACTATCCCGGCGGCGGTTTTGTGGGCGGGCTGTTTGCCGGCTCTGCCTTTGCGCTCTACGCGCTGGCCTTCAGCGTGGCCGAGGCGCGCAAAGCCCTGCGCGCCGACCCGCGCGATGTCACCGCCGCCGGCCTCGCCGTGGCACTGCTCAGCGGGCTGCCGCCGCTCTTTTCGCAAAACACCTTCCTCACCGGCACCTGGTGGAAACTGCCGCTGCCCGCCGGCGGGGTGCTCGACATTGGAACACCGCTCATTTTCGACATCGGCGTTTATTTCGTCGTGCTCGGCGTCCTGCTGACGCTGGTCTTTTCACTCGGGGAGGAAACGTAGTATGGAAGCGCTCCTCGCCATCGTGATCGGCGTACTCTACGCCGGCGGTATCTACCTGATGATGCGCCGCAACCTCGTGCAGCTGATTATCGGCCTCGGCCTGCTGAGCCACGGCGCCAACCTGCTCATCTTTGTGGCGGGCGGGCTGCGGGCCGGCGGCGCGCCGATCCTGGGCGAGGGGGCGGAAAGCTTTGCAGAAACGCCGGCCGACCCGCTGCCGCAGGCGCTGATCCTGACGGCCATCGTGATCAGTTTCGCCGTAACCGCTTTTGCGCTGGTCCTTTTCCTGCGCACCTACCAAGAGGTCGGCACCGACGATGTTGACAGCCTGAAGGAGAACGACGTATGACGCTCCTTCCCGCACTGCCCATCCTGGTGCCGCTCGCCGGCGCCGTCTGCTGCATGTTTTTCCGCCGAAGCATTGCGGTGCAGAAAGCCGCTGCACTGGTTTTCTCGCTCCTCATCCTGATGACCGCGCTGGCGGTTTTCCAGGCGACGAAGGACGGCACCATTGCGGTCATGCATGTCGGCGGCTGGCAAGCTCCGTTCGGCATCACGCTGGCGATCGACAGGCTGTCGAGCATCATGCTGCTGCTGGTCGGCACGCTGGCGGCCGGTACGTCGGTCTATGCCTGTTTCGATGTCGATGAACCGCGGATGAAGCACGGGTTTTTCCCGCTGATGCTGATTCTGCTGATGGGGGTGAACGGCGCGTTTGTGACCGGCGACCTGTTTAATCTCTATGTCTGGTTCGAGGTACTGCTGACGGCATCGTTCATCCTGCTGGCGCTCGGCGGCGAGCGCGCGCAGCTCGCCGGTTCGATCAAATATGTGGCGCTCAACCTGCTGTCCTCGGCGCTGTTTCTGGCCGGCATCGGCATTCTTTACGGCATGGCCGGCACGCTGAATATGGCCGAGCTGGCGCATGTGGTCCAGGCCGGCGGCCGCGGCGGACTGCTGACGATGACGGCGGTGATGTTCCTGACGGCGTTCGGGATCAAGGCCGGCATGTTCCCGCTCTATTTCTGGCTGCCGGCGTCCTATCCCACGCCGCCGGCGGCCGTGACGGCGCTCTTTTCCGGGCTGCTCACCAAGGTCGGCGCCTATTCGATGATCCGCGTGTTCACCCTGATTTTCGATACGGATCCGGCGTTCCTGCACGGCATGATTCTGGTCGGGGCGGGCCTCACGATGGTGTCCGGCGTGCTGGCCGCCGCCTCGCAGTATGAAATGCGCCGCATCCTCGCGGTGCATATTGTCAGCCAGATCGGCTATGTGATTATGGGCCTCGGCCTCTTTTCGCAGCCGGCGCTGACCGGCTCGATCGTCTACCTGATTCACGTCATCATCGTGAAAACCAACCTGTTTTATATCGCCGGCGCGGTCAACCGCATGAAGGGCTCGTACGACCTGCACACCCTCGGCGGCCTGTATAAAGAGAAGCCCGGCCTGTCGCTGCTCTTCATCATTTCCGCCATGTCGCTCGCCGGCGTTCCGCCGCTTTCCGGGTTCTTTGCCAAATTTTCGCTGGTTCTCGCCGGCCTGCACGCGGAAGCGTGGGGCATTGTGGTCACTGCGCTCGGTGTGAGCCTGCTGACGCTCTACTCGATGACGAAGATCTGGAACTATGTTTTCTGGAAAGCCGCGCCGGCACCGCTGCCCGACCTCGACCCGATGCCGAAAGGGAGCCGGCTGCTGTTTATGTCGCCGATGATTGCGTTTACGGTCATCACGATCGCGCTCGGCGTTTTTGCCGGGCCGGTGTTCGATTACTGTTCCGCGGCGGCCGGGCAGCTGATGAATCCGCAGGGCTACATTGACGCTGTGCTCAGCACTTCAGCCGGGGGCGCGCACTGATGCAGCTGTTCATTACCAATGTGCTGATTTCGCTGCTGTGGGCCCTGCTCACCGGCCGGGTGACCACCGGAAATCTCGCGCTGGGGTTTATACTGGGCTATTTTGCGCTGCTCCTGCTGCACCCGGGCGCCGCAAAGACGAGCTCCTATTTCATGAAGTCCGCGCAGCTGCTCCGCTTTGCGCTGATCTTTGTGAAAGAGCTGGTGGTCTCCTCCTGGCGCGTGGCGGTGGATGTGGTCCGCCCGGCGCCGGCCATGCGCCCCGGTGTGGTGGGTATTCCGCTCGATGCCGAGACGGATTTGGAGATCACGCTGCTCGCCAATGTCATTTCGCTCACGCCGGGAACCCTGAGCCTCGATATTTCCGAGGACCGTAAAACCCTCTATATTCATGCGATGTATGTGGAAAACCCGGATGACCTGCGTAAAGAAATCAAGGACGGCCTCGAGCGCCGCCTGCTGGAGCTGCTGCGATGAGTTTTATTCACCACGAAATACACCAAATACACGAAAGGAACACGGGAAATAAGTTTTCGTGTGTTTCGTGTATTTCGTGGTTACCCAATTCTTCAGGGGGTTTCTGTGGTTGAGATGATCTGTCCCATCGTCATGCTGATGCTGACCGCTGCGTTTATCGCCGCGTTTGTGCGCGTGGTGATCGGCCCGACGCTGCCGGACCGGGTGGTGGCGCTCGATATGGCCGGCACCATTGTGGTGGCGCTGATCCTGACGCACTGCGTGCAGTCGGGATCGACCTACTATATTCCGGCGGCCATCAGCATTGCGCTGCTGTCGTTTGTGGGCACCGTGGCGCTGGCGATTTATGTCAGCCGGGGAGGTTCCTCATGATCCGCGAAATCCTGATCTGCTTCTTCCTGCTGATCGGCGGGCTGTTGTCGCTCATTGCGGCGGTCGGCGTCATCCGCCTGCCGGACCTGTTCACCCGCATGCACGCCGCCACCAAAACCGGCACCGTCGGCGTGGCATCCATCGCCATCGGCATGATGCTCTATTTCCTAGAGGTCACGGTGACGTCGCGCGGAATTCTCGTGATTGCCTTTTTCCTGCTTACCGCGCCGGTTGCGGCGCATATGATCGGCCGGGCGGCCTACCGCTCCGGGGTATCGCTGTGGATCCTGACGCGGCTGGATGAATGGAAAACGCAGGGCCGTTCCGGCGATGACGGAGCGGACCGGGAATAGGCGCGGCGGCGCGGCGTGCGAATAAAGGGCCCACATGGTCTGTAACCTGCTGCTGTCGGCACCCTAATGAAAAGGTATAAATACGCTATCGGCCTGTTCGCGCTGGCTGTCGGGACCGTTTTCGTTTTCCGATGGAGCCGGGATCCGCAAATCCCTGCCGCCAGCCCCGCAGTGCCGGCGGATGGGGCGGCGGAAAGCCTGGCGCCCCTTGGCGGCCGGCCGGCGCCGAGCGCCGGGCGCCTGCCGAACACGGACCGGCTGGATCCGTCAAAGGTGCTCGAGCAGCGGCTGACCGACCTGGGCGGCGGCTGGTTTGAGCGGCTCACGTTGGTCGACGGCGGCGGTTCGTATCCGTTTCACCGCATCGAAGAAAAACTGAAATATGACGAAACGGCCGATGCGTTCACGGTCGTTTCGCAGTTTATGGCGGCGGCGGACCAGCTGCTGGTGAAGCTTCGGCCGGGGAGCGATGCCGCAGCGCTTGAGGAGCTTAATGACCGGTTCGGCACGTCTACACTGAAGGCGATGGGGTTTGCCAACCGCTACATGGTGCAGCTGCCGGAACTTTCGCTGGATGCGCTCGATGAGTATACGGCCCTGTTTGAAGCTGAAACGCAGGTGGTGGAGCGGGTCGACCTCAACGGGATCCGCAGCGTCAACGCGGTGCCGAACGATTCGTACTACAGCTATTACCAGTGGGATAAGCGGATGGTCGGCTGCGAAACCGCCTGGGAGACCGAAACCGGCAGCTCCAACATTGTGGTGGCTGTCATCGATACCGGGGTGGATCTGGATCACGAAGACCTGGCGGCCCGGATCTGGCACAATGCCGGCGAGGCCGGTGCACTGGCGACGAACGGCATTGATGACGATGCCAATGGATATATTGATGACTGGGTCGGCTGGGATTTCGGGCAGGATGATAATGATCCGGATGACAACGGCGACGGCTATGACTCTTTGAATGACGGCAACGGTGCCTACGGCCACGGCACGCACTGCGCCGGAATTATCGGGGCGGCCGGGAATAACGGGACCGGCATTGCGGGTATGTGCTGGAACATCCGGATTATGGCGCTGAAGCCGTTTGAGTATTTTCCGGCGTATACCAATATGTTCGTCTACGACTCCAAAGCGGTGGCCGCCATGATCTACGCGGCGGACAACGGCGCAAAGGTGACCTCGAACTCGTACGGCGGTTCCGGGGATGTGGGTTTCTTTTATGAGGACGGCATTTACTACCTGCAGACCAACGGGGTGCTGTTTGTGGCGGCCGCCGGAAACGACGGGACGGATAATGATGCCGTCGCCCATTGGCCCTCCAATGTCGATCTGGACAATGTGATTGCGGTCGGCAGCAGCGATGAGGCCGATGGCATGTCCTATTTTTCAAACTACGGCGAAACAACCGTTGATCTCTTTGCCCCGGGGTCATCGATCGTCAGCACCTATCCGGGGGATGCGTACTGGTATATGAGCGGCACGTCGATGGCGTGTCCGCAGGCGGCCGGTGCCGCGGCGCTGCTGCTGAGCTGCGATCCCGATCTTTCGTGGAGCGACTGCCGAGCTGCGCTGCTGGATACCGTAGACACCAGCGCGGCCTTCACCAATCGGTGCGTATCCGCCGGCCGCATGAACGCGGCGGCGGCCCTGGAGTTGACGGCACTCGAAGATGCCGACGGCGACGGCCTGCCGGATGACTGGGAAAAGTATTACTACGGGAGCAGTTCGGTTGTGGATGCCGGCGATACGGCATCAAACGGGGTCAATACGGTCTGGGAAACCTATGTGGCCGGCATCTCGCCGACCGATTCATCTGCCCGGTTTGAAATTGAGAACATCGAAAATGATGCGGTGCTCGGCAGGCATGTGCTGGAGTGGACCGAGGCCGATGAGCGGCTCTATACGGTCTATTGGACGCCGAACCTGCAGATCACCGCTTTTACCGCCATTGTGTCGAATTATTCCGGGGGTGCGTTCACGGACCTGATTCACGCATCGCAGTCCGTCGGCTTTTACCGGCTCGGGGTCGGTCTGGACTCGGAGGAGTAGAGCGGTGCCCCGGAATAGAAAACTGTTGACCTTCGTTCAGAAGTCCTCATTAAATAGCCTGCTTATTTGCCGATAGGGGACGGGCTGAAATGAATCTGAAAAAAATACTTACACCGGATTGTGTATGGGTTGACCTCAAGGCTGACTCCAAGCAGGGCATCATTGAAGAAATGGTGGACCGGCTGACGGCCGCCGGTAAAATCCAGGACCGCGAAGCAGTACTGAACGCGGTGATGGAGCGCGAGGGCAAAATGTCGACCGGCATGCAGAACGGGGTCGCCATTCCGCACGGAAAAACCGATGCGGTCGAGGAGCTTGTGGCCGCCGTCGGCGTCCATAAAGCGGGGGTCGATTTTGAATCGATGGACGAGCAGCCGGCCCACATCTTCATCATGACGCTCTCCCCGACCAAGCGCACGGGCCCGCATATCCAGTTCCTGGCGGAAATCAGCCGGGTCATCAGCCAGCCCGCTGAACGCGAAAAGATGATGGCGGCCAATACGCACGCCGAAATTTACGAACTGCTCACAGGAAAATAGGGCATGCTGAAAGCGATTCTTGCCGCCGTTCTGGTCAGTGCAGCATCCCTGGGGGCGGCGCAGGCTTCGTCCGCGGCTGAACCGGCCGCGCCCGCCGTCGAACAGGCAGAACTCCATTTCCAGGCGGCCGCCGATGCGGTCCGCCCGGCGCCCCTGCCCGAACACACGGCGCATGTCGCGGCGCATAACGAGGTTGAGGAGGGGCACAACATCACCCACATGATGATGCACCTCATCATCCAGCTCGCGGTGATTATTGTCTGCGCCAAGATCGGCGGTTTCCTGGCGCAGCGCTATCTCAACATGCCGTCCGTGCTGGGCGAACTGGCGGCCGGCATGGTGATCGGTCCCTATGCCCTCGGCGGCATGATCGACCTGCCGGTCCTCGGCATGCTGTTTGCGGAAAACCAGGGGTTTGCCGCCTCGGCCGAACTCTACGGTATTGCCACGCTCGCCTCGATCATCCTGCTTTTTCTCGCCGGGCTCGAAACCGATATTGCCGCCTTCCTGCGCTATTCCGTCGTCGGCTCCATTGTCGGCCTGGGCGGACTGATCACGGCGTTTGTGATCGGCGATCTGGCGGCGGTCGTGTGGCCGGGCAACGGAATTGAGCGTTTTATGCAGCCCGAGGCGCTGTTTCTCGGCGTGATTTCGGTGGCGACGTCGGTCGGCATCACAGCCCGGATCCTGGCGGAAAAACATAAGATGGCCTCGCCCGAAGGGGTCACCATTCTCGCCGGCGCGGTGTTCGACGATGTCTTCGGCATCATTACCCTCGCGATCGTCATGGGCATGGCCAAAGCCGGTGCCAACGGCGGGCATGTGGCCTGGGGCGCCATTGGATTCATTGCCCTGAAAGCCGTCGGCTTTTTTGTGGTCGTCACCGGCCTGGGGCTCGCCTTCAGCCGTAAAATCACGGCGCTGATCAAACGTTTTAAATCCAAAGAAGTCATTGTGGCTATCTGCTTCGGGCTGGCGCTGCTGCTGGCCGGGCTGGCCGAAATGGCCGGGCTGGCGATGATCATCGGCGCCTACATTATGGGCCTGGCGCTCTCCCGTACCGACCTGGCCAACGAAATCGAGCACCACCTCGAGGGCGTCTACAACATCCTCGTTCCGATCTTCTTCTGCGTGATGGGCATGATGGTCGATTTCGCCGCCATGAAACCGGTACTGCTCTTCGGCTCGGTCTACTCCGTATTTGCGATTCTCTCGAAAGTGCTGGGCTGCGGGCTGCCCGCCTGGATTACCCGCTTCAACCTCCGCGGTTCCCTGCGCATCGGCCTCGGCATGCTGCCGCGCGGCGAAGTGGCGCTGATCGTTGCCGGCCTTGGTTTGGCCAGCGGCATCATCGATCAGGGCATCTTCGGCGTAGCAATCATGATGACCGTCATCACCACCATGCTGGCGCCGCCGCTGCTGGTGAAATCGTTCGAGGGCGGCACCGGCCTGCGTAAGGAGATGGACGCCGGCGATGAGGATATCGAGGTGATTGAACTCGAATTTCCGTCGCACGATATCACCGAATTTTTGGTCAACCGCTTTGTCCGCGCGCTGCAGGATGAGGAATTCTTTGTGCACCATCTTCATACCGACGAGCCGACCTACCGCGTGCTGAAAGACGACATCGGTTTCACCCTCGTCGAAGGCGATAACAAAATTACCGTCAACGTACCGCGCAGCTGCCAGCATATTGCCCGCATGATCCTGCTCGAAGAGCTGCTCTCGCTCACCGACCTGCTCGAATCCACCAAGCAGATGAAATCAGTCGACGAGATGGGCTCCGACCTCATGCAAGGGCTCTTCTCTTAACAGGCAACATGGGCTATGCCACAAACCATCTCTGGGTCGGGGATTTCACCTCAGAGAACACCGAGGCCCAGAGCTCGCTTCAACCAACGTCGAACACTACGTCTATTCCGGAAACCAGATCAGCGCAGATCTCGACGACTCCGGAACTCCACTGCGCACCTACGCCTGGGGCCACGGCATCGACAACCTGCTCTGCTTCACCGATCACACCACCTCAAATACATACTATGCGGTCAAAGACCACCAGAACACTGTCCTCGCCCTCGTCGATGAATTAGGCGCCGTGGTCGAGTCCTACGAATATTCCGCCTACGGCGAAGTCCTTGATGTGAAGGACGCCTCCGGCAATTCAATCGAAAATCGGCAATCATCAATCGGAAATAGATATACCTTCCAGGGCCGCGAAATCGACTGGTCAACCGGCTTAATCTACTTCCGTGCCCGCTGGTATGATCCGGATTCAGGGCGGTGGATTTCCAAAGACCCGATTGGGATTAGTGGTGGTTTAAATCTCTATGAGTTCTGTGGAAATAATCCGGTTAACAGGATAGATCCTGATGGAAAGTTTTGGTTGCAGGCTATTGGTGCTGCAATAGGAGCCACAGCTAATGCTATTGTTAATTATGATGCTTTTAGTTCTGGAGAAATGTCGGGTTTAGAGTATGCCGGATCGATTCTGTTGGGGGCAGGTTTAGGAGCTTTAAGCCCTAGCAGTCTGACGGGAACCCTTCTTACTGGAGCCGCCAATAATCTATATAATCAAATGGCAACAAATGAAGACTGTGAAGAGATTGATTTGGGGGAGGTTGGATTGTCCTCTGCGGGAGGGTTGGCTGGTGCTGGTGTTGCAAGTACTCTAGGAGCCGCAGGGAATCAGGTCATCAGACCATTCATACCTCAGCTAGGGGCTCCGGCAACATATGCCGCAGAAGGTGCGATTGCGGGTGCTGTCTCGGCACAATTTTAGCAGGAGGTAAATATGGCAAAATACGGGATGTGTGTATTTTTATTTCTTTTGGGCTTACTGCATTTTTCATTGGCTTTAAAAAAAGAGTCATCTGAAAAGTTCTCGCTTAGGCATTATTTATTTGCTCGAGGGGGGGCGATGGGGCCTTCAAAAGAAACGGCCATTGCTAATGGTGTTGTTGCAATTGTATTGGCAATCGTTTGTTCGGTAGTATTTTTCTTTTTAGATAAATGAAGGTGGGTTCGGATGTCCGTCAAGTTCTCGCTTCATCGAACCGCTTAAATTTGACTGAAAGCAATTTCGGAAGTTAACTGCCACCAATGGTGGTAGGTAGAGAAGATGAATCAAACGTTTTGTATCACAGTATTAGTTTTGATGGCTCTGGTGTTTCCGTTACTTCCAGCTCTAGTGAGTCCGTCTGCCAAAATTTTGATTAATGGTTGCAAGGTTGTTTACTATGGAGCATGGGTTAAGGGATTTGGGGTGATTTTGCTAGGGTTGGCAAGCTATGTGTCATTTTGGATACTTAAGGTTTCTAATAATTTATCAGTCACAATAGCTTCCGCCATGTTGATGCTTCTATCATTGGCAATGGTATTGGAATTTTATTTCACGCGCTTTGAATTTACTTCCGATACGGTGTTTGCATATTCCTTTTGGAGAAAGAAGCGAGTTCTGCGATTGAGTGGAATACGCGAGATCGTGTACGCCCCAAATTTTAGATGGTTTGTATTGAAGGCTGAATCCAAAGGAGTTCTTGCGGTTAGTATGCTGATGTCTGGAGTGAGAGATTTCATTGACGAAGTGGAGTCAGGGCATGTTCATCCAGAACTCTGACATTATCTGTATCTTAGGTTCTGGAAACCGGCTGGCTGGAAGTCAGACAACAGCCACGAATACTTACTTTGTTTCCGGCACCTCCAGCGTAACCATCGGCACCGATGATACGTGGGGCACGCTCTACATCAGCAACCTCACCGCCAATACCGCTGTCATTCCCGATGTGAACGGCAGCTCCTTCTCCGCTGAAGTTCC
>JBFHGU010000072.1:0-12543 GCA_041582935.1 Pontiella sp.
CAAACACCCAGCCGAGCATGAGCATGATCCAGGCGTGCAGTTCCCAGTGCGCCATCGCCATGCCGCTGCTGGCGCCGTTGCCGGCGAGCCCGACGATGTGCTCCGAGCCGATGTTGGATGCAAACAGCGAACCGCCGATGGCAAACCAGCCGATGTTACGTCCCGCGAGGAAGTAATCCGCTGAGGTATCCTGCTTTCGAGAAGACCACCAGACCACGCCGATCAGCGCAGCAAAGTAGATCATGATTACGACCCAATCCAATCCTGTCATTTGCATTCCCCTTGCGTTAGTAGACTTAAAAAACAAGCATACCACCCGGCATGCCCATACCGATAGAACGATTCAGCTTTCCCAATAAATCAAAACGCCGCGGCATCCCCGTTCCCCGAACAGGCACGCTCATCCTGCATCCGATCAGACCTGCATTCAGCAGGCCCCGCAATGTTGCGGCCTTCTACAAGCAATATAAGCCTATTGGTACAACGATTCATCCGTACTGTGCAATACTTACTGACGCGCCCCGCGCACTCGGTTCGGCCCAGCCGGGAGCGCGCGGTGCGTTAGCCGTTTATTCCCCGCCGTTCAGCTCGATCGTTTTTCCGCACAGTATGTCGCCGGAAGACCGCCCGGCGGCGATGCGGTAGCGGCCCGGGTTTACCGTAAACCGCTGCCGGTCAGCATCCCACCAGGCCAGGTCATCGGCTGAAAACTTCAGCTCAACCTGCCGGGATTCCCCTTTCGGAATCGCTACACGCTGGAAAGCCTTCAGCTGCCGGATTGGCTGCTTGACCCCGGAGTCCAGATTCGAAACATAGAGCTGCACCACTTCATCGCCGTCCATCGCACCGGTATTTGCGACGTTCAGGACTGCGGTGATTTCCCTGCCGCGCTGCGCGACCTGCAGGCCGGAATAGTCGAACGACGTATAGCTGAGTCCGTAGCCGAAGGGATACGTGACGTTATCTTCCGCATACATATAGGTGCGGCCTTTGCTGATGTCATAATCCTCAAAGTCCGGCAGGGCATCGGAATCCGTATAAAACGTGAGCGGCAGGCGTCCGGCCGGGTTGTAGGCGCCGGTCAGGATATCAGCCAGCGCATAGCCGCCCTCCTGCCCCGGGAACCACTGCAGCAGCATCGCCGGCACGATCTCTTTGAGTTCGCCGAGCTGCATAACCGTTCCGCCGTTGAGCACCACCGCCATGTTCGGATAGGTTTTCGCCAGCTCCCGGATTTCCTCCATCTGGTTCGCCGGCATGCCGAGGTCCATCAGGTCGTGGGATTCATAGGCCATCTGATGCGAAAGGCCGCCGACATACACCAGCAGTTCTTCCGCCGGATTGCCTTTGCGCTTCTCTTCCGCCGGCTCAATCCACGAGAGCTCAACATCGACCGCCCCGCCCCGGTTATAATACTCCACCCGCAGGTCCGCCGGCCGGCCGGCCTCGAGATAGATCCCCTTGGACTCGCCGCGGTCCGGCGCTTTGCGGTCCCAGATATTGATGACACGCTCCCCATTCACCCAGACCACCGCGCCGTAGTGCGCCTCGATGGCGAAATAGTGGTTCCCCGTCCGGTTCGGCGTCAGCTCGGCCGTCCAGCGCACTGCGAATTCCTGGGCCGGAACGGCCGGATCGATATGGGCAAACTTTTTGGGCAGCTTCAAGACCGCCGTGCGGTCCGTCCGCGTCATCGCCGGTTCCCCCTCACACTTGGACCCCTTGAAATATTCCCCCAGCACACCCTGCGAATCTTTCCCGCCGGGCACCTTTAAAACGCCCTCGGGAACCGGCAGCCAGCCGCCGCCGTGCAGGCTGAGGATTTCATAGGAACCGCCGGCGGTTTCTTTCAGGCCGCTCATCGGCGTGGCGGCCGTGCGCGTGGCGGTTCCGCTGTAGCCGCCCAGCGGCGCTTCGTTCACAAAAGGACCGGCGAAAATGATGCGCTTATACTTTTCCGGAGAGGCCGACAGCACCTGGTTCTTATTCTGCAGCAGCACGGTGCCTTCCCGCGCGATCTGCCGGGCAAGGGCCAGATGATCCGCGCAACCCACCACATCGGTGCTGATGCCGGCATACGGATTACCTTCCTCCGGGCGCAGCAGCCCGAGTTTGATGCGCGTCGCCAGGCTGCGGGTCAGCGCCCGATCCAGGTCCGCCTCTTTCAGCAGGCCTTTTTCAACCGCCTCCTTCGCCCACTCGCGGTCCGAAGGACTTCCGGAATAGACGTCCACACCGGCGGAAATCATCATGGCGGCGGATTCCGCTCCGTCCTTGGCGTATTTGTGCTCTTTGATCAAATGGCTCGGCACGTTTACATCGGTCACAACGGTGCCGTTAAAGCCCCACTCGCCGCGCAGCAGATCGGTCAGCAGCCAGCGGTTGGCCGAACAGGGAATGCCGTTGATTCCGTTGTAGGCCGACATAATCGACTCCACATCTTCGCGCTTAATCGTGTCGCGGTACGACGGCAGATAGTATTCTCGCAGCATCCGCTCGGAAACATCCGGACGAACATGCAGCCGGTTGTGCTCCGTGTTGTTGGCCGCAAAGTGCTTGATGGTGGCGACGGTTTTCAGCCAGTCCGGATCATCCCCCTGCAGGCCGCTCACAAAACCGCAGGCCAGCTCGGTGGTCAGGTGCGGATCCTCGCCGTAGCTCTCCTCCGTGCGGCCCCAGCGCGGATCGCGCGCCATGTTGATGACCGGGCTCCAGATGGTCAGTCCATGGTAGCGCCTGGCTTTATCGCGGTCGGAATCCGCATGGTGCAGCGCACGCGCTTCGTCACTGATTGCCGCGGCCATCGCTTCAATCAGTTCCGGGTTCCAGGTCGAAGCCATCGAAAGCGGCACTGGAAACTGAGTGGCTTTTCCGCGGCGCGCGACCCCGTGCAGCGCCTCGTTCCACCAGTGATGCGCCGGAATATCCAGCCGCTCCACCGCCAGGTTTTCCATTTCGACCAGGTTGACCTTCTCCTCCAGCGTCATCTTCGCAACCAGTTCGGCTGCCTGCTTCGCCGCCCGCTCATGCAGTGCCGTCCGGTCCGGCGCATCGGCCCGCGCCTGACCCAGGCAAACCCCCATACCCACTATGCCCATCATAATTTTATTCATCATATTACTCTTCCACCGGGGACCCGCCCCATTCATTCTGCCGCTGCCCATGCCGGCAAGCCGGTTCGTGTTTTATAAAATCTCGGTAATCACCCGGGCGGCCTCTTTACCCTGCGCAGTGAAACCCGCTTCATTATAGTGGACATTGCCCGGGGCCTCAGCCCACTCCTCGGCATGCGGGAGTGTGAAGGTATACAGATCGTTTATGACAATATCCGGATAATTGGCCAAAACTTCTAAAGCCGCTTTATTATACTTGATGCTGTCGCCCTGGAACCGTCCCTTGGCATTCGGCGGCACCGCGGTGGTGGTGGCGAAAATCAGTTTTGCATCGGGATATTTTTCTTTCAGGAAACGGCATATACCGTTCAGGTTGTCTTTATAATCCTCGATGCTGGAAACCTGTTTCCCGGATTTATTCAGGTGCTTTCCTTTCAGATATTTCAGATCGTGCAGCCCCACATTGAAATGGATGACATCCCAGGAAAAGTCCCACCCGTTTTTCAGGTGCGGCTGAAACATCGTTTCCTCCATTCGATTCATATTCGCAATAAAATCACGGCTGGAACCGCCGTTCTTAAACAGCCGGATCACGGTCGCCCGGCCTTCAAGTTCCGCGCGCACCTGCGCCGTATATTTTATCGAAATGGAATCGCCGTAGATCAGCACGTTCGGCCGTCCTTTGACCGGATGCACATACTCAAAAGCATCGGTGTCATAGACGCTGCCGATGTCTCCGCATAGCTCATTCCACACCGGCCGGCAGGTTTCCGGATCCTGCGGCGCTCCTGACACCGCGGACGACCCGCACAGGAAGAGGACTCCTATGCATGCCGATTTAATAAACTGCTTCCGTTTCATATACATTTACTGCTCCTTAGTTAAAGCTGCTTCATCCATGGATTCGAGTGAACCGGTCGTTATCTGAAAAAGCTCCATACTGCCGCCCGTAAAAGAAAACTGCACGCCCCCGTTCTTCACTTCTTCAGGAACAGGTTTGTGCATTTAATTAACCCACGCTCAAAGTTACTGGACCCCGATTTCGTAGAATACCGTGCCCGCACCGCTGACGGTGCTGGTATAGGCAGTTTCTCCATCCAGACCCGTTATGCCGGAAACCGCCGTGCCGGAATTATCGTTTGTCAGGCTGGTATTGGTGACAATGCTGTAGCTCTTGCCTTCAACCGACTGCCACGACAGCACCAATCCGTTTACCGTATTTGAAATGGAATTCAGTTTAAGCACAGAAGCCGCATCGGTCGGTACAGTTCCCGCCACATATTCTTCCCAGGCCATCAGACCATCGCCGTCCGCATCGATGAGATCAGCCGCTTCGTAATCCCCATCGGTAACCAGGCTGTAGTCTCTCAGCCAATACTTGGGGGTTCCATTCGATGTATAATCATCCGGAGTAGTAAATTCGAGTTCCGCCATAATATTGAGCGAGGCGTACGCGCCGCCTGTCACAAAACGGACAAAACGGAAGGGCGTCGAATCAGAGACTGCGATTTCATTCCAGGCACCCTGCAGACTGTTGGTCGTCAGCGTGTAAAGAACCACCGCATCACTGAAGTCGGCGCTGTTTGCTCCTTCGAAGTAGCACCCCGTACTCCGGTTCACCGCTCGCGTGGTGTCGTATTCCGATTTTCTTCCCCAGCTGTCGTTACGCAGGTAATAACGGATGGTTAAAATTTCCTGCGCATTCCCCTCCCCATAATCCAATCCGGCATAGCCCGCAACGGCCAGGTCGAAAATAGTATCGGTATCCCCGTCAAACAGCTCATATTTGGAAAGGTTTACGGAGGTCGGATCCGAACCAATAATGGTGTAGGGAATCACAACCGCGCTGTTTTCCGCGGTATCCGCGCTTGTACCGAAGGAATTCACCGCACTGACGGTATAATAGTAGGTTGTATCGCTGACGACATTGGAATCCGCATAGGTCAGATCGGTCACGCCGGACGCAATCACGGCAAAACCGGTTCCGCTTTCGGTGGAACGCTTCAGCGTATAACTATCCGCCGATTCCGATGCATCCCATCCGATCGTGCACTCCTGCGGCCCGGTCGGCCAGGCATAGAAATTTTCCGGGGTATCCGGCGCCACATCAAAGTCAGGGTATGACACCTCAAAATCGCGGAAGGTCATCGTGGCATTGCCGCCGAAAAAGAGACCGACGGCATTCAGATCGGAAAACACCGATGCGATGCCGGACTGGGTCGAGGATAAATCAATACCGCTGTAACGCCCGTCGCTCCAGTCATCCACTTCCAGCTTGAGCGTATCTTCACCGGCATTATAGGTCAGGTAGAGGTCAAACCCCGCAGCCGAAAGGTAGCTGCCGAAAGCGGTATCCCCATCCGACGTTCTGAATTTTGCCTGCGCCCAGCTTTTGTTCACACCATTGGCAAAGCCAAGAAACGCATACTCGCCGTCGGTGGGCTCATAATAGCTCGACGTGTTAGGTACGCCCGAACCCAATCCGAACGTGATCATATTTCCGGCGACGGTTTCCACCGCAACATGCGCTTTGAATGACGCATTCAGATAGGTGCTGATGGTCGTGGTCAGATAGCTCCGGCAGTCGTCGATGTCATTGGTCGATGTAGGCCCGACCACCGCGCCCCCCTGCAAATAGGCATTCGTGGTGCCGTCCTCAGCCAACGCATAATCGTTCGTATAACTCCAGAACCCTTCCGCTCCGAGATGCTCCGTAAAATCACCCGCAATACCGGCGGCATCCGTCAGGTCATTGGTAAAATACTGACCCATCGCCGTATGGCACATCGCAAACCCTGCGAGGGTTCCGCAGGTTATTAACTTCAGCTTATCCGTCATTATACCTTCTCCTCTTTCTTCATTTCATCCAACGGGAATCACCCGACGCCGAATCCCCGCCGAAAACGACAAGAACCAGGCACCACCGGGCAATTCTGCTCAAACAGATAAAACCCATAGTGGCAGATCCTGAAAAATCCGATAGCTGGGCATTTACCCAGTGCCCTGCTCAGAAAAATCCCCGCGAAAAAAAGAATTGCACCGCGTGAAGTGACAACCTAAACAGTCCTTTATGAATTGGTTAGACGTGCTGACATTCGGCTTCATTGTCCTACTCTCGGAAGCCCTGCCTGCCGGGGCCATGGAAGGAGCAACCCCTGCCCATGCAACACAATCCACGACCCGCCTCGAGCGGCGGCTGGCAGCCATCAATGCCGAACTCGAACAGCTGGCCGGCTACAACTTTCGGGGCGGCTACGGGCCGATCGGATACGCCTCCGATTCTCACGCACTGCCGAAAACCAATGAATGGATTCAGATCGACTGGAAACAGCCCGCCGCGATCGATCAAATCGTACTAGTGCCGACCATCGGACGTGACGCCGAAAACGGATTTCACGCCAACGCATTCCCGGCGGCATTCAAGGTTTTCACCGGCACTGCACCCGATACAGAAGGAGCGCTGGCCGCCTCCTTCATCGAAGCGGACCATCTTCTCCCGCGCATTGCGCCGCTGGTTATCCCCTGCACCGCCACCGCCTCCTGGATCCGCGTTGAAGCCTCCCTGCTTTCCCCGCGAATTTTCGACTCGAACTACGATCTTAAGCTGGCTGAAATCATGGTATTCAGCGGCGAGGAAAATGTCGCCCTTCGGGCCGCTGTGAGGACCTCGTCCAAAATCAGGAACCGCTACCTGACGCAGAAGCCGCGCTTCCTGACCGATGGTTTTGTGCCCTATCTGATGGATGCCGCAGAGGGCCGTCAGAGCAGCTATTTTCTGAGCGGCGTGCTCCCGGCAGACCCCTGGATCAGTATCGACTTAGGCTCCCGGCAGCCCCTGAACCGAATTCACCTGCATGCCGTCGACCAAAGCTTCAGCGTCCCGCTGGAATATATGACCGACTTCCATTTCCCCCGGCGCCTTCGAATCGAAGGCGCACTGAAACCGGACTTTTCAGATGCACGAATTTTGATTGAACTGGAGTATGAATCACAGCTGGATATCGGTCCGATTCTAATGCACCGCTTTCCGGAAACCGTCTGCCGCTATGTCCGCCTCATCGGATTCGAACCCTACATCAACACCCTGTTCAAAGAGAACCAGCAGCGGATCGGCTTTGCGGAAATAGAGCTGTTTTCCCACGGCCGGAATGCCGCCCGGGGCAAACCCGTTGAAGCCAATTTTAAAGCCCGATCGGTCTTCGGGTTTGAAGCTCTGACCGACGGCCTCAACTTTTACGGCGAAATTCTTCCGGTGAAAGAGTGGATGAATCAGCTAGCCCGCCGCCACGACCTCGAGGTCGAGCGCCCCCTGATCGAACACGAGCTGAACCGCCGCTATGCCCGGCAGAAAAAAAACTTAAGCCGCATGCGCTGGATGGCGATACTGGCCACCGCCGGCATCGGCGTGACCCTTCTGCTCCACCGGATGCTGCGCATGCGGATGATCATGCAGCTCCGCGAACGCATTGCCGCCAACCTCCACGACGAACTTTCCGCCAACCTGCACGCCGTCGTCCTCCTCGGCGAAATGGCGCAGAAAAACATCGATGCACACGATAAGCTCCATGACATCCTGAACCGCATACAGCAGCTCTCCAGGCGCAGCCGCAGCGCAGCCCGCCACTGCACCGACATGCTGCAGGCCGACACCGCCTGCGAAAATTTGACGGAAGATATGAAACGCTCGGCCGACCGCCTGCTGATCGACATCGAACATGAGCTGCTGATTGAAGGCGAAGCGTTCCTGCAGCAGCTCCCGCCGCGCAAGCGCCAGGACCTGTTCCTATTCTACAAAGAATGCCTCATCAACATTGCCCGGCATGCCGGTGCCGCTCAATGCCGCACCCGGCTGACCGCATCCGCCCGGGAAATAACCCTGACCGTGAGCGATAACGGAAGCGGAATAACCCAGGTCCCGCGTTCACTCAAACGCCGGGCGCACCTGCTCGGCGCACGCGTTCATATCGATACACCGGAACTGGGCGGCGCTTCAGTCACGCTGACGCTTCGCCTACGCCCATGGATGAAAAGGAACCGCTCATGACTCCCATTAAAATTATGCTGGTTGAAGACAGCCCGGAATTCCGTGAAGTCATTGCCTTTAGTTTAAGCGACGAAGCAGATATCGAAATTGTCAGCCAATTCAACACAGCCGATGCCGCCCTGCGCAGCCTCCAGCACCCGGGGAACACGCAGGCGCCCGATTTAATTCTGCTCGACCTGAACCTGCCCGGAATCTCCGGCCTGGATGCGATTCCGAAATTCAGACAACTCGCGCCGAAAACTGAAATCCTGATTCTTACCGAATCCGAGCGCGAAGCCGATGTCCTGTCGGCCATTTCATCGGGCGCGGTCGGCTATCTGCTTAAAGAGTCCTCTTTAGTAAATATCACCGAAGGCATCCGCACCGTAATGGGCGGAGGCGCATCGCTCGATCCCGTGATGGCGCGGTACCTGTTGAAAAACCAAAGCCGATACAACCTGTTCAAAGAGGATGCCAAACAGCTTTCGCCGCGCGAACTGCAGATCCTGGATCTTCTGGCAAAGGGCGAGCTGCAGAAGCAGATTGCCGACGCACTGGATATCAGCCCGAAAACCGTCGGCTTCCACATCGGCCACATCTACGAAAAACTGGAGGTTCAGAACGCTCCGGCCGCCGTAGACCGAGCCCACCGGCTCGGCCTGTTCTCCCGAAAGAAATAACCGCACCCGGCACGGAACCTTTTATAGAATCCGAAGCCGGGCCGTTGTGCGGATATCATCCGACGACGCGCCGACCTGGATTTCAAACGGTCCCGACGGAACGACATACCGGTCGGCATCGGCATCCCAATAGCGCAGTGCGCTGGCGGGCAAATCCAGTTCCACTATTTGCGAGGTTCCTTTTTTAAGGAAGATCCGTTTAAAACCGGCCAGGCTTTTCTGCGCCTGCGGCACCGGCGAATTCAGATGCCGGACGTAGAGCTGAACCACTTCTTCGCCATCAAACGAACCGCTGTTTTCAATGCGGATGCGCACCTTGATGCTGCCGTCGTTCTTCATTTCCCGGGCCGATGTCTGCAGGCCGCCATATGCAAACTGCGTATAGCTCAGACCGTATCCAAAGGCATAGAGCGGCTTGCCGGTAAAATAGCGGTAGGTCCGGTTTTCCATCGAATAATCGGTAAACTCCGGCATCCCTTCCGTGGAATGATAAAAGGTAATCGGCAAGCGCCCGGCCGGATTGTGATTTCCGAAAAGCACATCGGCCACGGCGGTGCCGCCGTTCTGGCCGGGATACCACGCCTGCACAACGGCCGCCACCTTTTCCTGCGCGGTCGGAATGGAGACGGAGCTGCCGCTCATGTTCACATACACCACCGGACGGCCGGTCCCGGCCAAGGCCTTAAGCAGATCAATCTGCGGCTGCGGCAGCGAAATCAGCTCGCGGTCCCCGTGATCGAATCCCTGATAGGAGGTCCTCATCTCCTCGCCTTCCAGGCGGGCGGTCAACCCGCCGACAAACACAACCAGGTCCGCTTTTTTCGCCGCTGCAACCGCGGCGGTGCCCTGTTCATCCGTTACGCTGTAGGTTTCGTCCTGCTTCAGGGCATAGGGGCAGCCCTGTACATAGATCACCTCAACCGCGGAACCGACTTCGTTTTGAATGCCCTTCAGGACGGTGATCGGATTCGACGGCGTACCGGCATAATTCCCCAGCAGCGGCGCAACGGCATCCGCATTCGGTCCAATAACGGCGATCCGCTTGAGCTTCTTTTTATCCAGCGGAAGCACCCCGCTGTTTTTCAGCAGCACCATCGACTTGCGCGCCGCATCCAAAGCCAGCCGGCCATGTTCCGGCGTATCATTTTCCGCCGCCGGAATGTTCAGGTATTCGCACACGTCCGGGGAATCAAACAGCCCCAGCTTAAAGCGCGCCGTCAAAACGCGGCTCAATGCACGGTCCACATCCGCTTCCGTCAGCAGCCCCTGCGTCACAGCTTCGGGCACATTGGCATAAACACCGCCGCAGTTCAGATCGTTTCCGGCCAGAATGGATACCGCCGTCGCTTCGGCCGGCGTCTTTACATAGTTGTGGTATTTATACACGTCGCGAATGCCGCCGCAGTCCGAGACCACATGCCCGTCAAAGCCCCACTGATCGCGCAGCAGGTCCTGCAGCAGAAATTTGCTGGCCGGCGCCGGAACGCCGTAGACCGCATTGTAGGCCGACATAATATTCCCGACCCGTCCGTCTTTCACTGCACGCTCAAACTGCGGCAGATAGGTTTCATAGAGATCGCGTTCGGAGGGAACGGCATCAAAAACATGCCGCAGTTTTTCCGGGCCGCTGTGCACCGCAAAATGCTTGGCGCAGGCCAGGGCCTTATAATAGTCGGGATCATCGCCCTGAATCCCTTTGATAAACGCCACCGCCAGCTCGCCGGCCAGGTAGGGATCTTCGCCATAGGTTTCCTGGCCGCGTCCCCAGCGCGGATCGCGGAAAATATTAATATTCGGCGTCCAGAAGGTGAGCCCGTAATAGCGCGCCGTATTCGGATTTTTGGCCCGCGCCCCGTTGTTTTTGGCCCGGCCTTCCGTCGCAATCGTGTCGGCAATGGCATGCATCATATCGGCATCCCACATCGCCGCCATCCCGATCGCCTGCGGAAAGACCGTTGCATGACCCGCCCGCGCCACCCCGTGCAGGCACTCATTCCAGTAATCATAAGCCGGCACGCCGAGCCGCGGAATTTCCGTTGCCTTATTCACCAGCTGGTTCGCTTTTTCGTCCAGCGACATGCGGCGCACCAAATCCGCCACGCGCACCTCCACCGGAACAGACGGATCCGTATACACCACGGGCTCGCTGACCTCGGGAACGGGATAACGCGGTCCGGCCGGTTCCAAATCGGCCGCCTTGACGCAGGCCACCACAACGCCGCCGCTCAGAACCTTCATGGCATTCAGCTTCGCCATATCGCGTTTGGTTTCAAACCGAATCTCCAGCGGGCCTTTGATCGAATCTTCCAAATGGTAAACCGTGGCCTTCAGGACATATTCAGCCCCGCGGCCGACCTCGGCAAAAATATCCAGATCGCGGGCGAGCACCGCGTCCCCGCAGATCACGTCGAACTTCCGCTGCCCCGCCGCCTGGTGATAGGTCTCTGCAAAATAAAATTCGAGCCCATATTCACCCTCGGGAAGTCCCTCCACCAGCGCTGAAAATTCACGCCCGTAAATTTCCTCCGTATACATCTGCGGATGCTTTGCATTAGCAATCGACGAGATATCCGTGGACGAAAGCGGGAAATGTTTGATCTCGCCGCGCACTAGGATCGGCCGTCCGCAGGTTGAACTCCCGATTTCATCGGCTCTCACCGCCAGCGGGGACACCGCCGCCAAAAACACCGTCACCGCGCCAAACCACGCGCCGCGCGCACTCCGAATATTTCCTCTCATACGCATATCGCCCTCTACTCCCATATTTAACCTTCTACAAAATCAGAATCCTTCTGCCCAACGGCAGAGCCCGGATACAGCCCTCACGCTGGAAGGATTCATATATACGCCACCAAGGCCCCGGCAACGAGCACCCGGCAACTTAAACGTTTAAGTCGACTGCCCCGCCGCGAAGCCGGCACGGCCGAAGCGGTCAGAATAAAAGCCCCCGCCGTTGGACGAGGGCTTTTACGAACGTGCGATCAGAGCATGAAGCGCCTGCGAATCAGGAGCATTCCGCCGCCGAAGGCCGTAAGCAATCCCAGCGTGGCCGGTTCCGGGATCGCAACAATCGCGGCCCCGTTCCATGCACCATAGATTGTCGTATCGCCAGTATAGGTGAAATCGACCGTATAACCGGTCAAATCAGCCCCGGTGCTGAATGCATAGGTGACAAAATGCGAATCCTCAGCACCGCCCGTGTCGCCGGAGGTGTACTTCGTAACACCGTCGAAGGTAAACGCCGTGTTCTGCCCGGTGGTATCTCCGATACCAAAGAGGTAGAGCACATAATCCTGATTGGCCTGCAGGGTAAACGTATTCCCCGCCATACCGCCCAGCGATGAGGTCAGTGTGTTTGCCGCTCCGAATTCATCAACCAATCCACCAATGGAAACCGATGCGGTTCCGTTTTTCGCGTAATGGTAATCGTTGAGCATGTTATTACCGGGAACGCCGCCGGATGCACCGCCGGCAAGCCCTGAAATGGTGATATCCAGGTTTAAACAATTATACGTATTCCCGTTGTTATGAGAGGTGCCGCCGGCACCGCCTGAGATATCCTGAGTAATGCCCGCGTTAACCCAGACCGAAGCATCCGCGGGGTCCGCAGAGGCATAGGCATCAATTAACAACGCATCCGCGTTGGCCATTTGGCATATGCCCAGCACCGCGGCTGTCAGTATTCCGAATGTTACATCTTTCATTATTTTCTCCTTTTCCATAAAGG
>JBFHGU010000073.1:0-12233 GCA_041582935.1 Pontiella sp.
ACTCCGGATTCCACGCCCGACCCCAGCGCCGCACCCACGACGAAGTCGAATTGACGATCACGCTTGAAGAGGCCTTTCGCGGTGTAAAGAAGCGGATCTCGGTCTGCGCCGCCGACGGCGCAAAGCCAAAGATCTACGATCTTAAGATTCCGCCCGGCACACGCGACGGCGCAAAGCTGCGGCTGCGCAATCAGGGCCAGAACGGAGATCTGCTCATCCGCATCCATATTGCCCCGCACCCGCGCTTCAAGGTGGATGGAGCCGACCTCGAAACAAACATACCGCTGGCCCCGCACCAGGCCGTTCTCGGCGGCAAAGTCGGCCTGCAGTTGCTTGAAGGGCATGCCTCGCTGAATATTCCGGCCGGTACGCAACCCGGTAAAAAATTCAAGTTTTCCGGAAAGGGCCTGAAAAAGCCCGGCGGCGGCCATGGCGACCTGTATGCCGTCACGCAAATTACCATTCCCAACAATCCATCAGCCGAAGAGCGGAGGCTCTACGAAGAGCTTGCGAAGCTGAAAGGATGACGCGATGGAGACCGAAAGGCCTCGCTTCATGCGGGACCTTTTTTTATCTTCCAACCCATGAAGCGAATCGGAATCAGTATGGGTGACATCAACGGCATCGGGCCGGAAGTCGTGCTAAAGGCTGTCGCGGACGGGACGTGGGCGGACAACGTGGAATATATGCTCTATGGTCCGGTGACGGCCATGAAGCAACAGGCTCGGGCACTGCAGCTGGAGCTTCCCGAGTTTGTGCATTTTCGCGATGTCGGCGTGGACGTCAAAACGCGCCCCGGCGAGATCGCCATCGATGCCTCTCTGGCTGCGGAGCAGGCAATTCGGCGGGTTGTCGACGGCTGCCTCAGCGGTGATTTGGATGCGATGGTCACCGCGCCGATCTGCAAGGAAGGATTTCACAAAGCGGGCATAGATGTGCCCGGTCATACCGAACTGCTTGCTGAACTCACCGGAACAAAAAATTTCGGCATGATGCTGATGGGCGGCGGGCTGCGCGTGATGCTCGTTACGCGCCATATTCCGATTTCCGCGGTGGCCGGCGCGCTGAACCAGCAAACCATCTGTGAGCATATCGAACTGACCGGCGATGCCCTCAAGCTGTTCGGGCTGCACAACGGCACGATCGGCGTATGCGGGCTGAATCCGCATGCGGGCGACGGCGGGATCCTCGGCCGGGAAGAGATCGAGATCATCAATCCGGCCGTCGAGACCGTCCGCAAAAAAGGATACCGTGTTTCCGATGCGGTGCCGGCCGATACGATTTTTTATGAAGCGCGGCGGGGCGACTATGATGCCGTCGTGGCGATGTACCACGACCAGGGGCTGGCGCCGCTGAAAATGATGGGCTTCGACGAGGGCATCAATATCACCCTCGGCCTGCCGATCATCCGCACCTCGCCCGACCACGGCACCGCCTTCGGCATTGCCGGCAAAGGCGAGGCTTCTGCGAAAAGCATGCGCAACGCCATAAAACTGGCCGCCGAACTCGCCGGTAAACCCAACCCCTGGAAATGATCTTTTGACAGGATTAACAAGAAGAACAGGATTCTGCGTTTCGGTCCTGTAAATCCGGTTCATCCGGTCTAAACTATAAAAGCTATGAGTGAAGAATTCAGATTAACCAGCCCGAAAGAAGTGCGGGCATTGCTGGAAAAGCTGGGCCACCGGCCGAATAAAGGGCTGGGGCAGAACTACCTGATCGATGCCAATATCCTCAATATCATCGCCGATACGGCGGATATCCAGCCGGCGGAAAAAGTGCTGGAAATCGGTCCGGGCCTCGGTGCCCTGACGGAGCGGCTGATTCCGCGGGCGGCGGCGGTCACCTGCATCGAAAAAGATTCGACGATGGCGGGCTATCTGAAGACGCGCTTCACTGATTTCACCCTCATCGAATCCGACGCGCTGGACGTGGACCTGGATCAGCTGTTTGCCGACGGCATCACGAAGGTGGCGGCCAACCTGCCGTATTCCGTGGCCAGCCGGCTGATGGTGGATATGGCCGAATGCGAACACCGGCCGGAGCTGATGTCGCTGACCATCCAGAAGGAAGTGGCCGACCGCCTGTGCGCGCCGGCGGGGGATAAACATTACGGGGTGCTGTCGGTGCTGACCGGGGTGTTCTATGAAAATACGTTGGTCAAAAAAATCAGCCCGACCTGCTTCCTGCCGCCGCCGAAGGTCTGGTCGGCCGTGGTGAAAATGCAGCGCCGTGCCGTGCCGGCGGTTGATGCGGCGGTTTATCCCACCTTCAAAAAGCTGGTGAAGCACTGCTTCTCGCAGCGCCGCAAGCAGGTGGGAACCATCCTGAAGAAACTCGAAATTTCCCCGGTCGACGACATCCTGTTCGAAGCCGGTATCGAACACACGGAACGCCCCGAAAAAATTGAGATTGAACGCTGGGCCGAGCTGGCGCGGATCCTGTCTTAGCGCCGCCGCCGCAGCCGCACACCGGTTTGCACGGATCTGAGTTCCGGGTTAATCGGTGTTGATCCGCGGCATTTATTTCGCTTTTTTCGGCTTGCGGCGGAAGCCGTTGCGGATGGCGAGGGTCCAGACGACCCAGAGGGCTTCATAGACAATGTTGCCGCTCATCTTGGAGGTGCCTTCCTGGCGGTCTTCAAAGACGATCGGCACTTCGCCGATGCGGAAGCCCTTCATCCAGGCTTTATGGGTCATTTCAATCTGGAAGCCGTATCCATTGGCCTTCACCTGGTCAAAGTCGTAGGACTCAAGCACCTCGCGCCGGAAGCATTTGAACCCGCCGGTCGGGTCGGAGACCGGTATGCCGGTGATGATGTGCACATAGACCGCCGCCCCGCGGCTGAGCAGCAGGCGGGACATCGGCCAGTTGAGCACGCGGATGCCGCCGCAGTAGCGTGAACCGATCACCAGGTCGTGGCCGGCGATGATCTTATCGCGGAAAGTGGGAATTGCTGCAGGGTTGTGCGAAAAGTCGCAGTCCATTTCCATCACATATTTATAGTTCCGCTCGAGCGCCCATTTAAAGCCGGCGATGTATGCGCGGCCGAGGCCGTCCTTGGATGTGCGGTGCAGCACATGAATGCGGTCGCTCCTGCGGGTGAGCGCATCCGCCATCGCTCCCGTCCCGTCCGGTGAGTTGTCATCAACAAAAAGAATTTCCACATGCGGCGATGCATCCACTACAGCCGTGGCGATTTTATTGATGTTTTCTTTTTCGTTATAGGTCGGAATGATGACCAAGGTATCGATGTCAGTCATAGGCGCAAAATGTAGCCCGCATTACGGGAAAACATCAAGTGATTGCGGGTTAAAATTCGATCGGCACAAACCGCGCGCCCCGGCAGGAAACGGCGACGAGATTTGTGGAGCCGCTGCCGGCATAGGGGCACAGTTTTTCCGCCGCCCGGTTATAGAGCTCCATCTGTTTGCGGTAATTCGCGGCGAGCTGTTCATCAGAAGCTTCGCTGAACTTGTAATCGAAGATGGCGTAGCCGTCGGGGGTACGGCACAGCAGGTCGATTGTTCCGTCAATCAGCAGGTTTTCGTGCAGCAGCACAAACGGCAGTTCCGGCCGCAGCTCCGGCATGCCTGCGGTGGCTGTCATCATGGCCGCCCGCGTTTTTTCAATCCGGTCCGCCAGCGCGGCCGCCTGTTTTTTATCGGCCCCGAAATCATCCCGCAGTTTTTCCAGCCAGCATGAAACGTCACCTTCCCAGTCATTGAGCGCCAGCTGTTCCAGTACGGCGTGGCCGAGCGATCCGAGCGCCGCGGCATTTTCCATCGACTCGAAATGGCCGGACTCATAAACCGGATCTGCTTCGGCTTCGTCCTGTTCCTGGGCAAACTGCGTGGCCGGCATCCGCTGGAGCACGGGTTTTTTCGGCGGTTCGGGCAGCTGGTCCAGCGCCGCCTGCAGTTCGGCGGCGGTGGGCAGCCGCCGGGCGTGGTGTGCGGATTGCTCGGCGGCTGCGGCGAGTTGGGAGTAGGGGACTGCAGGAATGCCGCTGCCGATGAGGGGCTCCAGGTATTTCAGCCAGCCGGCCGGACTGCGCCCGACGGAGGCCGAGGTGATGACCAGGTCGCGTGCGCGGGTCATGGCGACATAAAAGAGGTTTTTGTCTTCGTGCTGCCGTACCGCTTTGGCTTCGGCACTCGCTTTTTTTAAACCGGGCGACTCGGCCTTGGTTTTGTCTAGGTTGGTGATGCGGATTTCCAGCGCGTTTTCGTGAATCCGCGTGAATCCCTTGTCGCCGGAATCGGAAAAGCTGCAGTCGGGAATCATGACCACGCGTTTGGTGAGGCCTTTCGATCCGTGAACCGTCATGATGGTGACGGCATTCTGTGCCGGGTCGAGCAGGGCGGCTTCAGGCACCTGCGGCGGATCGGCAATCATTTCGGCCAGCTTGCGGGCGGCCATGGCGGGTGTGGTGCGGGCGCCGCGTTCGGTCTCGCGCAGCCAGTCGAGCACTTTACGCAGGTTGGCCAGGCGCTGTTCGCCGCGCGGGAGTCCGGCCAGCAGGGCGTCGTAGCCGGTTTCTTCGATCAGCATGCGGACGAGCTCGGAGGCGAGGTGCGTGCCGGTTCGTGCGGCGTATCGTTCAACCACATCGGTCTGCTGCGCGTAGGCGGCTTGAAGCTGTTCCATCGAGAAGCCCTCTTCGCCGTAGGCCAGCTGCGCGATGGCGGTGTCGGAGAGGCCGATCCACGGTGAGCGCAGGAAGCCGATCAGCGCAAGCGCATCGTCGGGATTGGTTACAGCTGTAAGGAACAGGGAGACATCCTTGGTTTCCTGCCGGCTGAAGAGGCCGCGCCCTTTGCCGCCGAGGGTGTAGGGGATGCCGGCGTGTTTGAGGGCGTGTTCCAGCGCGGGCTGGTTTGTGGTGCGGCGCAAAAGGATCAGGATGTCGGAGTAGCGGTAGGCATTGTTTTCGGATACCGGTTCAAAACCTTCCGCATGCCGAAAGCGGGGTTTCCAGTCCGCAGGGCCCTGCACCAGCAGCTGGATCCGGTTGGCGACGGCCTCCATTTCGGCGGCGGTTTTTTCCTGTTTAGAAAGCGCTTCATCGCCGTCGAATGCCAGGAACTCGATGCACGCTTTTTCGCCGTTCGTCTCAAAATCCGGATTGGGCTCGAGCCGGTCGCCTTCGGCATAGTCTTTCGAATCGTAGACCGAGGCAAAGAGCGAGTTGACGGTTTCGAGGATCGGGGCTTTGGAGCGGTAGCTGACCTGAAGGTTTTCGAGCCGGCGGTTTTCGGTTTCGAGGATCGCTTTTTCGAGGTCGGGCATCACCTGCGGATCGGCTCCGCGCCAGGTATAGATGCTCTGCTTTTTATCGCCGCAGATAACGAGGTTCGTATCCTCGCCCCAAAGCGACTGAATCAGCTCGCACTGGATGCGCGAGGTGTCCTGCACTTCATCGACGATGACGTAGCGGAATTCGGGTTTGGCTTTGCCGGATTTCAGCAGGTCGGCCGCCATCTGCAGCTGGTCGGAAAAATCGACGGCATCCATGTCATGTTTGGCATTTCGGAACTGCTGATAAACCGTTTGTGCGTATTCGGCATAAGCCCGCGCCGCCGGATAACGCGCCCGGTAGAGTTCCCGAACGGCGGTCTCTTCCTTCAGTTCCTTGAACCGCGGATAGATCGTTTTGGCCTCGCCGTAGGAAAAGTGGCCTTTGAAATTTTGGTCGAAATAGCGGATGAGTTCGGCCGGGCCTTCGCAGTTTTCCAGCCCGGCTTCCAGCGCGGTAATGGCCTCGCTGATTTTTTTGGTTTTTTTGGCGAGCGCTTTCAGGTCGTTGAGGATCTGAATAAAATCAATGAGCTGCACGGGCGGTGCCGGAGGGGGGAGCATTCCGGCCGCGCGGCGGAGCGTTATGCCGGCGCTGTCGGCCGCTTCGAACAGCCGGGGAATACTCTCGGTAATGCTGGCGCCGAAGCCGCCGGAGCCGATGATGTTCATGCCGGCGCAGAAGTCGCGGAAGTGCTCGTCGGTATCGAGCTTTTTCAGCAGCTCATCCCGGCAGATGCGGTCGAGCAGCTCTTTGTGCTCATCGCCCTGCAGTACGGAAAATGCCGGCGACAGCCCGGCTTCGAGGGCGTGTTCGCGCAGCAGTTTGGTGCAGAAGGAGTGGATGGTTCCGATCGGTGCCGAGGGGAGGCGGTTGAGCGCCGTGATGGCCCGTTCCGCGGTTTCGAAATCGTCAGACCGCTCTGCCGCGCTGCGCGCTTTCTGAAAGCGATGGGCAACGCGCATCCGCAGTTCGGCGGCGGCGTTTTCGGTGAAGGTCATCAGCAGGATTTTCCGCGGATCAATTTCCTCCTGCAGTACGAGTTTTTCATAGAGGCCGGTCACCTGATAGGTTTTGCCGGTTCCGGCGGATGCATTATAAACAATATTCATGCGTTATTTCAGGAACTGAAAGCAGGTGGGTTCGCCCCCAAAGGGGATACGCTGGCCGGTGAATGCGAGGGCGCCGGTTTCGGGGTCGATGCGGAAGACGGCGATGTCCTGTGAGCGGCGGCCGCCGACGAGCAGCCATTTGCCGGCCGGATCGATGCTGAAGTTCCGCGGATACCAGACTTCGGCAAAGGTGCTGCCGAGCCGTTCGAGGCCTCCGTCGGTCATCTTCAGCTGGCAGATGGAATCCCGTTTCTGCTTCGAGTTGTCGCGGATGGAGGTGTAGATAAACCTGCCGTTGGGATGAATGCGGATTTCCGCGCCGGTGAGGTCGGTTTTATCGGTGCCTTCGGGAACCATGGAAACGGTCTGCTGCAGTTTGATTTTCCCCGGGGCGGTCTCTTTGAAGATGGAGACGCTGAGGTCGAGTTCGTTGAGCACATAGAGGGTTTGGCCAAGCCATTTCATGTGGCGCGGTCCCATGGCGCCGCCGGGCACAAGCGCTTCGCCGGCGGGAATGAGCGCGCCGTTTTCGAGATCCATTTGGTAGATCATGATTTTATCGCCGCCGAAGTTGGCGGCATAGGCATGCGTGTTTGCGGGGTTCGGGACAATGGAATGGGCATGCGGGAGGGTCTGGCGGACCGGATGCCCGCCGGAACCTTCAAAGCGGTGCAGCGAGCAGGTGCCGGAAAGGAATCCGCCGGGGAGGATTTTAAATGCGCCGATGCTGCCGCTGCCGTAATAGGCCGTCATGAGCAGGCGGCCGGAGGCATCGGTGGAGACGAAGAGCGAGTTCTGCTCGCCGGTTCGCTGCTCGCTGCGCTTGGTGAGGCTGCCGTCGGCATTGACTTTAAAGGAGGAGACGCCCGCGGCGAACAGGTATTGGCTGTCCGGCGAGATGGTAATGAAACCGGCGCCTTCAACTTTTCCGGCCAGCACCGGTGTTGATAGCCGCCCGGTTGCCGTATCGAGTTCGGCCGTAAAAATGCCGTCCGCTTTTTTGGTGCCGATATAGACGCGTGCGGCCTCCGCGTAAAACCCGGAGGCCGCCAGCGCTCCGGCGATCAAACTGAGAAAAAGCTTTTTCATGATGAGCTCCGGACGGTTTGCTGATCCAATCAGTGGAAGTTGACGCGGGCGATGTGCGGCAGCTCGCGGTATTTGTTGTCGTAGTCGAGGCCGTAGCCGACGACGAAGAGATCTTCGATTTCAAAGCCTTTGAAGTCGGCCTCGAATTCAACGGCGCGGTTGGCTTTTTTGTCGAGCAGTACGCAGGAGTGGACGGATTTTGCACCGCGCTTCATCATCAGTTTTTTGGTGAAGGCGAGTGTGCGGCCCGAATCCAGGATATCGTCGACGAGCAGGACGGAGGCATCGGTGAGGTTTTCGCGGATATCGTGGACGATTTCCACGGTGCCCGAAGAGGTAGTGCCGGAGCCGTAGCTCGAGAGGGTCATGAAATCGATGTGCGGGTGGGCTTCGTGGCGGTAGAAACTGCGCATGAGGTCGGCAAAGAACATAAAACTGCCCTTGAGAATGCCGATGATCACCAGCTTGTCGGGCTGGCCGTCGGCGCAGATTTCATCTACAAGCTCATCGACGCGCTGGGCAATGGCCTTTTTATCGATCAGGATTTCTTTTACATCGTGCTCTCTCATGGGTAGTCTCCGCGTTCCGTTGAAAAATTCGACCCAATCTATGGGGCCGAGAATTGTTTTGGAAGAATAATTGCGTGACGATTGAATCGTGAGGCGTGAAGCGGCAGATCGCGGCCCGCCTTTCGCGGTTACGCAGAAGGAGACCTGTAGTGAAAGTACGTACCCGTTTTGCGCCGAGCCCCACCGGAAAAGTCCATATCGGCAATATCCGCGTGGCCATTTATAATTGGCTTTTTGCCCGCCATAACGGCGGCGAGTTTGTCCTGCGCGTGGAGGATACGGACATCGAACGCTCCACGCCGGAAGCCATTCAGGCCATGCTCGATGCAATGGACTGGCTCGGTTTCGATATCGACGGCGAGCACCTCTACCAGACCACACGGCAGCAGGCGCATCTCGAGGCGGCCGAAATGCTGCTCGAAAAAGGACTGGCCTACAAAGAGGACAAAGGCGGTACCGGGCAGGGCGAATGCGTGATCTTTAAAATGCCGGGCACGGATGTGACCTTTGTCGACGGCATTAAAGGCAAGATGACCAAGAAAGCGGAGAACATGCAGGACTTCGTGATCGTCCGCTCCAACGGCACGCCGGTGTTCCACCTGGCCAACGTGCTTGATGATGTCGAACAGGGCATCACACATGTGATCCGCGGCGACGACCACGTTGAAAATACCTTCCGCCACATTGCGCTTTACGAAGCGCTCGGCGCCGAGGTGCCGCATTTTGCGCATTTGCCGATGATTGTGAACCGGCAGGGCAAACCCTATTCCAAACGCGACGGCGATGCGTTCGTGGGCGACTTCCGTGAAAAGGGATTCTCCGCGGATGCGCTGTTTAACTATCTCGCACTGCTCGGCTGGTCGCCCGGCGATGACCGCGAAGTGATGAGCCGCGAGGAGATGATCGAGGCCTTTACGCTGGAGCGCTGCCAGTCGTCGCCGGCCCAGTTTGACATGAAAAAGCTGACCTGGATGAACGGCGAATACCTCCAGCAGCTGCCGGCCGATGCGTTTGAGGCCCTGGCGCTGGATGAGCTGGCGAAGGCCGGCATCGAAGCGGATGCCGCCTACAAAAAATCGGTGATTGCCCTCATCCGCGAGCGCGTCAAAAACGTTACGGAAATTGCGCCGATGACCGGCTGCTTTTTCTCGGATGAATATGAGTACGATGAAAAGGGCGTGCGCAAAAAACTGCAGAAGGACGGGGTGGCCGATACGCTGGCCCAGGTGAAATCCATCCTGGGATCGCTGGAGGTGTTCGATGAAGCGTCAACGGACAAAGCGCTGCACGGCTTTGTCGAAGAATCCGGCCTCGGTTTCGGTGCGGTAATGGCGCCGGTCCGCCTGGCGGTCTCCGGCATGCAGTCCGGACCGGAGCTGTTTCCGATGCTGGGCGTGCTGGGCCGCGAGCGGGTTCTGAAACGAATTGATCGTACAATAGATCTTTTTTTGAAATAGCTTGTGGACCGGCGGACCGCACCCCCGCCGATGACAGGGAGAAATGACCTTCGTTTTAATAGGCTTTATTCTGCTCTCCGCCGCTGCCTTGACCGCCGCGGCGGTGCTGCTGGTCCGCTGCCGTTCGCTGCAGCGCCGGCTGCAGGAGGCGCACGACCGCGGCCGGCGCGATGCGGATATCGCCATTCTCGTCAGTATGAACGAGGATACGGAGGAGGCGCGCGAGGAGCTCCAAAAAGCCAACGAGCAGCTCAAGGTGTCGATCGACCGGGCCAATAAACTGGCGGTCGATGCCCAGGCCGCGAATATTGCCAAGAGTGAATTCCTGGCCAATATGAGCCATGAAATCCGCACGCCGATGAACGGCATTATTGGGGTGACGAACCTGCTGCTCGATTCCGGCCTCACGCCGGACCAGCTGGACCTGGCCTCCACGGTGAAGCGCAGCGGCAAGGCACTGCTGACGATCGTAAACGATATCCTGGACTTTTCGAAGATCGAGGCCGGTCAGCTGGATGTGGAGGCGCGCGATTTCGACCTGAAGGAGGTGCTGGACGACCTGAAGGCCATCCTTTCCATCCAGGCGGACAAAAAAGGGATTGCACTGGCGGTGCGGGTGGATTCCTCTGCGCCGGCGAACCTGCGGGGCGATGTCGGCCGCCTGCGGCAGGTCCTGACGAACCTGCTGGGCAATGCGATTAAGTTTACCGACCAGGGCGAAGTCTCCCTGTCGGTCGGGCTGGCGAATGACCATACCGACCATGTACACCTGCGTTTTGAAATTAAAGATACGGGAATCGGGATCGAGGCCGATAAACTCCTGCACGTTTTCGATGCCTTCCAGCAGCAGGATGCTTCCACATCCCGCCGGTTCGGCGGTACCGGGCTTGGCCTGACCATCTGCAAACAGCTGGTTGAGATCATGGGCGGCGAGATCGGTGTGTCCAGTGTGGAGGGCGAGGGGTCGCTGTTCTGGTTTGAGATTCCCGTCGACCTGCAGAAAGCGGCCGGTCAGGCCGCGCGGGAGTTTAAAGCCGCGGATACGCGCAGTGCCCGGGAGGACGACCACAGCGCCTCGCAGGATATTATTGCCCGGACCCGCGCCCGGCTCGACGCCATGGGCCAGGCGCCGCGCGCGCTGGTGGTGGAGGACAACCGCGTGAACCAGACTGTGGCTGTGCGCACCCTGAAAAAAATGGGGGTGGAGGCCCTGGCGAGCGATGACGGCGAGCAGGCCCTTAAACTTTTTGAGTCCGATACATTTGATCTCATCTTTATGGATGTGCAGATGCCGAAAATGGACGGTATTGAAACCACCAAAGCCATTCGCGAACGCGAAATCCAAACCGGGCGGCCGCGCCTGCCGATTATTGCCATGACCGCCCACGCCTTGAGCGGTGACCGGGAGCGCTGCCTGGAAGGGGGCATGGACGGCTACATCACAAAACCCATCAACGTGGCCGACCTTTCCGAAGTCATTTTCCAGCAGCTGGGCTGAGCCGGCGCTGCCGCCGGCCGGGCGGTTTCCGGCTTAAGGCCGGTTTTGAATGCGGGCGGCCGGCGTGTGAAGGCGGTGGAGGATGAAGGCTTTAAAGGCATCGGGCCAGTCCTGCTTCTCAAGCGCCTTGTCCATGCAGTGGAGCCACATGCTGGTTTCTGCACTGCCGATGCGCAGGTGGGCATGCATCGCGCCGAGGGCGGCGGGACCGTATTTTTCTTCGTACAGCGGCGGACCGTCCATATAGCTCACCAGAAACAGGGCCAGTTTATCGCGCGATTCCCGCAGGTCGTTCGGATGCATGAAGAGCAGCTTGCGCGCTTCCGGCAGGGTTTCCATGACGTCGTAAAAATCGTTGGCCAGTTTACAGCATCCCTCCACCCCGCCGGCGGTTTTAAACTGGTTGTCGCCCTGGCGGTAATACTCGAACTGTTTTTCCAAATCCTGTGTCATGAAAGATAAACCTCACTAAAAAGGTACTATATAAAGGCCGGGCCGGAAGATTTCCAGCCTCGGGATCAATTATTTAAGCCGAACGGCCCCAGCGCCGCGTTATGCCAGAACCTGCAGGGCCAGGTCCACGATGCCGAAGGGTGCGCTGACCTGATAGCCGGCAACCCGGTCGGAAATGGCCTCGCAGATTTCGCGTGCGATTTCAATGCCCAGTGCCCGGCCGTCTTCTTTGGTTTTTGCATGGCTCATGCGTTCCAGAACCGAGTCGGGAATTTCAACGCCCGGCACCTCATTGGCCAGGAACTCGGCATTCCGCAGCGAAACCAGCGGCCAAACGCCGGCGACGACCGGAATGCTGCCGCCCCGGGCTTCGGCGGCATCCATGAAGCGGAGCAGGGCTTCCGGATCGAAGATCGGCTGGGTGATGGCATATTCGGCGCCGGCATTGATTTTATTCAGGTAGTGCTGCAGCTCGCGTTCGGGTTCGATGGCGCACGGATTGGCGCCGACGCCGATCAGGATGCCGGTCGGCGGATTGATGGTGTTGCCGCCCACATCGATGCCGTGGTTGAGGTTGCTGACCACCTGGGTCAGGCCGACGGCATCGACATCGAAGACGGCGGTCGAATCGGGATAGTCGCCGAGCTTCGGCGGATCGCCGGTGATGATCAGGTAGTTCCGCAGTCCGCCGGCATAGCCGCCGAGCAGGTCGGACTGCATGCCGATCAGGTTGCGGTCGCGGCAGCAGTAGTGCAG
>JBFHGU010000074.1:0-11966 GCA_041582935.1 Pontiella sp.
CCACCTGCCGATCCGCGAGGCCACGCGCTCCACCACCCTGCGGATCGGGCGCGCCCTGACCGCCTCCTCCATCGTGCTGGCGGGCGGCTTCTGGATGGGCGCGTTCGGCAGCTTTATTCCCACCAACACCTTTGCCCTGCTCACCGGCTGCATGATGGTTTCCGCGCTGTTCTGCGACCTGCTGGTGCTTCCCGCCTACCTGATCCTGACCCGGAGATCCTCCCATGACGGATAATGCCCATAACTACCGGTGGCCGCAGCGGCTGGTCGCACTGGTGTACGGCCTGGTCTGCCATCTGTCCTTTGCGGCCGCCGTGGCCAGCATGGCACTGGCGCTCTTTTTCGGACTGCGCATCGGCCGCGGCCCGTTCCACGGCTGGACTGCACTGCCCGCCAACGCCCTGCTGCTCGCCTCGTTTCCTCTCACCCACACCTGGCTGCTCTCCCCGAAAGGCCGGCGCTTCATGAGCCGCCTCGTGCCGCTGGGCATCGGCCCGAAACTCTCCTGGACGGTCTTCGCCGCAATCTCCTCGTTTCAGCTGCTGTACGTATTCTGGCTATGGTCGCCCTCCGGCGTCGTCTGGTGGCAGGCCGCCGGTCCGCTGCGCATGGCCATCGGCGCGGCGGCGGGCGGCGCCTGGCTGCTGCTGGGAAAATCGATGGCGGATGCGCAGCTCGGCGTGCAGACCGGATACGTCGGCTGGAGTTCGGTTTTCCTGAACCGCAAAGCGGTCTACAAACCTTTCGCCACGCACGGCCTCTACCGGTTTGTCCGCCAGCCGATCTACATCTCCTTTGCCCTGACCCTCTGGCTGACCTCAACCCTCACGCCGGACCAGTTCGTGCTCGCCGCTGCCTGGACCGGCTACTGCGTGGCCGGCGCCGCGCTGAAAGAAAAGCGCTTCCTCCGCTGCTTCGGCGACGCCTTCCGGAAATACCAGAACGAGGTCCCCTTCTGGTTCCCGAAAATCGCCCCCCCAAGCCCCCCTGGAAAAGAGAGCCGCCCAAACGATTTCGACACCGTGATTATCGGCGCCGGACCGGTCGGCCTGCTGCTCGCCAACCTGCTCGGGCAGCAGGGGCTCAAGGTGCTGGTGGCCGAACGCCGCGTCGAGCCGCCGGAAGGATCGATGGCCATCGGCATCACCCCGTCCTCGCTTCGGATTCTCAACACGCTGCAGCTCGATACCGTCTTCGAGCAAAAGGGCATCCCCATCACCAAAGCCCGTGTATTTGAACAGGGCGACTTCCTCGGCGAGGTCGATTTTTCCGGCATCGCCGCCGACCACCGCTACATCCTTTCCCTGCCGCAGTGCGAGACCATCGCGCTCCTGAAACAAAACCTGGCGCACTATCCCTCGGTCCATCTGCAGGACGGCCTGGAACTGGCCGATTTTTCCGAAACCGCCGGCGGCATCCGGGTCCGGCTCAAGGATGTCAAAACCGCCGCCTCCTCGGAAATAACGGCCGCCTATCTCGCCGGCTGCGACGGACACCGCAGCCTGGTCCGCCGGCTCGCCGGCATCGGCTTTCCCGGCCGGGCCTACCGCTCCCGCTTTTTGATGGCCGACTTCGATGACCAAACGGCGATCGGCCGCGAAGCACACCTCTATTTCGGGCCGAAAGGTTCCGTTGAATCATTTCCCCTTTCCAAAGGGCAGCGCCGGTGGATTGTCCAGGCGCCGCCGCGGCTCCGGACGGATGAGGCCGGCATCGGCCCGGCCGTCGGCCGGCTGGTGCACGAAAGAACCGGGTTCGATCTCCGCACCGCCCGCCCGCGGTTCAAAAGCTCCTTTCAGCCGCAGCGGCGGCTGGCACGCTCCTATACCAGAGGCCGCGTAGTGCTGTGCGGCGATGCCGCCCACGTCATGAGCCCCATCGGCGGACAGGGCATGAATACCGGATTCGCCGATGCCGAACACCTCGCCCGTGCCCTGGCCGATGCCTTTCGATCGCCCGAAAACGCCAAGGACTCCTTCGCCGCATATCACCGGGTGCGCCGGCGCGCGTTCCGCAGCGCATCCGGCCGCGCCGCACGCGGCATGTGGCTGGGCACCCGCACCGGCAGCCTCTTCTCCTGCCTGCGGAAATGGTTTGCGGTGCGTATTCTGTTCCACCCTGCGGTCCGCGAAAAACTGGCCCCCTATTTCGCCATGCTCACCCTGCCCGGAACCCCCCAATCAAAAGGAGCCGCATCATGACCGCCCGATTCTGCCTCAAGCCCATGGATCACATCAAAAGCCCGGAAACCAAACGCAGCTTTAACCGCCTGCTCTTCGCCGAAGTTGCTCCGAAATACGACTTCATCACCAAAGCGCTTTCGTTCGGCCGCGATGCCGCATGGAAACGCGCCCTCGTCTCCGGCCTTCCCGCACCAGGCCGGCCGGCCTGTATTGACCTCGCCTGCGGCACCGGCGATATCACCCGCCTGCTGGCCCACCGCTATCCCGAAGGCACGGTCATCGGGCTCGACCTGACGCCGGCAATGCTTGAACGGGCCGAAAAACGGACGGCCGCCGGCAATATCCGTTTTACGGAGGGCAGCATGCAGGAGCTGCCGTTCGAGGCCGAAAGCTTCGACCTCGTGACCGGCGGCTATGCCCTGCGCAATGCCCCCGATTTAAACCGCACCATCGATGAAATCGCGCGCGTGCTCCGCCCGGGCGGCAGCGCCGCCTTTCTCGATTTTTCCAAACCGCGCAGCCCCGCCGGCCAGCACGTCACCCATCTGGCACTCAAATTCTGGGGCGGCCTGTGGGGCCTGCTCCTGCACGGTAATCCGGATGTCTACGGCTATATTGCCGACAGCCTGAAGCTCTATCCCGACCGGACCGAGCTTCGGGAGCGCTTCAAAGCCCGGGGCTTCATCCCGCAGAAAAGCAAACTCCTGTTCGGCGGCATGCTCGAAATTTCCCGGTTTATAAAAGGCTAATATGAAAACTCTCATTCCAGACATACGCGCCCGCGCCGCGCGCGACGAACTGATGGATGCGCCGGATTGCGATGAAACCCGGCTGCTTCGCACCATTCGGCAGTTTTCCTCCATCAACCGGCTGGTCTCGCGCTACCGCACCATTCTTAAACGTGAAGTTCTTGCCGACATGCGCAAAGATCCGGACCGCGAATACCACCTCGTCGATATGGGGGCCGGCGGATGCGATATCGATGCCTGGCTGCTGAAGACTGCGCGCCGGCTCGGGCTGAAGCTGCGCATCAGCGCCTGCGACCTCGATCCGCGGATCATTGAATACGCCCGGGCGGCCTACGGCAGTACACCCGGGCTCGATATCCGCCGGCGGGATCTGCTGGCACACCCGCCGGAAGAGTCGGTCGACTATGTTTTTGCCAACCATTTCCTGCACCACCTGAAAGAGGAGCAAATCAGACACCTGCTGCGCATGTGGGCACCGCGCACGCGGCGCCGAATGGTTTTGAGCGATCTGCGGCGCTCGCCCCCGGCCTACCTGGGTTTTTCCGTGCTGTCCCTATTTTATCCCAACAGCTTTACCCGGACGGACGGCCTCATCTCGATCAGCAAAGGATTTCTGCCCGGCGAACTGCTGGAGCTCGCCGGAAATGATTTCCCGCAGGGACAGTTCGCCGTTCGGCAGTACCGCCCCGGAAGATTGGTGCTCTGTATCGAATGTTCTGCCTTGCCAAATGCCGAAAGAACCGTAAATTCACGCCGCTTTAATTGACAAAGGATTTCTGTGTCCGGAAGCCTCCCGGCCTGCAATATGCAGCCAGCGGCGATACCCGCACTTTTTTCTCAGAAAAAAGGGTGGACTCGCATAGGCGCTTTCCCTATACATAACCCTCTTTTGCGCGATTCCCCGATCTCGCATAGACCTTAATTTTAAGAAATGGTGGTATTACAATGCCGAAAATGAAAACAAAAAAGTGTGCAGCCAAACGGTTTAGCAAAACCGGTACCGGCAAACTGAAACGCAACCACATGGGCGGCAGCCATATCCTGTCGAACAAGAACCGTAAACAGAAACGGAAACTGCGCAGCCAGGACATCGTCGATAAGGCCGATATGAAGCGCATCACTCCGTTCATCTAATTGCCGAGGAGATCAAACCATGCCAAGAGCAACTAATGGACCGGCGTCACGCGCCAGAAGAAACAACCGCCTGAAACTCGCTAAAGGTTTCCGCGGTGCACGCAGTAAACTGTTCCGTCAGGCGACTGAAGCCGTTGACCGCGCACAGGCTATGGCTTACGTTCACCGTAAGCACAAAAAACGCAGCTTCCGCCGTCTGTGGATTGTCCGCGTTAATGCCGCCTGCCGCATGAACGGAATTTCCTACAGCCGTTTCATCGACGGATGCAATAAAGCCGGAATCACCATCAACCGTAAAATGCTGTCCGAAATCGCCATCCACGATGCCGAAGGTTTCAGCAAGATCGTTGAAGCGGCCAAAGCTAAAGTTGCATAACGCAGCCTAAGCCTGATTGCACAAGAGCGCCTTCACCGGCGCTCTTTTTTTTGTGCCCGGCTCCGTCGGCATCCCCCGCTCCGGGGGATTCGACAGGATTTAGCGCCTCAGCCTTCTTCGCATGGCCCACCCCAGAACACCGGCCACGCTGATCAGGGCCAGGCTGGTCGGTTCGGGAATAACCGGCACCAACTGTCCCCGCAACTCCCCTCCGGGCGCAAAGCTGCTGTGAATATTAATATACAGGAGATTGTTCAAGAGGTCGCTTTCCGCACCGGCACTCAGCGTGTAGGATCCGGAAAACGATCCGGTAAGACCGCTCGAGCCCGCGGTATGGGTCAGTCCCAGCACAACACCAGCGCCGGTATTCGCTGAAGGAAACTGGACCGCAGCCGGCCCGTGAATATGGGCAACCGAGAAATTCCCGGCGAGATCGACAAATCCATGATCCGACCCGTATCCGATATTCCAGGTCAACAGCTTGGAAACATCATCATAATAAATGCCGGCACCGATTTCACCACCGGTAGCTGGACTCGCCGGCTGCCCGACCGCATTCAGCGCCGACAGACCCTGCGTATGATCGCCCAGCGTATAGTTGGCATTGCTCAGCGCATCTCCCGCCAACGGCGACAGGTCGATTTCAATCAGTGCCGCACCGGCGTTAACAACCGCCCATACACACGTCGTAATCAATACATGTAACCATGCTTTCATATTACTTCTCCTTTTTAAGAGCTGATACCCTTTCTCAGCGGAGAAGAGTTTGCTCCCGGATTTCCGGACAACAAGAAATAATAACCCCAAATAATTCTCACGCGCTCCCGGCGCTCGATGTTTTGGCAGGGCACTTTCGCCGAAGGCGCCGCATGCACGCGCGGCTCGAAGGAACGGGCGGGGGTCAACATATCCCCAAACGCGGATTCAACCGCCGACGGGCAAGTTGGTGTAAGCTGTGCAGCAGCCTCTCCCCATGCCCTCCTTATTATTGCGGAGAAAATGTCCGCCTTCCGACCTTCCATTATTCAACGCCATGGAATATCGTTTTCCAAATTTTGGAAATTCAGGGAGCACACATGATCAAAGACGCCATTGCCAAACTCGTCAGCCACGAAACCCTTTCCCGCGCGGAGGCCGCCGCGGCCATGACCGACATTATGTCGGGCACCGCCACTGAAGCACAAATCGGCGCCTTCATTACCGGCCTGCGTCTCACCGGCGAAACCCCCGAAATCATCGCCGGCTGCGCCGAGATCATGCGCGCCAACGCCACACCGATCGCATGCGGCGATCCCAATGCGGTCGACATTGTCGGCACCGGCGGCGACTGCGCAAACACCTTCAACATTTCCACCACGTCCATGTTTGTAATCGCCGGCGCAGGCGTCACCGCGGCCAAGCACGGATCCTACGGCGTTTCCAGCAAATCCGGCGCGGCCAACGTGCTCGAAGCCCTCGGCGTAAACATTCAATATACCCCGCAACGCATGGAAGAGTGCCTTGCCGAGCTCGGCGTCGCCTTCCTCTTTGCGCCCGGCCTGCACCCGGCCATGAAGCATGTCGTCGGACCGCGCCGCGAGCTGGGCTTCTGGAGCATCTTCAACATCCTCGGACCGCTTTGTAATCCGGCGGGCGTTAAAAACGGCGTGATGGGCGTGTTTAAACCCGAGCTGGTGCCGATTGTTTCCGATGCCTGCGCACAGCTCGATATGAACCATCAGTTTATCGTGCACGGCAACGACGGCCTCGACGAATTCACCACCACCACCACCACGATGGTCACGGAAATCCGGCGCGGAAAGGTTGAATCCTACGAAGTGCAGCCCGCCGGGCTCGGCCTCGCCACGGCCGCAGCGGCAGAGCTCACCGGCGGCGAACCGGCCGAAAATGCCGAAATCACCCGCGCAATTCTCCGCGGCGAAAAAGGACCGAAACGCGATATCGTCCTGCTCAACGCCGCCTTCGCCATCATGGCCGGCGGCAAAGCCGACACCCCGGAAGAAGGCATCGCCCTCGCGGCTGAATCGATCGACTCCGGGGCCGCGCTCAAAAAACTCGAAGCGCTTGCCGAGATGTCCCGGGCGTAAAGCAGCCTACTTCCTATTGAGCAGTTCAGCCCCCAGACTGGAGACAGCGGCCCGCGCCGGCGCGGCACCGAATTTCCCGGCGCGGAGCAGTGCGGCCGCGATCAGCAGGATACAGACCAGACAGAACCGCACCCGCTGGCGGGCCTCCTTTTTTAGCGCTGAACGGGCGGAGCGCGGCGGCACAAACAGGCGCGATCCCGCACGGCTCGCCACCAAACGGCGCTCTTCGAAGGCGTAATCGCTCTCTGAAATCATCCCGCTCCCTACGAGGGACTCCAGGTATTTCAGATCTTCAGCCAGGCAGCTGCCGCAGTCCAGCCGGCTGAAATGGCACATCAGCGTTTGGGTCAAATCGGATTCACTCAGGATTTCAGTATCAAACGTTTTATCATCGGATCCGCGGTACAGATGGAAACCGGCGGGCCGCCATGCTTCATTCAGGGAAAAACAGATTTTAACCAGGTACCGTGTGCCGTAGGTGAAATGGGATTGGGGGCGGTAGAGCTCAATGGCCCAGAAGCCGGCCTCCCGGCAGCGGACCACGCGGTATTTCACCCGGCCTCCCCAAATGCGCCAGATCCATTCATTTCTGCAGAAGAACCGCAGTACAGCCAGTTCGGGCCGGGCCGCCAGCGGCGGCATCACCGCCTCGCCCAACTGCCGCAGCCGCTGCGTAACCGTCTCGTCCCACTGGGAAAATGCCTGCAGCACGGCTTCCCGCCGCCCGCGCCGGTTCTGCACAGAGCTGCTGTACTTTTTCGAATTCTGCACTTCAATTTCACGAAATGGATTTCCGCGCCGATTCGGCGGCTGCTCCAACGCATCGGGTCGGAACACCGAAGCGCCTCTGCCGGCCCTGACGGCCATCCTGTTTATCCCCCTCATATTACCCTTCATCACCTAAATTGTTCTATTGATCCCCAAATTTAGTAATTTATACTAGCAATCTGCATGCCCAAAAGGACCCCAAAAATTGATTTATTTTTCGGCCCGGCCAAAGTCCGGCCGCCCGGCGTTCCATGGCGTTCCGTCCCCCAGAAGCCGGCCCCCGCCAGTCTCCAATCAAAGAACAGGAAATACTGCAATAAAGCCCGGGTTCTGCCGTTTTTATCACTTGCCGAACACCGGAGTGGTCATGCGGAAAACGCGGGCCGTAAAATGCGCATGGCAGACCACGATGAGAAAACAAGGAGTCCCTTTATGAAGCCGACAGCCATACTGACCACCGCATGCATGATTCTGGCCGCGCAGCGAGGCTTGGCGGAGGTTACTTATCCCATCGTCGACACCGGCCAGGCGGCCGCCGTCGGGAACTATCAAGGGCAGGATGCGCACTACCGCGGCCGTGCCCCCTCCTACACCGACAACCACAACGGCACCGTCACCGACAACGTGACCGGCCTGATGTGGACCAAGGACCCCGGCGAAAAAATGACCTGGGAGCAGGCGGTGCGGCAGGCATCAAGGTGCAGAACCGGCGGTCATACCGACTGGCGCCTGCCCTCCATCAAAGAACTCTACTCCCTGATTCAGTTTACCGGCCTCGACCCCGATCCCATGAGCACGGAAACCGGAAACCTGATTCCGTTCATCGACAACGAAGCGTTCGACTTCAAGTATGGCGACCCCGCCAAAGGCGAGCGGATCATCGATTCGCAGTTCGCCACCACCGCCATCTATACCAGCACCACCATGGGCGGAAACAAGACCATGTTCGGCGTAAACTTTGCCGACGGCCGCATTAAGGGCTATCCCGTCGTCAGCCGCCGAGGCGATAAAACCTTCCACGTGCTCTACGTCCGCGGCAGCCCGGACTACGGCAAAAACCAATTTAAAGACAACGGCGACGGCACCGTCACCGACCAAGCCGCCGGCCTGACCTGGATGCAGGCCGACAGCGGCCGCGGCATGGACTGGCCCGCCGCCCTGGACTATGCCGAGAACATGGAATTCGCCGGCCATTCCGACTGGCGCCTGCCGTCCGCCAAAGAGCTGCAGAGCCTGGTGGACTATTCCCGCGCACCGGATTCCACCGGTTCGGCCGCCATTGATCCGGTTTTTGACTGCACCCCGATCACCAATGCCGGCGGCCAAAAAGATTACGCCGCCTACTGGACCAGCACCACCCACCTCAGCTCCAGAAGCAATGCATCCGCGGTCTACATCAACTTCGGCCGTTCGCTCGGCTGGATGGAAAACCGCCGCACCGGCGAAAAAGAGCTGATGGATGTGCACGGCGCCGGCGCCCAGCGCTCCGACCCGAAAACCGGCGATCCCGCCCAATTCCCCTACGGGCGCGGCCCGCAGGGCGATGTGATCGGCATCAGCAACATGGTGCGCCTCGTCCGCGGCGGCAGCGTCGAAAAAGTTGACCCGCCGGTTATGAAAGAGACAAAAATACGCACCCCGCAGCCGACACAGCGGCAGCATCAGGCCATGAACACCGGCCAGCGTACCCGGGGGATGCAGACCGCCCGCACAATGCAGGCCGGCCGGCCCCGCGATAATGTCCGCGCCCGCGACACAGCATTCAACAAAAAGTTCCCGATCGGCTCGACACTTCCAGACACCCTGCAGCTGTACAATACCGACCGCAAACTCGTCGCCGCCAACTCCATTTTCAAAGCCGACTACACGGTCATTGTGAGCGGCTGCCTGACCTGCCCCGAATACCGCAACTCCTATCCGGAAATCGAAGCGGCGGCCGCCGACTACCGCGGCAAAGGCGTGCAGTTTTACTTCCTCTATCAATCGCTCACCCACCCCGAAAACTGGGGTTTCGTACAGCCGACCTCCATTCAGGAACGCTTCGCCCAGGTGGACCATGCAAAGGAGCTGCTGCAGACCACCATTCCCTGGCTGACCGACACGATGGACAACGAGATGAAGCAGTATTTCGCCATGGCGCCGAATGCGCAGTTTATCTTCGACCGCAGCGGCCGGATTATCCACCGCGATTCGTGGGGCCGGGGCTCCAGCCTGCGCGAGGCGCTGGAAAAAGCGGTCGGGCCTTCCGACACAATCACCACGGTCGCCGATCTGCATCTTCCAACATTCGGCCCCCATAATACATTCACCGCAAACCGCATGCTCGAACCCAAGCGGCTCGACGGCACGGCCGTGCCGCTGCGGGTCGCGGCGGGCGGACCGGAAGCAGGCCTTCCCGCCATTGAGTCCCGAAATTTCGGCGAATCCAACCGCTACGTCAAACTGCGTCCGGAAGCGGACCAGCAGCTGATCCAGACCGGAAACGGCCAGCTCTACCTCGGCTTTCGTCAGGACCCCGTGCTGGGCGCCGCCTGGAACAACCTGGCGGCACCGCCGAAATACCGCATCACCACCAAGGGCGCAAAGGTGTCGCCCGCCATGGCCGAAGCACCGGAACTCAGCGTGGAATCCGATACCGAACCGCGGGAATTTCTCGTGGACGTAAAAAACTGGAAAGCGGGAACGCCGATCAAAGTGGAAATTCAATACTTCGCCTGCAGCAAAAACAAGGGCTGGTGCGAAGCGGTCGAACAGGAATTTATCGTTTGGCTCGAAAAGGATGAAACCGCCGGCAAGGTTGCCGGGCGTTCGCACTTCCCCGGAGGAAATAATCAGGCCGCGCGCAGCAGCCCGAACCAGACGCGCAGCCAGGCCCAGGGCAGCTCCATCATGAAACGCTTCGACCGCAACGGCGACGGACAAATTGCCGAAGATGAATTCACCGGCCCGATGCAGCGCTTCATCCTGCTCGACAAAAATAACGACGGCTTCATCACCGAAGACGAAGTCCCGGCCCCGCGGGCGGGCGGAGTTCAATAAATGAAACCGCTGCTTCTCGTCCTGTTTGCCGGCGCACTCTGCGCCGCCGACCAACCCAACATCATTTTCATCTATGCCGACGATATGGGCTGGACCGGCTCCTCGGTTGAAATGATTGCCGGCGATCCCTCGACAAAAAGCGGCTTCTACCAAACGCCGAACCTCGAAAAACTGGCTGCGCACGGCATGGTCTTTTCGCAGGCCTATTCGCCGGGGCCGATGTGCACGCCGAGCCGCGCCGCAGTGCTGACCGGCATAACGCCGGCGGAACTGCACATCACCACGCCGGGCGGCGGACGCCCAGATACCACGCACAAAGTCATTACACCCCGAACCGCAACCGAACTGCCGGAAGCGCTCCCGACCATCGGCTCCCTGCTTCAAGATGCGGGCTATGCCGCCGCCCTGCTCGGCAAATGGCATATCGGCCGGCGCAGCGACGCCGGCTCATACGGTTTTGACCTGCACGACGGACATACGGAAAATCATGACAACGGAACCGCTGAAGATCCAAAGGAAATCTACAGCCTGACCGAACGCGGCATTGCATTCATGCAGGAAAACGTGAAGGCCGGCAAACCGTTCTACCTCCAGCTTTCGCACTATGCCGTCCACACGCCGGTTCAGAGCCGGCCGGAAAGCATCGCGAAGTTTGAAAAGACTGAACCCGGCCGGGTTCATAACCAGGCCGACTTTGCCGGCATGACCTGGGATCTCGACCACAGCCTGGCAGAAATATTCCGGGCGGTGAAGGAGCTGGGGATCGCCGGCAGCACCTATATTGTTTTCATGTCCGACAACGGCGCACCGGGCAATCCGCGCAAACCGAACAACGCCCCGCTGACCGGCGGTAAAGGCACGCTCTATGAAGGCGGCATCCGCATCCCGTTCATCATCAGCGGCCCCGGCCTTCGAACCGGCTATTGTGCGGAAGCAGTCAGCGGCACCGACCTGCTCGCAACGTTTGCCGCGTGGGCCGGTGCGAATGCGGTATCCGATGAAAGCGAAGACCTCACCCCGCTGCTGACCGGCAAACCCTTTAAGCGGAAAAAGGCGCTGCTGTTCCACTATCCGCACTACGGCCAGGGCCTGGCCCAGAAACCGCAGACCGCCCTGATTGACGGCAGCTGGAAACTGCTGAAGGATTGGGAGACAGGCACCTGTGAACTCTTCAACCTAAAAACCGATATCGGCGAACAGACCGACCTTTCCATGCGCGAACCCAAACGCTTTGCGGCCATGTATGAAACCCTGCAGCAGCGCCTCGCCGAAACCGCCGCCCTGCTCCCCGCCGAAAACCCGGATTACGACCCGGCAGCCCAACAGCGGCAGCGCCGGAACCGGTAGGCATGATGTTCAGCCCGCAATTCGACGGAAAAAGGGCGCGGGAAAAACCAGTCAATTCCCCATCATCGGACCGGGCGCAGCGCCGTCTGTACAGCTGAAACCGCCGCCAAGCCATTGTCGTTTGCGGAACTGGATCAACTCCGCTGCGGAGGCGGGAAGGTCTCGCAGGCTCAACCATTCCGGCCCTTCTATGGGGGATGTCAATCGTACGGCATATAAATCCTTCGCTAAATCAACTCAAGACTGCCCGGTTGCTTTGAGGTTCCGACCGGCCATTTGCCGG
>JBFHGU010000075.1:0-11866 GCA_041582935.1 Pontiella sp.
ACGGATAGAAGGTTGTCCGCCCGGCAAATGGCCGGTCGGAACCTCAAAGCAACCGGGCAGTCTTGAGTTGATTTAGCGAAGGATTTATATGCCGTACGATTGACATCCCCCATAGAAGGGCCGGAATGGTTGAGCCTGCGATACCTTCCCGCCTCCGCCGCGGAGTTGGTCGGTATCGGCAAACGGCAATGGCTTGGGGCGATTCCTGCTGTGCGGGCATTGGCGGGGGTTTAACTTGGTAACACGGCCGCATATTGGAAATGCGGGGGGCGGATGTTAACCCTTTTGCTTTATATCAGGACGCGGCATGGGCTGTGTGCCGTAAAGAAGAGGGGTGTCGAATGCATTTAAACCGATTTATTTTGCGCAGTTTCCTGGCCGCATTTTCTGCGGGCTGCCTGGCCGTCTGGGCCGATGGAGTGGTCTATACCGGCGTGACCGGCGGTGACTGGAATACGGGGGCTAACTGGAGTACCTCGAATTATCCGGCCAGCACCGATTATGCGCTGCTTGATACGACGGTGAGCCTGGACACCGAGGTGTCGAACAATATTCGGGCGGTACGCATCGGCACGGCCGGCACCGGGGTGCTGCATGTTGCGGCGGCGGGCAGCCTTTCGGCCTCGGCCCATGCCAGCTGGGACAGCCATATCGGCAGCGGGAGCGGCAGCAGCGGGACGCTGAACTGCTACGGCGGAGCGGTGACCCTGAATGAGCTGGAGATCGGCCGCAGCGAAGCGGCGGGGCTTTATAATCTCTACGGCGGCAGCCTGACGATTGAGCGCCAGCTGCAGGATTATTCCATTTACCTTGGAACGGACGACGGCAAGGGAACGGCGGGGGACGGTACGCTGTACATCAGCGGCGGTTCGGTGATGACGCGCGCGGGAGTCTACCTGGGCTCCGCGGACGGCGGCATCGGCACCTTTCAAGTGGAGGGCGCGGGCGCATCGGAAATCAGCATTGGTTCCCACGGGTCGATCGACGGATCGTGGATGCAGCATGCGGGCTCTACGCTGCGGGTCGGGATTGATAAATCCTCGACCGGCGTGACGCCGATCTTTATCGACTATGTGGACGGCACAGGCCTCGGCGGCGATGTGGTGTTTGAAGCCGGCGCACTGCTCGATGTCGGCTTTACGGCGGGGTTTGTGAACGGCGGCACCTATACGGTGATGACGTGGGAGGGCGATGTAACCAACAACGGCCTGCAGTTTGCTTCGAGCGTGGATACGAATATCTGGAGCTTCCACGTGGATGAGGTGAACAAGGAGCTGACGGTTACGGCGGCGGGCGATGCGTATGTGCGCACGTTTGTGCATCCGGGCCTTTCGCATAAGCTGTCCGACCTCGAGCGCATGCGCGATATGGTGGATGCGGGGATTGAGCCGTGGGCGAGCACGTATGAAGAGCTGAGCAGCCTGGCCCGTGCTTCGTATGATGTTACGGTGGGCGCCAGTTCGACGAACGTTACCATCACGACCATGAACGATTACTGGGATGCCTTTTTCATTAATGACGGCACGTCGGCCTACTATAACTCGCTGATGTGGATGCTGACCGGCGATTCGCGCCATGCGGATAAGGCGGTTGAGATTTTCAATGCCTGGTCCTACCTGACCCGCAATGAGCAGACGATGGCGCTTCAGGGCGGCCGCCACTGGCGGATTATCGAGGCGGCGGAAATTATCCAGAGCACCTACGACGGCTGGGACGAAACGGATAAGCAGCGGTTTAAGGATATGCTGGTGTATCCGGGCTGGTCGGGCACGACGGTGCCGGAGGCGGCGATCGACAGCGATGACGTCACCTTCTACTGGCGCGTCTACGACGGCGATCCGGCGCGCCACGGCAACCAGGGGCTTTTCGGCTACCGGGTGATGCTGGCGATGGCGGTTTTCCTGGATAATGAAGTGATGTATGACCGCGCGGTGCGCGTGCTGAAAGGGCATCCGCATGCGGATGATGACGTGGCGTTTGCTTCGGGCCCACCGGTCACCACGGGGCCGCTTTCCTCCTCCAACGAATATTATGATGAGTACAGCCGCACCGGGCAGGAAGATACGGTTGCGGACTACGGCTACAACGAGGTGATGTGGAATTATATCTGGGAAAACGGCCAGGGGCAGGAGAGCTCCCGCGACCAGGCGCACGCGCTGGCCGGTACGTCGACGATTGCGACGATGTGCGAGATTATGTGGAACCAGGGCGACGACCTCTACAGCTATCTGGACAACCGCGTGCTGCTGGGCCTGGAGCATTACTACCGCTATAACCTCAGCTGGACCAATTCTTATCCGGACCAGCTGACTTCGTGGGAGCCGACGGCGGAGAACGGCGAGTTTATCCAGCGCCTGGACCGCTCCGGGCGGTGGAAGTCGCTGAAGATTAATCCCTATACGGGCGCAGAGCTGGACGCCGACGACTGGGAGCGCGGAAAGCACAACCTGCAGCCGGTTTATGAAATGAACCTGGCGCATTACCGCGACCGCATGAATGTTTCGAGCAATGAAACGAAGTGGCTGGAACGCGGGTTTGAATATTTGGTCAGTGAGCAGGAGATTGAGCTGGAAGGCACCGTGACCGACCATCCGGGTTACGGCGGGCTTAAATTCCGCCGCGTCAGCCCCGGCGATCCGATCAGCGGGTTTGACGGCTCGGCGCCGCTGTTTGAAATGAACACGCTGCCGATGACGGTTGAGGCGGAGAACTATGACTATTTTCCGATCTCCGGCCAGGGGCGGACCTATTATGACCTGACGGACCACAATACCGGCACGGCATACCGCCCGGTGGATGGGGTGGATATTGCGGCCGACGCCGAGGCCGACGGCGGCTATGCGCTGGTGTCGATCGAGGCGGGCGAATGGATCACCTACACGGTTTCGGTGCCTTCGAGCGGGTACTACGATATCTCGGTCCGCTATGCGGCCGATGCGGCCGGCGGTACAATTCAGTTCAGTTTTGACGGAACGGATAAAACCGGGGACGTGGCGGTTCCGGGCAGCGGCGGCGCGTGGACGGATCTGGTGATTGCCCAGAATGTGCAGCTGGAGCAGGGCGTTCGGCAGCTGAAGATCAGTTTCAGCGGGGCATCGAATGTCTTTTCGCTGGATGCGTTCACGATTACAAAGTGTCCGGTGCTGCCGGTGGCGCACTGGGCGTTTGACGACGGGTTCGGCACAACGGCGGCCGATTCCTCGGGGAACGGGTATGACGGATCGGTTGATGCTGCGCTCTGGACGAACGGGATGATCGGCGGCGCGCTCTATCTTGACGGTACCGGCAGCGTCGATCTGCCGGCGGCGGCGTTCGGTTCGATCAGCAATCAGGTGAGCATCTCTTTCTGGGCCCGCGGCGATGCGGCCGTTCCGGACAACTCGGCGTTTTACGCAACGGCCAGCGGTAAGAGGGCGCTGAATGTGCATCTGCCCTACGGCTCTACGGTTTACTGGGATGCCGGCGGGGCGGCCGGCGCGGCGGGATATGACCGCATCAGTAAGACGGCGGCGGATTCGGCGCTGGAGGAGGCGTGGAACCATTGGGTGTTCACCAAGAATGCCGCGAGCGGTTCGATGAAGATTTACCGCAACGGCAGCCTGTGGCACTCCGGTACCGGACATACGATCAGCATGAACGGGATCAATGCGGGCTATATCGGCGGGCAGGCGAACGGCACCTACTACAAAGGGATCATTGATGATGTCCAGTTGTACGATGTTGAACTGAGCCTCGATGAGGTGGAGGGGCTGCATCATCGGCTGGTGGCGGCGTGGAGTTTTGATGAAGGCAGCGGGACGGCGGCGGCCAATACAGCGTCCACCGGCAGCGCCTATGACGGAACGGTGAACGGCAGCCCCGCCTGGGTGGCGGGTTTCAACGGCATTGGATCCGCGCTCGATTTCAGCGGCGTCAGCGGAAACTATGTTTCGATTCCGAGCGGCGATTTCGCCGATTCCGTGAGCAATGAAATTTCGATCGCGTTCTGGGCCTACGGCAGTGCAGACCAGCCGCAGAACCAGATTGTTTTCCAGGGGCAGGTGGGTACGTCAGACCGTGAGCTGCAGTCGCACCTGCCGTGGGGCGACAATGAAAATATCTACTGGGATGCCGCCGACCGTTTTAATTTCGACGCGGCGGATCTGTCCGCGCTGTGGAAAGGCGCCTGGACCTTCTGGGTGATGACGAAAGATGCCGCCGACGGCACTATGCAGGTGTATGCCAACGGCGAGCTGATGGGTAGCGGAACGGATAAAAGCAGTGCGGTTGACGGTGCCGGCCTGAGCCGCTTTGCCATCGGCGGCGACAACAGCGGCACCAATCCCTACTACGGCATCATCGATGAGTTCCAGGTGTATAACTATGCGTTATCCCTTGATGAGATCGAAACGCTGTATGACGGCTACCTGGCGGAAACCGCCAACGGCACGCCGACGGCGTGGCTGGATTATTACGGCCTGACGGAAGCGGATGACGACCTGGACGGCGACGCCGACGGCCTGCTGACCTGGGAGGAATATATTGCCGGAACGAATCCGACGGTTTCGGATGCGCCGGCGCTTTCGGGTGTTTTCGGCGCAGCGGCCAACAGCCTCTATTGGAACGACGTCGACGGGCGCATTTACAATGTCTACTGGTCGAGCAACCTGACGGACGGCTTCATGCTGATCGAAAGCAATGCCCTGAACGGGGCCTATACCGATACGGAGCGCGCCGGGGAGCCGGTCGGCTTCTATCGGTTTACCGTTGAGCTGGAACCGTAGGCGGCTGTTACGGCGCGCGCGGCGGCAGCATGCTGCCGTCGATCCAGTTCCCGTCGATGAGCGTCTCTTTATGGATGGCCGGAATGCCGGTGTTCTGTTCGTTGATCAAAGCGGCCACGGTCCGGACCGCGGCCCGGCCGATCTCCATGGGGTTCTGATCGATACCGGCATCGATGGGCGTGTCGTGTGTGCTGAGGGTGGCCAGGGCAATGTCTTCGGGAATGCTGTAGCCGAGCTCCTTGAGGATTTCAGGCATCGGGGGGCGTTCGGTGAGAATGGCATCGGGTTTTGTTTTTTCGACCCAGCGTTTGATTTCAGCAATTTCCTGATCGGTCGAGATGTTCGGGTCGTCGTCATCCACCCGCGAAAACAGCGGGGGCAGCCGGCGGTTTTGCGGCAGGGCATACTGGGCAAAGGCGATGCCGGCGGCAAACATGCGGGTGGGCGAGCGGTGCCCGCAGAAACCAATGCGGCGGTAGCCTTTTTCCCGAATTTTATTAAAGGCCAGGAAGGCATTCCGGACCTGTGCACTGGTGATGCGGTGCACCTCCGGAAATGAGGTGCTGAGGCCGAACCGCACCGTCATATAATCCTGCCACGGAAATTCCTCCCAGCCGCCGGTCAGGTTGCCGCCGCCGAGGGTGGCCAGAATGATGCCCTGAATGTTCCGGGTTTTAAAAATGGTGTCCATTCGATGCAGGGAGAGTTCGCGGGTCTGGAACTCTTCGAGGTGAAAGCCGAAGTGCCCTGCCGTTTCGCATGCGCCTTTCCAGTAGAGGTCGAATTCGTGCTGGGAGTGCAGCAGGGCCGGATCCTTGAAGGGATTGATCCAGGCCAGCACGGCATGCTGCACGTGGTCCTGGTTGGAGAGGCGGTAATTGGAGAGCGCCGAGAGCATCGGGTCGGGATGATAGCCCAGCTCTTCGGCTTTTGCCTGCACCCGCTGGGTGGTGACTTTTGAAATCCGCGGATGGCTGCGCAGCGCCAGGGATACGGTGACCTGGGACACGCCGAGTGCTGCGGCGATATCGGAATGGGTGATGCGCCGTTTTGCGGTTGCAGCCTCTCCTGGATTCTCGGGGTTCTTTTTCATGAGCGGGCTCGAATAGTGTCTTAAATATTAGGGTTATATTAATAACCTGAATACGCGTTGTCGAGGATCAAGCCCGGAGTATCCTGCTTATTAACTGGAAATAGGTCCCGGCTGCTGAGGGGATGCTTCTTCCGGGAAGGAATAAAATCAGGAGAAACGAATGAGAATGAGAACGATGATCATGGGGGCAGGGCTCGTGCTGCTTGCGTCCGGGGCGCAGGCCGCGATTATTGCGCAGGAGGGCTTCAGCTATGACGACGGCGCGCTGACGGGCAATAACGGCGGTACGGGTTTTGCGAGCGGCTGGACGACCGCCTTCGGCACCGGCAACAATGTTGCGGGCGGGGTTGCTGAAGCGCAGGGCAGCGGCGGGAACTACCGCTATCTCGAGTCGGCTTTGGGGGATTCCGGGGAAGTCTGGTTTTCCATCGATTTCGGAACCTCGACGGATCAGGCAACCTTTGCCGGGCTCTCGCTGTTTGCCGACGCAAGCGGGGAATACACGACACGGACTGAGCGCGTTCTGATCGGTGACCGTTCCGGAGCGGATGTCTGGGGGATTGCCATTCCGTCGGGCGACTACAGCAATTCTTCGGCATCGACGACCGGACTGAAGACCGGTGTCGGCCGGATTACACTGGGCACCGCCGATAACAGCTCGATTGATATGTGGATCGGAACAGATGCGGTTTCCGCGGTGGATGTATCCGGCACGGCCGATGCGTCCCTGAGCGGCCTCGAACTTCATGATGTCAACCGCATTCGCCTTGCGGCGGGAGCAGATACGTATTCTTACGACAATCTCATTCTCGGCGACACGTATACTGATGTCGGCGCGATTCCGGAACCGGCTACGCTGGGACTGGTGGGGGCATTCGGCGGTGCGGTTCTGTTTATCCGCCGCCGCTTCATGATTTAAGAGAACGGCCGGCCCGGAACGGGAGCGCATAAGCGCTCCCGCAGGTTTAAACAACAACATGAGAAAAGAACCGAAGATGAAAAGAAGAATCACGGGTGCTGCTGTACTGGCCGCTGCGCTTTGCGGAGCGGGTGATGTATGTGCTGATGCGCGCACCTGGAGCAGCGCCGGCGGCGGATCGAACGATTGGTTTAATATTGATAACTGGAGCGGCGGCATATTGCCGGGCGTTGGAGATTATGCAGTACTTGATCCGGACGAGGGCATTTCGTTCGCCGGCGGGACGAACAGTTTCAACTGCTTCAATCTATACCGCGGCACGATGACCATTTCCGACGGCCTGTTTCAGGCGAATGCGGCCTCGTATTGGGATTCGCAGGTCGGCCGCACCAGCGGGGAAACGGCGACGCTGAACCAGACCGGCGGAGAAGTCCGGCTGGAGTTTCTTGAAATCGGGCGCGCGTCCGGTGCGGCCGGGGTTTATAACCTTTCCGGCGGGGTCTTTAAGCAGACCGGCATCTCGCGGGCTTCCGGCTACGGCCTCTTTCTTGGACGGCAGGACAGCGGCGGCCAGACGGGAGCGACGGGTTTGTTTGAAGTATCCGGGGGTTCGGTTCTTACCCGCTTGGGCGTTATGCTCGGCGATGAAGAGGATACGGACGGGGTCGGCACGTTCAGTGTGCAGGGCTCGAGTATCGAGGCGATCAGCATCGGCGGCTACACCAATGAAACGGTCACGGGTGCCGGCACTTGGTACCAGTATGCCCGCAATACCGTGAAGTTCGGGATCGATGCCGGCGGCGTTACGCCGATTGAGGTTACCGGCGGCGATATCTACTTTGCCTATGGTTCTACGGTGGATGTCTCGTTTATCGAAGGGCACCTCGAAACCAACCGCTGGACGGTTATGACGACCGACGGCACGATTACCGATGAAGGGCTCTACCTGGCGGCGGACGTGGATTCTGATCTCTGGAACTTTGGGGTTACCAACGGCAGCGAACTGTGGGTCAGTTACGGGATGGGCGGCTGGGAAGCCCCCACGGTTCCGCCGCGGACGGACGGGGTGTATGCCTGGCCGACGTCTCCGAGTGAAGTGACACTGGGGTGGGACGAAAATGCGGCCGCGGTGAGTTACACGATCAAGCGTTCCTCTGCGAGCGGCGGCACCTATGAAACCATAGCTTCAGGTATCACAGAGCTGAGCTATGTTGATGATACGGTTTCAAGTGATGTGACCTATTATTATGTGGTCAGTGCCGTGAATGATTCCGTTGAGGGCCAGGATTCCGATGAATACCGGGCGGTGGTGATTCCTTACACGATTATCGGCACGGACGATGTTTGGGATGCAGAGGATCCGACGCAGTATAAATACAGCCTGTTTGATGATGATGTGGATACCTACTTTGACGGACAAAGCAGCAGTGCCTGGGCCGGTCTGGATTTCGGTGAAGGCAATGCCCAGCAGGTGGTGTCGGTGCGTTATGTGCTGCGTTATGATGCCAATTCATATGCCGGCAGCATCAATGCGCAAATCCAAGGCGCAAACAGCTCGGATTTCAGCGATGCGGTTACCCTGTATACCCTCGGGTCAAATTCGGTGACCTACTCCGAGGTCAATACGGTGGAGATTACGGATACGGCGTCTTACCGCTATGTCCGCCTGACGGCCGGTAACCGGAATGCGGTCAACTTCATGTCGGAAATCGATTTTATCCTGCCCTCGGATTTTACCACGAACGGCACGCCGAACTACTGGCTGGACGATTATGAGCTGGTAACCGACGACGATTATGCTGCTGCGGATATTTCGGACTCCGACGATGACGGTCTCATGGCATGGGAAGAGTATGCGGCCGGAACGGATCCGACGGACGATACGTCTGTGTTAAAAATAAATTCGATTTCCAACGCCGCTGACGGCGTGGTGATTACCTGGCAGTCGGTCAGTAATAAGACCTACAGCATCATCACCAACACCAGCCTGAGCGTCGCCAGTCCGGGTACTGCGGTCTCCGGGATTACGGCGGTATCCAACGTGACTTCATATACCCTGTCCGGCAGCGCCGATCGGGTTTTCTATGAAATCGGCGTGGAATAACTTAAACCTTTAACACCAAATTCTGCACGGTCGAAGGCCCGGGGTTCTGTATGCGTCACGCGCTCCGCACAGAATCGCGGGCCTAAGGCTGTTTCAGACGAACGAACGGATATCACCTATTCATTTGATGCGCATCGGCCGAGCCGTAAACGGGGCGGCCGACAGCCGGCACACACGTGCATGAGACGGAGAAAGAGAATGAACAGCAAGTATTTAACCTGGTTTTTCATGATGGTAACGGCCGCCTGCCTGCAGGCGGGCGCCGGCCAGGACGCATCGGCCGCCCTGCGCATTCCGATCGGGAAACCTGATTTTTCGGATTGGTCCGGCGTGTCCAAAGGGCGGGGCGGGGAAGCTGTTTTCGAAAGCGGTGCCGTATTGGTGTATCAATATGAAAACTGCGGCCGGGTGAATCCGGGGATGCGGCGGGAGGTTTACGGGGATGCGGCGGGAGGTTTACGGGGATGCATTTGATTTCACCCCGTATGCCGGACTGGCGTTCGAGGTGTATTTGAAGAAGGCATCGACGGCGGATGTGCGCGTTACGCTGAAGGTGGATCCGAAGGATATGGATGCCCTGAATCCCGCAAGCACGGCACAGGTGAAAGTTCTGGGCCGGGGGTGGCAAAAGGTTTTTGTTCCCTGGGACCTGCTGGATGTGCATGCGGCCCAGCGCGAGGCCGCGCTCCAGTTTATCAAGGAGCTGGAGATCGCGGTGGATTCCCCGGAAAACAAGGTGCTTAAACTACGGAATGTCGAGCTGACCAAAGGCGGAAAAGTGTATCTCGATGCTGCGGTTCGGGGGCGCTCGGCTCCGGCGGGCGGCTCGGTGAGCTATGAACTGGAGCTCGGCAATACCACCGATGAGCCGATGAGCGTGCAGCTGTTGGTCCAGACGATGGGGTGGGAGTCGATGATCGTTTCGGTGGAGCCGTCAGCGGTTGAGCTGGCCCCCGGTGAAGTACAGGCCTGCCGCGTCAATGTCGCCCTGCCGTCAACGCTGCCGGAAGGCGTACGCGAAAAGCAGGTGCTGCTGGCGGTTCCGAACGGGGACGGCGCTGCGGCCGAAAAAATTGAATTGATCACCGCCGCGGCGGTTCCTTTTCCGAATGTCGTTTTCACGGCGGACGGCTGGCAGCAGGTTAGAGATAAGATTGCGGCTTATGACTGGGCCAAAGAGGGCCTGGCCGAGTATGAAAAGAAAGCGTCCGCCTGGACGGTACCTGAGGGCCGGCCGGTTTCCTTCCTGCCGACCGGCGAATATCAGGCCATCTTTACCAAAGGCGAGGGCGACCGCGTCTATGAGTGCGGGATTGCCTATCGGCTGACCGGCAAAGAGGAATATGCGCAGAAAATCGTTCAGCTGATGCGCCGCCTGATCAGTCCGGAGGACGGCTATCCGGTGACGCTGCACGGCGGCGGGGACTCTTTTGTGGCGGAAGGGGTTTTCTTTCAGGGGGTGGCGCGCGCGTATGACATGATACGCGATGCGGGGCTGTTTACGGCCGAGGAGGAGGCGCTGATTGAACAGACCTTCCGGCTCTACATCAACCGCTGTATCGCGGGCAACCAGCGCGGCGGGATCGGTAACTGGAATATTGCCGAAATCACCGGCGCCATCTATGCGGCGCTCTGCCTGCAGGACTGGCACTTGGTGGAAACACTGCTGACCATGCCCACCGGAATTAAAGGCCAGATTTCGCACGGGGTGATGGGCGACGGCTGGTGGTATGAGTGTGCGGTCGGCTATAATCTGTGGGTGGCGACGGAGTTCTGCGAAATCGCTATTGCGCTCGAGCCGTGGGGCATCAACCTGAAAGACAAGCGGTTCCCGGTCGGTACGACCGCCCACTATTCGCTGGAGCCGGACCGCCGGCGGCCGGGGCTCTACGGTATGAGTTTTGATAAATGGGGCGCGCTGGAAACCAACAGCGTCGGCATCAAGGATATGTGGGATGCGGTGCTGCCGTTCCTGGATTACCGCGGCGTGCTGTTTGCGATCAATGATGCCAAAGAGGACCAGGTGACGGCCAAGCCCTATGAGATTGCGTACTATCTTTACGGCGATCCGGAATATGCCGCGGTGATTCAGCGCGGCGACAAGCGCGATCTGCTCTACGGCGATCCGGACCTGCCGGATGCGGCATCCAAAGCGATCGCAGTATCTTCCTATGCCGACAATATCGGCGCGGTCCTGCTGCGTTCGCAGACCGAAGGCCGCGAGCAGCGCGAGCAGATCCAGGCAGCGCTGCATTACGGCACGCACGGCGGCTATCACGGGCACTTTGACCGCACCGGTCTGGTTCACCTGGCGCGTTACGGCCGCAGTTTCTACAATCCGGAAATGTTCTGGTACGGCTACGGCTCCTACCTCTACAAGTTCCTGGTTCAGACCTCCATGACCAAGAACATGGTGGTGGTGGACCAGAAATAGCAGGAACCCAAAGAGAGTTTCCGCCGCATGTTCTACGCCGGCGGCCTGATGCAGGCGTCGGTCGTTGAAACCGAGGCCCGCTGGAGCCATCCGCCCTACGGCGGCATTGTTTATTCCGACAAACCCGGCATTACGTTTAAGCAGAAATCGGAAGAGGAAAACCGCTCGCTCTATGTTCCGGAGGACGCACCGGAATATGGGAAATGCACCGAATACACCGATGATGCGGTACTGCAGCGCCGCCTGATGATCATGATGGATGATTACGTGGTGCTGGCGGATTACCTGAAGGCCGGGCAGGAGCATACCTTTGACTGGCTGATGCAGATTAAAGGATTTAAAGGGCTGCAGGGGGTGCGGGTTGAAAAGACTCGGCATGACAAACAGATGAATCCCGATCCGCGCGGGGCGGCGGGTTGTGTACAGATTCTTTCGCACTTTTGTTTTGAGGTCCTCTGTTTATTAAAATTGGAACGGTACGTTCCGGTCTCGTGGTATCCTCCTCGGCAGCGCCGAGGAGCCCATGCAGGTTTTTAGACCGCCTCCCTCATGC
>JBFHGU010000076.1:0-11625 GCA_041582935.1 Pontiella sp.
GCCTCAACGGAACGCTCATTGTTGCGCGCGATATCGCCCACGCCAAAATTCAGGAAATGCTCGACCGCGGCGAGCCGATGCCCGACTACTTTAAAAACCACCCCGTCTACTACGCCGGCCCGGCCAAAACCCCGGCCGGCAAACCCTCCGGCTCGTTCGGCCCCACCACCGCCCAGCGCATGGACCCCTATGTGATGGAATTCCAGTCGCACGGCGGTTCGATGGTCATGCTCGCCAAGGGCAACCGCGCACAGGAAGTGACCGACGCCTGCCAAAAGCACGGCGGTTTCTACCTCGGCTCCGTCGGCGGGCCGGCCGCCCTGCTCGCCGAAAAGAACATCAAGAAAGTCGAAATCGTCGACATGGAAGAGCTCGGCATGGAAGCCGTCCGCAAAATCGAAGTCGAAGACTTCCCGGCCATCATCCTCGTCGACGACAAAGGCAACAACTTCTTCGCCGACATCCTGAAAGGGAAATAGGCCGGAGCGGCGGCCAAGGAATTTCCTGCTCCAATACGTGCGCCGGCCGGTATATCATCCGGCCATGGGCAAAGAGCATTCAGCAGCCTTCCGGTTCTACGAGGAGCTGAACGACTTTCTTCCGGCGCACCGGCGGAAGCAGGAAATTTTCTATGCCTTCAACGGGCATCCCGGAATCAAAGATCCGATCGAAGCGCTGGGCGTTCCGCACACGGAACTCGACCTGATTGTGGTCAACGGCGAGTCGGTCGGATTTGATTATCAGCTGCGCAGCGGCGACCGCGCGGCCGTCTATCCCGTGTTTGAAAGCCTCGACATTTCCCCGATCGTCAAACTCCGGGATGCACCGCTGCGCCGAACGGCCTTCATTCTCGATGTCCACCTCGGCAAGCTCGCCCGAATCCTGCGGATGCTGGGCTTCGATACCCTCTACCGCAACGACTATGACGATCCGGAAATCATTCAGACCGCGCTTGATGAACACCGGATTATCCTAACGCGCGACCGCCTGCTGCTGCACGACCGGCGCATCACCCATGCCCGATGGCTGCACTCCACCCGGTCCGAGGAACAGGCTGCCGAGGTCATTCGGCGCTTCCAGCTCGAAAACGCCGTTCAGCGCTTTGCCCGCTGCTCGCGCTGCAACGGATGCATTGTGCCGGTTGACAAAAACACCGTCCTTCACCGGCTCGAGCCGCTGACCCGGCGGTATTACACCGACTTTTTCCAATGTTCGCAATGCCGGCAGCTCTACTGGGAGGGCTCGCACTTCGACCGCTTGGTCAAAAAACTGGACCTCATCATGCGGCAGGCAAAAAGCCGCTGACCCGGAATCGGCCTATTCCCAGGCGGAGGCCCGCAGGATCAGCGAGGCATCAATGCCGGGATCCGCATCCTTGCGGATCGGAATCTTCCAGGCCAGCGCCCCGTCGATCGTCTCGGGCGCCAGCTCCTGCACGGCGGCCGTGGACTGTTCCGATTCGAAACTGTACTTCAGCCGCCACTGGGGATTGGCCGCATCCGGCGGCGTGGCTTCGACATGGATGGAATCGGAGAAGATGGCGCTGCCTTCGTAGTGATCGTCGAACCAGTATTTGTTGTCCACCTCATATTCCGGCACCCGCACCGAAATGAAGATTCGGAAACCCAGGCTCTTCCGCCTTTTATCCGCCTTTCGGCCGGAGTCCAGGAACTGCGAAAACAGATGGGGTTTCCGCCGCTTGTCCCCGGCTTTACGCTCGACCAGCTCATCGTAGGTCCGGTGAACCGCGGACCCGTGGTCGTAGAGCCGCTGATGCAGGAAGGCGCGCGATGATCCCCGGACCCCGACGGCCGTTTCGATGTGATAACCCGCGCGGATTTTTTTGCCCTGGTCTTTTTTCTTCTGCAGTTTGGGCGGCAGCGTGATCTCCTTCACATCGAGAATGCCGTCGATGCGCACATCGCCGAACAGGAAACGGGTCAGGTTCAGGTAGCCCTCTTCGGAATTAACGATGCCGTACTCCCCGGAATGGCTTCGGTGCACATAGGCCCGCGGCGCCTGCAGCTTGACCTGCTTGTCCCCGGTCTTCACTTTGCCCCAGACTGCGGCATTGTCCATCCGCACCAGCCCGTCGCTCAGCGGCCCGACCAGCTTGCTCACCGCGCCGCCGCCCACGGCATAGTCCCGCGGATTAGTGCCCACCAGGCAGAAGAAACGCCGCGGATCAAATTTGCCGTTCAGGTTATTGACGTTCTCCTCCTTGGAATTCTTCGGCAGCGCCAGGTATTTCTTCATGAACGTGCGGTCAAAATTGGTCGCATTACTAAATGTTGCGAAACCCGGCACGTTGCCAATCACCCGCAGGTCGATGCCCCGGTGCGGCGTGGCATAGGTGAACACTTTATCCACCGTCCGCCTCGTGGCGGCGGTCCCGACCTCGGGATTCTGCAGGAAACACCGGGCAATCAGTCCGCCCATGGAGTGGGCCACCAGGTAGACGCGGAACTTTTTCTTTTCCGCCGCCGTTTTACAGCAGCGCTCCTGCAGCGTTTCGATCAGCTTATGCAGGTCCCGCGCATATTCGACCAGCGGCAGCCGCTCGCCGGTTCCGAACGCCTCCGACGAACGTTCATAGTAGCGGAAGATGACAATGCTTCGGCCGTCGGGTTTCATTTCATCGGGAAGAAACTGGCCGGCGTCAAAGACATCGCGGTAGCCGTAGTCCTTCATCAGCCGGACCACCGGCGATTCAAAAAACCACTGGCTCAGCCGGCCGTCATGCCGCTGGCGGTATTTGGTCGATCCTTCATTGAACCCCATATACGGGTCGGCCGTGGTTTCATCAATCAGCCCCTGCGTAAACGCGAAACCGCGAATATAGATAATCGGATAATACGGACGTTCCATTTCAGTTCCTCCTTCGGCATCAGCACGATTTGAATGAGCCTAACGCCTTGAGAATAAAACCCTTTCGTGTTTTTTCAACTTCTATGAACGAATATTACCGCCTTGCAAAGAAAGGGGCTCGGCACCGCCGAGCCCCTCAATCCCGATGCGCCGCCCGGTTCGGGCGAGGCGGTTATCTGCCCGTTTGCTATACGCTGATCCGGTGCTTGAGCAGTTCCATACCGCCGTCGGAACCCTGGCGGATTTTGATCCAGCAGAGCCACTCTTTGTCGTTACGGTCGGGATAATCCTCGCGGTAATGGCTGCCGCGGCTCTCCTTCCGCATGAGCGAAGCCCGCAGCTTCATCTCGGCGTTGAGCAGCATATTCTTCACTTCATGGCAGAGCCGCAGCTCGTGCAGGTTATCGGCCATCATCAGCGGCACATGGTGATCGCGCAGATACTCAATATGGGTCAGCGCCGCCCGCATGCGTACCTCGCTTTTCACATAGAGGACATAGTTCGGAATCATGGCGCCCTGCAGCGCGTGCGTAATCCAGCGCGGCGAAAAGCCGCGCTCCCGCAGATAGGGCGCATAGATTTCGGTATTGATGGCCGCAACCTGTTTATCCGGAATCCGCTGGGGCCGGGCGGTCTTGACATACTTTGCGGCCGTGTGTCCGGCAATGGCGCCCTGTACCGCGGAACCCGCCAGCGAAGAACCGACCTGGGTGTAGATGCCGCCGCTCTGCATGGAACCGAGGGCATCGCCCGCGGCATAGAGCCCGGGAATGTTCGAGGAACATTTATCGTCCTGCGGAAACAGGCCTTCGGCTTTATGCTGCGACATACCGGCCGATGCACCGCCCATGGAAGTGGGGCCGCCCCCGCCGCCGCCGCCTCCAGGAGGTCCGCTGCGGCCGACCGGTCCGCTGCCGCCGCCTCCACCGGGTGGGCCGCCGCCGGGAGGTCCACCGCTGCCGCCGCCCGGTCCGCCCCCGCCGGGCGGGCCCATCATCATCGAACCGCCGGGGCCGTTTTTATTGACTTCAATATTCTCTTCCATGCCGAGCATGCCGCGGATGGTCTGGTTCCCGGAGGCCGAAACCACTTTGGCCGAACCGCCGTCGAGGCCCATGTTGGTTCGGGAGTGACCGTCAACCCACTCCTTGCCGGTGATCTCCGCACCGATGCGGTACGCCATGGCATCGCCGTCGCTGGTGAGCGATCCAATCTGCCAGCCGGCGGGTTTGAAACCGCTGGCGCCGGTGCAGAGAATCACGCTCTTGGCATGAATGGCAACGGACTCATTTTTATCGATATACATCCCCATGGCCCCGGCAATGTGTTCGCCCTGCTTAATGAGATGGGTCAGCGTTACGCGTTCGATCACTTTGATGTTCCGTTCGATGAGCGGGCTGTTCAGCGGTTTGGCATAGGTTTTTTCTTTAAAAAATCCCCACGACTCCAGCTTATCCACACAGGCGGCGGAATGGTCGAGCATCAGTTCGGTGTAGACCGGATTGTTCATGTATTCCGCGGCTTCGGCCGTTCCCTTCAGGTACGCCTCCTTGCTCATGCCGGCCGTGCTCTCATCGTAGCGGAAAATCCCGCGGGCAAAAGGTGTCTGGCCGGAGCGGCCGACTGCGCCTTTATCCACCAGCAGCACCTTGGCGCCGCCGTCGTGCGCCGTCACGGCGGCAAAAACGCCGGCCATCCCGCCGCCGACCACCAGCACATCGGTGGTGAGGTGCGTCACTTCGCCTTCCACGGCGTTTTTCTTGGCCTGGGTGCTGCTGTCCCGTTGCGGCGGTCCGGGCCGGCGCCCGCCGCCGCTGCGGGATGAGGAGGACGGCGGCTGGGCCACGGCCGCAGTGCTGATCACCGCGCAGGAACCGCCGACCACTCCCATAAAGCCTCGGCGTTTAAATTTTGAATTAAGCGGATTCATGTTGTCCTCCAAGGTTGATATGCGTTCGCGTTTTCTTCGGGCGGAAAGGAATATAGGAAAACAGCAGTGCACTGACGGCCAGAACGGTAAGCGCGATCCAGAAAACCGACAGCTCCCGGCAGCTGTGACGGCCGACCCGGACCACGTGCCAGGCGGCCGTCCCCGTAAAAACGGCACCAAACAGGCCGTGGATGCAGCGGAATATTTTCGCCGGAATGAATTTCCGGAAAAACGCCGTCACCACAAAAGCGATCATCATGAACCAGGCAATGACCCCCCCGAGCATCAACGGCGATTTAAACAGCAGGATCAGGTATTTCGTCGGCAGTCCCCCCAGGCTCCAAAGCCGGGGCGAAAGCATCAGCACCGGATGCACCAGAAAAAAGAGCCCCACGGCATAACCGATATATTTATGCCAGCCGATCAGGCTCGAAAACCGCATATTCACCGCGCCCCGGGGCAGCAGACGCGAGAGCCAGAAACTGCCGAGCAGCAGTCCGAATGCGCCCACCGAAGCCAGCAGCATCACCTGCTGATAAGCCGACGCCGTTTCAACATCCTGCACCGCGGCCAGCCGAATCGGCACCAGCGTGAAAAACAGCAGGAACAGCGGTATGAAAATCCATTTGCTCATCCGCTCATCCCCACGCTGTGATGGCGGGGATCACCTTTTCACTGTTGATGACAATCGCATCCACCGGGCAGTACTGCTGGCACAGGTAGCAGACCTGGCACTCTTCCCCGAAACGGATTTCCGCCTTCTTGGTTTTCTCATTCATCCGCAGCACATCAACCGGACAAGCGAGCACACACTGCTGACATCCAATGCAGCTTTCGTTGATCGTTTCAATCGCCATTCACTAACCCCCATAAACTTTTCTGATGTTTCGGATTCAGGAATTAGCAGATTCAACTTTAAGAGAAGATTAAGACGGATACTGAGCCGCTATTTTTTCACCGGCGCCGCCCGCCGACTTGAACCTTTTGTTTCAGCCGCCGCCGTGCTATGCATGAGGTGTTTCCCCGAAAGGAGCTCCGGCGGGTCCCATGAAAATCCAGATCACAGCAGCGGCAGCGGCGGCCGGCCTCGCCATCGGGGCGGTGCTCCTGCTGCAGGACCCAGCCCCGGAACCGCGTACCGCGGCCGAGGAGCCCGCGTCCGTACCCGCCGCCGCGCAGGCCGTCCCGCGCGCGCCCGAGCCGGCGCCGCCGCAACTTCCCGAACCGGAACCCGAGCCCGCAAAAACGGAACTGGCGACGAAAAACAATCAAAAACCGCCGCCCCCGAAACCCGATTATGCCCGCTATTGGAAACAGCAGGAGCTGAACTTCGACAACCAGCTGCGCCGGCTCGAAAAGGAAACCGATCCGCAGAAACGCCTCGCCCTCATTCGGGCCACGGCCCGCTACATCCGGGTCGACACCCTCGCCACGCTCGACTGGATCTCCATGCTCGAATCAGAAGAGGAGCAGCGCACCGCGCTGGAAGCCGTCAACCAGTTTGCCCTCGTCGGCATCGGCGCACGGCTCGAATTCGACAGCACCGGCCTGCCGAAAATCCAGGAAACCACCATCATGAGCGCGATCGAAGCCACCGGCATGGCGGCCGCCGGCGACTACATCTCCGGCATGATCAGTCCGGACGGCACCGTGATTGATTTCGAAAACATGCCGCTGCAGCAGGTCGTCAACCACCTGCGCGGGGAAGCCGGCACCACGCCCGTGCTGATGATGAAACGTATTAACGAAGACGGCAGCACCCTCACCTACGATGTCGAGGTGTCCCGCTCCCTGCTGGTGGTCGGACCGCCCGGCAGCATTAACTGAAGATGAAAACTATGTTCAAAAAACCCACCATCGAAACCGCCATCCGAATCATGTTCATCACCGTAATCGTCCTGTACAGCATCGGCGCATGGATGATTTTCACCGGCGTGCAGCGCTGCGCCGTCGACGCGCAGGAAATCTACGGCGGCGATTCCGTCGGCGCATTGATTGCACTGGTGGAAGACGAACAGGCGCCGTTCGAAAAGCGCAACAGCGCCGTCTGGGCCCTCGGCCAGCTCGGCAGCAAGCGCGCCCTGCCGGCCCTGCAGAAGCTCGACACCAATGAGATTCAAAAGCCGCCCTACGACTCAACGGCATCCATCGTCCAGTACGGCGTGGAGAAAGCGATCCGGCAGATCAACCGCTTCAGCACCACCCGCTGGATGTACCGCTTTTTATGACCGCGCTGCTCACCGCACTCGCCTTGATCGCCTTTGCGGCCAACTCCCTGCTCTGCCGTCTGGCGCTGGCGGCCGATGAGATCGACCCCATCTCCTTTGCCCTGCTGCGCCTGTTCAGCGGCATGCTCATCCTGCTGCCCGCGGCGCGGCTCTTCCACGAACCGGCCCCGGTCCGCCGCTGGAAAAACGCGGCGCTTTCCGGCAGCGCCCTTTTCGTCTACGCCCTCGCCTTTTCCCTCGGCTATGTTTCCGTCGGCTCCGGCATCGGCACCCTCATCCTTGTCGGTGCCGTGCAGCTTTCAATGTTCGGCTGGGCCGCCGTCCGCCGGGAATCGATCAGCCGGTCAAAGTGGATCGGCACGCTCGTATCGTTCGCCGGACTGGCCTACCTCGTATCCCCCGGCATCACCGCACCCGATCCGGGCGGCGCAGTGCTGATGATGATCGCCGGGCTGGCCTGGGGCATCTACTCGGTCCGGGGCCGCGGCGCCGCCGCGCCGGTGCGGATGACCGCGCGGAATTTTGCCTGCTCAGCACCGATGATCGGCGCCGTCGGCCTGGCCGCATTCCGAACGCTCGAGGTTACACCGCGCGGCGCCGTGATTGCCGTCCTTTCCGGCGCGGTCACCTCTGGACTGGGCTATGTGGCCTGGTACCGCGCGCTGCGGCACCTGAGCACCACAACCGCCTCCGTACTGCAGCTGACCATTCCGATCCTCGCGGCCGCCGGCGGGATTGCATTCCTGGATGAACCGCTGACGCTGCGGCTGCTGGGCTCCTCGGCCCTGATTCTCGGCGGGGTGCTGCTCGGCGTCAGAAAACCGAAACCATCCGCTCCACTGCCGGCAGCAGCCGGGAGCGCGGATGGGCACAGTTGATTCGAAACCACCCTTCGCCGGCCGGACCGAAAAAGGCGCCGCCCGACAGCGCAACGCGGGCTTCGTGAACCAGTTTTTTAAAGACCGTCTGCCAGTCGCCGAATGCCCGGAAATCGCTCCAGACCAGGAAGGTGGCCTCGGGCTGCATCACGGTTAAACCGTCGATCTGCCGCAGCCGTTCGCACACCTGCAGGGTATTTTCGTGCAGGTATGCCACGAGCTGCTTTTTGTATTCGGCGCCCCGGGGCGACAGCGCGTGCGCCAGGGCGGTTTTGCCGAGCAGGTTGATGTCGCCGCAGTGCGAACAATCCTGCGCTTTCCTGAATTTCGACCGCAGCTCCGGATTGCGGATGACTGCAAACGAGGCCTGCAGGCCGCTGGCATTAAACGTTTTTCCAATCGAGTGCGCCATCACCAGGATTTCATCTGCTGCCGGAATATTCAGCATGCTCTGGTGCTTTGCCGGTGCGTACACAATATCGCTGTGGATTTCATCGCTGAAGAGAATCACGCCATGCTTCAAACATAGCGCGGCGGTCTGCTGCAGCTCTGCTGCACTCCACGCCCGTCCGCCGGGATTCTGCGGATTGCACATCAGCATCAGCTTTACCGCCGGCTGGGCCAAGGCGTTTTCCAGTGCCGTAAAATCGATCGCAAACTTTCCGTCCTCAACCCGCAGCGGCACATCGGCGACGCGGCGGCCGTTCTGCGTGGTGCAGCCGAAAAACGGCCCGTAGACCGGCGAGAGCACCGCCACCGAATCGCCTGCTTTCGTGAAGGCCTGGATCGCCAGCGAAATGCTGGTGACCACCGACGGCGACAGCAGGACGGTTTCGGCTTCCGCCGCCGCGCCGTGTTCATGCTTCATCCACCAGGCCACGGCATCATACACTTCGCGGTACTGCTCGGTGTAGCCGAAGATCGGATGCTCGATCCGCGCGCGCAGCGCATCGGTCAGGAAGGCAGGCGCCGGCAGGTCCATGTCGGCCACCCAGAACGGCTCCACATCGGGCGAACCGAAGTATTTGCCGCGGGCTTCATATTTTTCGGCATAGGTGCCGAGGCGCGAGACGGGTGTATCGAAGTCGTAGATTATTTCTTTTTCCATAGGGTTACTTCCGAAAAGGTGTGCTGATACTTGTTTCTGGTTTCGCGGATGACAAACGGAACTTTTACCGGTTCAGCCGTCATCTCAAAAGCGTTATCCAGCAGTGCGTGCAGCCCGTCGAGCGTTGTTACCGGTTCGCCGTCGCGTTTAAAGCCGCCGAGCCATTTTTCTTTGGGGGTAAACTCCTCGCGCCACGTGTACGGCGAAGCGATCAGCAGCACGCCCCCGCGGTTCATGCGGTTTGGAATTTCAGCCAGAAAGCGCGCCGGGTCGCTGAGCCGGTCAATCAGGTTGGCTGCCAGCACGAGGTCATAGCCGCAGAAGATCGGCTTCATGTTGGAGGCATCCTGCTGCATAAAATTGATATTGGAATAGTCGCCGACCAGTCCCAGCTCTTTGAGCGTTCGCTCCTGAAAGGTAACGAGTTCCCCCTCCTCCGGGCGCTCGTAGCGGATACGGCCCTGCCGCTGCAGGCGGGCGCCGACCTGCACAAACCGCGCGGAAAAATCGAGCGCGTCGACCTCGTCGAAAACACCGGCGATTTCAAAGGCGGCGCGGCCGACGGAACAGCCGATATCGAGGGCCTTGCCGGTTTTTCCGGCGGCGTCCAGCGCAAGCTGCGCAACGGCTTTCGGGAAATTGGCTGCGCCGAAGTATTCATCGCCGTAGTGAAACTCGCAGTACTGCGATACGAGCTCATCGGTTTCGTAGACATCATAATCGGTCTTCACCGGTTTATCGGAAACCACATAGCGGAATCCGGCGTGCTGATAAAAATGGCGGCGGAAGGCATAGCGGCTGTGCAGCGCAATTTCGTTGCCGGTCGAGATCCATGAACCGCCCTTAATCAGGTTATGCCGGTTGTCGTAAGTCGGCACGGTAAAGTCGTCGTAGAGCGGGTGCACTTCAAACCCGTCAAAGGGATAGATCGGCGTTGCGTTCCACTGCCAGACATTGCCTACCACATCGTAGAAAGCACCGTGGGCAAACGTATCGACCGGCACCGATGAAGCGCCGTGCTCCAGGTTCCAGTTTGCCGCAGCTGCAGACTCATGGTGCTCCCGGTCGACTCCGGAAACCTGCATGAGCCGGCGGTATTCCGCCTCGTCCGGCAGGCGGACCGAACGCCCGGCCTGCTCACTCTTCCAGCGGCAGAACGCCTGGGCTTCAAGGCAGCAGACTTCCGCCGGCCAGTTCATCGGCAGCGGAATTTCTTCGGTCATTAAACGCAGGCGGTACTCACCGGGTTCACCGCGCCAGAATTCCGGCATTTCCGCCCGATGGTAGTTCCGCCACGCGAGCCCCTCTTCGTCCCACCAGCGGTCTGCGGAATAGCCGCCGGCCTGAATGAACCCGAGATATTCCTGGTTGGAAACCAGGAAGCGCGACGCCTCGAACGGCGGCACTTCGATTTCGGCGCGGCCGTATTCATTATCCCAGCCGTAGAGCCGGTGGTCTCGGCCTTTGCCTAAACCGACCGTCCCGCCGTCCACCGGCAGCAGTTCATTTTCCGGGCTGGAACCAGCCTGCGTGCAGGCCGGGAAAAGCGGATGCGGCTTCACCTTTTCCAGCGGCAGCTGCCGAATCAGCACCGAGCTGGTTTCGAGGTGAATCCGTTCGTGCTCTATTCCCATCATCACCGGCCAGAGCGGACTCTCCCAGCCGATCGGCAGCGCAAAATCAACCCGGTCAATCAGGCCGCAGACCGCTTCTTTGACCCGGCGGCGGTAATCGCGCACCGCATCCACCGGCGGCCAGTCATAGTGCGCCGTGTCGAGATCGTCCCAGCTCATCTCATCCACCCCGATCGCAAACAGCGATTCAAATTCCGGATTGATGCGCTGATCGATCAGCTTGGCGAGCATGAGTTTGTTGATGAAAAACGTCGCGGTATGGCCGAAATAAAAGATCAGCGGATGGCGCAGCGGCTGCGGGCGCTCATAGTAGACCTCATCGGACACCAGGGTTTCAAATAGCCGTTCGTAGAGCGCCCAGGTATTGACGAAGTACTGCTTGATCTCCGCCCGCTTGCTTTCCACATCGCCTGCTGCCAAATCGACATTGTAGGTAATCAACTCCATCCCGCCTCCCATGGGAAATACGATATTTATGCTAACGGAATAATATCTGGACATACAGCCTTTAGTCTTTAAGATCTCACTTCGTTAAGCGCAGGTGCAGAACCAAATGCGCTGCAGCGAAATACAGACAAACTCAACAGCAGGAGGAATACGATGACAGCTTCACTCTATGAAAGGCTAGGCGGTTCCGAAGGCATTACAAAAATCGCCAGCGATGCGTTGGACAAGCATTTGGCCAACCCCCGGATTAAAGCCCGGTATGAACACCTCGAAAATATTGAGGCTGTGCGGCAGGGCGCGGCCAACTTCTTCATCGAGGCCACCGGCGGACCGGCGGTTTATGAAGGAAAAAACATGCTCGAAACGCATAAGGGCATGAACATCGACGAAGCGGAGTTCATTGCTGTCGTCGATGATATCTTCGACTCCATGGAAGCCAATGGCGTGGCACAGCCCGAACAAGCTGATGTGCTGTTTGCACTCTATTCCATGCGCCGTGAAATTATCGGCGTCTAGTTTTCCCCTAAACAAC
>JBFHGU010000077.1:0-11608 GCA_041582935.1 Pontiella sp.
ATATTCCGTTGGAACGCTACCGGCGTTACATTCCCCTGCTTGAACACTTCAGCCATGACCGGCAAGGACACGGCGCGCAAAGCGGCGTTCGATGATTTGAAAGGAATAATGATGATCGATCTCGAATCTATACGACGGGAATACCTCAAGGATGGGCTGCACCGAAAAGATTTGGCTGATGATCCGGTAATGCAGTTCGAAGGCTGGCTCGATCAGGCCGTGAAGGCGGATCTTCCGGACCCCACAGCGATGACGCTGGCCACGGTGGATACCGACGGCCAGCCCAGCCAGCGTATTGTGCTGCTGAAGCACCTCGATGCCGCCGGGTTTGTTTTTTACACCAACTATGAAAGCCGCAAGGCGCAGGATATCGCCCACAATGCCCGGGTCAGCCTGCACTTTCCCTGGCATGCGCTGGAACGGCAGGTGAAGGTCTGCGGTATAGCTGAGCGGGTCAGCCTGGCGGAATCCCTGAAGTATTTTTCCTCCCGCCCGCAGGAGAGTCAGCTGGCCGCCTGGGCTTCGCATCAAAGCCGGCCGATCTCATCGCGCCAGATGCTGATGAAACAGTTTTACGCCATGAAGGAAAAATTCAGGCAGGGTAAAATCCCGCTGCCGGATTTCTGGGGCGGCTACCGGGTAAAACCGATGGTGATCGAATTCTGGCAGGGCGGGGCGCACCGCCTGCACGACCGCTTTCAGTACACGCGCACGGACGATGGCTGGAGCATCGAGCGCCTGGCCCCCTGAGTGTGCGTATCGGGGATTGTGCCGGGCTTTAGTTTCGGCTCCGCAGTTTTGTTTTCCCTGCTCTGGTGGGCCTGCTGTTTTACTGGTATTTTGAATGGGATGAAATCGAATGCGAGGGGCTTATGAAAGTACATACAACGACTATCGAAACGCTGATTGCCCTGTACAATACCGGTCACCAGATCCTGGCGGACGAATATGACGCCGAACACGAGGGCGAGGATGCCCTGGAGGGCGCGGCCATGGATTATATGACGAGCAAGGAGCATGCGCGGTTTTGCGGCCTGTTCGACAATCTTGATCCGGAGGTGCGCTGCGAACTGGTTGCGCTCATGCAATGGGCACGTGACCACCAGACGCCATCGGCGGCGGATTTTGATCAGCTCACGGCCGCCGCGGAGGTCGGCCCGGAAACGGGAGAAATGCTGTTTGGAATAAACGGCCTGCCTGATCTGTGGCAAAGGGCCTACAACCAACTCGAAAAGCTATAGACCTCTGCTTCCTCCGGTCTGCCGGACGGCGCAGGCTGGTGCGTGGGCTTTGAATCCGGCTGCTATTTGGTTTGAGGACGATCCGTCGCGTTCAATTCCCAGGTCAGCAGGAAGTTAATGACCGAGCGGATGGCGATGATGGCGGCCAGCAGGCCGAGGTTCTGCCACGTTGGGGCTACCGCGCTCTTGAGAATGTCGGCTCCAATCAGGAATTCCAGCCCCAGCGACAGGGAATGGCCGAGCCGTAAGCGCGTTGCGGTAAATTCCCTGAGGCAATCTTTGGAAAAAATGCAGTGGCTGACGTAGGGCGCGAGCGCCCGTATGCTGCCCGCAAGAATGATGAGGATGGAGACGATTTCCAGGAAATAAGCCGCGTATTGCGCCAGACCATTGACGATGTTGTGCATGGCGATACTCCTTGTGTTTTAGTTCCGGAATTCACACGTACTTATTTACCATTTCATACCCCTGCCCGCAATGAGGTATACGGAGCTGCGAATCATACAGGCGCCGGGTTCAGCGACGGCGGAAGAGGCCTTCCAGAATGGCGGGTTTCCTGCCGGGAACGCGTGCGTACTCTGTTATCGGCCGGTCCGGCTCCTGCTCAAATCCCGCCGTGCGGAGCTCTTCAATCAATTGTTCTTCGGTCAGGAAGCACTGCGGGCGCCCCGAAAATTCGGTAAAGACAAACGGTTCGCCTTCGATCGGTCCGGCTTCCGGCGGCAGCGTGCTTCGTGAAAAGGTGTAGACAAAAAGGGGCGCGCCCGGTCTGGCGGCGCGCGCGGCCTCGCGGGCGGCCGTGCGGAATTCTTCCGCCGAGCGGGCCAGGTTCCAGATGCCGTGGGCGACGATAAAGTCGAAGCTTTGATCTTCAACCGGCAGCCGGTCCATCGGGGCGGTTCCCCATGTTACCTGTTCAGTCAGGCGGCCTTCATCCGCGCGCCGCTGCGCGGCCTCGAGCATGGGTTTTGAAAGGTCGAGTCCAAGCACCTTCCATCCGGCTTTGGCCAGGGGAATGGCATTGCATCCCGCGCCGCAGCCGATGTCGAGCAGGCGGTTTCCGGTGCCGGTTTCCCGTTCGCCGGCGGCAAACCGCATCAGCACCGCGTTCGGTGGTGTTGCGGAAAGCCGGGCCACGATATCCGGCGCGTTCCAAGGCTCGGGCGGGTTCACCGGCCCGCCAGCTGTGCTTCCTGCGCAACGCCCTTGGGAAAGAGGATGTTGTTTTCCAGGTGAATGTGTTGGTGGAGGTCGTCTTCCATTGCGGCAAGGCCGTCGTAGAGCGCGGCAAAGGTCGGGCAGGCGTCGGCGGGGAGGGTGTAGCCGTCGGTCAGTTTCCGCATCACGGCCAGTTCGTTCCCGGCGTCGTCGTGCTCGATTTCCATTTGGCGGATCGGATTGGCGACGCTGCCGCAATGGGAAACCGGTTTCGGGCCGGTACCGGCCAGGAACGCTTCCGTCTGCTTGATCAGCGGGAACAGGATCTGCTCCTCCTTCATGAGGTGCGCTTCAAGCTCCGAGCGGATCGCGCTGTAGGCCTTGCGCAGTTCGGCGAGCATTCCGCCATGGTGCGCGCCGTGGGCACGTTCCACTTTTTCAAGCAGTCCATCGAGGCGGGGTAGCTGTTCTTTCATGAAGTGGTGGTGCGTATAGACAATGTGGTCGATCAGTTTACCCAGCGGGGCGCTGCTCCAGTCGGTGCTGTTGGGCGAGGGCTGTTGAACGAGGGCGTCCTGCAGGGCGGCTTCGACCGCCGGCCAGGGCTGTCCGGCGGCTTCCGCCGCTTCGGCCAGCGGGCGTTTCCCGCCGCAGCAGTAGTCGAGGCCCAGCTGTTCGAGGGTCTGGCGCAGCTGCGGGTACTGGACGACGATGTCGCCGACCGTGGTGGTTTTATCGAATGGCGTGTTCATTTCAGTTATCCTCGTTGGTGTGGGAGATGGCGCAGACGGGGCAGCCGTCTTCGGCGGACAGTGCATCGGGTCTCAGGTTTTCGGGTACAGGATTCAGGATCGCCTGGGCTTTATCATCGGACATTCTGAAGACGTCCGGGCAGATGCCTTCGCATGCGCCGCAGCCGATGCACTGGTGCTGGTCTACCGTGAATTTCATGGGGTTCTCCTATGCTTGGTTTATTTCGGGTGAATCAGGTCGGCCAGGGTGGTTTCCTCGAGGGAGTCGAGAAAGGCCTCCGTGGCCAGCCGCAGGGCGTTTTTGAGTCTGCAGCGCCCGTCGAGTACACAGGTGTTGGTGTCGCCGTTGAAGCATTCGACCATATCAAAATTGGTTTCGAACTGCCGGACTACCGCGGCCAGGTTGATTGTTTCGGGTTCCGCCGCCATTGAGATACCGCCGCCGTAGCGGCCGCGTTTCAGTGCCAGATAGCCCAGTTTACCCAGCTTGTTTACGATTTTTACCGTATGGCTGTAGGATATGCCGTAGGCCTCGCTGATTTCCCGGGAGGAAACCTGCGGCTCCTTGCTGCGTGCGACGTACATAAGGACTCGCAGCGCATAGTCGGTATTCTGTTTTAACTGCATGGTTTGTGCTCCGCTCTTAAAAGATTCATGCGGGTAGAATATTTAAAATGACGGCGCTGTCAAAATAAATATTCAAACAAGATGAATGTTTAGGGCGGGCCTTGCGGAAGTGCGCAGGCGGACTGCGGTTGAGGGCCCGGTGCAACCGCCGCGTTACATTTTGAGCAGCTGCAGGCCGGCGACCTTGAAGTTTTCCGGCTTAAGCTCGGTCTGTCCCTGCCGCAGGTGAAGGAGCGGTGTATTTCCGTAGAACGAGGCCCACTGGCTGAAAGTGCTCACGGGGCCGATCAGGTAGTCGCACTGGGACAGGCTGTAGAGGTCGGATGCCGGCTCTCCGGGCCCGACCGCCGCATGCAGCCCGCTGAATAACGCCATGTCCTGCGGCTGATCGCTGCAGATGAGGAAGGCGGCGCGGCGGCCGGAAAAGCAGGCCGCGGCTGCATGCATGATTTCGGCGTACTCCGGGCTGGTGAAATAGAATTTGCCGTTTTTCCACCCTTTATAGTCGCCCTGGCGCATGTGGATTCCGATCACCAGGTCGGCGTCGGCCCTCAAGCCCGAGAGTACTTTTTCAGCCGCCGCGCGGTGCGCCTGTACCGGCTGGAAATAGGCGCGGATAAGCTCCTGGTGTTTTTCAACGAGCTGCGGGCAGCGGCATTTCCAGTTGTGGATGAACAGGGTGCGGCATGCGCTGAGTTCTGCGTCCATTTCGGGCGTGTCCAGCAGCAGTTCATGTTTGGTTTCATGGATGGTTCTGCCGCCGAAGAGTCGGGGGTGCCGGCTCATCCAGTGAGCGGCCCGGTAGCCGAGCCGCAGGCTGATCAGCGCATCGCCGACGGGGCGAACCGTGCTGAGCCAGGGCTTTTTGCGGGGCGGGGGATACTGGCAGTGAAAGTCGCGGCGGGTGGCCTCGAATTCTTTGCAGTAGGTGTGGAAGGTATAGTTGCGCAGCCGCATCTGATGTTCTTCGGCATAGGCAATCATGTTTGCGAACAGCACCAGCCGGTTGGCCAGGCGGCCGCACCGCTTGCTGATATAGATGTTTCTGTCCCGTGCGATGGCGGCCCCCTTTTAGTGTGCTTTTAAAACCGCGGCGGCGAGCAGCGCCCAGCCGGCGATGAAAAACAGACCGCCGATGGGGGTGACGGCGCCCAGCTTGGTGATGCCGCTGAGCGACAGGGCGTAGAGGCTGCCGGAAAAGAGCAGGATCCCGACGGCCAGGCACCAGCCGCTGGAGGCCAGCAGGCCGGACTGGAATTTAAGCGCCAGCAGGCCGATAAGCAGCAGGGCGAAGGTGTGGTAAAATTGATATTCCACACCGGTCTGCCACGTTTTCAGCATCTTTTCGGAGAGTTTGTCCTGCAGGCCGTGCGCGCCGAATGCGCCGAGGATGACACCGAGCGCACCGCTGACGGAGCCGAGGGTGAGGAAAAGTTTTGCCAGCGCGTTCATTCATCCATCCATTCGAGGTCCGACACGCGGAGCGTCGTTTTTTTGCCGGAGGCTTTGTCGGAGAGTTCCAGGTCTTTTGCAATCCACATGCCGTCCATTTTTTTCAGGCTTTTAATCTTCAGCCGGGTCAGCTGTTTTTCGGATTTATCCAGCGTATGGACTTCCATCACCATGCCCATGTTCTGGTCGATCCACAGCCGCATGGTGTTTTCGCTGCCGGGAACCGGAACGTCGATAATATAGGAATCGCGGTTGAGCTTTCGGTCTTCGCCCACATAGGAAGCATTCGGCCACCAGAGGACGGCAAAGCTGAGGTCCGCCCAGGTGAAGCCGGTGCCCAGGATCTCGGAGGTCGGGGTGGTGCCGCGGTGCGAAAATGTATAGTTCGGTTTATTGTCGAGCCAGGTGATGGTCAGTTCATCCGTATCGATGCGGTAGTGGGCTGTCGCCGGTTCGGCATGCCAGTCGAGCACCATCTCGACCGGATAGCTTTTCTTGAACCCGTTCTGCGCCTTGTATTCGAGTTTACCCGTCAGCTTCAGCGGGCGCGACGGCAGCCGCTGCTGGACCAGCTGCAGGATATGCGGCGCATCCAGCTGCTCCACGGCACCGCATGAGAGGACTAAACCTGCTAAACCTGTTATTATGATTCTTTTCATATACCACTCGCTCCGCTGGAAGCCCCGAGGCATGGAGTGTGAATACTCGGTGTCTTCGGGCCTCCGTGGTTAGATTTCATCTGATTCCGAGAGCTTCAGCGCATAGCGCAGGGCCTGGGCGATATTCTTTACGGTTTTAAAGGTCAGCTTCTTTTTCACATCGTCCGGGATTTCAGCCAGGTCGATTTTATTTTTTTCCGGCAGCATGATGTGCTTGATGCCGGCGCGCGCGGCGGCGAGCACTTTTTCCTTCAGCCCGCCGATCGGCAGCACGCGGCCGCGCAGGGAAATCTCGCCGGTCATGGCGAGGTCCGGGCGGATCGGCCGGTTGGTCAGCACCGACAGGATCGCCAGCGAAATGGCCACGCCGGCCGACGGTCCGTCTTTGGGGGTGGCTCCGGCCGGCACGTGAATGTGCAGGTCTGATTTCTCCAGCAGGTTCGGATCGATCTTGAAGGTTTTGGCATTGGACTTCAGGTAACTCAGCGCAGCGCGCGCCGACTCCTTCATCACATCACCGAGCGATCCGGTAAGAATCAGGCTGCCTTTGCCGGGCATGCGCGTGGCTTCGATGAAGAGGATATCGCCGCCGTACGGCGTCCAGGCCAGGCCGGTCACCACGCCGGGCATGGCTTTGTTTTCCGCCACATCCTTTTCAATCTTCACCGGGCCCAAATAGGTTTTCAGTTTGCGGACCGTCACTTCCACCGGCCGGGTCTTTCCTTCGGCAAACCCGCGGGCGGCCTTGCGGCACACATTGGCGATCTGGCGCTCCAGGTTGCGGACGCCGGCTTCGGCCGTGTAGCCGCTGATGATGGTTTCGAGGGCCTCGTTGGCAAATTTGACCTGCCCGCGTTTCAGGCCGTGCTCCTTGATCGCCTTCGGCACGAGATACCGCCGCGCAATGGCGGTTTTCTCCTGCAGCGTATAGCCCGAGATGCGGATCACCTCCATGCGGTCGCGCAGCGGACCGGGAATGGTTTCAAGCATGTTGGCCGTGGTGATGAACAGGACCTTGGAGAGGTCGAACTGCACGTCGAGATAGTGGTCCTGGAAGGTCGAGTTCTGTTCCGGGTCGAGCACCTCAAGCAGGGCCGAGGCGGGATCGCCGCGGAAATCGTTTCCAACCTTGTCGATCTCGTCGAGCATGATGACCGGGTTGTTGGAGCCGCACCGCCGCAGGCTTTCGATAATGCGGCCGGGCATGGCGCCGATATAGGTGCGGCGGTGCCCGCGGATTTCCGCTTCGTCGTGCATGCCGCCGAGCGACATGCGGACAAACTCGCGCCCGAGGGCGCGGGCCACCGATTTGCCGAGCGAGGTTTTGCCGACTCCGGGCGGGCCGGCCAGGCAGAGGATCGGGCCCTTCATGTCGCTCTTGAGTTTCAGGACCGAGAGGTATTCGAGAATGCGGTCCTTCACCTTTTCGAGGCCGTAATGGTCTTTGTCGAGGATCTTCTGCGCTTCGAGAATATCGAGATGGTCCTCGGTGGAAATACTCCAGGGCAGTTCAGCCATCACTTCGAGGTAGGTGCGGATGACGCCGTGCTCCGGCGATGCGGTCGGCACCGCCTTCAGGCGCTGCAGCTCTTTTTCGGCGGCTTCCTGGGCTGAGGCCGGCAGTTTGGCCTTGGCGAGTTTCTCTTCGAGTTCAAGGATTTCGCTGGCCTGCGGATCGTCCTCGCCGAGTTCTTTCTGAATGGTCCGCAGCTGTTCGCGCAGGAAGATTTCGCGCTGGGTTTTGGAAAAGGTTTCGTGAACCTTGTTTTCAATCTTGCTGCCGAGTTTGAGGATCTGGAATTCGCGGTTCAGGAATTCCATGAGCGTTTTAAGGCGTTTGTTCGGGCTGTTTTCTGCCAGCAGGTTCTGGCGGACCGAGAGCGGAATCGGCAGGTTCGTGGCAATCAGGTCGGAGAGCTGCGCGGGCGATTCCATATTAAAGATCGCCACGCTGAGTTCATCCGGCAGGTTGGGCGACATGGCGACAATCTGCTGGAACTGCTCGGATGCGCTGCGCGAAAGCGCCTGGGCTTCGAGGGTATCATCGAGCTCATCGTGCATCATGGTGTAGTGCGCCGTCGGATATTCCTCGTCCGTCAGCAGGTCGGTCATCTGGCAGCGCGAGAGGCCTTCCACCAGCACATGGGTTGAGCCGTCGGGAAAGTTGAGGGTCTTGAGCAGCCGCGCCACACAGCCGACGCGGTAGACATCGTCCTTCGTCAGGTTGGCTTCATCAATGTCGTCTTTGCGCTGCAGCGCGGTGATGAAGTGCGGGGTTTTGGTGGACAGCTCAGTGACCAGTTTTTTCGATTCGTCCGTTGTGATCACCAGCGGGGCGACCATCTGGGGGAATAGGACAAAGTTCTTCAGGGGCATAACCGGCAGCAGGTCCGGCACTTCGGACTCGGTTACAATTTCAATTTCAACTTCGCTTTGATCTTCCTGTGCGCTCATAAAAAAACGGCTCTTCCTTCAGTTTTTTCTAGGCTCTGACCCTAAACCACCTGCTGTCCAATGTCTGGAAAAAAGGCGGTCAAAATCCGGCGCGTTCCTGAGGACTGAAGACGGGCGCTGCGGTATGCCGCACCGTGGGAGAAGGTTTGCTGCCGCAGAATGAAATCCAGCGATTGGAAACATCCAATCGCTGGAAAATGCCACCGGTGTCAGAAGCCGAGGTTCAGCTTAAAGGAGACGCTGTAATACGCCTCGTCATCAACGTCGTCGATAAATTCGATTTCGAAGTGATTGCTGACCGCATAAACCATGAGGTTGGAAGCCAGACCCATGGATGCATTATAGGATGCGGCTTCGCCCCATACTGCGGACGAGAGGTTGTCTGCGCGGTTCACTCGATAGGTGACGTTGCTGACGGCATCGGGATTCAGGGTGACGCGGACAATCGTGTTGGTGGAAACGGACACCTCGAAGCGGCTGGTATCGGCGGGGTAATCGGGACTGGTGGACCAGACCTGGCCGAAGGGTTTGCCGCTGCCGTCCACGTCCTGGGACCAGATGGCTGCGGTCACATTGGTGCCGTATTCGACGGCGCCGATGGTTGCGGGCATGGCGCGCAGGCTCCCGAGCTGGTCCATCGTAAGCGCGGAGGGCCCGGCGGCGCCGATCAGCGGGGAGCCGGGCAGGGGAACATGAACCCGGTAGTCGGGGCTATAGCGGATCAGCCGGGAGAGGTGGTGCCCGGTGCCGATGTGATTGTACCCCAGGGAGTAGGTTCCGGCGAGGACCCCGGCCTTATCGATCACGCTGTTGCTGATCGAGGCGGTACCCGTCAGGTGCTCGATTTCCGGTCCCGATGAGACGGTGTTGTCTGCAACGGTGGCGTGGTTCATATGAAAGTCCCCCGCTTCGGCGTAGATGATCTGCAGGTCAGCGAGATTGCCGGAGAAGGTGCTGTTGAAGATCCAGCTGTCCCCATAGGCAAATCCGACCGCGGCGATTTTGTTTGTGGCCACGTTACTCGAAAAGGTGGAATTCGAGATGGTGCTGGTGGTGTATTCGGCCAGGAGGGCGCCGCTGGACAGGGCGGTATTCCGTCTGAAGGCGCTTCGGTTGATGCTGAGGGTGCCGTAGCCGGAATACAGTCCGCCGCCGAACGAGGCGGTATTTCCGGAAATCCGGCTGCTGCTCAACTCTGTTTGACCGTAATTTATGACGGCGCCGCCGTAAACCGCGGTGTTGCTTCTGAACCGGGTATCCCGGACCAGTGCGCTGCCGGCCGAGTTGACGGCCAGTCCGCCTCCTCCGTAGGCTTCGTTATACTTCAGCCGGCAGTCATTGAGTTCCAGCGTTCCGTCGACATGCGCGCTGCCGAAGCCGTCGGTCAGGTTGTAAATGAGCCAGACTTTGTCCAGCACGACGCTGGAGAGGTAGGTGACATTCAATGCGGCGCCGTGGCTGGGATCATAGCCTTTGCTGAGGATCATGCTGCGCAGTTTCACGGTGAGCGCGCTGGGGGCATCGATGTTGATGAGGCGGAACTGATGCCCGGCATCCAGCAGAACGCGGCGGAGTTCATCATCGTGAACATACCCGCCTCCATACCCGGCCGCCGCGGCCGAAGCAATGGCGGGCAGGGTCCCGTCGATGGTCAGGCTTTTGCCGATGGTCAGCGTGTTGGTGAGCAGGATCGTGTCGTTGGTTCCGCCGATGTCAAAGACGATGGTATCGCCGGAGGCGGAATGGTTGATGGCTTCGCGGAGCGAAGTACCCGACCCGTTGGTCGGATTGAGGCTGCCGTTGTCTTCGTCGGTCAGGGTGGTCACCGTATTGGTGGCGGCGAGGATGCTCAGCGGCAGGAGAATCGCAGTGGTCATGCAGGCGATGACCGGGCGGCATGGATATGCTTTCATCGGTACCCTCCTTGTTTTTCAACTGGCCGAATTCTAGATGCGGATCGCGGGCTTGTATAGATCTTATCTAAATAAAACACCTAAAATAAGTGCATGAAAGTCGCATATACCTTTGCGGAGCAGCGGGATTGGGGAGGTCGGTATCGGGGCTTCCAGATCTCGGATGTATGCATAGATGGAGTCCCAGCCGGCGCCGAATCCCCGTCGGCATAAAACGAGATGTAGGGATAAAACGCCCCGCTGCTGCGGTCCAGATTAAGCGTCAGGGTCATGTCGGCCAAAGATTCCAGTGCGGAAAGCAGGACTGCGGTGCTGAGCAGAACTGTGAGGATTGGGGCTCCCCGAAGACGTCCGGATTTTATACGCTGCGTATTCATTATAGCCTCCCTTTTGCTGTCTGATCTCTTGCCTTCTTCTGCGTTTTTGTGAAGGAAATCAATAAAACACTGCAAAAGAGATCGGCTTATAAGGAAATAAGCGGCGGCGGACCGGTTTCCGATAATTTTTCTGGGAAGTGGGTTTCATTTAGGAGTACATCTTATAAAAATCGAGAAAGAAGGGACCGCATGCTGTCGCAGGTAAATTCAGGCGCCGTCGTTGGAATCGAGGCCTTCCCGGTTGAAATCGAGGTGAATGCCGGCCATGGCGAACCGAAGGTGGTGATCGTCGGGCTGCCGGACGCCGCCGTGAAAGAGAGCTCCGACCGCGTCTGGACGGCGCTGATCAACTCCGGATACCGCCCGCCGATGGGCCGCACCACCATCAACCTGGCGCCGGCCGATATGAAAAAGGAGGGGCCGAGTTTTGACCTGCCGATCGCGCTGGGCATGATCGCCGCGCTCGATGATATGTCGGCCGACCTGCTGCCGCGCATCGGCATCGTCGGCGAACTGGCGCTCAGCGGCGCCGTGCGGCGGGTCCGCGGCATCCTGCCCATCACGCTGATGGCGCGGCAGGCCGGCCTCAAAGCCGTTATGGTTCCGGCCGAAAATGCCGAAGAGGCGGCGGTGGTCGACGGCATCAAAGTCTTCCCGGTTAAAACCCTGCGCGAGGCGGCGGATTTCCTGAACCAGGACATCAAGCTGCCGCCGTACCATCTGGATATTGGTTCGGTCTTTGAGGCCAACAGCGGCTATGAAGACGATTTTGCCGACGTGAAAGGACAGGAGAGCGCCAAACGCGCGCTCGAAGTGGCCGTCGCCGGCGGCCATAATATCCTGCTGATCGGGCCGCCCGGAACCGGCAAGAGCATGCTCGCCAAGAGCATTCCCTCCATCCTGCCGAACATGTCGCTGGACGAAGCGCTCGAAACCACCAAGATCCACTCCATTTCCGGGGCGATGAAATCGCAC
>JBFHGU010000078.1:0-11179 GCA_041582935.1 Pontiella sp.
AGAGGGCCGCATGTACTGGCTGAAAGCCTACTATGTGCCGGAAGGTACGCGCCAGAGCCGCGGCCGTTCGCTCGCCAATGTGCTGCAGATGGGGCAGGACGAAAAACTCGCCGCCATCCTCTGCGTCCGTGAGCTCGACGATGATTCGCATAACCTGATCATGGCGACGAAAAACGGCACCGTGAAAAAGACCGTGCTCTCGGCCTATAAAAATGTCCGCGCCGCCGGCATCAACGCCATCAACATCGATGAAGGCGATGAGCTGATCGGCGTCAAGCTGACCAGCGGCGACGACGAAATCATCCTGAGTATGCGCAACGGCAAGGCGATCCGCTTTAACGAAAAAGACGCCCGCCCGATGGGCCGTGTGGCCCGCGGTGTCCGCGGCGTCCGCCTCGAAGGCGACGACGAGGTCGTGACGGTTGAAATCGTGAATAACGAAGCCACGATGATGGCGATCACCGAAAACGGCTACGGCAAACGGACCAGTTTCGATGAATACCGCACGCAGACGCGCGGCGGCAAAGGCATCATCAGCATTCAGACAACGGACCGGAACGGTAAAGTGGTTTCCGCTCACGCCGTGACGGATGAGCACAAACTGATGCTCATTTCCGAAGGCGGACAGATGATCTGCATCGGCGCCAGCGACCTCCGGGTCATCGGCCGTAACACCCAGGGCGTACGCCTCTTCAACCTGAAGGAGGGCGATAAGCTTGTTTCGGCCGCGGTGCTGGAACCGGAAGAGGATGCTCCGGAAACAGAAGCCGTGGAAGGTGCTGAAGGCGAAGCCCCGGTGGAAAATACCGAAGCGCCGGCCGAGGAATCCGCACCGGACACTGACGCACAGACCGAAGAGTAATGGAGGAGGCTGCTCACTGAGCGGCCGGGCGGACGGTGTCCGCCCCTCCATGTTCGGCGTTCAATGACTCGGGACCGGAAAATCTATCGGCTGGCCTATTGGTTCGCCAGTTTTGTGCTGGCCGGGACGTTTCTTGCGGCGGCGTATTTCAAGATCACTGATCCGGCCGCCTTTGCATCAGCCGTTGCGGCCTACCGGCTGGTGCCGGAGCGCTTGGTGCCCGCGTTTTCCTTTGCAGTCACCGCCATGGAAACGGCCTGCGGGATTGGGCTGGCGGTGCCGAAGCTGCGCGCCGCCTCGCTTTGGACTGCGCTTGCACTGCTGGTGCTGTTCAGCGGCGCGATAGGCATTAACCTGATTCGCGGTGCGGCGATCCCCTGCGGCTGCTTCGGCCATGTGCCGAACGCCGATCCGCTCAACGCGATGTACCTCATGCGCAGCCTGATGCTTGCGCTATTGGCGGCAATGGCCCTGACGGCCCGGAAAAAAGCCGCCTAGCCTATTCCGCCAGCTCAAACGTGAAGAAGCCGCGGGAGCTGTCGGGAAGATCGATGGTCACTTCGGTCAGGGAGCCGGCGGCCAGAATTGCGCCGGCCGCAACCTGTCCTTCATCCTCGAGATCCTCATGGTAGATCAGGTTATATTGTTTACCGGCGACGGTCTGCAGCTGAAGGGTGAGTGTCTCGCCTGCAGGAATCATCTCAGCAATTTTCATGACCGAACTATGATCCGCTGCGTCGGTGCCGGCGGTGTATTCATCGCCGTCGAGCATGCCGTCGCCGTCGGAATCTGAACGGCTGTCCGAGGTGCCCAGCAGCATTTCATAGGAGAGGCTCAGGCCGTCGCCATCTGCATCCTCGAGCCGCAGCGGCTCATCGGCTGTAAAACCGCTGATCAGTGTGATCTCGCCGGAGCCGAGGGTGAAAGGAGCGGAGGTGCCGGCAAAGTAGGCCGCGTTGGTTTCCGCGTCGTTAATAGATCCGGACATAATAGCTGCCCGCGGTTAAATCCGTTACGGGAATGGAGGAGGCAAACCGGCCCTCATCCATTTTTTCCAGCAGGGCGCCGATACCGGTGGACGCAACCAGCGCATCAGTTTCTGCATTCCTGATTTCAACGCGGGAGCCGTCTGCAATCGGATCGCCCTGCGGTGTGCAGGCGCTGCCGATCATCCCCAGGCGCGCCGGCAGGCCGGGTTCCTGGCCGAAGGCCGCGGTCGTAATAAGTCCTGTCAGCGAGAGAATAAATACACGAATTTTCATAAAAATCTCCTAACCAAAAAAGCGGCGGCCGATCACATAGAGCAGTCCGGGCAGCATCGTGAAGGATATCACCAGCGGTTCCGGCACCGCGGCAAAGGTCGCGGTCTGGCTGGTGGTTTCATTCCGGGAAAGCAGGTCCGTCGGAATCGAGGGGCTGGTATTCGGCGCCTCAATGGCGGTTGAAATTCCCCAGCTGACTTCGCCCATCTCTTCTCCCCAGCCCGCCTGCGAGTCAAAAAAGCGGACGTAGAGATAGTTAATATCATCCGCCTCATAGGAGATCTCTTCGGTTTCAAAGACGCCGCCGTAGAGCCCGTCGAGCGTCAGCGTGTTGACCGTGCCCAGCACCACGTCGTCGCCGCTTGTGCTGAACGGATCGAGCAGGCCGCCGCTGTCGGCCGTCATGTCGTCGGCGGTGTCATCAGCGCTGCCGATCAGGACCACCCAGGATCCGTCGGTGAGGGTGGCGCCGTAATCGTCGGTGTAGAGCTGGTAGCCGCTCCAGCCGGTGAGGGTGACGGGGTCGGCCGCGCAGGCACCGGCGAGCAGGGTGAGGACAAGTAGAATACGTTTCATGATGGGATCTCTATTCTGCGATTTTGTTGGCCCAGGGGAATGACAGGTTCTGGTTTTCAAAGGAACGGAGGTTCAGCAGCACGCCGTCGTCGGGATCAAAATAGTTATCGGGAACCACTTCGCCGCTGGCTACAAAGCGCCAGGCACTGTCGCTGTACCAGATCATGGGGCCCATTTGCTGTCCGTCGCGGTCCCATTTCCAAAGGAGGTCGGATGAGCTCCAGTAGGTGCCCGTCTTAAAGACGTCTTCGAGGCCGAGGTCGGCCGGGCCGAAGCGGCCGGGATAGTTAAAGGTGATGAAGGTATAGGTTTCATCGCGCAGCCCGCTGCCGCGGCCGATGAGGGTCCGGCTGATCGTGCTGGCGGGAACCCGCGAGGCGAAGTAGAAGGAGGTTTCGGCTGCGTCTTCCGGGATTTCCATGATGACGGCCTGCTCCCGCGGCAGGGCGAGCGCATCGGCGCTTTGGCCGGCTTTGGCGGTCGGCAGCGCATATTTCCAGCCGCTGGAGGCGAGGTAGACTTCCTGGGTGGCGTTCCAGTCGGTGCCGGCGCTGTACCAGGTTATGATGGTGGTCGCCGAGGGGTATTCACCGGCCGGCAGCGAATTGGTCGGGATGGCTACGCTGAGCGAGGTGTCATCGGGATCGCCGGTGAAGGCCACCCAGTTGCGGCCCGGCTGCAGCCGGATGCGGCGGACGCTGTACACCTGCTCGGCGGCCAGTTCCAGTTCTTCCCAGGCCCGCACCGGTGCGGTGACGTAGAAGCGCAGGTTGGTGTCGGAGAGGCTGCTGTCGAGCGTTCCGTCGTAAAGCGTGCCGCGGGCGGTGCCGCCGACGGTCCAGCTGGCGAGCGCGGATGAGAAAGCGGGCGCATCGGCAAAAATCAGGCGGTTGCTCTGGCCGGCGGTCGGCAGGTCGGTGAATTCCATCATAAAGGCGCCGTCTTCCACGCGGCTGACGGTCTGGGTCTGCCCCTGGACCACGGCAACCTGGCAGGTGACGAGGTTGAGGGTTTCGCCCTCGCCGTTGACCGCGCAGATTGAAAAGGCATCAAAGACGCCGTACTCATCGGCCGGAGGCGTCCATTCAAACTGGTCGAAGGTTCCGATGGAGCTGCCGGTGCCGCGCCCGGCGGTGACGGCGGCGCCGTCGATGGTGGTGGTTCCGGAAAGTGTTTCCACAATGCGGTATTCCACACTGTCTTTGAGCAGGTTGCGCAGTGCGGCAGCGGATTGGATCTCCTGGTAGGAAATCTCATGCTGTGCATTGAGGGACCCGCCGGTGACCAGGTCCGGTGTGCCGGTGAAGATGAAGGTGGTGTCGGGATCTTCTTCCACCGTCACGATGACGAGGGCATTGGTGGACTCATTGCCGGAGCTGTCGGTATAGGTGAAGCTATTGGTGGTGATTCCGATCGGGAAGGAGGATCCGCTGGAGTAGCCCGACTGCCGCGTGCCCACGAGGTTCCGGCCGTCCACGTTGTCGGTGAAGGTCGGGGTGGTGTAGGTGACCGTTGTTGTGGATTTTCCAACGTCATTGGTGGCCGTGACTTCGAGCAGCGCGGTGACCGGGACCGGTGCAATCAAGTCGCGCACCGTAATGGTAATATTGGTCGAGTCGACTGCGCCGAGTTCGTCGTAGGCATAGAAGGCTGCGCGGACGGAGCCAACGTCCGAGGGACCGAAGTTGGTAACCGACAGGCTGAACGTAAGGGCATCGTCGTCCGGGTCGTACGATCCGTTGTCTGCATCGGCCGCCGAGGCCGTGCCGGCTCCGTTTTCATCGAGGTCAACGATGAAGTCCTGCGCGATGGCAACCGGTGCGTGGTTGTCGGCATTAATGGTAATGAATACCGTTGCGTCATCCGAACGCGAGCCGGTGTCGTCGGCGATATTATAGGCGAAGCTGTCGGTGCCGGCGTAGTCGGAGTCGGGCGTGTAGGTGACGGTTCCGGCGGCGTAGTTCACGCTGACGGACCCGTTGGTCGGCGAGGCGGCGATGATGACGCTGGCGATGTCGATGGCGTCGTCGCCGTCCGGGTCGGTGTCGTTGAGCAGTACCTGGACCACGACGCTGGAATTCCGGGAGCAGAATGCCGTGTCGTTGTTCGCAACGGGCGCGCCGTCTTCGATCGCGTTGATGGTGATCTCCACCAGGCCGGCGGCTTCTGAACCGTCGGCATCGGTGACTTCATAGATAAACAGGTCGCTGCCGTAATAATTGGTGTCGGGCGTATAAGTGAAGGCCCCGTCGGCGGCGAGCGAAACCTCCCCGTAGCTCGGTTCCGTGCGCAGGGCAACTGCGGCCGGCAGGTCGGCAACGGTATCGTTGGTGAAGACATTGCCGGAAACCGGGACGTCTTCATCGGTCGTGTAGCTGTCATCCGCCAGGCTCATCGGGTCGTGGACGGCGATTACGGTGATGGTTACCTCGGCGCTCGACTGGTCGCCGTCGTCGTCTTCAATGGTATAGCTGAACGAGGCGGTTCCGTTGAAGTTGGTCGGCGGGGTGTAGGTGAAGGTTCCGTCCGAATTCATGGAGAAGGTGCCGCCGGGGTCGGTGTTGGATACGAGCGCGATGTCCCCGTCGCCGGCGGTGTCGTTGGCAAAGACGGATGAGCCTTTGAGCGCGGCGTCTTCCAATACGGAGTAGTGTTCATCGTCCACCGCAGTCGGTGCGCTGTCGTTGTCCTCAATCGTTCCGGCGGCACTGGTGGAAATGGCGAGCAGGTCTGCGCTGAAGTTCGAAAAGCCGATGCTGAAGGTTTCGGTATCCTCCTCTTCGGTGTCGTCGATGGTGGCCACGTAGATGGTTTTTGAAAGTTCATAGGCGCCAAACGTCAGCGTGCCGGAGGTGTGGGTGTAGTCGCTGCTGCCGGCGGTTCCGGGCACGGTGGCATAGTCGCAGCTGAGTTCCACTTCACTCGCGCAGGAAAGCCAGGCGGTGAATTCCAGGGTTTCACCTTCCATGACGCTGCTCTCCGTGAGCGTAACAGCCATCACGGGCTTGTCGTCGTCATCGAGAATATGGCCGCTCGCATAGCTTTCAGACGGGGTGGTGTAGACGGCGTTGGAGATGGCGGAGATGGTGAGGCGGAAGCTTTCCCATGCATCATCGCCTTCATAGGTATCGTCATCGGTGGTGGTGATGAGCGGCAGGTCAACCGAGGTGTCCCCGGCGGGAAGGGTGATCTGCACGGGATCGAGCTGGCTGAAATCGGCGGCACCGGCGGTGTAGTCCCCACTCAGCAGTTCCGTTTCCACGGTAAAGGTTGTGTCTACTGTGGATGCCGCACTGAGGACCGCCGTGAACTGCATCGGGTCGCCCTCGCTCACCGTGACATCCGCCACATACAGCTCGGGCGCGTCCTCGTTGTCGCCGATCTCCACCGAGCCGTTGGTGGTGCCGGCGGCCGCCTGCTGCAGGTTGTAGAGTTCGATGGTGAAAGTTTCCGGTTCGCCGGACTCATAGAGCGCATCATCAATAATCTGAATGGGCAGCACCGTTTCGGTCTGCGATGCGGCAATGGTGATTGTTCCGGTGGAGGCGGTGTAGTCGCTGCCGAACGCGGCGGTGCCGTCCACGAGCCGCCAGGAGGCGGTCACATCGAGTTCGGAGCGGGTATCGAGGGTGACTTGCGGATAGATGTAGCCGACATCCTCCCACACCTGAATATCCGTTTCGACCGACAGGATCGGCAGTGCGTCATTATCGACAATGGTATAGGCAGCGTTCGTGGTCAGGATGATGCCGCTGTTTTCGCTCTGGGCGAGTTTCAGTTCAAACAGTTCATCGGGTTCGTAGATGCTGTCATCCACGGTCGAGACGCTGAAAACGGCGTTGGTTTTGCCGGCGGTGAGCGTGATTTTGCCGGAGGCATCCTGGAAGTCGGAGCCTTCAACGGCGGCGCCGGCGGCGGTGTCGGCCAGGTAGCGCACGGTGACCGTTTCGTGCCAGGGCTGGCTGAGGGAGACCTGGAACGGGGCATTTTCGCCTTCCGCACCGCTCGTTTCGACGGCGCTCAGGCGCAGGGCCGGCAGGAGTTCCACCGTTTCGGAGGTGTAGAACGAAAGGCTGTCGACGCCGGGTTCGCAGCTTTTGACCCCCTGCACATAGTAGTAACCGGCGTCCGCCGGCACATACAGCGCGTTGGTGACGCCGCTGAGCGCCTCAAAGTCACCGTCCGGTTCGGCGGCATAATACCAGATATAGCTGTCGTAATTATGGGCGGTCAGCGCTGCGCTGCCCGCCGCGGTGTCGCTGCCCTCAAATCCATCCAGCAGGGAAGCCTCCATCTCCGGGGCCGCCCCGAATCCGGAGAAGTAGCCGCCCGCGCCGCAGTAGCCGGACTCAACGGAGATCGCCACATTGACAGCATGCTGCGAATCGATCTCAATGATTCTCGTGTTGCCGGCGCCCAGGTGGCTGTCGATCGTGGCCTCCGGGATGCTGTAGGCAATCCAGTGCGAGTTGCCCGGCACGCTGAAGCGGTAGCTGCTGACATCGGTATCCTGGGTAATGTTCCAGGCGGTGCCGTCCGCGCCGTACAGGTAGACATCCTCGTCCGCGCCGGCGGATAGGTTGACCACGGCGCTGTCGAACAGGCTGGTGTAGCTGTCGAAAGCGACCACCGAATTGGTGTCGGCCGCGCACGTCAGCCGCGGAATAAAGTACATGCCCGATGTGGTGTCGTCTGACGATCCGTGGATCTGCTGCCAGACATAAATCGGCGTTTCAGTGTCGGTTTCAACATAGGCAATGCCTTCGGAAGAGTAATAACTGCCGTTGAGATGCGTGTAATCGCCCGGGGCCGCGAGGGTGATTTCATTCTCCGTATCCCCATGCACCCGGACCGTTGTGTTGCTGGCCGTGGCCACCAGGATAATTTTTTCCGCGGCGGTAACGCCTTTGCCCTCCAGGCAGATGTAACGGCTGCCGACGGTTTCAATCGGTACGGTCTGGTCGGCGCCGATATCGCGGGAGTTGGCGGCATAGCCGCCGTTCCAGCTGCCGCTGTTGACGGCAATCGCTTTGTTGGCCGTCACGTGCGTTCCGTTGATGTCGTTATAATTCGCGGTGCTGTCGGCCTGGTGGCGGCCGATCGTATACGTTTGGCCGGCCTGCAGCAGCACTTCAATCGGAGATCCGTCTGTCAGCGTACCGTCACTGTTGGAAAAGGCATAGCCGTTCCCGTTCTCAAAGCGCACCAGCGTATTGTTCTCGGTGGCCATCACAGAGATGAAATGGCATTTCTGATCGCGGATCAATGCGGCATTGTTTCCGGTCGGCGTGCCGGTCTGCATATGGCCGGTGTAGAATTCCGTCCCCAGCGCCACTTCCCCTTTGGAAGCGATGATGGCGCCCTGCGCGGTGCTTTTGTGGGTGATGGAAAAGAGAAACGCCGCATCGGCCGACGCAATCAGGCCCTCATTGGTGACCACGGTATTGATGCGGGCTTTGTCGACAATGCCCACATAGCTGTTTTCGATGGCGGTGGTGCTGGTGCCGTTCAGTGTGCCGAGGCTGACTTGTGCCGGTGCCGTTTTGCTGATGGTGATGTTGGTCGAAAAGGATTCATCGGCCGTGCGCACCCAGACGTCAACCGCATTGGTTGCGGGGGTGGAAAGCACCATATAATGCTCATCAATGTGGGCGTCGGACGGAGTGCCCATGTAGGACATCGGCGGCATGTAGTGCCGTGTATCCAGCTGGGCATAGGTCTGAACGGCCGCAGTGCCGGCTAAAAGCATCGTCAGGAATACCGTGCGTATTGCAGAACTTAAAACAGGTTTTGATCTCATTGAATCCTCACAAAAAAATTGCCCTTCAGCACGCAATGTATGTGCCAGAACGGCGGATCGGGATATGCCCAGGGGCGCAGCCCCGGCGGAAAGCCACGGGCTGTTTTTTATAACTGGTTTACAGTAAGTCGGCTGTAAACGCCCGGGTGCGGAGTATTTGCCCGAGCTGAATCAGTATTTGTTTGCGCTATTATTCGGCTGCGCTTTTTTTAAACCGGCCCGGTCATCAAAAATGATATGAGCGCGGTTCTAAAGTCTCAGTTCTGTCCAGCCGACGCGCGCCTAGCCGTACTCTTCGATGTAGTCTTCCATGGAGGCGGCGATGACCTTGAGGGCATGTTCGCGGCCGTAAATTTCCGGAATGATAACATCCGACGGCTGACCCGGAACCAGTTTATAGGTTTCGAAGTAGTGGCGCAGCCGTTCAAGCAGGGCGGGCGAAATATCGGTGATGTCGTTGGCGTCTTTCCAGAACTGGTCGTTGTCGAGCACGGCAATGATTTTGTCATCGGCCTCGCCGTTGTCGACCATCTGCATGCCGCCGATGACGCGGGCGCGCAGAATGACTTCCCCGCGGTTGATCGGCCGTTCGGTAACCACGCAGATATCCAGCGGATCGCCGTCGCCCCTTTCCGACTGGGGGGAGAGCGCCTGCACGCGGGTGGAGCAGTAGGTCTGCGGCACAAAGCCGTACAGCGTAGGGGTCATCGAAGAGGTGAGCTGCGGGCGGTCGACGCGGAGGTAGCCGGTGGTTTTATCCACTTCATACTTCACCGCATCGAACGGGGTCATTTCAATATAGGCGTTTACCACATCGTCGCCGCCGTCGTGCGCTTCAAGACCGTGCCAGGGGTGCGGACGCCAGCGATAGAATGTTTTGGGGAATGCCATAATCTCTCTTCCTTTTCTTCTTTATTGTTCGCGAACGATATCCGCTCCTAAATAAGTAAGTCGATCCTCAATCGCTTCATATCCGCGGTCAATCACCTGTGCATTGTGGATAATGCTCTCGCCTTCGGCGCAGCAGGCGGCAATCAGCATGGCCATGCCGGCGCGGATGTCGGGGCTCGTCAGGCTGCCCCCGCGCAGCTGGGTCGGGCCGATGACCACCACGCGGTGGGGGTCGCACTGGATAATATTTGCACCCATGCCCATCAGGTGGTCGACGAAATACATACGGCTCTCAAACATTTTCTCAAAGAAGAGGGCGGTGCCCTGGGTCTGCGTGGCCAGTACGATCGCGACGCTCATCAGGTCGGACGGAAAGGCCGGCCAGATGCCGTCTTCGATTTTCGGTGTGGCGCTGCCCTCGTCGGGCCGGATCTGCCGGACCGGCTGCTGCGGAACGTGGAGGCTGCGTCCGTCGCGCGTCCACTCGACGCCGAGCTTGGCGAAGGTCCGCTGCATCACCTGCAGGGTGCGCGGTGCCCCGGCATTGGGAATGGTGATCGAGCCGCCGGTGACGACCGAGGCGGCGATGTAGCTGCCGACTTCGATATAGTCGGGCTGCACGGTGTATTCCGCGCCGTGCAGGGTTGGAACGCCCCGAATGGTCAGGTTGTTGGTGCTGATGCCGGAAATATCGGCGCCCATTTCATTCAGCAGGTGGGCCAGGTCCTGTACGTGCGGTTCGCAGGCCGCGTTATAAATGGTGGACTCGCCCGCGGCGAGTACGGCAGCCATCATGACATTTTCGGTGGCGGTGACGCTGGCTTCGTCAAAGACCATCGGCCATGCGCTCAGCGGTCCGGCCTTCAGGCGGTAGGCGGTGTCGGTGCTGATCGACGCGCCGAGCGAACGCAGGCCGTAAAAGTGGGTGTCGAGCCGGCGCCGGCCGATCACGTCGCCGCCGGGCGGATGAATCACGGCGCTGCCGTGGCGGGCCACGAGCGGGCCGGCCAGCAGGATGGAGGTGCGGACTTTGGAGCAGAGCTGCGGGTCGAGCTCGGTGGTCCGCAGGCTCTTGGCGCAGAGGGTGACGGTGTGGCCTTCCCGCGTAACTTGGACGCCGATGCTTTCGAGCAGCTGCAGCATGACCTCAACATCTTTGATCTTCGGTACATTGTGCAGGATGAGCGGTTCATCGGTCAGCAGGCAGCTGGCCAGCATGGGCAGGACGGCGTTCTTGTTGCCGCGCGGATGATAGGTGCCGCCGATCGTGCGGCCGCCTTGAATAATAAATTTCGCCACTGCTTCTATTCCCCCTGGAAAAAGTAAAGCGGGAATGTTCCAGAGATTGGAAAAAATGGGAAGGGTTTTGTGCCGCCGCCGGCCGGAAACAAAAAAGCCCGCTGAAGAGCGGGCTTTTGAAATGGATTAGTAGCCGCTGCCTCCGGAGAGGCCGGGAATGGACTGCGAGCCTTCCCACGACTGCGGCGTATTCCAGGGCATATTGGAATATTCCTGATCGTCCTGGTAGTCGTCTTGCGTGGCGCATCCGGCCAGCATGAGCGCACCGGCTGCGGCGGTCAGGGCTATAAGGATTTTCTGAGCATTCATCGTTTTAAACGGGAACCGCCCCGAGTGCGGGGCGGCCTTCCGAAATAAATCAGCTGATTAGAGTACAGCGTCTTTAGCCGCTTTCGCGATGCGGAATTTCAGCACGGTTTTAGCCGGAATCTGAATCGTTTCGCCGGTAGCCGGGTTACGGCCCTGGCGTGCAGCGCGGTCAACTTTAAC
>JBFHGU010000079.1:0-10679 GCA_041582935.1 Pontiella sp.
CGCGCGGCAAAACTCGATCAGATTTCCGTAGTCGTTTTGGACGAAGCGGACGAAATGCTCAACATGGGCTTTAAGGATGAGCTGGACGCCATCCTGCAGAAGGCACCGGAAGATCGCGTCACCTGGCTGTTCTCGGCCACCATGGCCAAAGGCGTGGCGCGCATTGCCGCCAACTACCAGACCGATCCGGTCGAGGTGTCCGTCGGCGGCCGCAACGAATCGGCGGCGAACATCGAGCACTTCTGCTTTATGGTGCACGAAAAAGACCGCTACCCGGCACTGAAGCGTATCCTCGACTACCTGCCCGAAATTTACGGCGTCATCTTCTGCCGCACCCGCGCCGAAACGCAGACCGTGGCTGAAAAGCTGATGAACGACGGCTATTCCGCCGAAGCCCTCCACGGCGATCTCTCCCAGGCGCAGCGCGATACCGTGATGCGCAAGTTCCGGCAGAAATCCGTGCAGGTGCTGGTCGCCACCGACGTCGCCGCACGCGGCATCGACGTGAACGACATCACCCACGTCATTCACTATAAACTCTCCGACGAAACCGCGGCCTATACGCACCGTTCCGGCCGTACGGCGCGTGCCGGTAAATCCGGGGTTTCCATTGCGCTGATCAATATGCACGAGCGCCGCCGGATTGCTGAGCTTGAACGCCGCAACAACATCCAGATCAAGCTGGAAAAAGTTCCGGACGCCAAGGGAATCTGCGAAAACCAGCTGCTCGCACTGATCCACCGGGTGGTGGAAGTGAAGGTGAATGAAGAAGAGATTGAGTCGTACCTGCCGCCGGCCTACGAAGCACTCTGCCATCTCGACAAGAAAGAAATCATCAAACGCTTTATTGCCGTTGAGTTTAACCAGTTCCTCGACTACTACCGCAATGCGGAAGACCTGAACGCCAAATCCAAGCCGCGCCGTGAGCGCCAGCCGGGTCAGCAGCGTTCGGAAAATTCCAAGCGCAACCGCCGCATGGAAGCGTACGACACCAAACGCTTTTCCATCAACGTCGGCCGTGTGCACGGCGTGAATGCCGGCGCAATTGTCCGCCTCGTCTGCGAGCACAGCGGCATCAAGTCGAACAAAATCGGCGCCATCGACCTCGGCCGCGATACGTCCAACTTCGAGGTCGCCAAAGACGCCGCCAACGAAATCCGCAAAGGGCTGCAGAACCTCAAGCTCGACGGACGCAGTGTCAGCGTCCGCGCAGCGTCCGGCGGAAAACCCGCCGGCGGTGGGCAGGGCGGACGCCCCGGCGGAAAACCGCAGCGCCGCGGCCGCGACTAACGGAGCAGCTCGCATATCTGATGCGGGTATCTCGATTTCGGAGAATGCAAACGCGGATCAGATATCCGCGCTACGGCTTGGATCTTTCGAGCTGTTCGAGCAGGTTCCTGAACGGAATATGCGCGCAGCGGCTGAACAGGGTGCTGCCGCGGAGTTCGCGCCGGGCAGAGACCGCCGGCGAGTTCAGGCCGCATAGAAACCGGGCCTGCTGGCGCGGTTGACCCAGTGCTTTTGGAAACTTTGCCGCCAGCGCGTCCATCTCTTCAAGCACCGCCGGATCAATCGGCTGTGCTTCCCGTTTGGGGAGCGCCGCCGGGGTATCGCCCCGGCAGACGCCGCGGTGACCGCACGGTTCAATCGGTTCACCGAAATAGGTGAGCAGCCGGTTCGTGAGGCAGACCTTCTCTTCGGCATAATCCACCATGGCGCTGATCCGGTCGATCTCCAGCTGCTCGTGCTGATGGAATAAATCGACCAGTTTTCGGCAGAGCTCCGGCCGGTCGGCATCGGGCTGCAGCCGTTTAAAGCGCTGGCGGTAGCCCGACATCTGCAGGGTGATGAACCCCTTTTCCTGCAGGCTTTCAAAGGCGCGCAGCACCACATCGCGCGGCTGACCGCTGCGCTCAATCGCCTCGTCCATATCGAGCGTAATCCATTTGCGCGCCTTTTTTCCGCAGGCAAACAGTTTGCGCAGGAAGGCGGCCTGCTTTTCAGAATAGGCTGCAAGAATTTCCGCGCCGGTCCGGTGGGCTTCAAAACGGATGTCGCTGTAGTAGTAGCCGTCGAACGCAATCACGCCGAAGAGCTCCAGATGCGTCAGCAGCGTGCTGACCACCAGTTGGCGGATGTCGTGCGCCGCCGAAAGTTCCCGGGCGGTAATATCGATCTCATCACCGGAATCTAAGAGCTCATCCACGAGCGAGGTAATGTTCGGTTCGTCGGGCGTATCGCCGTAGACAAAGTTTTCCAGCGTGGTGCAGTCGTCCGCGCAGGCGAAGAGTTCGCAGACCGCCGGTTTGCCGTCGCGCCCGGCGCGGCCGGTTTCCTGCAGATAGCTCTCAAAACCTTTGGCCAGGTGATAGTGATAAACATAACGGATGTCGGCTTTGTCGACGCCCATGCCGAAGGCGATGGTCGCGCAGATGATCGGCGTTTTTCCCGCCATGAATTTTTCCTGCGTCGCCGCGCGTACATCCGGTTTCAGGCCGGCGTGATAGGGCGCGGCATTGAAGCCGTTTTCACAGAGCAGCTTTGCCGTATGCTCGGCATCCTTCTGGAGATGGACATACACAATGGCCGCGCCGGCCGGCCTTTCCCGCAGCCGCTGGAGCAGCAGCTGCTCGCGCTCATGACCGCTGCAGCCGGTGACGCGGAATTCCAGGTTGGGCCGATAAAATCCGGTGTTGATGACGTCGGCGGGCAGGATGTTGAAGGCCTGCGCCATATCGTCCGAAACCTTCGGCGTAGCCGTTGCGGTGAGCGCCAGCACACGCTCGACGCTGAGTGATTTTACCGCCTGGGCCAGCTTGAGATAATCGGGCCGGAAGTTATGCCCCCACGCCGAAATACAGTGCGCTTCGTCGACCGCCAGCAGGCTGATCTGCAGGCCGCGGATCAGGTTGAGAAAGCGCTCGTTGGTCAGGCGTTCGGGCGACACGAAAAGCATCTTGAGTTCGCCTTTGCGGATGGCATTGGAAACCGCGCGGTATTTTTCTTCGGTCAGGCTGGAGTCGAGCCGTTCGGCGGCAATATTCCGCGCCTGCAGGCTGTCGATCTGATCCTTCATCAGCGCCAGCAGCGGAGAAACCACCAGCGTCAGTCCGGGGAGCAGCAGCGCGGTCAGCTGATAGCATAAACTCTTGCCGGAGCCCGTCGGAAAAATTGCCGCGGCGCTCCGCCCGGCCAGCAGGATCTCAATCGTCTCCAGCTGTCCCGCGCGAAAGGCATCGAAGCCGAATTTAGTTTTAAGCAGTTCGTTAGGTGTGGTCACACAGATTCCTCGGTAAGGGGTTGGGGTTGTTTTTCCTGTCTGAAACGTGGATCTGCTATCCGCATGGCCAGCAGCCAGAGGAGCAGAAACGGGAGCATGCCGATGGGGAAGTTGTAAATAACAAGTGCTGTGGATATCCAGTCTGGATCAAATGCCCATGATCGAAGCAGGCAGCTTAATAATCCGAAGAGGAGCAGGAATCCAATTCGTTTTTTCATCGGCTCTTTTAAATAGGCGAAGGCCAGCAGGGGGATAAAGAGAACGCAGTTGAGCAGGGTAAGGTAGTCGTAAGTTTTCGGTTCAGGAGTTCCGCCCAGATCCAGTTCAAAAGGAAAGAAGCCCAGTACGATTCCGAGGATGATTCCCGGCAGGTAGGTGAGGACTTGTTTCCAACCGAATTTGCGAACAAGAATGACGGTTAGCGACAGGCAGAAGCCGAAGGCTGCGCTGCGGATACCGAATACAACGGGAGCCATTAGTCCACTCAGAAATCCTGCGATGGTTCCGGCTGTCAGTATGGCAAAGGGTGTGTTCATTTTACTCATTCGTTGTTCTCCCGGGGTTGTCCGGTGACCATGGCGAAGTAGCCGGGCATGGGCTCGGGGCCGGCTTCGGCGCAGACGGCTTCGCTGGTTTCGGGGGAAAGCGGAAAGCCCTCGCCGGCATGGCGGTTGATGAGGGCGTGGTGTTTCTGGATGAAGCAGTTGCTGCGCGGATTATCGCCCATGGCGAGGTTCATGCGTTTCCAGACATCGGCCAGCGTGTCGGTCTGAATATTGCCGAAGCCGAGCGGCGTGAAGTCGCACGGGCAGACGGTGCCGTCGGGCTGAATGTAAAGATGCTGGGTGCCGGCGCCGCATCCGAAAATCTCCGGGCTTTCAATCTGGTTGAAGGCGCAGATTTTAGGGTGTTTCTGCCTGCGGTTGGTCTGCGTGTGGAAATCGCGCAGCGTGCGGATATGTTCCGGCGTCAGCAGGGCTTCGTCTGCGGCATCGGCCATGGCCCCGCAGGGCATGGGCTCGACGATTCGGTATTCATGGACGCCGAATTCCCGGCAGAGACTATGGATGCGCTCAAACATCCGGCTCTCGATAAAGGAGCGCGTGGCGACGCTGCTGGCCATCGTATATAAGCCCGCCTGCTTCGAGAGCCGGAGGGTTTTGACGGCGTCATCAAAGGTGCCGGCCCGGCCGCGCATGCGGTCGTGGGCGTCGGCGGTATCGAAGTCGAGGCTGACGCAGCAGGACCACAGGCCGGCTTTTTCCAGGGCTTCGAGTTTTTCGGGGGTGATGCCGGCGCCGGAGGTGAAGAGGATGGCGGCCATGCCGAGGCGGTCGGCCTCGGCGATGAGTTCGGGCAGGTCGGGGCGGACGATCGGTTCGCCGCCGGTAAAGCCGACGATGCTGGTGCCGAGCTCCTGCAGCTGACGGAGCGCATCGATCCAGTGTTCGGCGGTCAGGTCGTCGGCCAGATCCCGGCAGGCGCTGCAGTGGCTGCAGCGGCAGGGGCAGTCGGAGGTGACAGCGAGGAACGCGGAAACCGGACTGAGGTGCCGACCGGAAAAAAGGTTTTCAAACATGCGTTCATAGGCCGGTCCGGGAAAGGGCGGGATGAAGGAGTTGAGCACCCAGCGGCCTTTGTGGCGCGTGAAGAGTTCTCCGTCGAGCCATTGGCTGATGAATTTGAGCGCGCTGCCTTTGCCGCCTTGCTGGCGAAGGTCGTTATAGACCGAGTCGGGAATGCGTCGGATGCCTTTGGCCTGCAGTTTGGCCATGGCCCAGAGCGGCTTGGCTGTGATCCGCGGATCAAGCATCATCTGAACGAGCTGGAGGGTCTGTTTATTCATGGTTTGCGGAGGACGGCCAGTATGTAGTGGTGTTCGAGCGGTTCGCTCTGTGCATGCAGCTGCTGTTCAAAAAAGGCGGCGGTTTCCGGGTCGTCGGCGAGCGGCAGCATGGCATCGAATCCGGCGAGGATTCCGGTCCGCAGCAGCCAGTCGAGCGAGACGCCGCCGGCGGGGCAGACGGCGGCTTTGCCCGATTCATGCTGCGCGGTTTGGAAACCGGCGGCGCGCGACTGCTTTTCGAAGGCTTCCCACGAGGCGGGGAAGCGCGGCCAGGCGACGGCGCGGAGTTTTTCGGGATAGCGCTGCATGGTGCGGCGGAAGGCGATGTAGACCGGCCGGAGCGTGTGCAGTACGTTGACCACAAAAGCAAAACAGCCGCCGGGCTCCAAAACCCGGAAGGCTTCTTTGAGGATTTTTCCGGGCTTTGAATAGCCGATGGCCCAGGCGGAAATCACGAGGCCGGCGCTGCGGTCCGGCTGACCGGTCATAAAGTCGAGCATGTCGGAGCAGCTGAAGCGGATGTTATCGGCGTCCGACTGTTTTTCGGCAACGGCCAGCATGCCGGCGGAAATATCCTGCGCCGTAATGGAGGCTTCCGGCCAGCGGGCGTTCAGTCGGCGGGTGGTGTGGCCGGTGCCGCAGCCGAGGTCGAGAATGCGGCCGCCGGTGTCCGGCAGCTGATCGAGCAACCGGTCGGTTACCGGCCGGAGGTGCGCCAGCCAGTTGGTTTCGTAGTCCGGCGCCAGTGCGTCATAGCTGGCGGCCACATCGCGCGCACCGATCCAGCTGCGCGATAAAGCGAGGGCCGCCAGTTTACCGTTAAGGCGCAGGCAGTCTGCATAGCGGCGGTCCATCAAATGGGGCCGCATCCGCTCAGCAGTGCAGCGGCGGCGAGTGCGATGATCATCAGATAGTTCATTCCCTGTTCCCCCAATCTGGATTGTTGTGAACAACATAGGGAAATCAGGAAGAAAGACAAGGCTGTCGGCGCCGGAACCGGCCGGCCTCTTCTTCGATCCGCAGCGGAATATCAGATGCGCTTTCCGGTTGCTTCATTTTATTTCGGTCTTCATGCTCGCGACTCATTCTTAACCGTGCTGGAGGGCGCGATGAATCGTGTAGCTGCGTTGGGTATTCTGGGCTGTTTGTGTGCAGCTGTTCTGGGTTCGGGTTGTACGACGGCTGATACCGGCGGGGCCGTGGTGAAATCGCTGTATATCGGCCCGGCGATGCAGGACGGCACGGGACCTCGGCCCTGCCTGATGGCGAAAGAATCGCCTGAGGCGGTGTATGCCCTGTTCTGCCGCCCGATTGCGGGATTCGACTATGTTCCCGGCTTTGAGTATCAGCTGCTGACCGAAGTTTCCGGCGATTCTTATGCGCTGAAGAAAATCGTTTCTAAAGAACCCGCCGGTCTAGGCCTCGGCTCCTGTGTTTGGGAAATGGCGGAATATCTTTCGGCGGGCGGCGCAATGGAGCCGCGGCTGGAAAAGTCGATGGTGAACCTGCAGGTGACCCCCGGCGGTATTTCCGGCAGTGCGGGGGCCAATAAATTTTTCGGTTCCGTTACGCTCGACGGTTCGAGCATACATATTTCGGCAGCGGGCTCTACCATGATGATGGGCACGCCGGAGCTGATGGCGCAGGAGGATCAGTTTCTTAAACACCTGCTCGAGGCGCGGCAGTACCAGATGGTCGGCGGGGAGCTCCGCCTGCTGAACGGCGAAGGCCGCGTGACGCTGAAATTTAAACCGCGCGTGGAGCCTGTACTGACGTCGGGCGTCTGGCGGGCGGTCGGTGTGAATAACGGCCGGGGCGGGGTGGCCAGTGTCATCCGCGGCACAGAGATCACGATTCAGTTTCGGGCCGACGGGAACGTCTTCGGTTCGTCGGGCTGCAACTCATTTATGGGCGGCTATGAAATTGACGGCGGGTCGATTCAGTTTGGTCCGCAGGCGGGTACGCGCAGCCTGTGCGCCGGCCCGGCGGGCATCATGGAGCAGGAACAGGTCTTTCTCCGCGCGTTGGAGCGTGCTGTACTCTGGAAGATTCATGACGACGCGCTTGAACTGCGCGATGCAGACGGCGCGCTGCTGGCCCGGTTTGAAATCATGAAGTAGGGGCTGCAATCATCAAATCGGTTTGTAATCGAAAAGAAGGAAAACTGCGGGGAGTATGCCTGCATTAACAAGGAGGTTCAAATGAAGTGGGTTAAATTGACAACGGCCGCCGTGCTGGCGGTTACGTTGAGCGTGCAGGCACAAATACAGAAGCCGGCGGTCCTGGACCAGGCCATGGTCTCAATCTCGATTCCGAATGTGCACGGATTCCTGGATGAAGCGGGGCTCGTGGCGGCCAATGTGCAGCCGGGCATGAACGGGGCGATGCTGAAAATGATGCTCGGCATGCAGCTCGGCGATATGAACCTGATGGGGATCCCGGCCGGCGGCGGTTTGTCGGTTGTGGCGCTGGATCCGACCAATATTTTTGCGGTGGTGGAGGTATCGGAGGCCCAGTCCTCGGCCTATCTCAGCATGGCGCAGGCGAAGGGGCTTGCGGCGTCCTATTCCGACGGCGCGGTGGTGCTTGCTCAAACTGCCTCCGTGCTCGGCAAGGCCGGCGGGTTGGCCGCGGCGGTGCGGTCGAACCTGCTCGCCGGGAACGACCCGGCCATCAGTGCGGCCATGCAGCCGGCGGCCGTGATTGAACGCAACCGCGAATCGGTCGACGGCTTTATGCAGATGATGCCGGCGCTGTTCGGCATGAGTATGATGAAGCAGCCCGGCGCGACACTGGATTCGACGCAGAGCATGACCAAAATACTGCAGGCGGAACTGATGGTGCTGCTCTCCCTCTCGGAACAGTGCAGCGAAGCCGAGGTGAAAATCGCGCCGAAAAACGGGTCGATTGTCCTGAGCGAAACCTTTGTGCCGAAGTCCGGTACGCCGCTGGCTGATCTGGTGAATGCGCCGGCGGAAGTCCAGGAGAATAAAAAGCTGCATGCCGGGCTGCTGGGCGGCGGCGCTGTTAAAATCGATTTTATGTTTGAGAGTCCGAAAGCCCTCAAAAAGCTGGTGTCCATTGAGACCGAAAAGGTGGTTCGGAACCTGGGCCTCGAGGATGTGGATCCGGCCGCGGCGGCCGCCGTTGTGACCAAGTGGATTGAGCTCTATTCCGGAACCGGCTGCGAGACGGTATCTTTTGCCGAGGATTCTTTCAGCGTCCGCTATGTGATGCAGATTGCCGATGAAGACCGCGTGCTCGAGGTGTTCCGCTCGATGGAGAGCGACATGGCGCCGTTCCTGAAAATGTATGAAGGAATGGGGATGCCGATGACCATGGAGTTCAAAGAGAATGTCCGCGAGGCCGACGGGGTCAGCATTCACCAGTTTAGTACCCGGACCGATGTCTCCGCCATGCCGCCGGAACAGAAAGAGCAGATGGAGGCCATGGGTATGAATGAGATGGTCTTCGACCTGGCGGTCACGGACGGCCTGATGTTCTACAGCGAAGCGGGCGGCATTGAAGCGCTGATCAAAAGAGTGAAGTCCGGCGGCGAGGCCCCGCAGATTGCTGCGCGCGGCGTTTACCCGGCCGGCGGCTGTTACTACCTCGACCTGGATGTGGGCGAATATATGAATTTTATCGGCAGCGCGGCCGGAATGCCGCAGCTGGGGGCTCTGTTCGCCGGCACACCGCCGATCACCTCCGCCGGATTCAAGCAGGACGGCATGGTGAACTGGAGCGTTACCGTGCCCGGAGAGCTCATTGCTAAATACGGCCAGATGATCATGATGCAGCAGACGCAGGGCATGCAGCAGATGGCTGCACCGCCGGAAGCGCAATGATGGAAAGGTGTTTACTATGAAATGTCATGAAGTTGATTACACCATTATCGGCGATGACCTCCAGACGGTGGAGGTGGAGCTCGATCCCGGCGAAACCGTCGTGGCCGAAGCCGGTGCCATGAACTGGATGGATGACGGCATCTCGTTTGAAGCCCGAATGGGCGACGGTTCCGCGGCCAATGAAGGTTTGATGGGCAAGCTGTTCAGCGCAGGCAAACGCGCCTTGACCGGGGAGAGCCTGTTTATGACGCATTTCACCAATCAGGCGCGCGAAAAGCGGTCGGTGACGTTCGGCGCGCCGTTTCCCGGCAAAATCGTGCCGCTGGACATGGCGGAATGCGGCGGCGAAATGCTCTGCCAGAAAGATGCCTTCCTCTGTGCCGCCAAAGGCACCGCCATCGGAATCGCCTTCACGAAAAAGTTCGGGGCCGGGTTCTTCGGCGGCGAGGGCTTCATTCTGCAGCGCCTGCAGGGCGACGGCATGGCGTTCCTGCATGCCGGCGGTACGGTGGTGAAGAAGGATCTCGTGAACGAGACCGTTAAGGTGGATACCGGCTGCATTGTCGCTTTCACACCGGGCATCGACTACAGCATTCAGACCGTCGGGCTGAAATCCGCGTTCTTCGGCGGGGAAGGGCTGTTCCTGGCGACGCTCCGCGGTACGGGCAGTGTCTATCTGCAGAGCCTGCCGTTTTCCCGGCTGGCCGACCGGATCATTGCCCACGCGCCGCGCCAAGCCGGCGGCGAACGACAGGGCGAAGGTTCCGTGCTCGGCGGACTCGGCGACCTGCTCGGCGGGCGCTGACCCTTCGATTCCAATCGCTGGAGAAAGCTCACATCCCGTCGATTTCGGCGGGATTTTTCATTTTCCCGATGTTCTGTGTTCCACCTGTCCGCCCGAACGGCTATTGTGCCCGTTTTACTTGAGAAAAACCTAAATCGGGTGGAGCAGGACTATGATTTACCGCATTGAGATCGGATTGAAAGACGGGGTGCCGGACGCGCGCGGCCGCGGCGTGATTCACCGGGCGCAGGGCGCCCTGAAAATGGACATTGCCGAATGCCGCACGCGCGACGTGTATAAAGTGGCGGCGAACATCGACGACGCCAAAGCCGCAGAGGTTCAGAAGGCCTTTGCCGATCCGGTTGTCGCAGAATCCGCCATGGGCCGCCTGCCGGCACCGGAAAATTTTGACTGGATGCTCGAAGTGGGCTTCAAGCCGGGCGTAACCGATAACGTCGGCCGCACGGCCCGCGGGGCGCTGCAGGATGAGGTCGGCCGCGAACTGGAGTGGGAAGAGCAGGTCTACACCTGTATTCAGTATTTCCTCACCGGCGACCTGACCCGCGCGGACGTCGAACACCTCGGCAAGGACCTGCTGGCCAATACCCTGATCCAGACGATTCAGGTTTTCTCAAAAGACGAATGGCTGGCCGCCGAGCCGGATATGACTGCACCGGTCTTTGATGACCATCCGGAAATCAAGGTGAACGTGGTTGAGCTGCCCGACGACGACGAAGCGCTGATGAAAATTTCGTCGGAAGGCATTCTGTCGCTGTCGCTCGATGAGATGCGCGCGATTCGTAACCACTACCTGCGCGACGATGTCAAGGCGCACCGCCAGGCGCTGGACCTGCCGGAATGGCCGACCGATATCGAGCTGGAATGTATTGCCCAGACTTGGTCGGAGCACTGCTCGCACAA
>JBFHGU010000080.1:0-10563 GCA_041582935.1 Pontiella sp.
CAACCTGGAGATCCTGCGCCGCTCACTCGACGCACGGAAAAAAAGCCAGCCGCCGAAATATGTGCTGACCGTGGAGCTGGACCACCGCGGCAAACCGCCGCACCAGCAGCCCGGCCGCATAGAAAAAGCGCCGCGCCCCGAGCCCGGCCCTGAATTCCCGGCCGTCTCCCCGTCGGCCAACCCGCCCGTCGTCATCGGCGCCGGCCCGGCCGGACTGATGGCTGCGCTGACGCTGGCCCGGGCCGGACACAAGCCGCTGCTGATTGAACGAGGCGCAGAAACCGAGCAGCGCGAAAGCCAGGTGGCATCCTTCTGGAAAAACGGAACCCTCGACACCGAAAGCAACGTGCTTTACGGCGAAGGCGGTGCCGGCCTGTTTTCCGACGGCAAACTGACGGCGCGCTCCAAAGACCGCGCGCGCATCCGCCGCTTCTTTGAAACGCTGGTTGAATGCGGCGCCTCTTCCGACATCCTGATCGAAGCCATGCCGCATATCGGCACGGACGACCTGACCCACATCATTCCGGCCGTGCGCCGGCAGATCTGGGAATACGGCGGCGCCTGCGCCTTCAACACCACGTTTGAGGGACTGATCATTGAAGACGGCGCCGTGCGCGGCGTCCGGGCATCGGGCAAAGAGATCCGTACCGATGCCGTCTTCCTGGCGGCCGGCCACAGCGCGCGCGACGTTTACCGGCAGCTGCATGCCGACGGCGTTCCGCTGGAAGCCAAGCCCTTTGCCGTCGGCGTTCGGCTCGAGATACCGCAGCACCTCATCAATACGGCCCAATACGGCAAGTGGGCCTCGCTGCCGGGTTTGGGCAGCGCCAGTTTCCGGCTGACGCGCCGCGAAGAGAACAGCGCCCGCCGCTGCTACAGCTTCTGCATGTGTCCCGGCGGGGAAGTGATTTCATGCGCCTCCTCCGAAGGCATGCTCACGACCAACGGCATGAGCCTTTCCGCGCGCGCCGAACCCTTCGGCAACGCCGCCATGCTGATTCCCGTTGAAACCAGCGATTTCCCCGCCGGCGATGCGCTCGGCGGCATTGCTTTTCAGGAGGAAATGGAGAAGAAAGCCTTTGCGGCCGGCGGCGCGGATTACAGCCTGCCGGCCGCCCGTTTAACGGATTTCCTCGAAGGCCGGGTTTCCGACCTGCCGGCGGCGCGGTCCTGCGCGCGGGCTGTGCCCGCCCTGCTGCAGGATATGCTGCCGGAATTTGCGGTTCATACCCTGCAGTCGGCCCTTCCCGGAATGCTGGGCGAGCTCAACGGAACCCCGCTGGAAGAAGCCCTGCTCTATGCCGCCGAAACCCGCAGCTCGAGCCCGGTGCGCATCCTGCGCGGCCCCGGCGGAGAGTCGGAGATCAAAGGCCTCTATCCCTGCGGCGAAGGCGCCGGCTATGCCGGCGGCATCGTCAGTTCGGCGCTGGACGGGATGAAACTGGCCGAGCTGTTTGCGCTGGCCTGAGTACCGGCCGCGGTTTAGCCGATGGGCGTAATGTAGTAGCGGCGCGAAACGCCTTCGATATCGTGGTGGTAGAAAAAGATATTCGGATCGGCCTGCTCAACGGCTTCGAGCAGGCGCGGCAGCTCCTCCTGCGTAATGACGGAGCGGACCATCCAGAGCGAATCCCCGGAATGGCCGCCTGTGACCGGCTGCACGGAATAGGTCCGATGCTCAAACGTGCCTGAAATGGCGGCGCCGACCCGCTCATACTGCCGAGTAATCATCACCACCATCAAAACTTTGAATTTCCTGTAGAGATTGTTGAGCGTTTCGGTCGAGGCGAAGATATAGATGCAGGTGTACATCAGCGTATTCACAACGGTTTCAATCTGCCCGTTTTTCAGATAGTCCATCGCCAGGCCGAAAAAAGTCGAAACCACCGCTGCCCAGACCGCAATGGAGCCGACCGGCTTCAGGTATTTCATGGCAAAATAGGCCGCCAGGATATCCTCATCGCCGGTGGACCCGCGGTTTTGAAAAGCCAGCGCCTTGGCCACACCGGCCAGCAGGCCGCCGAAAATCACCAGGATAATGCGTTCGTTCTGCGGTTCGGGCTGCGCAAAACGCAGCTCCGGCAGGAAAGCCAGGAAGGCAATGACCGTTCCGACCACCGCCATCGACCGGAGCGCAAAGCCCCGGCTGACATTAATAAAAGCAAACAGCAGCAGCACCGTCTGAAAAACGGCATACAGCGCAATAAACAGCCAGTAGCTGTCGAAATAATAACTGAATGCCGTAGCAATCCCTTCCGTCCCGGTCAGAATGACCTTGGACGGCATCACAAAATATTTCAGGGCCGCGGCATAGAGAATGCCTGCAAATAAAATCCTGACCCAAGCTGCCAATTTCTCGCGCATGCACCTGCTCCTTTCAGCACGGAGCAGACCATAGCCTTACCGCTCAGAAAACAAAACAGAAACCGGATGCCAAACCCGAACAACAGCCCCCAGCGCCTTTTTTTGTGCTCCCGGTGCAAATGGGGCTTCCCTTTCCGGCTGCTTACAGGTAATTCAGCACAACTATGAAGACACCGCATGCGATCAAAACCCCCGCCTTTATCGTGGATGAAAACCTCATCCGGAAAAACTGCGAGACCCTCGCCTCCGTGAAAGAACGCACCGGCTGCAGCATCCTGCTCGCCCTCAAAGGCTTTGCGCTCTGGCCGCTGTTTCCGCTGATGCGGGAATACCTCGACGGCGTATGCGCCAGCTCCCCGTGGGAAGCGCGGCTCGGCCGCGAGGAGTTCGGCAAAGAGGTCCACGCATTCGCCGCGGCCTACTCTGAAGCCGATTTCAAAGAGCTGCTGCCCCTGTGCGACGAGATTGATTTCAACTCCTTCAGCCAGCTAGAGCGCTTTCGGCCCTTCATCGCCGCCGGCCCGTCTGCCCCGGATTTCGGACTGCGTATTAACCCGGAATGTTCCACGCAGGATCCGGACCACGCGATCTACGATCCGTGTGCCCCCAAATCGCGCCTCGGCATTCGGCGGCAGGATTTTGAGGGGCAGGACCTGACCGGCATTTCCGGCCTGCATTTCCACACGCTCTGCGAACAGAATTCCGACGACCTCGAAACCACACTCAAAGCGGTTGAAGCGCAGTTCGGCGATATCCTGCCGCAAATGCAATGGGTCAACTTCGGCGGCGGGCATCATATCACGCGCGACGACTACGACATCGAGCTGCTCGTAAAACTGATCAACGACTTTAAAGCGAAGTATGATGTGCAGGTTATTCTCGAACCCGGCGAAGCGGTTGCGCTCAACGCCGGTGTGCTCGTGGCCACCGTACTCGATATTATCGAAAACGACGGCGCCATCGCCATCCTCGATGTCTCCTGCACCTGCCACATGCCGGATGTGCTGGAGATGCCCTACCGCCCGGAGATCGTCGGCGCTGCGCTGCCGGACGAAAAGCCGTATACCTATCGGCTCGCCGGGCTCAGCTGCCTCGCCGGGGACGTCATCGACGACTATTCATTCGATGAGCCGCTGGCCGTCGGCGACCAGCTGGTCTTCCTGGACATGGCCCACTATTCGATGGTGAAAACGAGCTTTTTCAACGGCATTCAGCACCCGGACATCGCCGTCCGGCGCGGTGACCAGGTGGAGGTCCTGCGCGAATTCGGCTATGCGGACTACCGCGCTAGACTGGCCTAAACAGCATCAGGAATTCATCGACCGCCCCTTCGAGTTCTTCGCGGACGAGGAACTCCTTTTCATCGATGCTCCAGCAGTCGTAGATTCCGTCGATGAAAATATAGATGTGCCGCGCCGCATGCTGCGGGTTGATCGAGCGGCGGACTTCCCCCTTCTCTTTCAGGCGCACCAGCACGCTTTCGAGCTCCTTGATTGAAGCCTGCTGATACTTCTTTTCATTGATCCAGAACTCCTTGAAATCGTCGATGTATTCCATACGCGAAAAGATCGTCATCATGAATTTGTGCACATCGCGGTCATCAAAAAACAGGCGCAGGCGGTCCAGGATCACTTCCCGCAGGTCATCGAGCGTAACGATCGATTCATCACCCCAGGTTTCCGGGTTAAAGTGCTGGGAATTTGTAATTTCCGTACTGAGCTGAAGAAACAGATCCACCTTGTCTTTAAAGTGCCAATAGACCGCCCCGCGGGTTACGCCGGCGGCCTTGCCGATATCGTTCAGCGTGGCGCGGCTGACCCCTTTTTTATAAAACACTTTCAGGGCCGCCTTAAGGATGGCCGACCGGGTCTTATCTGCATCTTCTTTTGTACGTCTCATAGTCTTATCACAAGTTTAGTGCATAGCCGATAAAGTCGTCGAGCGACCGATGGTAGTCAAGTTTTTCATAGAGCGCCTGCCCCGCCCGGTTATCAACGCCGGTCAGCAGGTCAATGCGCCGGGCCCCGCTCTCGCGGGCAAATGCCGCGGCGCGCTTCATCAGCGCCTCCGCCGTGCCCCGCCTGCGAAACCGCTCGTCTACATAGAGATCGTAGAGAATCTGGATTTTGACGGCATCGACGGAACAGAACGACGGATAGAGCTGCACAAACCCCGCCGGCTCGCCGTCTTCCAACGCAAGGAACACCGCCGATTCGCCGCCGAGGATTCGATCGCGGATAAACGCCTCTGCCCGGGCATAATCCGGAGCCTGATCGTAAAACTGCCGATATAGATCGAACAGCTTTGCGACCATCTCCACCTGCTCTTCCGCAGCCTGGACAATTTCCATCCTAATTCTCAAACCAGCCGATGGGGCCCGGCTCGAGGTTGATGTTGATCTGCTTCACTTCCGTGTATTCATCGAAACCGTAGGTGCCGAGGTCGCGGCCGATGCCGCTCTGTTTGTAGCCGCCCCACGGCGCCTCGCTGTAAGTCGGGTGGTAGCAGTTGATCCAGGTGATGCCGGCGCGCAGCTTTTTGATAAAGTTGAGCGCACGCGTTCCGTTCTCCGAGAAAACCCCGCCGGCCAGGCCGTAGATGGAATCGTTGGCCAGGCGCACCGCGTCTTCATCGTCGGTAAACTTCTGCACCGCGAGCACCGGCCCGAAGATCTCCTCCTGCACAATCCGCATATCCGGAGTCGTATCGGTGAAAATCGTCGGCGCAACAAAGAAGCCTTTGCCCAGCTCGCCGTCGGTCAGGCGGCAGCCGCCGCACTGCAGCGTTGCGCCATCCTGCCTGCCGATCTCGATATAATTGAGCACCTTTTCCATGTGTGCTTCCGAGATCATGGCGGCCATTTCGGCGCCCTCGGCATCGCCCGGAGCCACCTTGATCTGCTTCGCCCGTGCAACGAGCTTTTCCACGAACTCATCGTGGATGCTCTCCTGCAGCAGCAGGCGCGAACCCGCGGAACAGACCTGGCCCTGGTTGGCAAAGATCGCAAACAGCGCCCAGTCCACCGCCGCCTCCATGTCGGCATCTTCAAACACGACGCACGGCGATTTACCGCCGAGCTCGAGCGAAATCTTTTTCAGGTTGCCCGTGGCGGCCGTCATGATTTTACGGCCCGTCTCCGTACCGCCGGTGAAGGCGATCTTTTCAATTTCCGGATGCTCGGCCATCCGCGCGCCGACGGCTGCGCCGGCGCCCATCACCAGGTTGGCCGATCCTTTCGGGAATCCGGCTTCTTCAATCAGCTCAAACAGGCGCACCGCCGAAAGCGGAGTCAGCTCCGCCGGCTTGAAAATAATGCAGTTCCCCGCCGCCAAAGCCGGCGCAATTTTCCAGGTGGCCATCAGCAGCGGATAGTTCCACGGCACAATCAGGCCGACCACGCCGATCGGCTCGCGCACGGTCATCGCCTGCATGGGGTCCGCCACTTCATAGGTCTGGCCCATCGGCTTGGTGCAGAGGCCGGCATAATAGCGCAAACAGGCCGCCGTATCCGCCACGTCGTATTCCGTTTCGCGCAGCGGCTTACCGTTGTCGCGCATCTCCAGTTCAGCCAGCTCCGCGGCATTCGCATCCACCAGGTCGGCGAGTTTAAACAGCAGGGCCGCGCGCTCCTGCGCCGGGGTCGATCCCCACGGTCCGTTATAAAAAGCTTCCTTTGCGGCTTCGACGGCTTTATCGACATCCGCCGCCGCGCCCTCCGCCACCGCCGCCAGCACGCTGCCGTTCGCCGGGTTGATCGTCTCGCGCGTTTCGCCGGAAAGGGCCTCGACCCATTCCCCGTTGATAAACATCTTCTTCACATCACTCATCGTTACTCTCCTTTGAATGCTTCCTGATAAATCCGCTTGGCATCGTCCAATTCGATCGTATTGGGATTGACCTCCAGCAGCCGCGTCACGCCCATCACCGCCTCGGCCATCGACTCGAGGTCGCTCTCCGGAATGCCGGCCGCGTCGAGCGACATCGGCAGGCCGATTTTCTTTTTAAGCGCCTGAACCGCCGGCACAAACGCTTCGGGATCGCGCGTGCCGCAGAAGGCCTCCGCCAGGTCCGCAAAACGCTCTTCATTGCCGGCCAGGTTATGCCGCAGCACCGGCGCCAGCATCAGCGCATTGGCCATGCCGTGCGGGGTGTGGTACCGCCCGCCCAGCGGATAGGCAAAGGCGTGAATCGCCGTAACGCTTGCATTGGTGAATGCCAGCCCGGCAAAGAAACTCGCCATCAGCATGCCCTCGCGCGCCTCGAGGTTATCCGGCTCGCGGTAGGCTTTTTCCAGCCACCGGGCAATCAGGCCCAGCGCCTTGAGCGCCATGCCGTCGCTGTAGGGATTCCGGCGTTTGGAAAGATAGGCTTCCGTCGCATGGCAGAACGCATCAATGCCCGTGGTCGATGTAATGCTGCCCGGCATCGAAACCGTCAGCTCCGGCACCAGAAAGGCCGCATGCGGAATAATGTTATTCGACACCACCGCCTTTTTCATCTGCTCGCGGGTATCGGTCAGGATCGAGATATTCGTCACTTCCGATCCCGTGCCGGCCGTCGTGGGAATGATGCACAGCGGCACGCAGCGCTCCGGCACCTGGTCCGCGCCGACCATCTTTTCAACCGGCCGTTTATTCGCCAGCGCCGCCGCCACCACTTTGGAGGCATCAATCGGGCTGCCGCCGCCCATGCCGATGACCGCATCCGAACCGAACTCTTTGGCCATAGCGACCATCTCGGCAACCTGCTCCAGGCTCGGATCGCCCTTCGTGCCGTTATACACAGCAACCGCGCGGCCCCGGCTGACCAGCTTCTTCATGCGGGCAAAACCGTCCGTTTGGGAAACATGCGGACCGGTCACAATGAAAACGCGCCGCGCATTCACCTGCGCCAGCGTGCTGCTCAGCGACTCCAGCGCATCGGAACCGCAGAACACTTCGGGCATGGGAATCAGATGCATACCGCCGCCTCCAGCGCTTCTTCAAAGATCTTCAGGCCTTCATCGATTTCCGCTTCGGTCACCACCAGCGGCGGAATCCAGCGCACCACATTGCGGCGGATCCCGCAGGTGAGCAGCATCATATCGCGCGCATACACTTCCTTGATCAGTTTGCCCGGCAGGACTGTATCGGGTTTATCGCCGTCCATCAGTTCCATACCGATCATCAGGCCGCGGCCGCGGACATCGCCGATGCACGGATAGTTGCGCTGAAGCTTCTTCAGCCCGGCCATCAGCTGTTCGCCGCGCGCCGCGGCATTTTCCACCAGGCCCTCTTCTTTGATGACCTGGATGGTGGAGATTGCGGCGGCGCAGCCGAGCGGGCTGCCGCCGTAGGTGCCGCCGTGCGTGCCTTTGCCCCACTTGGCATCCAGCTCTTCGCGGTAGGCGATGCCGGAAATGGGCGCGCCGGAGGCCATCCCTTTGGCCATGGTCATGATGTCCGGCTTAACACCGTCGTACTCGTGCGCAAACATTTTGCCGGTGCGGCCGAAGCCGGTCTGGATTTCATCGCAGACCAGCAGGATGCCGTGTTTATCGCAGATGTCGCGCAGGCCTTTGAGATAGTTGGGCGGTGCGGGCAGGTAGCCGCCCTCGCCGAGTACGGGTTCCACAAAGATGGCGGCGGTTTCGGCCGGTGCGCTCTGGGTATCGAGCACCAGTTCCAGGGCCTGGAGGGCATAGGCGGTTTCCTCTTCCTCGGTGCGGCCCGATGCATAGGCATAGGGATACGGCGCCACATAAACGCCGGACGGCAGGTTGGGATACTTCAGGCGGTAGACGGTCTTGCTGGTCGTCATGGCCATCGCCATGTGGGTGCGGCCGTGGAAACTGCCCTGCATCACAATGATGTTCGGCTTGCCGGCGGCATGCTTGGCGAGTTTGACAGCCGCCTCGATGGCCTCGGCACCGGACTGGGCATAGAAAAATTTATTCAGGTGCGCCGGCACCACCGACTTGAGCTCGTCGGCCAGCTCGTAGAGCTTGTTGTGCCGCGCGCAGTTGATCTGGCTGAAGAGCAGGCTCTGCGCCTGTTCCGCAATAGCGGCCGACACCTTCGGGTGGCAGTGGCCGGTGGAGTTGACGCCGATGCCGCTGGTGAAATCGAGCAGCGATTTACCTGCATCGGTAATAAGCCGAACCCCCTCGCCGCGCACGACGGTGTGATCGCATGCATGGGTCCAGACACCTGATAAACTATATTCTGTTTCCTTCATTTTTATTCTCTGTTTTCGCACGAAGCTGCTCAGGCGTGTTCGTTATTCATGTCTTTCGTATCTTCGTGTTTAGCCTATTTCCTAAATGGCGGGTTGTTGTTGAGTAATACAGTGAATGCCGCCGCCGCCGTAAAAAATTGCGGCGCACTCGGGCATATCGACAATTTCGCGGTCCGGGTAGAGCTCTTTGAAAATTTCAATAGCGAGTTCATCCACCGGGTCATCGAAAAGCGGAACAAATACCGCGCCGTTGGCGAGGTAGTAATTGGCATAACTGCACGAAATCCGGCGGTCTTCCTCGAGCCAGAGCGACGGCTGCGGCATGCGGATGACTTCAATCTTCCGGCCTTTTGCATCGGTCTGGCTTTCGAGGTAGGCAATATTCTGCTCAAACCGGCTGTAGTTCGGGTCATTCTTATTTTCAGTTGAGAGGTGCATCACCTTGCCGGGCGCAACAAAAGCCGCAACCACATCAATATGGCCGTCGGTTTCATCCTGTTCATAGCCCTGGTCGAGCCAGATGACCTTTTCCGCACCGAGATAATCGCAGAGAATCTGCTCCACCTTCTCCTCGGTCATTTCCGGATTGCGGTTATCATTCAGTATGGTCGCGCGGGTGCAGAGCACGGTGCCCTCGCCGTCCACATGAATCGCCCCGCCCTCGTTCATGATCGGCGCGTTGTAGCACGGCACATCAATCTCGCGGCAGACGCGGCGGGCGAGTTTTTTATCGGACTCCCAGTTGGCATGTTCCATTTCGCCCCAGCCGTTAAAGCGCCAGTTCACGCCGGCCAGCCCGCCTTCCTGATCAATCAGGAATGAAGGGCAGGTATCGCGCGTCCAGGCATCGTCGAGCTCGCACGGGACAATCTCGACGTATTTGCCGAGAAAGCGCTCGGCTTCGGAACGCACCTCCGGCGGAACCAGCATTTTGACCGGCTCGAATTCGCTGATCGCATTGGCCAGGGTGGCCACGGCATGCTTGGCCTCGCGGTGGTGCCCGCGCCAGGCGGTGTCGTCGTAGGGCCAGGCCATCCAGCAGGCTTCATGTTTCTGCCATTCAGCCGGCATGTGAAAGCCGTCGGCTTTCGGGGTTCTGGTTTCTTCAATCGTAAACATTTTTTATTACTCCGAATCAGTGGGTCTGCATTCTGGAAAAAAGCGCCAGCACAACAGTTCCGGTAATGATCAGCCCCATACCGATGCCGCCGGCCAGGTCGATGGCCTGGCCGTAGATCGGGACCGCCAGCAGCGCAATAAACGTCAGGGTCAGTCCGGACCAGATGGCAAAGGCGGGCCCCATCGGCAGCAGCCGCAGGCTGAAGGTGAATGCGGTGACCGCCCCCAGATAAAGGAGGAAGACCGCCGCAATCAGCCCGACCTGCCGCCCACTGCTGATCTGCTTCGAGAGCAGGGTGGAGATGACATCCGTCAGCACCGAGACCATTAGGGCTATCCATCCGAGTTTCATTACTTTTGGGTCACTTCCTGAATGGCGGCTTCCATAATCTCAACGGTTTGGTCGAGCAGCTCGTACGGCACGGTCAGCGCCGGCTCAATACGAATGGTCTGGGCATTGTTGAGCGTGCCGCCGCACAGGACGCCGCGCTTGAACATGCCGGCCACGACTTTGTAGCCCACGTCGCCGTCGGCAAACTCAACGCCGATCAGCAGGCCCTTGCCGCGGATCTCATTGATTGTGCCCGGATACTTGTCTTTCAGCTCATTGAGCTTGCCGGTCATATAGACGCCTTTTTCGGCGGACTGCTTCGGCGTATCTTCTTCGAGCATCACGCCGATGGCGGCGAGGGCCGAGGCGCAGGCGATCGGGTTGCCGCCGGTGGTGGTGGTGTGCATGAACGGGTTGGGCTCCATGCATTCCCAGACCTTGGCGGTCGACATAAAGCCGCTGCACGGAACCACGCCGCCGCCGAGGGCTTTACCGAAGGCCATAATGTCGGGCTGCACATCCCAGCAGTCGAC
>JBFHGU010000081.1:0-10346 GCA_041582935.1 Pontiella sp.
GTAGCCATCGCCAGGCCCGCCCCGTTCACCATGCAGCCGACGTTGCCGTCGAGCTTGATGTAGTTGAGGTGGTATTTGCCGGCTTCGACTTCAGCCGGGTCCTCTTCATCGAGGTCGCGCATGGCCGCAATTTCTTCGTGCAGATAGAGCGCATTGTCGTCGAAGTTCACTTTGGCATCGAGGGCAATGAGACCGCAGTCAGGCGTGGTGACCAGCGGATTGATTTCGACAATCGAACAATCCAGTTCGCGGTACATTCTGTACAGGTTCTGGAAAATGCCGACCGCCTTTTTGGCATCCGGCCCTTCAAGGCCGAGGGCGAGCGCCAGATTGCGCGCCTGGAACGGGCGCAGCCCGAAACCGGGACGGACGAATTCCTTGACGATTTTTTCGGGGGAGGTTTTGGCCACTTCCTCGATTTCCACACCGCCTTCGGTGGAAACCATAAAGACATCCATGCCGCTGGAGCGGTCGAGTGTGATGGCCACATAGAAAAGGAGCTGCATGTCGAACGCCTGCGCCACCATGACTTTGCGGACGCGCTGCCCTGCGGCACCGGTCTGCTTGGTGACCAGCGTCATGCCCAGCATGTTTTTTATGTGTTCGAGCGCGCTTTTGCGGTCGGGCGAAAGTTTAACCCCGCCGCCTTTGCCGCGGCCGCCGGCGTGAATCTGGGCTTTGATGACAAATTCATCCGCGCCCAACTCTCTGTTCACCTGATCCAGCGCGGCTTCCGCCTGCGAGAGATCTTCGATGGTTACGCCGTCCTGTATCGGAATGCCGTAATCCTTCAGGATTTTTTTCGCCTGAAACTCATGTATTTTCATGCTGCCCTTTCCTTAGTGGAATGGGGGCGACCCGAGGCCGCCCCCCGTCCGTTAGCTTTTAAAGCCGTGTTTGATGAACTCACGGTTGAGCCGTGCGATGTTTTTCACATCGATCCCTTTCGGGCAGGCAACGGCGCACTCGTATTCATTCGAGCAGTTACCGAAGCCCAGTTCATCCATTTTCGAAACCATGGCTTTGACACGCTTAGCGCGTTCCGGATGACCCTGCGGGAGCAGCGCATACTGGGAAACCTTGGCCGAAGTAAAGAGCATGGCCGAGCCGTTCGGGCACGATGCAACACAGGCACCGCAGCCGATACACTCCGCGGCATCCATAGCCGCTTCGGCAAACTCTTTCTTAATCGGTTCTGCTTCGGCTGCCGGTGCATTACCGGTTGCAACCGCGACATAACCGCCTTCGGTGATGATTTCGTCCAGACCGCTGCGATCCACAATCAGGTCTTTAAGAACCGGGAATGCGTCCGCACGGAACGGCTCCAAAATCAGCTCCTGGCCATCCTCAAAATGGCGCATGTGCAGCTGACAGAGCGTGGTGCGGTCGTGCGATCCGTGCGTCTTGCCGTTAACCAGCGCGCCGCAGCATCCGCAGATGCCTTCACGGCAGTCGTGCTCGAATGCAATCGGTTCAACGCCCTTCGTGGTGAGTTCCTCGTTGACCACGTCGAGCATTTCCAGAAACGAAGCATCGGTATCGATGTTCTTCGCTTCGTAGGTTTCGAAGCGCCCGGCTTCCCCTTTGCCCTGGCGCCATACTTTCAGTGTGAGATTAATTTGCTTAGACATTACTTGTACGACCTCTGAGTTAGTTTCACTTCTTCGAACTCAAGCGGTTCTTTGTGCAGAACCGGCTCTTTATCCAGACCCTGGAATTCCCACGCGGCGACGTAGCAGTAGTTATCGTCATCACGCTGGGCTTCGCCCTCTTCGGTCTGGCTCTCTTCACGGAAGTGGCCGCCGCAGGACTCTTTGCGGTTCAGGGCATCTTTCACCATCAGCTCGGCAAACTCCATGAAGTCGGCCACGCGGTTGGCTTTTTCAAGCGCCTGGTTGAGGTCGTCAGCCGAACCCGGAACGTTGAGGTCTTTCCAGAATTCCTCGCGGATCTTCGGAATTTTCTCGAGGGCTTCTTTCAGCCCTTTTTCGTTACGGGCCATGCCGCAGTTTTCCCACAGCACGTGACCGAGTTCCTTGTGGAAATCGTCGACGGTGCGCTTACCGTTAATGGCGAGCAGCTTGTCGAGTTTGGCCTTCGCTTCCGTTTCAGCTTTAACGAACTCGTCGTGATCGGTGGAAACCTTTTCAGGTTTCTCGGTGGCGAGATAATCGTTGATGGTGTTCGGGATCACGAAGTATCCGTCCGCCAGACCCTGCATGAGCGCCGAAGCACCCAGACGGTTTGCACCGTGGTCGGAGAAGTTACACTCACCCAGCGCGTAGAGGCCGGGAACCGTGGTCATCAGGTTGTAGTCCACCCACAGGCCGCCCATGGTGTAGTGCACCGCAGGATAGATCATCATCGGGGTTTCATACGGGTCGTCGTCCGTAATGCGGTTGTACATTTCGAACAGGTTGCCGTAGCGCGCTTCAATGACGTCTTTACCGAGGCGGCTGATCGCATCGGCGAAGTCGAGGTAAACGGCCTGACCGGTCGGGCCTACGCCGCGCCCTTCATCACAAACCACCTTGGCGTTACGCGAAGCGAGGTCGCGCGGAACCAGGTTGCCGAAGCTCGGGTATTTGCGTTCGAGGTAATAATCGCGTTCCTCTTCCGGAATCGCTGCCGGCGAACGGGTGTCGCCTTTTTTCTTCGGCACCCAGATACGGCCGTCGTTACGGAGCGACTCAGACATCAGGGTCAGTTTGGACTGGTATTCGCCGTGAACCGGAATACAGGTCGGGTGGATCTGCGTGAAGCACGGGTTGGCGAATGCCGCCCCTTTCTTGTACACACGCCAAGCAGCCGAAGCATTGCAGTTCATCGCGTTGGTCGACAGGAAGAAGACGTTGCCGTAGCCGCCGGTGGCCAGGACAACCGCATCCGCCACGTGGCGGGTCAGCTCACCAGTCACCAGGTTGCGGGAAATAATACCGCGTGCCTGGCCGTCGATCACGACCACGTCGATCACTTCGCAGCGGGTGTACATTTTCACGCCGCCGGTCTGGATCTCTTTGGAAAGCGCGCCGTATGCACCGAGCAGCAGCTGCTGGCCGGTCTGGCCGCGGGCGTAGAATGTACGCGAAACCTGCGCACCGCCGAAGGAGCGGTTGGCAAGGTAGCCGCCGTATTCACGGGCGAACGGAACGCCCTGCGCAACACAGTGGTCGATAATCAGGTTCGAACATTCAGCCAGACGGTGTACGTTGGCTTCACGCGAACGGAAGTCGCCGCCTTTGACCGTATCGTAGAACAGGCGGTGAATAGAGTCGCCGTCGTTCGGATAGTTCTTAGCCGCGTTGATACCGCCCTGGGCCGCAATCGAGTGCGCACGGCGCGGGCTGTCGGAATACGTGAAGCAGTCGACATTATAGCCCTGCTCCGAAAGCGTGGCGGCCGCCGAAGCGCCGGCCAGGCCGGTGCCGACCACAATGATGTTGTATTTGCGGCGGTTCGACGGGTTGACCAGCTTTACATTGAATTTGTGGTTGGTCCACTTTTCGGCCATCGGGCCTTCTGGAATCTTTGCATCAAGTTTCATGTTTTCTATGTCCCCTTGGAATTATCTGGTGAATGCAATGATCGGAATGATTGCAAAGGTGGCCGCCATGAGGGTCGCGATGATGGTCGATACCTTCTTGATCTTGCTGCCTTCACGCGGGACGTAGATGCCGTAGGTCTGAAGCGCACTCTGCAGCGCGTGGCTGAGGTGCAGGCCGACGGCGACCATGAACAGAACGTAAAACGCTACGTGTACCGGATCCTGGAACTTGTCCAGAACCATACCGTAAACATCGTGCCCTGTTTGACCGTGCATATCGATTTCTGCCTTTTCACCGGCAATGGTGAAGTCAATAAGGTGCTTAACGATGAAAATGAAAATCATGCCTCCGGAAACGGGCATCAGGCGGGCGGCCAGCGAACGTTCCTTCGATGATTTCTGGGAGAGGCGCTTGGATTTGGCCTTGTTGTTGGCCAGCACCACACGGATTCCCATAACCATGTGCACGGAGATGGAGATGAGCATCAGCACTTCAATGCCGATGACGATCGGCACAAGCTTGTGCAGATGATGGGCATAGGAGTTGAAAAGCTCCGGCCCGAACAAGAACAAGATGTTCCCTCCCATATGCGGGATCAGGAACATCAGGAACATTATCAGCCCGGACGTCGCTACCAGAACCTTCTGGCCGATGGACGATAATATCGGTGTTTTTATACTCATTGCTATTATTCCCTGATTAGTTTCCGCCTTTTACAGGAATAGATGAGTATTCCTATAATATTTCCAGGTTCCTGCAAACCGATATTTTTCAGTTTCTGAAAAACCACTGCATTTCACTGGAAACAGGCACTTAGTTTCACAAACAAGCCGCAAATAGTAGTCCTCGACTGAGGGGTCATCAAGCCCGCACTCATATTTTTCGCTATTTATATATCGATTCAATAACGCCGTATTTCCGGCGGATTTCCGGCCCGGCACACGCCCCCGTACCGACGGCCGCACCTAACGAACCGCATAGTAAGAAGTTCAGCGCAAAACTGGAACTTTCTTTTACAGATATTTATCCCGGTATTTTATGTATTTCGCCGGTCACAGCCGCCCGCCGGCCCTTTCCGGACGCTCGGTCAAACCGAGTAAATTCTTTCCCTGATTCTCCAGCCGTGTACAATCGACATCACAGAGAGAGAGACACACACGGTAAAAACCGCAACCGCATGTTAAGGAGACCGGCCATGAAGAAGACAGCACTGTTTGCATTGGCGTCGATTGCCGCCATCACCTACGCCGCTGACGTAGTCCTGAACATCAAAATCACCGGCACCGAAATAGCCTCTGACGGCGGGAAAGCCGAGCAGTTCAATCAGCACGGACTGCTGCTGATCGAGGATATCACGTCCGAGACCAATGCGTATAAAGGGGTCATGTACCTGCTGGACACATCCAAACCGGGGAAGGCCAAGGTGGATAAGAAAAACATCAAAGTCCGCTATTACGACACGCAGGACGTGGACGTTCGCATGATCAGCAACCGATTCCGGCAGCTGGGCCTGCTGGTTGAGTTCGATGATACGCAGCTCGGCGGAATCGGCCGGTTTCAATACGGCAGCAGCAACGAACTGAAACAGCTGACCATTGCTTCGGGGCACGGCGCCTTTGTCTCCACCGATTTCAGCGGCGATGAAGGCGGCACCAACCTGACCGAAACCGCAGAGGCCTCCGAAGAGCTGCTCGAACTCGAAACCGGCAAGTTTGCCGCCCGGCTGAATCGAAAGCTGACCGCCGCCGCAGGCACCAACGGCGTCGACGCTGTAGAAGCGTGGCTCGAGGCCGCAAACTATGTCCACGAAGCAGAAAAAACGGCTGAAGGAAACGGGAACGCAAAAGGCAAAAATAAATAACCCCCAGCGGCTCCTGCCCGGAACCCGGCGGCCGGCGGGCGGTTTTTTCCATAACAGGAACTTTTTCCGCTCGCGTTTTTTCCCATCCTTGGAAATGCTCCCGCCCCATGAAGAAAAGACGACTGCCAGCCGAATGGGAACCGCAGGATGCCGTACAGCTGATCCGCCCGCAGCCGGGCATGGACTGGGACTACTGCCTCGAAGACGCGCGCGAAACATTTTCCAATATCCGCAAAGCCATCGAACGCTTCCAGCCGGTCATCTGGGTTGAAAACCTCGACTGCAACGACACCTGGAGCCGCGACATCGCCCCGATCACCATCGAAGAGGACGGCCAACCCGTCCTGCTCGATTTCGAATTCAACGGCTGGGGCGGAAAATATCCGTACAATTTAGACACCACCCTCTCGCAGCGGCTGCACCAGGCCGGCACCTATGGAACCGCCGAACTGCGCCCCGTCGACCTGATCCTCGAGGGCGGCAGCATCGAATCCGACGGCGAGGGCACCCTGCTCACCACCTCAGCCTGCCTGCTGAACGCCAACCGCAACCCCGATCTTTCCAAAGAACAGATCAAAGAAAAACTGACCGGCCTCTTCGGCCTGTCCGAAATCCTCTGGCTCGAAAACGGGCACCTCGCCGGCGACGACACCGATTCGCACATCGACACCCTCGCCCGCCTCGCGCCGAACAAGACCATCCTCTATGCCGCGTGCAGCGATCCAAACGACGAGCACTACGAAAACCTGAAAGCGATGGAAAACGAACTCAGGCAGTTCGACGGCTATCAGCTGCTTCCCCTGCCCTGGCCCGCCCCGAAGTTCGACGGCGGCCGCCGCCTGCCGGCCACTTACGCCAACTTTCTCATCATCAACGGCGCCGTCCTCGTCCCCACCTACAACGACCCGGCCGACGCCGCCGCACTCGAAACCATCGGCAAAGCCTTTCCCGGACGCGAAATCATCGGCATCGACTGCTCCACCCTCATACGCCAAGGCGGCTCCCTCCACTGCGTCACCATGCAGTTCCCGAAAGGCTCTCTCGTCTGAACCTAACGGTTTTCGCTATTTCAAACTTCCTAATCCCACAGCATTCGCTAGTCTTTTAAAGCCCATTAATTTGCGGCTGGAGAAAGCATGAACAAGAAGTCGTTAAGCGAGCGGGATATCTGCACAAAGTTTATTACGCCGGCATTGGAAGATGCCGGATGGGATAAAATGGAACAGATCCGGGAGGAAAAATCCTTCACGGACGGACCGATTCAGGTGCGCGGCAATATGGCCATGCGCGACAAAAAGAAGATCAAACGCGCTGATTATATTCTCTACTACAAACCCAACCGCCCGATCGCTATCATTGAAGCCAAGGATAATAAGCACGCTCTCGGAGCCGGAATGCAGCAGGGATTGGACTACGGCAAAACCCTCGACATTCCTTTTATCTTCAGCTCCAACGGTGACGGCTTTTTGTTTCACGACTGCACCGGCCTGATGGGGTCGGTTGAAAAAGAACTTGCTCTCGATGAGTTCCCTAATCCGGAAGAGCTCTGGGCGGTCTATCAGCAATGGAAGGGCTGGACACCGGAAAAAACAACGGTGGCCGCGAGCGACTACTATGACGACGCCAGCGGAAAAGAACCCCGCTATTATCAGCAAGTGGCCATTAACCGCACGGTGGATGCCATCACGGGCGGACAGAATCGCGTGCTGCTTGTCATGGCCACCGGCACCGGAAAGACCTACACCGCCTTCCAGATTATCTGGCGGCTCTGGAAAACCGGGGCCAAAAAACGCATCCTCTTTCTGGCCGACCGCAATATTCTGGTCGATCAGACCCGTGTCAACGACTTCAAGCCGTTCGGCCAGGCCATGACCAAGATCACCAACCGCACCGTCGACAAGTCCTACGAAATTTATCTCTCCCTCTATCAGGCCGTCAGCGGAACGGATGACACACAGAACATCTATAAGCAGTTTTCGCCAGACTTCTTCGACCTCGTAGTCGTGGACGAATGTCACCGCGGCAGTGCAGCCGAAGATGCCTCTTGGAAGGAAATCCTCACCTATTTCTCATCGGCAACCCAGATCGGCATGACCGCCACGCCCAAGGAAACCAAAGAGGTCTCCAACATCGATTACTTTGGCGAGCCGGTTTATCTCTACTCCCTCCGTCAGGGTATTGCCGACGGCTTTCTCGCTCCCTATAAGGTTATCCGCTACGACATCGACCGCGACATCGGCTGGCGGCCTGAAAAAGGCAAGACCGACAAAAACGGAAACCTGATCGAAGACCGCATCTATAACCGGCGGGATATGGACAAAACACTGGTGCTCGAACAGCGAACCGAGCTGGTCGCGCAGAAAATTGCCGACTTCCTGGCTGCATCCGATCCCTATTCAAAAACCATCGTATTCTGCCAGGATATCGACCACGCCGAACGCATGCGGCAGGCATTGGTCAATCTTCATCAGGAAGCCGTTCTGGAAGACTCCCGTTATATCATGCGCATTACCGGCGACGAAAATATCGGGAAAGCCGAGCTAGACAACTTTATCGACCCCGAATCCACCCATCCCGTCATTGCCTGCACCTCCAAGCTCATGACCACCGGCGTCGATGCCCAGACCTGCAAGCTGGTGGTGCTCGATCAAAACATCAAATCCATGACGGAGTTCAAGCAGATCATCGGTCGCGGCACCCGCATCAAAGAAGACTACGGCAAAATGTACTTCACCATCATGGACTTCCGCGGTGTCACCGATTTGTTTGCCGATCCCGATTTTGATGGAGACCCGGTATCCATCTACGTCCCCGGCCCGGATGACCCGCCCTTGCCGCCGGATGAGCCGAAAGAGATCCCCCCCGCCGGCCCCGGCCCCGGATTACCCCCCGAACCTCCGGATGAACCGGGACGTAAAAAGTATGTGGTCAATGATGTTCCCGTATCAGTGGTTGCCGAACGCGTGCAATACTACGATACCGATGGCAAGCTGATCACCGAATCGCTCAAGGAATTTACCCGAAAACGGATGCCCGAAGACTGCGTCACCGTAAACGGCTTCCTCAACCGCTGGTCATCCGCCCGGAAAAAACAGGCCGTCATCGATGAGCTGGAAGAACAGGGCGTTTTCTTCGAGGCGCTCGCCGAGGAGATCGGCAAAGACTACGACCCCTTCGACCTCATCTGCCATGTCGTCTATGACATGCCGCCGCTCACCCGCCGCGAACGCGCCGAGAACGTCAAAAAACGCAATTACTTCACCAAGTACGGAGAACAGGCGAAGGCCGTGCTCGAAGCCATACTCGACAAATATGCCGATCAGGGTCCCGAATCCATCGAAGCCATGGAAATCCTCAAGGTCCAGCCGTTGACTGAAATGGGCACACCGTTGGAGCTGGTAAAAGCCTTCGGCGGCAAACCCGCCTATAAACAGGCGATCCAGGAGCTCGAAGCCGAGCTCTATCAGGAGGCGCTGTAGGCATGGCGAAAAAAATAAGACCCAGCGGAGGCTATCGCGACACCTGCAGTTTTCAAACCGCCACCATTATTTACGACGCAACGGTCTGGTTTTGTGAAAAATTTGTCGATCCGCGTTCCCGAACCACAGACCAGATGGTGCAGGCAGCCCGTTCCGGCCGTCAGAACATTGCCGAAGGAAGCCGGGCGGCGGCGACCTCTTCGCAGACCGAGCTTCGGCTGATGAATGTGGCGCGCTCAAGCCAGGAAGAACTGCTGCTCGATTACGAGGATTTTTTGCGGCATCGGCACCTGAAGCGGTGGGCTCCGGATTCTCCGGAGGCGATGGCCGTGCGTCATGTGCCGCGCCAATTCAAACCCGATTCGCCGGATCAGGCCAATATGACCGATCTGACGGATGAGCAGCGATGGGCGCTCTATGCCCCGTGGCTGGAACACGCCGACCCGGCCGTTCGCGCGAATGCCCTGATTTGCCTGATCAACCAGGCCAACTATCTGCTCGATCAGCAGATTGCCGCACTGGAAGCGCAGTTCGTCGGCGAGGGCGGCTACAGCGAGCAGCTCGCCGCCGCGCGGCTGGCTCACCGAGGCCAAAAGAAACGCGATCCGTCCAATCCGCCTGATCCGGCAGATTCCATTCCGAACTGCCCGCTTTGCGGCAAGCCAATGGTTTTGCGCACCGCGCAAACCGGCAAAAACGCTGGAAAACAGTTTTTCGGCTGTTCCGCCTATCCCGACTGCAAAGGGGTTGTTAATCTCTGACTCTTTCCGTTTCTACTTAAAACCTAACACCAAAACCGAGTCTCTTATGTCCCTATCCAACACCATCAAATCCATTCAGGACATCATGCGCAAAGACGCCGGGGTCGACGGCGATGCGCAGCGCATCTCCCAGCTCGTCTGGCTGATCTTCCTTAAAATCTTCGACGATAAAGAGCAGGAATCCGAGCTGATGGACGATGATTACACCTCGCCCATCCCCGAACCCTACCGCTGGCGCAGCTGGGCGGCCGACACCGAAGGGCTCACCGGCGAAGGGCTGCTCGAATTCGTCAACAACGATCTCTTTCCCGCCCTCAAAGGACTGCACACCGGCAAAGACATGCGCGCCTACGTCGTTCAGCAGGTCTTCATCGACTCCTACAACTACATGAAAAACGGCACGCTCCTGCGGCAGGTCGTCAACAAAATCAACGAGATCGACTTTAACAGCTCATCCGACCGCCACCTCTTCGGCGACCTCTACGAACAGATCCTCAAAGACCTCCAGTCCGCCGGCAACGCCGGCGAATACTATACCCCCCGCGCCGTCACCCAGTTTATCGTCGACATGGTCGATCCCCAGCTCGGCGAAACGGTGTTCGACCCCGCCTGCGGCACCGGCGGCTTTCTCTCCTGCGCCATCGAGCACATCCGCAGCCGCTACGTCAAAAGCCCCGACGACGAACAGCTGCTGCAGCAC
>JBFHGU010000082.1:0-9746 GCA_041582935.1 Pontiella sp.
CGCCGCTGCCGCGGCTGGGATTCACGGCCGGGGTGTCCGGCGGTTTTATCCAGGCCCGCTATTACGGCAAGGGGCCCTGGGAAAACTACTGCGACCGCAATGCCGCGGCCGAAATCGGGCTCTATGAGGCGCCGCTGCGTGAACTCTATTATGAATATGCCCGGCCGCAGGAAAACGGTTTGCGTACGGAAGTCCGCTGGCTGGAACTTGCGGGCGTGGCCGGCAGCATGCGCATTGCCGGTGCCGAACCCTTCAGCTTTTCCGTCTGGCCGTGGTCAGCTGAAAACCTGGCCTCCGCCGAGCATCCGTTTGACCTGGCCGAGCAGGACTTTTATACCCTGAACATTGACCATAAACACATGGGGGTCGGCGGGCAGGATTCATGGTCGATCAAGGCGCTGCCGCTGGCGCACTACCTCATTCCGTCCGGAAAATATTCAATGTCCTTCCTGCTCATTCCTGCGGGGCAGGGGGAATAGCCGGCGTTACCGCGGCATATATTTCGGCTCCATGAAGCCGAAGATGTGGCGGCCGATCATCTTCACGCCTTCGAGCTTGGCCGCCCAGGAGGGATTGGCTTTGGAGGGATTATAAAAGTGGGTGTAGCGGTCCCACTTGCGGTTATACGACAGCAGCTCCCACGCCAGGGTGTAGGAATCGGCCCGGGCCACGATATCGGTCAGGTTGTCGTGGCGGCCGACCACATAGGCTTCGGGCACTTCGTAAATATTATTCCAGCAGGAAAACTGTTTTTCATGCAGGCAGATCTCGGCCATTGTGCGCCGCAGCATCATGGCCCGGGTGGCAATGACTGAGGCCACGGCCCGTTTGCCTTCATACTCCTCGCCGCGTGCTTCCGCATAAATCGTATAACTCACAATGCGGGCTGTTTCTTCGCTCAGGAAGTCCTTCGGCGCGGTCTTTTTGTTTTCGACCGATTTAACAGCATTGGTTTGCGCGGCTGCGGAAGCCAGGGGCAGCCCGGCAAGGGCCCACACAGCGGATCTTCGATTTTTCATACACCTACTCCCATTGCAGAAAACTGGTGTAGATGTATCACATATCGGTCTGCTGTGCCGCGTTAAATTACAGCCGTTGAACGGCCATGCTTTTAAACAGCACCCATACGGCGGATCCTTCGGCGAGCGCCATATCCTGCACGGTGCCGGGGGTGATTTCCGCAAAGAGGATGCCGGCCGGGGTTTCGATGTGGCAGATCGACCGGTCGGCGGCGTGGACGATTTTCATGACCGTGCCGGGCAGCTGGTTCCGCATGGAGATGGTGCCGATCCGGTCGGCCGCCAGGGCCAGCTGGTTGGCGGCGATTCCAATGCTGATTTCCTTGCCGATCGGCAGGGCGGCATCGAGTTCCATGCCGAGCTGATAGCGGGGATCATCCGGCAGCAGCAGGTGGGTGATGCCGCGTTCGGGCTGGTGGTCCTTTACCGTGGCGGAAATCAGGTTGGTCAGGTCTGCGCCCTTGAGTTCCTTGAGTGTATCCGGGCTCTGCACGAGCCGGTCGAGCTTGCCGAAGCCGGTCACCGAACCGCCGCGCATCAGCAGCAGCTGATCGGTCAGCTGCAGGATTTCGCCGAGGTCGTGGCTGATCAGGATCGTCGGAATCTGCAGGGTGGTGTGAATGCGGGCGAGGAAGGGCAGGATCTGCATTTTCAGCGAGACATCCAGCCCGGTCACCGGCTCATCCATCAGCAGCAGTTTCGGGTTTGCGAGCAGCGTGCGGCCGATGGCGATGCGCTGTTTTTCGCCGCCGGAAAGGTCGGTCACCTCGCGGCCGATCAGGTGCTGGATATTCAGCAGGTTCACGATGTCGTCAAAGCTGAACGGGCGATTCTTCACCCGTTCCTTGAGGCATTCGCCGGCGCGCAGGTTCTGTTCGACGGACCAGTGCGGAAAGAGGCGCGCATCCTGGAAAACCAGGCCGATGCCGCGCCGGTGCGGCGGTAGAAAGACGTGGCGGTCGGCATCGAAGAAAGTTTCTCCGCCGAGGATAATGTGGCCGCCGTCGGGCCGAATGAGTCCGGCGACCGCGCGGAACAGCGTACTCTTGCCGCAGCCCGAATGGCCGAAGATCCCCATGGCCGAATCAAAGCATTTGAATTCAGCGTCGAGCAGGAAGTTCCCCTGCCGGAAATAGATATCAACGTCGAGGTTCACGGCTCAGCTTTCGTTTGGCTTTACGGGTGAGGAGTTCGGAAATCAGCAGCGATGCAAAACAGAGGATGAGCGAGGCCGCCACCAGGCGCATGGCCAGCGTTTCTTCGCCGGGAACCTGCAGCGCGGAATAGATGGCCAGCGGCAGGGTCTGGGTCGAGCCTTCCACGTTGCCGGCAAAGGTGATCGTTGCGCCGAATTCACCGAGGCTGCGGGAAAAGGCGAGCAGGATGCCGCCGAGAATGCCCGGCCACGCCAGCGGCAGCGTCACCTTCATGAAAACGCGCAGGCGGTTATAGCCCAGCGTCTGGGCCGCCTCTTCGAGCCGCTGGTCGACCATCGAAACCGCCAGGCGCACGGAGCGGACCGCCAGCGGAAAGGCCACGATGGCCGAGGCCAGCACCGCGCCCTGCCACGTGAACACCAGCCGAATGTCAAAGTGGTCGGCCAGCCATTTGCCGATCAGCCCGTTCCGGCCGAAGGTCACCAGCAGCAGGTAGCCGGTGACGACCGGCGGAATCACAAGCGGCGCATGCACCAGGCTTTCAACCAGCAGTTTGCCGCGGAACTCTTTCCGCGCAAAAAGCCAGCCGACCAGCACCGCCGGAACAGCGGTGACCACGGCAACGCCCAGGGCGACTTTCAACGAAAGCCAGACCGCGCTCCATTCAGATGGACTCAGGTTAAACATGGGTTGTCTTATAGTTCGCTTGATTTCATCGATTTACCGGCGCGGAAGAATGCGCGGGCCTCATGCATGGCGGCATCCATTTTTTCCAGCTGCTGCAGCAGCTGCTTTTCGTGTTCGTTGGTCTGGATGATGTCGGCCATGCCGCCGTTACGGATGACGACACGGCGGTCGGCCTGCAGGATCAGCAGCGGATCGTGCGTGGCCATCAGAATGATCTTTTCCCGGCTGATCAGCAGCTCGAGCGCTTTACGTTTGTCGGTTCCGGCGTTTTCAATTTCATCGATCAGGACAATCGGCGCCTGGGCAATGATGGCGACGTCGGCAATCATCAGGGCGCGCGACTGCCCGCCGCTCAGGAAGGTGACCGGGGTATCGGGGGCGAAGGGTTCGCCGGCCAGCTCGTTGGCGGCCGCGATCACCTCGCGGACTTTGCTTTCCGCATCTTCCAGGTAGCGGCTCTGGGCATGCATCAGCAGGAAGTCCTGAACGCTCATATCGAGCACGAAGTTCATGTTCTGGGTGATCTGCGCCACCAGCTTGCCGCCGTGCGCGCTTTTGAACGAATCGTCCGGGCGGCTGCCGTTGAGCAGGACCGTGCGGCGGGTCGGGGTATCGCGGTCGGCCAGCCATTCAATATCGGCCAGCAGCCGGCTTTTGCCCGATCCGGTCGGCCCGACGATGCAGGTTACCTCGCCGGGTTTTAAAACCAGGCTGCAGTTTTCCGGGGCACCGCTTTTATCGCAGCCGGCGGTCACCTCCAGCGTCCGGATCTCATTTTCAGATTGGGTTTCCAACACGGCTTCGAGAAAAACGCTGAAGTTTTCAAAGAATTCGGCGTGCGGCGTGCCCAGCTCCTCCTCGGGAATGCGGACGGCCAGGGCGTGCAGCGAATCCTGCGCATTTTCCGCGCCGGAAATACCGTGTGCATCGAGGAAATCGCCGATCATGGGAAACGCGGCAACGACCTCGGCAAGCGGTTCGCGCAGCAGCTGTTCGGGGGTGCGGGTCATAGGTCGATCTTCCGGTTGAGGCCGACCTGGAAATCCTCGCCGACGCGCGTTTCGCCCAGGCAGTAGGAGCAGAGGGCGGAGGGCATCGGAAAGCGCAGCTTCATGTCGTCGGCCGATTCAATGCCCGCGGCCTGGCGGACCGCCCTGGCCAGCCGGTCGGCGCCCTGGCCGGTGACGCCGTTGATAAAGTGGACGGCCGCCCGCGGGTTGACCTGTTGGACGCGGAAGCGGAAAACCTCGCGCTCGGCCTGGGAAACGAGGTCGCTTTTCGTGACGACCACGATATCGGCGAGTTTGAGCATGGGGCCGGTTTTGAGCGGGGTGTTAATGCCGCTGAGATTGTCGAGCATGCAGACGGCGAGCATATCCTTCAGGTGCGGCGCGCAGCGGTTGCAGAGCCCGGCGCTTTCGGTGATGAGCGTTTCGAGGTTCCGGGCGCGGGCCCAGTCCAGGCACTCTTCAATATTGCTCACAAAATAGTGGTCCGGGCAGAGGTTGCCCGCAATGCCGGTGTTGGCGGTGATGCCGTTGGCGGCATAGTGCTGTTCGTCCAGCGAACTGAGGCAGTCAAACTTGATGACCCCGCAGCTCTCTTTCCAGCCGGGTATGCTCTCGATCATTTTAATAATAACCGAGGTTTTGCCGGAGCTCGGCGGACCGGCGATTGTAATGAGTTTGATTGCATTCATAATTTTTTAGACAGGATTAACCGGATTCAGATCCTGTCCTGTCCATCCTGTAATCCTGTCAGGAAATAATATCATTTGGTTTCCCAGACGGTCATGAAGGCGGCGCGGATATCTTCCTTCGTCTGTCCGATGTCGTTTTCGGTCAGGAAATCCCAGCCGAGCCATTTGAGATCGGTTTTCAGTCCGCACGGCACCTCGGGGTGGATGGGGGTGAAATGGCGTTCGGCCAGCATTTCGCTCGTGGTGCGGCTGAAGAGGAAATCAACGAGCTGCGGGTGCTTTTCCGACGCGCCTTTTTTCGCCAGCATGAAAACCGGGCTGGCAATGGCGCCGTCGGACGGCCAGACGATTTCGACGTTCGGGTCCTTGATCCGCTGGGCAAAAAACCACGGCAGCAGGTAGATGGTGCCCGCCTCCGCCTTGGCCGAGCCGGCCAGCTTGACCATTTCGGCAGGGTGCTTGCCGTTTTTAATGTTGCGCGCCATGGCCTTGACGGCATCCAGGCCGTGGTCTTTGTAGAACGGCAGCATGACCGCATTGCAGAAAAAGTCGCCCTCGCCGCGCATGATGATTTCATTTTCAAACATCGGGTCGAGCAGGTCGTCCCAGCAGGCCGGCATAGGGCGGCTGCCGAGCTTCTTTTTATCCACGGCCATTACGAGCAGGTTGGCGGTGTACATGGAGTAGTTTCCGGCGGGATCGTAAAAACCGCAGTCCCGCAGGTACGCGTTGGGCTCATAGGGTATGCAGGACTCAAAGAGACCGCCGGTGAGAAATTTGTCGATGAACGGCCGGTGGAAAAAGTGGTTGATGTCGGACGCCATGATCACATCGGGGAGCTCATCGATCGATTCCATCTTATCGATCAGCGGATAGAACGAGAGCTCGTGGTTAACGTTGCCCTCGTTCAGGAAGTTGAAGCCGGCAAAGCGCTCGGGGTTGGCCGCTACGTGGGCATCGAACGACTCCTTGAACGGATTGCGCAGGCCGCACGGCAGCATGGCCATGAAGTGCAGCTCATCGGCGAGATCGGTTTCCTGCTCCTGCCAGGTTCGGTTGAGGTCGGCAATAAAGGAATCGGGTTCGATGCCGGCGGTTTTGAGCAGGGTGCCGAGCCGCGCAAAGCGGCCGATGCGTTCGAGGCTCTCTGCGCTCCAGTAGCCGCCGAGGCCCTGCCGCTCAAAGAGGGGCCGGACGGCGGGATAGTTTTGAGCAATTTCGCGCAGGGTATCGTTGGGGGTAATCATTCATGAACTCCGGGTTCGGCAAAGCCGTGCTGGTTGAGGATCGCCGCCGCGGATTCTGTTTTGAGGAAAGCGAGAAATGCGGCAGCGGACTCTTTTCCGGTGACGGCGGCGGCGGGATAGATAATCGGACGGTGGGAATCGGGGGGGAAGGTGCCGACGACCGGCAGGCCGGCGGCCTTGGCATCGGTGGCATAGACGATGCCGGCGCTGACCTCGCCGCGCTGGACATAAAGCAGGGCGGTGCGGACGCTGGACGCCTGCACAAAATGGGGTTTCCATTCGCTGAACCAGCCCATGTGCTCCAGCGCTTCTTGGGCATACATACCGGCCGGTACGCTCTTGAGTTCGCCGACGGCCACTTTGCCGGGCACCGTCCCGTCGAACTTCACGTCGGAACCGGGCGGTGCGGTCAGCACCAGCGTGTTGGCCGCCAGGTTGAAACGGCTGCCGCTTTGTACGGCCGATTTTCCCTCCAGCCAGTCCATCCATTTGACGTTGGCCGACACAAAGACATCGGCGGGGGCACCGGCTTCGATCTGCCGGGCGAGTGCGCCGGAGGAGGCAAAGTTAAAGCGCACGGCTTCGCCGCCGGCGGCTTCGTAGGCGGCCGCCAGTTCTTTCATGGCGTCGGTTGTACTGGCCGCGGCGAAAACCGAGATGGCGGCGCGGGCCGAGACGGAGAGCAGTAGAATAAACAAAATCGTGGACAGTAATTTCATGTTTGTATGTTTCCGGTTCAAAATGTACCTCAAATCAGCCGGTCAGGCTTATTATTGCATGGAGTGTGCCACGGCGTCAGGCCGCATTGACTTGGTCGGCATTGCAGTAGCGCGGGAGCTTGCGAACATAGCTGACGGCCGCGCCGGTGGTGCCGAATACATGGGTCGGTTTGCCGGTGTCGAGAAAGCGGTCGAAGCTGTCGTTGACCAGTGCGGAGCCGGTGACGAGGATGCGGTCGGCCCAGGCGATCAGCTCGGCGGTTTTTTCCGGCGGCTCGATTTCGATGCCGCTTTTCCGCGTGCCGATCAGGTCCGGATCGATATCCACGCAGCGGACTTCGCCGAGTTCGCAGAGTTTTTCCAGGAAGCGCGGCTGCAGGCCGAAAAGCGCGACCTTTTCGCCGGCGGTGATTTCCGGCAGCCGGCCGGCGCATTCCGCCGGCCCCCGGTTCCGGCAGTGGACGGTGCAGTCGATCAGGCCGGCGTGGGCAAAGACCGCATTGGCGGCGGCAACGAGAACGGCGCGCTTCCAGTCGGTGTCCAGCTCGAGTTCGAGCACTTCGGCCAGTGTGTAGCTGCGGTCGCGGACGACCTCGCGGGTAAAGGCCTGGCCGCGGCTTTGCATGAAGGTGACCTCGAGCATCGTTTCGCGGCCTTTCTGAATGGGGTAGTCCATTTCTTCGGGGGTTCCGATGGCTTCCTCGGGCGTGAGGGCGGCGCACTTGATTTCGAGGGCGGCGTGCTGCCAGTTGTTTTTCCGGGCAGCGGCTTTGAGTTCGTCTTTGAGCTGTTCAGTTATTTTCTGATTGTGCATGGCGTCCATCCGTATTTTCTGAAGGTTGATGCTGCATCGGGTGACTGAAGAAACGCGATAAAATCCAGGCTTTCGGGCGGGCCGGCGGCGGCCGCGGCAATGGGAAAGCGGATGGGGGCGTGGAGCGCCGCCGGAACGGTTTCAACGATCTCGATCCGGTTTGAGGCGCAGAAGGCCACCGAGCGGAACACGACGCCGGCATCGGCTTCGCCGAGCGCGACGTAGTTCAGGGCTTTATTGACGGTGTCGCCCACGCAGCAGTGCGGCCGGAGGGTTTCCCAGCAGCCCATGTTGGAGAAGGCCTCTTTGGCATAGATGCCCAGCGGGGTGGACTGGTCGCCGATGGCGAAGCGCCCGCTGAAGGACGTCAGATCCACTCGGGGCGGCCGGCCTTTCGGGACAATGAGGACCAGTTCATTTTCCAGCACGTTGATGCGCGTGTCCGGGCGTATGAGCTGCTTTTCCTCGACATAGTCCATCCACTTTTCATTGGCGGAAAAGAAGAGGTCGAAATCCGCGCCGGCGGCGATCTGGCGGGCGAGCGTACCCGCGTTGGCGAAGTTAAAGACCACCTCGGTGCCGGTTCGCCGGGTATAGTGCGCGGCAATCTCCTTCATGGCCGGTGCGGTTCCGGCCGCGGCGAAAACGGAGAGGCCGGCGTGCACCGCCGAGGCGGCGAAAAGGGAACAGAGCAGGATATACCGTATTTTCATGTGCGTTCCCTCAGAATTTAAGTGTTGCGCCGACGCCCATGTTATAGGCCTCGGTCCATTCGGACGTGGAGTCCGTTCGGGTAATCTGCTGCATCAGGAACGCCTTCAGCGAGAGGTTGTCCAGCGGCGCATACAGAAGGCCGCCCTCAATCCGGTTGCGGTACACCAGGTTGTCGGCCATATCATAGATCGGTTCCCACGCGCCGTAGGGATTCAGCCCTTTCCAGCCCTTGGACAAACTCAGCATAATCCGCGGCCAGAGGAGCACCTGGTCATCGCCGTCGGGGATATCGACGTGGGCCAGGCGGAACCGGCTTTTCAGGCTGAGAAAACCGAGCGGAAGGGTGTTGGTGAGGTTGGCGTGCAGCATCGGCTTGGCATACCAGTCGCCCGTGCGTTTGCGGGTGGTGATATAGCGGTAGTTGCCGGTGAGGCTCCAGGCTTTGGAGAATTTCCAGCCCAGGCCGAAGTCGGTGTAGTGTAAAAAGTAAAAGCCGTCGTCCTCCTTGTAGCGAATCTGCTCCTTCATGGAGATGGAGGCTTTTTCCGTCAATTTACCTTTCAAGGTTCCTTCAAACCAGACCGCGTTTTCGGTGCTGTCCCAGGCCAGGGTGGTCATGGCGGCACCCAGCAGTGCGGCCGTCAGTATTGCTTTCATTTTTCGGTCTCCGGCTGCACACCTGTGTGTCAGGAAGCGTAGACCTGCTTGTTATTATTTATCTGCCCCGGTTTTCCGGTCGGCGGTTCTTTAAATCAGGCCATCTTGTGGATGGCTTTGCGCTCCATAAAACGGTTGTCGGAGCGGTGCTTGGATGCGATGTCTTCGTCTTTGCCTTCCAGCCAGCCGCTGACCGCATCCGGGCGGTTATCCACATTCCGGAAGAAGGGTTTAATATCAATAAGCGGTGAACCGTTGAGCATGTCCGCGCCTTCGAAATAGAGCTTATTGCCTTCCACCTTCTTGACCTTGACCGTGGAGAGTCCGATGGCCGCCGGACGGGAAGGCGAGCGGGTGGCGAAAACGCCGTGCTCCTGCTTATCCATGAACGGCGTGATGAGCAGTTTGTAGTCCTTCTTCATCTCATGCAGGTGGAACAGCAGCATGACATGCGAGAAGCCGTCGACATCCTTCAGGCCTTCCGCAAATTCAGGAAAGAGCTCGGCCACGCCTTCATCTGCGCTGCCGACCGGCTGCACCGGAATGTTGTCGGCGGTCGCGTGCGGCGTACGGATCGTGCCGATGAGATTCAGGGTAACTTCTTTACTGGTGGTTTCTGTCATGTGCTCTTTCCTGTTCGTAGCTGGTTATGCACAAGGTGTGCCATGGATTGGCCGCGACGGCGTAAGTGGTTGGTGCTGCGGATGGAATACGATTTTCTGCCGCTGTTTGTTTTGCGTTGTCTTCCCCCTGGACGGAAATAAATGTCGGTGCAGGTGTCTCTATTCCGGGCCCTCGTGTTTTTAAGGTTTTTAAGGCAAATGGTTTGCAGGATATTATTACAATTATTTCCGCATTTCGGCGTCTGGTCGTACGTTCCCAAGGGCCGCGGCGTGCGGAATGTGTTCTGATAAACGGTGCCGAAGAACGGATGCGCACCGCTGGTGAGTCGTGCGGCAAGAGGCGGATGGAGGACCCGCTCAAGGTAAAACAGCAGCGCCTGGATGGGCGCGCTGTTTTTTCTGAAAAGATC
>JBFHGU010000083.1:0-9679 GCA_041582935.1 Pontiella sp.
ATGCTGAAAGGTAAGCAGGGCCGTTTCCGTCAGAACCTGCTCGGTAAACGTGTCGACTATTCCGGCCGTTCCGTAATTGTTGTGGGCCCGACGCTCAAACTCAACCAGTGCGGTCTGCCGAAGAAAATGGCCCTCGTACTGTTCGAGCCGTTCATCATCCGCCGCCTGAAAGAGCGCGGTGTGGTACACACCGTCCGCAGCGCGAAGAAAATGATCGAGCGCGAAGTGGATGAAGTGTGGGATATCCTCGATGAGGTAACCCGCGGCCATACCGTGATGCTCAACCGTGCGCCGACGCTGCATAGGCTTTCTATCCAGTCGTTCGAGCCGATCCTGATTGAGGGCGAGGCCATCCAGCTGCACCCGCTCGTATGTACGGCCTACAACGCCGACTTCGACGGTGACCAGATGGCTGTGCACGTGCCGCTTTCGGTTGAGGCACAGGTTGAGTCGAAGAGTCTCATGCTCGCGACCAACAATATCTTCTCGCCCTCTTCGGGTAAGCCGGTAACGACCCCGACGCAGGATATCGCGCTTGGCTGTTACTTCCTGACCTCGGAATCGCAGACCTTCATGATGGACCGTAAACACGGCAAGAAGATTGATGAGCACCTGCGTATCATGAGCGATATCATGGAAGTGCACACCGCTTATGACGAAGGTGTGGTTAAGCTGCACACCCGGATTCGTTTCCGTAACCCGGACTACCAGCGCGAAACCCGCCACGGCGACATGGAGCGTTCCGTGATCACCACCACCGTCGGCCGCGTATTCTTCAATGAAGTCTGGCCGGACGAGCTTGGTTTTGTGAACAAAACAGCAACCAAGAAGGTGGTCGGGCAGCTGATTGAAGCCTGTTACGAAATCTCGGGCCACAACGTTACAGTACGCGTTCTCGACCTGCTGAAAAACCTGGGTTACGAGCACGCCACACGCTCCGGTATGTCCATCGGCCTGACCGATATGATCATTCCGCAGGACAAGGCGTCGATGGTTGCCGCAGCCCGCCAGGAAATTGAAGATGTTGAAGCCAAGCACCGTAAAGGTCTCATCACCGAGGGTGAACGCTACAACATGATCATCGATATTTGGACGGACACCAACGATAGGCTGACCAACAAGCTGTTCGAAGTGCTCGAAGAAAATGATGACCCGATCAATGCGCGGTCGAAGGAAGAGCTCAACCCGGTATACGTCATGGTGGACTCCGGTGCCCGTGGTTCGCGTCAGCAGATTCGTCAGCTGGCCGGCATGCGCGGCCTGATGGCCAAACCTTCCGGTGAGATTATTGAGCGTCCGATTCTTTCGAACTTCCGTGAGGGTCTGTCGGTACTCGAATACTTCATCTCCACGCACGGCGCCCGTAAAGGTCTGGCCGATACCGCACTGAAAACGGCGGACTCCGGTTACCTTACCCGTAAACTCGTCGACGTTTCGCACGATATCATCATCACCGAAGAGGACTGCCATACGCTCAACGGTATTGAAGTTACAGCCATCACCGAGGGTGATGACGAGCTCGTTTCGCTCGCCACCCGTATCATCGGCCGTACCGCGGCGGAGGATATCTGCAACCCGCACACCCTTGAGGTGATTGTGGCTGCCGGTGAGCTGATCGATAAATATTCCGCACGCAAAGTGGAAAGCGCCGGCGTGGAGCTGGTTGTGATCCGTTCCGTACTGACCTGCGAATCGCGTCGCGGTGTCTGCGCCAAGTGCTACGGTAAAAACCTTGCAACCGGCAAAGTGGCCCAGCTTGGCCAGCCGGTGGGTATTATTGCAGCGCAGTCCATTGGTGAGCCGGGTACACAGCTGACCATGCGTACATTCCATATCGGCGGTACGGCGTCATCGGTCTTTAAACAGCCGAAGATCACGGCCAAAACCGGCGGTACTGCACGCTTCGAAAATATCCGTGCCGTTAAAGTCGGCGAGCATAATGTCGTGCTGAATAAAAACGGTAACATCCTCATCGTCGACGAAGAGGGCCGCGAGCTCGAGCGTTATGCGATGGTGATCGGCGCCCTCGTTTCGATTGATGACGGCGGCAAAGTTGAAGCGGGCGAAACCTTCGTGGAATGGGACCCGTACTCCGTGCCGATTCTTTCGGAACACAACGGTAAGCTGGAGTTCCAGGACTTCATCGAAGGCGTAACGGTTCAGAAGACGGTGGATGAAGCTACCGGTGTTGAAGGACTCACCGTCATGGAGCATAAGGAAGACCTCCATCCGGAAATCCTGATTGTCGGCGACGACGGCAACGTCGGTCACTACTCCATTCCGGCCGGTGCGCAGGTGATGATCAAGGAAGGCGAAATGATTTCCGCCGGTTACACCCTGGCGCGTACGCCGCGGAAAACGGTACGTACGAAGGACATCACCGGCGGTCTGCCGCGTGTGGCCGAGCTGGTGGAGGCCCGTACGCCGAAGGAAGCTGCTGAGATCGCGAAGATTGAAGGCATCGTTGAGCTCGGCGGTATTGCCAAGGGTAAGCGCAAGCTGCTCGTTCGCGACACCGTGACCGGCGCCGAAGAAGAGCACCTGATCCCGATGAACAAACACGTAATTGTGTTCCCGGGTGACTTTGTTCACAAGGGCCAGCAGCTCACCGAAGGTCCGATTGTTCCGCAGGAACTGCTCGAAGTCTGCGGTCCGCAGGATCTGCAGGAATACCTCGTGAACGAAGTACAGGCCGTTTACCGTCTGCAGGGTGTGGAAATCAACGACAAGCACATCGAGGTGATCGTTCGCCAGATGCTGCGCAAGGTCAAGATTACCGACCCGGGCGATACCGAGTTCCTTTGGGGCGAGCAGGTCGAAAAACAGACCTTCCAGGAAGTCAACCAGAAGGCTGTGGCCGAGGGCCGCCGCCCGGCGGAAGCTTCTCCGGTCCTGCTGGGTATCACCAAGGCAGCGCTCGAAACCGAGTCCTTTATCTCGGCCGCATCGTTCCAGGATACCACCCGCGTACTGACCAAAGCCGCTACGCTGGGCATGGTCGATTCGCTGCGCGGCTTCAAAGAAAACGTCATCATGGGCCGCTTGATTCCGGCCGGTACCGGATTCCCGATGTACCGCGATATCAAGCCGGTTAAACTTGGCGAAGAAATCTCGGTCGAAGATGTGCTCGGCGGCGACCCGCTCGCCTTTGAGCAGGAATCGGCTGAAGAAGAAGCCTAACGGCTGGTTCATTCAATCAGAGAAAAAGCGTCCCGTACGGGGCGCTTTTTTGTTTTCCGGCAGCCGGAATCGGGTGGACGGGATTTCCGGGGCGAGGCATATTATCCGCCATGGACGATTATGCACGCATCGCCGAAGTGATCCGCTATATCACGGAGCACCGGAATGAACAGCCGGATATCAAAGCCCTCGCATCGGTTGCCGGCCTGAGTCCGGCGCACTTTCACGGGCTCTTTTCCCGCTGGGCGGGCATTAGCCCCAGCGAATTTGTACAGGCGCTGACCTTGGAGCATGCGCGGCGCTTGCTGAGCGCAGGTGTAAGTGGTCGCGAGGTTTCTTGCGGCACCGGGCTTTCAGGGCCGGCAAGGCAGTATGAACCCTGCATCAGCCTGGAGGCTGCATCGCCGGGCGAAATTCAGGCCGGCGGGGCGGGGTGGGTAATCCGTGCAGGAATCGCTGCGTCACCGTTCGGTGACTGCCTGGTGGCCGAGTGTCCGCGCGGTATCTGCCACCTCTCGTTCGGCCGGGATTATGCGCGATTGGTAAAGGACTGGCCGAACGCCGAGGTGGTGGACGACGAGTATTGGGCCCGCGAATTATGCCGGGAAATATTTAAAGGGGAGAACGCTGGCGCTTCAGCTTTTCACCGAGCGGGAAATGGTTCGTCTCCCCGGGCGTTGAAGCTTTTTTTGCGCGGTACGGCATTTCAGCTGAAGGTATGGCGGGCGCTCCTGCAGATTCCAGCAGGACGGCTGGTGAGCTACGGCCGCTTGTCGGGGATGATCGGTAATCCGAACGCATCGCGTGCTGTGGGTTCCGCCGCGGGCTGTAACCCGATCGGCTATCTGATTCCATGCCATCGGGTTATCAGATCGGACGGCGGGGTCGGCGGTTATGCCTGGGGTGTCGAGCGCAAATATGCACTGCTGGCCAGGGAGACGGCGGGGGCTCTCTAACGCTTTGCTGAGAGTCGGTTATTGTTCGCGAAAAATGTTGTTGATTCGCGGCGCGCGGTCCCATACTCGGGCCCTATGTTTAAAAAACTACCGCAAATTATACAGGGCGGCATGGGCTTTGGAATCTCGGACTGGCGATTGGCCAGTGCCGTGTCAAAACTCGGTCAGCTGGGCGTCGTTTCTGGAACGGCATTGGATGCGGTCCTCGCGCGAAAACTGCAGGACGGAGATCCCGGGGGCCATGTGCGGCGCGCCTTGGAGCACTTCCCATTTCCCGGGGCCGCAAAGCGCATCCTGGATGCATACTTTATTGAGGGAGGCCTATCGGCAGGCGAGTCGTATAAGCACATACCGATGCACACGGTTGAGGGTTCGCCGGCTGCGGCCGAGCTTTGTGTGACCGGCAATTTTGTCGAGGTATTCCTCGCTAAGGAAGGGCACAACAAGCCGGTGGGGGTGAACTATCTCGAAAAGATTCAGCTGCCGCACCTGCCTTCCATTTACGGCGCCATGCTCGCCGGAGTGGACGTGGTTATTATGGGAGCGGGCATTCCGCTGACGGTTCCCGGCATCCTGGATTCCCTGTCGCGCCACGAAGCGGTGGAGTATCCCGTTGTCGTTACCGGGGTGGAGGGCGAGATCGAGATTGTGAATGTGCCCTTCGATCCCCATACGCTGATGGAGGGGGCGGCGGAGCCGGCTCCGCTGAATCGTCCTGATTTTTATCCCATTGTCACGACCGAGTCGCTGGCCGGCATTCTGCTGAAGCGCGCCAACGGAAGTATTGAGGGCTTTATTGTCGAAGCGCATTCTGCGGGGGGCCATAACGCGCCGCCGCGCGGCAAAGGCGGGCTGAGTGATGCCGGTGAGCCGGTCTACGGCGCGCGCGATGATGCCAAACTTGCAAAATTCCAAAGTTTTGATGTCCCGTTCTGGCTGGCAGGTTCCTATGGGTCGGCCGAAGGGCTGCGGAGCGCATTGGACGCCGGGGCGGCCGGCGTGCAGGTCGGTACCGCATTTGCTTTATGCGAGGAATCGGGGCTCCTGCCTGACTCCCGCCGCCAGCTGGTCCTCCAGGCTCTGGAAGGGAAAGCCAGGGTGTTTACAGATCCGGTGGCATCGCCGACCGGGTTTCCGTTTAAGGTTGCCGATCTGGAGGGCACGCTTTCCGATCCGCGTATTTATAAAAGCCGCCGGCGTATCTGCGACATCGGCTTCCTGCGCCAGCCTTACCGTAAGGCCGACGGCGGGATCGGCTACCGTTGTGCTGCAGAGCCGGTCGCGGCCTATGTGGCCAAGGGCGGCAAGGAGGAGGAGACGGTCGGGCGCAAGTGCCTGTGCAATGCCTTGGCGGCCGACATCGGTTATCCGCAGCGCCTGCCGGACGGTTCGCGTGAAAAAGCCCTGGTTACGATGGGCGATGATCTCGTGAACATCGGCATCTTCTGCCGGAACGGTGCGGTCGATTTTTCCGCAGCCGATGTGATCGATACCATTCTGGATCGCGGCTGATAATAAATCGGGGCACAAAAAAAGGCGTCCATATGGACGCCTTTTTTTATAAGCCTTATCAGCTTAGGGTCTTACATGGGTGTAACGTTAGTTGCACACGGACCCTTGCGGCCTTCACCGACTTCAAAGGAGACTTTCTGTCCTTCATCGAGGGAGGCGTATCCGGAAACCTGAATTTCCGAATGATGAACGAACATGTCCTGTCCGCCGCCGTCTGGAGTGATGAAACCAAAGCCTTTTTCGGCGTCGAACCATTTAACTGTACCTGTATTCATTGTATGTCCTTAATTGAATGAGATGCGTGTCTACCCTGTTCTGGAGAGAATAGCGAAGGAAAAGTTTTTTTATTTTTATAGGGCGCATCCGCTCGGCGTGAAAAAAGGATACTTTTCTCTGGATTTTTCCTGCCGATTCTCTATGTTGCCCATCCTTTCGCGATCATTTGTGTGCTGCGGGAGGGTGCAAGTCGGCAACTGCCTAATCTACAGCTGCTTTTGCACCATCCTCGTTTCTGAAGTGGCTGGCAGTTCAAGAAGACGCATAAGGAAGATCATGAATGCACCGGCAATCGGGCGACCGAACCGGATTAGGTTCCGATCTGAAATGCAGGGTAAACTAAGTCCTGCAGTTAAGTGAGGGGCAGTTCGTGGTTACAGGGGCTTTCAAGGGTTGGAAGTTCTAGGAAATAACGCGGCGAAAAATATGTTATGTTTCGCTTGCGGTGGTGGATGTAGATCTCTACTGTCCACCGCCTGTCTTTTTTAATTGAAGAGGATGATCTGCCTCGGCAGAGAGTTTTAGAGTTTCGATTGAAGAATGACGGTTTATGAGTTCGGCGGCGCTTTCCGCAGGGAGAGGTTAAAGCTGGCGGATCTTGATGGGCCGGCATTTGGAAATCAGAAAACGGCAATAGAAGGAAACTGAATATGCCTACAATCAATCAGTTAGTAAGAAAACCGCGCGCGGCTCAGAAGAAAAAGAGCAAGTCGCCTGCGCTGGCCACATGTCCGCAGCGTCGCGGCGTGTGTCTGCTGGTTAAAACGCAGACCCCGAAGAAACCGAACTCGGCACTTCGTAAAGTCGCTCGTGTACGCCTGACCAATGGTCGTGAAGTCAATGCCTATATTGGCGGTGAAGGCCACAACCTGCAGGAGCACAGCATGGTTCTGGTTCGCGGCGGTCGTGTAAAGGACTTGCCGGGTGTTCGTTATCACATCGTTCGCGGTGCGCTCGACTGTCTCGGAGTAGACGGACGTAAGCGTGGTCGTTCGAAATATGGTGCGAAGCGCCCGAAAGCATAAGGATTTAGACTATGGCCAGAAGACATAGAGCAGAAAAACGCGAGCTGATCCCGGATCCGCGCTACAACAACCAGATGGTTGCCTACATGATTAACTGTGTCATGGAGCGTGGTAAGAAATCGGTAGCTGCCCGCATTGTATACGGAGCCCTGGAAGATATTCAGGCACAGCTGAAAGACGAAGATCCGGTGGAAGTATTCACCACAGCGATCGAAAACGTCTCTCCGCGCCTCGAAGTTAAGTCCCGCCGTGTCGGTGGTGCTACTTATCAGGTTCCGCTGGAAGTTAAACCTAAGCGTCAGATCGCCCTGGCTACCCGCTGGCTGATCGCATTTGCCGGCAACCGCAAAGGTGTTCCGATGCGCAGAGCCCTGGCAAACGAAGTGATTGACGCCTATAAGGGTCAGGGTGCCGCCATCAAGAAGCGTGATGACACGCATAAGATGGCTCAGGCCAACAAAGCCTTCGCCCACTACCGCTGGTAAGACCGCGGTACTAGTGCCTGTACCATAGGAAATCCCCAACGGATGGGGGTCGCCGATTGAAAGGAAGCTTCCACGATGTGGAAGCTTCCGGTTGTTGAAAAAGATTATGAGTGTTGTGAGCAAAGATAAGAATAAAGCAGGAAACGGATCGGATTCCCGTCGGGAAGCCGACGGCCGTGAGCATGCGCTTTCTTCGGTCCGCAACATCGGTATCATTGCCCATATTGACGCGGGCAAAACAACCACTTCGGAGCGGATCCTTTTCTATTCCGGCAAGGTGCACAGAATCGGCGAGGTCCACGACGGTACAGCCACCATGGACTGGATGATTCAGGAGCAGGAGCGCGGCATTACGATTACGTCCGCCGCGACCACCTGTTTCTGGCAGGATCACCAGATCAATATTATCGACACCCCCGGCCACGTTGATTTCACCGTGGAAGTTGAGCGTTCACTTCGCGTCCTTGACGGCGCAGTGGGCGTTTTGTGTGCGGTAGGTGGTGTGCAGCCGCAGTCCGAGACGGTTTGGCGGCAGGCAAATAAGTACAAAGTGCCTCGCCTTGCGTTCGTCAATAAGATGGACCGCATGGGCGCTGATTTCTACAAAGTAGTGGATCAGATGCAGAACAAGCTGAAGGCGCCTGCTGTGGCCATTCAGCTGCCGATCGGTGCTGCCGAAACGTTTGAAGGGCTGATCGATCTGATCTCCATGAAGGCCATGAACTTCTCCGAAGATGATATGGGCTCCAGGATTGAGTATATCGATATTCCTGAAGATATGGCTGCTGATGCAGAGGCTTATCGTGCGGAACTGGTTGAGAAGGTTGCTGAGGTTGACGAAGAGCTGCTTGAAGCCTACATGGAAGACACTGATGTCTCTGAGGAGGCGTTGGTTGCCGCCCTGCGGCGCGCGACGATTGCCAACGAGATTGTTCCTGTGCTGGTTGGCTCTTCGCTGAAAAACAAGGGTGTGCAGCCGCTGCTTGACGCAGTGGTATCGCTGCTGCCTTCTCCGGTGGATATTGCGGCTGTCGAAGGTGTCAACCCGAAGTCCGAAAAGCCGCTTTCCCGCGAAGCTTCCGACTTTGAGCCGCTGACCGGTCTCGTCTTTAAGATGGCGACCGATAAGTTTGTCGGCAAGCTGGCCTTTGTGCGTGTTTATGCCGGCCAGCTTAAAAAAGGCATGAATATCTACAACCCGCGCACCAAAAAACGCGAGCGTATCGGCCGGCTGCTGCGGCTGCATGCGAACCACCGCGAAGATATTGATGTGCTGTATGCCGGCGAGATCGGCGGCATGGTCGGCCAGAAGCTGTTTACTACAGGTGATACGGTCTGCGCTGAAAATGATCCGATCGTTCTGGAAAACATCGAATTTCCCGAGCCGGTAATTTCCATGGCCATCGAGCCGAAGAGCACTGCCGACAACGATGCGCTGGTTGCCGCCCTCCAGGACCTGGCTGACGAAGACCCGACCTTCCGCACGTCGATTCATGAAGAAACCGGCCAGACCATTATTGAAGGCATGGGCGAGCTTCATCTTGAAATCATCCGCGACCGTATTCTGCGCGAATATAAGGTGCAGGCCAATGCGGGCCGGCCGATGGTGGCGTACCGCGAGTCCGTCTCCGCCAAGGGCGAGGGTTCGTTCACGTTTGAGCGCACGATCGGCGATGAAAACCATTTTGCGGCGTTGACGCTTCGCGTTGAGCCGAACGGGTCCAGTGCGGGCAACGATATTTCGTTTGATATTTCGAGCAAAGTTATTCCCGAAGAGTTCCGTAAAGGAATTAGAGAGGGCATTGCCGATGCACTGCTGACGGGTGTGCTTGGTAATTTTGCCATCATCGATACGAAGGTAACGGTGATCGGCGGCCAGACTCGCGATATGGATTCCAGCGAGGTGGCTTTCCGTTCGGCGGCAGTGATGGCGCTCCGCGAAGCGGTCGGCAATGCCGGCCCGGTTCTGCTGGAGCCGATTATGCTGCTCGAAATCGAGTCCCCCGATGAACATCTTGGTGATGTGATGGGTGACCTTAACAGCCGTCGCGGCCGTATCCGCGAAATTAAGGCTTCCAATGATCTGCAGGTCGTGCAGGCGGATGTTCCGCTTGCCGAGGTTTTCGGATACGCAACGAGTTTGCGGTCCTTAACAAAGGGTAGAGCGAGCTATTCGATGGAACCGCAAGCGTTTGATCCGGTTCCGCCCAATATGACAGACGCTATCCTTAACCGTTAGAGAGAG
>JBFHGU010000084.1:0-9391 GCA_041582935.1 Pontiella sp.
GGTCTCAACGCCGTGCGCTTTAAGGCCCACGTCGGCGGCGACTATCCGTTCGGTGATGAAACGTGGCGGCGGAAATCGCTCAGCTTCCGCACCCGCGGCACCGGCGCGCGCTACCTGACGGTGATCGAGCCGTTTGAGAAAGAGAGCGTGATCGAATCGGTGACTGCTGCATCTGCGAAGGAGCTGACGGTTGAGCTGAAAGATGGGAGAAAGCACGTAATCAGTTTCAGCGGGCTGGAAGATGGAGAGAATATTACGGCCGCAATTCAGGAGTTTAAAGACGGACAACTGATTCGCGAGGAAGCACATTAAGAGCAGTACGGCCCTTGGCGGCGTATTTTGATTAATCGGAGTTTAAAGCAGAATGAAAAACAGATTCAGTTTATTTTTGGCCGCACTGGTTGTTTCGGCAAGTCAGGCAACGGTGGAAACGGTCAGCGTTCACAGCGGAAAGATGGGGCGGGACATTCCGGTCAGTGTGATTCTGCCCGATGGATACGAGGACGGACCGCAGCGGTATCCGGTTTTGTACCTGCTGCACGGCGCGGGAGACACGCACCGCAAATGGATCGATAAGACCGATGTGGAAATGCTGGCCGATACGTACGGCATCATCATGGTGTGTCCGGACGGCGGCCGAACCAGCTGGTATTTTGACAGTCCCGTCGATGCGTCCTATCAGTATGAAACCTTTGCGGCCGAAGAGTGCGTTGCATACATCGATCAGCACTATCGCACCAAAGCGCAGCGCACCGGCCGCGCGCTCTCCGGCAACAGCATGGGCGGGCATGGTACCCTCTTCCTGGCGATTCGCCACCCGGATGTTTTCAGCGTGGCCGTACCGCTCAGCGGCGGGGTGGATATCCGCCCGTTCCCCGAAAGGTGGGACATCAGAAAGCGGATCGGCGATATCGAAACCTATCCGGAAAACTGGGAAAAATATACGGTCATTAATCTGGCGAAGGCGTTGAAGGACGGCGAGCTGGCCATTTCGATCGACTGCGGGTCGGAGGATTTTTTTAGCGGGGTGAACCGCGCGCTGCACGCGCAGCTGCTGGCGGCGGGGGTCAAGCATGGCTATACCGAGATGCCCGGCGGCCATACGTGGGAATACTGGAACGATGCGATCCAGCGGCAGATCCATTTTATTGACCAGCAGTTTCAGAAATAGGGCGCTGCATGTGCAGGTGCCCCCTGCAGGGGCCGTGTGAAATAGGCTCGGGCTGGGGCTCAATACGCCGTACGGCTGGGAAGAGGATACGGCGGCGGGGATCACAAGGTTTAGGCTCCGGGTTAACAAGTTAATCCTTTTTGTGCCTTTCGGAGCGGTTTCCGGCGGCATATCTTCCCGTGTTCATTCTGGAAAAACTGTGCAGTCCGCTGTGGAGCGGCTGATGCGGCGGCATGCAAAGGAGTATGATGAAAAAGTATTTTGGGTTTATGATTTTGTGCGCAGCGGCGGCTGCATCGGCGGCTGACACGGGGGCGGGGGCCGAATCTGCGCCGGCTGCGCAGCCGGCCGCTGAAGCGGCTGCCTTTAAGGCGGCTCCGGGATACCGGCTGATCTCCTCGCTCGATGAGCTGGCGGAATGCGCCGCGCAGAGCGGTCAGAAAATCCGCATGCGGCCGGGCACCTATGAGGTCAAAAAAACCTACTATGCGGACGATCCGAAGATTATTTTTAATTTCAGCGGATCGGATAACACTTTTGACCTGACCGATGTGCGGATCGAGATTGATACGCAGGTTTATGCCGATATGCCGAATTCGAAGAACCCGCACGGTTACATGGGGTTCAATATTTACGGCGATCACATTACCATCCTCGGCGGTGAGTTTGAGGATATCGGCGAAAAGGTCGGACCGCGCGGCGCCAACGAATTTGTGGTGATGGGTAACGATTTCACGATGAAAGGCAGTGCGGTTACGATCCGCGGCTCATCGCCCTACGGCTACGGCGATTTGTACGGCAAAGGGCGCGGTTCTGCGGTGAAGCTGCAGAAGCATGCGCTGATGTCGGTGATGGGCGACCGCATCCTGATTGAAGACTGCGATTTCAAGGTATTTTCCTATGGCCACGGCATTCATATGCACGGGGCGCAGGATTCGGTTTTCCGCAATGTAAAGATGCTGGGTGCGCTGCGCCTGACCGATGAGCTGTATAAAGAGAAAACCGGGCCGGCGGCGGAGAATGGGTATAAAATTGTGTTTCCCCCGTGGAAACAGGGACAGCCGATTCCGCGCGGGCAGATGCTGAGCCTGACGGAAGACGGGATCCGCGCCTATGTCCGCGGAACCAATAAAGACGGCGAAACGCGCAACACCGGGCATGTTACGGTCGAAAACTGCACCATCGTGCGTATGCGCGGCGCCATTGCGCTCGCGGCGGCCGGCGGTGCAGCGGTGACGGATACAACCGTGCGGGAATCGGCCGGAGCATACGGCTTACCCTCCGACTGCACCGTGCGGCGCTGCAAAGGCGATGCTTCCTACGGGCCGCTGGTTTATGTGCCCTACAGCAACCGCCGGAATGCGGATGTTGAACTGGAGCTGGTCGAGACAGACCGGGACGCGGGCGACCATAACCTGGCCAATATTGTCGGGCGGGATCATAAAATAAAGATCACCTATTCCGGGAAAAGCCGGCCGAAGAGGATGCGGCCCATCGTGCTGGGTTCAACCGGTGAGCGCCACCGCGAAGATAATACGGAAGAGGCGGAGCTGCGGGAGAAAAACAGTGCGGGCGGCATTACGCTGGTCAATGAAACCCCGCATCCGGTCATTCTTTCCGAATATGCGTCCGACTGCATCGTATACACCCGCTCAAAAGTGGATGACGACGGCGACCATAATAAGAAGGAAAAGCCGGGCCGGTAGCATCCGCAGCGGTTTTGGCGGGTCTTTCTTATTATAAGTAGACCGCGCAGCCCGTATTCTTCGGCTGCCGAGGAGCTTTAAGCGCCAGCGGGTTGGCGGGAAGTACGGCGAGAGCTGTTTTCAGGAGGGAATGATGCGGATTGTATGGGCACTCGCAGGGCTGTTGGGGTTGTACACGGCGGCGGCGCAGACGGTGGTGAGTTCCTTTTCGGAGCTGCTGCCGTATCTCGACGACAACGATGTTGATGTGGTGATGACGCCGGGCACGTATCGGATTACGCCGGATGACTGCGGCGATGCGGGTTCGCTTTTTCCTGATGTGCCGCTTTTCAGTTTCACCGGCACCAATACACTCTTTGATTTCACGGATGTCATCTTTGAGTTTGAGACGGAGGTGTTTCAGGCGTTCGGCAGTGTTGATGTGAAAGAGGTCGCGGTTTTCGGCGCGAACCAGGTGCTGAAAAACCTGACGATGATTGATATCGGTAACACGCGGCCTTCCAAAACCGCGCAGGGGGTGCTGCTCGACGGAGTCGGAAATACGGTGGAGGGATTCAATCTTACCGTGCGCGGTTCGTATCCCTACGGCTACGGCGATATTTTCGGCAAGGGCAGCGGCTACGTGATTAAGCACTATAAACATTCGGCCATCCTGGTGCGCGGCTCGGGCAATCATCTGCTGAACTGCAAGGTGTTCCACCGCTCCTACGGCCACGGTATTTTCTGCCAGGGTTCCATCGATGCCGTCATCGAAGGGTGCTATGTGGAGGGCGAGGTGCGCACTTCCGATGACGTGCTGGCGGAGGAAGGATACGGTTCCGCCGCGGACGGCGTTGATTTTGTGACGAACTGGGGCGAGGACGAAAACGGGGAGAACGGCTATGTGCTGCAGCCGGGCTGGATGTTCAGCTGCCAGGAAGACGGCATCCGGGCCTACAACACCGGACTGAGCCTGGACGGAGTGAATTCGACGAATACGCGGAATATCAGCGTGATCGACTGCACGGTTGTTGAAATGCGCTCCGGCGTACCGGTCGGTTTCTGCGATGACACAAAGTATATTGAGAACGTCGTGCTTAAAGGTACGGAAAACGGCATCTGGCCGGGATCGGGCGGCGAGGTGGTGGACTGCGCGGGCTACGCGAGCTATGGGCCGCTGCTGCAGTACAACTATGACAGCGATAAAAACAGCACGGTTGATTTAACCTTTCTCGGCGCGCCGAACCGCTACGGCAATGAGCTGATTGCCTATATCGGCGGCAGCGGTCACGACGTGACCCTGCGGGGGCGGGACGATGCGTTTGATCCGGACCTGCATGTCAAAGTGGGCGGCGTGCGGACCGGCATACGGTTCTATATTCCGGACAAATACAGCACGCTGTCGGCCAGCGGGGTTGACCTGAATAACCTGAATCAGCACACCGTTGAGATGGGCACCAACAGTGCATCCACTGCGGGCCAGACCGGCGGCGGCATCATTGACCTGGGCACCGGCAACAGCCTTTCGTCGGTCTCCTTCAGCAGTGCCGGCGGGTTCGGTGTCCTGCAGACGATCGAGGCCGAAGATTTCAGCGCACAGAGCGGGACGGCGGTTAAGACGGCGGGCGACGGCATCCGCTATGTCGGTGCCGAGGCCGCCGGGGACTGGATCCGGTTCGACGACTTTTTCTTCGGCTCCGGCCCCAATCGGTTTGAGGCGCGTGTGAAAAGCGGAACCACCGCAGGGGAGATCGAACTGCGCCGCGATACGGTGGACGGCGAGCTGCTCGGCACCTGCACGGTTTCTTCAAATATCAACGCGTGGACGGCGGAAACGATCACGCTCGAGGAACCGCGCACCAAATGCGATCTCTACCTGGTCTTCAAAGGCTCCGGTCCGATGCCGGAGCTGGATTCGTTCCGCTTTTATGTCACGTTCACCGGGCATGAAATCGCCAGGGGGCTTGTGGGGCACTGGAAGTTTGACGAGGCATCGGGAACCGCGGCGGCGGATTCCTCGGGATACGGAAATCACGGCACAGTCACCAATGCGGTCTGGACGGATGGAAAGAAGAGCGGTGCGCTCGATTTTTCGGCGGCCGGTTCTTCGGTCACTCTTCCAGCCAGCGCTTTTGACAGTATTCAGACCGAGGTCACGATTGCATTCTGGGCGTACGGATCTGACGACCAGCCTATGAATAATTCGGCGTTTTATGCCGCGGATGCTGACGATAACCGCGTGCTGAATATTCATTTGCCGTACGGTAATTCGAGCGTCTATTTCGATGCGTCCGAAGGACCCGGCTATGAAGACCGCATTAACAAAGCGGCGGCCGATGCCGAGATCAAAGGGGCGTGGGCGCATTGGGTGTTTACTAAAAATTCAAAAACGGGCAATCAGCGTATCTATCGGAACGGCGCGCTGTGGCATGCCGGTGCTGCGATGACCGAAGAGCTGTCGGGCATTACGGCGGGCTCCATCGGCAGCCAGCTCGGCAGCCTGAGCTACAGCGGCCGGATCGACGATGTCCGCCTGTATGATATTGAGCTGATGGAGCATGAAGCGGCCGCGTTGTTCGACGCCTATTCCTCGACCGATTCCGGCGCACCGCACAGCTGGTTCGATACCTATGGCCTGGCTGCCGACGGCGATTACGATGCCGCTGCGCTGCTCGACAGCGACGGCGACGGCCTGCCGAACGGCGGTGAATATGCCGCCGGGACCGATCCGACCAACAGCGCCTCCGTCCTGCGGATGGTGGATGCCGAGGTGCTGGGCGGCTCGCTGCAGCTCGGCTGGTCGTCCGTGACCGGAAAAACCTATGATGTCTGGTTCAAAACCAACCTGACCGAAAGCGCGTGGACGCTGGCCGAAGTAGGGATTTCCGGTACGGCTTCAAATTCAGTAAGCGCGGTTGAGATCGATTCCCCGGCCGGATTTTTCCAGGTTGAAGTTGAATAAGCCGGCCGCGCCGGAATTCGGGAAAAGCGTGTGAATGGTGCGCAGCGCTGGTTCAGGCGGCGCGTTTTCCGCTGAATGGCAGTAAAAATATCGGGAGTAAACAATGTAACCTTTAACACTGGCTTGCGTTTTGAGGCTGGTCTGATACATTCTGCGCTCCTTGTACCATCGGGAAGGTCGGCGCGGGATCGCTGTGTGCGGTCCGCAGCGGCGCATCCTGTGAATACAGGATGCATATATCGATTTATCGGATTCGAATTTAGTAACTATAGGAATTGAAAAATGGCTAAGAAAAAGTTTTTTGCCAAGCACGCAAAATCCAGTGCGGCATTGATCAGTTTGGGAATCCACGCGGTACTGATCGTGATTGCCCTTTCGTTTGTGGCTGTGACGGTCATTCAGAAAGAAGATCAGGTTTTTGAAGCCAAACCGGTGAACCGGCCGAAAATGCAGCTGAAGAAGCTGCAGGTTCCGGTAAACGTGAAAAAGAAAAAGACCCAGAAGCCGAAACTGCGTAAGCGTATCGTGGTCCAGCCGAAGCTCAACCAGAGCGTTCCGGACATTAAAATGCCTGAAATTACCGGTGTTAAAGGCGGCCTCGGCGGTGCGGGGGGCGACGGCCTCGGCGGTGCCGGCGGTCTTGGATTCTCCATGCCGGAAATCGAAATCTTCGGGGTGAAGGGCAAAGGCGAAAAGGTTTTCCTGATTCTCGACACCGATAACTCGATGCTGGTGGACGAGATGGGCGGTATTCCTGCTTATACGATTATTAAGGACGAACTCCTGCGCATTGTCGAAAGCCTGCCGTCCACGGCCCTGATTAATGTGGCGGTGTACCGGGACAAGGATGTTCGGACTGCTTTCCCCCAAATGGTGCCGGCCAGTTCGCCGAATAAGGAAAAAATCCAGACATGGCTGACGCCGTTGAACGGCGTGAAATCCGGCCGGTACGGTACGGGTACGCTCGGCCCGGGCGGCACGAGAAACAACGAGGACATGCGGGTGGGTGTATTTTCCAAACCGGTCAAAGCCGGCGGCAGCACGTATGACGAGTCCGACTGGTACCGGGCGGTTATGCTGGCCCATAAACAGCAGGCCGATACGATCTTCCTGCTGACGAACACCTGGGGCAGCCAGAAAACCGCGGTTAACACCTCAATGACGACCGAGGAGTGGATTGCCAATACCTCGGCCGGCAAGAAGTGGAACGAGAAGGTGCAGGAGGCCGCCAAGCTCCTGAAAGAGGAAAATAAAAAACGCGCGGCCAACGGCCAGCCGCCGAAAGTGATCTCCGGCGGCCGCGGCGGCCTGATTAGCGAATATTTCCCGGGAACCGAAGGTCCCCCGCGCCCGCAGTACTATAATTTCCAGCCGAAGGAATTTGCGGAGGCCTTCGTGGAACTGCGCAGTAAATACCTTGCCGCAAGTGCGCCGACGAGCAGCGGCCTGAGCCGGCGTAACAGCAGCAGCAAGAAGGATTTCACCTTCAACGTCGTTCAGTTTGTGAAAAAAGACGGTGATCCGGGCCGCTCGGCCGATCTCTTTAAAGCATTGACGAGAATGTGCGGCGGGGATTACCAGACGGTTACCGGTCTTGAAGAGATCCAGAACTATGTATCCGCTGAGCAGCCGAAGAACTAGGGCATCGCGGACCCTGCTGCAGTATTTCCGCGGCGGTGTGGGGGCACTCCTGCTGACGGCGGGCTTGTCCGCACACGGTGCAGAATACCGCATTTCGTCGCTGCAGGAACTCATGCAGCTGGCGGAAAAAAGCGGGAATGAAATCACGCTGGCTCCGGGAACCTATTCCGTTAAGGACTACCTGACGCCGGAACGGCTTGATGCGGTCGGGAAAGAGGTCGACCGGACGAAGGAGAAGCGCCCGCCGGTGCCGGTGCTGACGTTCAGCGGAAACGACAACACGTTTCATCTCAACGGCGTGGTGCTGGAGATCGATACCTCCATCTATGAGCATCTGCCGACCTTCGGATACCATCGGTTTATCTTTGTCTCGGGCAGCGGTAACCGTTTTCAGGGGCTGACGGTCCGCTATGTCGGCGAGCAGCGCGGTACCAATGGGAACGCGCTGTCGCTTTGGGGCGACCGCAATACGCTGGAGAATGTCCGCCTGTTTGTTCACGGCTCTTCGCCCTACGGCTACGGCGACCTGCTTGGTAAAGGTAAACCGGGACTCGCTCCGCTGCATAAGCAGAGCGGAATTATGGTCGGCGGCGATGACTGCACCCTGAAACGCTGCAAAGTGATCAGCCGCGCCTTCGGGCACTGCTTTTATATTCAGGGCGCCCGCAATACGCTTCTTGAAGACTGTTATGCCGAGGGCATCTCCCGCGCCACCAGCGATATGCTTAAGGAGCGCGACGGCTTGGCGGCCGACTTTAATTTTAAATCGGTCTATGAAAACCGCGACGGCCGTTTTGAGATCACGCCGGGCTACTGCAAGAGCCTAACCGAAGATGGATTCCGAACCTACGGCGGCGGCGGACCGCGCAATCAGAAAACCGGGAAAACCACGCTGATCAACTGCACCGCCGTCAATACGCGGGCCGGGTTTGAAATTCTCGGACCGGCCGATGTCGCAGCCGCCACAGAGCTGATCGGCTGTACTGCATTCGGATGCGAGCGGGCCTATCTGCTGATTAACGGAAATATCCGAACGCGCGACTGCCGGGGCGACACCGCTCACGGCCCGCTGCTTTACCTTTGGCGCGGTGAAAATGCCGACGTGGAAATCGAATGGGCCGGGGAGGGATCGGATTATACCGTCCACGCGCTCGCAACCATTTCCGGCAAAAACCACCGGGTAAAACTCACCCGCTGGGCCCCGGAAGGTCCCGCGCCGCGCCTGCCGATCCTGCTGGGCTACGGCATGCCGCCGCATGCGGAAATGTCGACGCCGATTCCCCCCGAGGAAGCCGCGGGCATTGAGCTGATTAATGAAACCGGCATGCCGATTGTGCATAGTGATCTGTTTGAGGAAGGGAATTAAAACCGGTGCCTGAGAAAAATATACTCTGTTTTGGGGATTCGAATACCTGGGGAGCCAATCCGGCTGACGGATCGCGCCACGATCGGAATACCCGGTGGCCGTGTATCCTGCAGCAGGAACTCGGCGTCGGATTCCATGTGGTGGAAGAGGGGCTGTGCGGCCGTAATACGGTCTGGGACGATCCGGTGGAGGGCGATAAAAACGGCCTGAAGCAGATCATTCCGATTATCAAATCCCACGAGCCGCTCGACCTGGTCATTATTTTTCTGGGTACCAACGACCTGAAAGTTCGTTTCAGCGTTCCGGCCTGCGATGTGGCGGAGAGCGCCTGGCAGCTGGTGAAGGCCGCCCGCTCCTGCGAATATCCGCGGACCGGAAAAGCGCCGGAAGTGCTGGTGGTCTGTCCGCCGCCGTTTGCGCCGCTGGAGCCGACGCCGTTCAAAGAGATGTTTGCCGGCGGCGAGGAGAAGTCGCACCAGCTGGCTGCGGCGTTTGAGGAAGTCGCCGAGCGGCGCGGGTTTACATGGTTCAATGCCGGCGATGTGATTCAGAGCAGTGCCGTCGAC
>JBFHGU010000085.1:0-9136 GCA_041582935.1 Pontiella sp.
ATACCGGTCGAGCCGTTCACCAGCAGGTTCGGGATACGCGCCGGCAGCACCGACGGCTCCATCAGCGATTCGTCGAAGTTCGGGCGCATATCGACGGTGTTCTTGTCGATATCAGCCAGCATCTCTTCCGCCAGCGGGCGCAGCCGGCACTCGGTATATCGATAGGCCGCCGCGCGGTCACCGTCGATCGAACCGAAGTTACCCTGGCCGTCGATGAGCATGCCGCGCATCGCCCACTCCTGGGCCATGCGGACCAGTGTGTCGTAGACCGCCGTGTCGCCGTGCGGATGGTAGTTACCGATCACTTCACCGACCACCTTCGCGCACTTCACAAACGCTTTGTTGTGCGTCCAGCCGCGCTCTTTCATCGCGTAGAGGATACGGCGGTTGCCCGGCTTCAGGCCGTCGCGCGCATCCGGCAGCGCGCGGCCGACAATCACCGACATCGAGTAGTCGATGTAGGCGCGCTGCATCTCATCTTCAATGTTTATCAGGTCAATGCGTTCGTTGAGAATGTTGTCCATAATCTGCTTTCGTGTTAGGCGTCGGCCTTTTTGAGAAATTCGGTGATCTTCAGCTGGATCGTACGGATGTCCTTTTGGTCGTCGAGTTCGTCTTCAACGACTGCGCTGAGTTCCTCCAGCGCCTCCCGGCGGGAAATGCCGAATGCGGTCAGGTGCTTATGGCCCGCCACTTTGGCGTGCCATCCGTCCTTCTCTTTTCCAAGTTCGATCTTCATGACGACCTCTGCAATTAATTAGATATCCAGGTTCGTAACGTTGAGGGCATTTTCCTGAATGAATTCGCGGCGGGGTTCCACCTCGTCGCCCATCAGGATGGTAAACATCTCATCGGCTTTCACCGCATCTTCGAGCACCACCTTGGTCATGCGGCGGTGTTCCGGATCGAGCGTGGTTTCCCAGAGCTGCTCCGGATTCATTTCACCCAAACCTTTATAGCGCTGGATGCTCATGCCTTTGCGCCCAAGCTCGCGCACAATGCCGAGCAGGTCCATCAGTGAGTTGGCCGGAATCCGGGTGCCTTTGTCATCGATGTTGAACTGCGGCTCGCCGGTTCCGACAAGCTGCTCAATCGTATAGCCGTTATCCTTGAGCGTCTGGAAGATGTCCTTCAGGTCCTTGGCAAAGTAGAGCTCTTTGTAGCGGACCTTCTTTTCCTCCGGCACTTCACCGTCAATCGTTTCAAGTCCCTGCTGTACTTCGTCGAAGATCGCCCGCAGGCCCGCCTCATCGGCGGCAAAGCGGATATCGAGGTCTTCGCCGGCTTCGTTCATATAAGCACAGTACTGCGGGAAACTGCCGGTTTCCGGATCGCGCGCTGCCAGGTAATCCATCGGCAGGACACCGCGGCGGCGCAGTTTGTCGGCAATCTCTTCAATCTTCACCAGGTTATCGAGCAGCTCACGCAGCCCTTTGGTGTCGAGCAGTTCCGTGCCGTCGGCCCTTTCGAGCTGCAGGCCGTCGGCGCCGAGGTCGAGCAGGATCTGCGTCAGGTGGGCGTCGGACTCGACATACTCTTCGCGCTTGCGGCGCGTCACCTTATAGAGCGGCGGCTGGGCAATATAGATGTAGCCGTGCTCGATGAGCTGCGGCATCTGGCGGTAGAAAAACGTCAGCAGCAGCGTGCGGATGTGGGCGCCGTCGACGTCCGCATCGGTCATGATGATGATTTTGTGGTAGCGGGCTTTTTCGATATTGAAATCATCTTCGCCGATGCCGGTGCCGATGGCGGTAATCATGGTGCGGATTTCATCGTTGGCCAGCACCTTGTCGAGGCGGGCCTTCTGCACATTGATCACTTTACCCTTCACCGGCAGAATCGCCTGGAATTCGCGGTCGCGGCCCTGCTTGGCTGAACCGCCCGCCGAATCGCCCTCCACAATGTAAATTTCGGTGCGCGCCGGATCGCGGCTGGAGCAGTCGGCCAGCTTGCCGGGCAGGCCGCCGCTTTCCAGCGCCCCTTTGCGCCGGGCGAGGTCGCGTGCTTTACGCGCCGCCATACGGGCCCGAGCCGCAACAACGGCTTTATCAATAATGGTCCGCGCAATGGCCGGTTTTTCTTCAAAACAGGTGCCGAGCTCTTCGTTGACGATCTGCTGGACAATGCCTTCCACCTCGCCGTTGCCCAGCTTGGTTTTGGTCTGTCCTTCAAACTGCGGATCCGGAATTTTCACCGAGATTACCGCCGTAAGGCCCTCGCGGATGTCATCGCCGCCCATCGTCTGCTTGTCATCTTTGATCAGCTTGTTCTGCTTGGCGTAGGCATTGACGGTCCGCGTCAGCGCCGAGCGGAAACCGGAAAGATGCGTACCGCCTTCAATCGTATTGATGTTGTTGGCAAAGCTGAAAATGGTTTCGTTGTAGGCATCGGAATACTGCATCGCAATTTCAACGACCACATCATCCTTTTCGCGTTCGAAATAGATCACCTCCGGGTGCATCGGCGATTTGTTGCGGTTGAGGTGCTGGACAAACTCCAGAATACCGCCGTCATACTTGAAGACCTCATCGCGGCCGGTGGCCTCTTCCTTGAGCGTAATTTTTGCGCCGCGGTTGAGGAAGGCGAGCTCGCGCAGGCGGGCCGAAAGAATGTCCCACTGGAAGCCGCCTTCGTGGGTAAAGATCGTATGGTCCGGTTTAAAGGTGACCTTCGTGCCGGTTTCGGTCGTCTTGCCGATGACCACCAGGTCGGTAACCTCCACGCCGCGCTCGAAACGCTGGTGATGGATTTTGCCGTCGCGTTTAACTTCCACCTCGAGCCATTCGGCCAGCGCGTTCACACAGGAGACCCCGACGCCGTGAAGGCCGCCGGACACTTTATATGTGTCGGAATCAAACTTACCGCCGGCGTGCAGCACGGTCAGAACCACGGTCACGGCCGGTTTGCCTTCAGTCGGATGCATGTCGACCGGAATACCGCGGCCGTCGTCGATGACGCTCAGCGAGCCGTCTTCATTGATGCAGATTTCGACGTTGGAACAGTAGCCGGCCAGCGCTTCGTCAATGGAGTTGTCGACCACCTCATATACACAGTGGTGATAACCGCGCGTGCCGGTGTCGCCGATATACATGGCCGGGCGTTTCCGGACGGCGGCAATGCCCTCAAGAACGGTAATGTGGTCGGCGCCGTAGCCGGCAGCATCGGGATTGGCGGCGGCGCGATTTCTGGTTGCTTGGTCAGCATTTAAATCGTTTTCTGCATCAGACATAGTTGTCCTGTTCCTTTCATGGGAATTAATCGAAAAACATTACCAGATGGAACGAACCCCAAAAAGGGCAAAAACGCCCAAACCCGCTTAATTTGGCCCTTGAATGCGTTTGGGGTCAAAACCAGCCAAACCCGCAAAATCGACCCCAATTCAAATCTGAGCAAATTATTGGGCGAAATTTAAATTATCGCTAAACAGCGTCCCTAGGCAGGCGGGCAGTGGACCGCACCGGGCCGCCCGCGGCCGTCAGCAGGGTTTCAGGCTGCCGCCGCGGTAGCGCCGCATGTTTTCAACATACCGCTCCGCATAGCTGCGGATATTAGTGAAATCCTCTTCGGTGAGGGTACGGATCACCCGGGCCGGCGAGCCGAGCGCCAGCGAGCCGGCGGGAATTTTTTTGCCCTGTGCGACGACCGAACCCGCACCAATAATGCAGTTATCGCCGATCTCGCACCGATCGAGCAGGATGGAGCCCATCCCGATCAGGCAGTTGTTTCCGACAGTGCAGCCGTGCAGCGTCACCTTATGCCCGACGGTTACGTCGTCGCCGATAATCGTCGGCGCACCCTTTCCGGTATGGGCCACGGAATTGTCCTGAATATTCGAGCGTTCCCCGAGAATGATCGGTTCAATATCGCCCCGCAGCACGGCGCCGAACCACACGCTGGCCTGATTCTTCAGCACCACATCGCCGATCACCGCCGCCGTGTCGGCGATATAATACTCCTGCGGCAGCGACGGCCGAATGTCTTCATACTGATAAATCATGCCGGCCAATGTAGCGGACGTTCCGCGGACTGGAAATCATATCGTTTTATCCACAACCAGTTTTTCATCCAGCAAACTGAATTCAATCGAGGTTTTACTGAGTTCGATCTGCTCATGCTCCTCCATAACGAGCAGGTTTTCAAAGACCTCGCGGACTCGGGTGCTTTGCGCTTTCTCGGCCATTTCACGATAGAATTTAATCAGGCAGGCATCGAAATGCATCGCGGCGGCCACCACATCCTCGACGTCCATCGAGGCTTTGATTTCGAAATCGATGATTCCTTTCAGGTTCGATGCATCCGACCCGTACTGAAAATAGGAGTCGAGAACATTCCGGGAAACATCCTGCATGAATTCCTTGAGGCAGCCTTCGAGGTAGTTTTCATGACGGCTTAGATAATCGAGCAGCGCGCGCGCTCTCTCTTTTTCAGCGGTGCTGCTGAGATGGTCGTAAAACTCGCTCAGCTTGCGGTGGAATGCGCGGGCCTGCTCGAGTACGTCTTTAGTCTGGTCAAACGGCATAATGGACTCCTTTCGCTTCTGCAAAGGATCTTAAGGCCGTCCAAGATTCTGTCAAATTGTATTAAAATATTAATATCAACAAGATAGGCCTGTGCACCATACAGCCAGGGGCGAGGCCGCGGCAGGCGCACCCGCTCCGGAAGCGTTCCCCGCGCGGCGCTTTTTTCTTAATCCAGCGCGATCTGCACAGCCGTTTTAAGCCGAAGCTCGGCCGGGGACACATCGGCCCGGTACGCATACAGCTCCACACCGCCCGCCGCCGCCTTTTTCAAGGCCTCGGCATATTCGGGGTCGATCTCATGCGCCGCGCGGAAGCCGCAGCCGTCCGAGCGCGGAATCACAAAAAGCATGGCGGCGCGGTGCCCGGCCCTGACCACCTCGATCAGTTCGTTGAGATGCTTTCGGCCGCGCGCGGTGACGGCATCCGGAAAAGCATACCGGCCGTCTTCGGCAAGCAGCGTAACGTTTTTCACTTCGACATAGCAGTGCGCATCGCCCTTTTTCAGGAGCAGGTCGAACCGGCTGCTGCCGAATGTCTGTTCGCGGATTACTTCGTCGTAGCCGGCCAGTTCCGGAATCCAGCCGTTCGCAACGGCTTCGAAGGCCATTTCATTGGCGCGGCCGGTATTGACGCAGATCCAGCAGCGCCCGTTATGGGCCAGCTCCCACGTGAATCGGTATTTGCGTTTCGGATTCCCAGAATCCGAAAGCACCGCGCGGTACCCCGGCTCGGCGCAGGTGGTCATCCGGCCGGTATTCGGGCAATGGGCGGTAATCACGCTTCCGTCTTCCAGCTCCACATCGGCCAGAAACCGCTTGTAGCGCCGGATCAATGTCCCATGGATAACTTCAGGTAAATTCATGCGTAACGGCGTGGCGTCCGCTACCCGACCTTCTGGTTCCAGGCAACGATGCACTCGTTGATGGTCATATTATACCGCTTATTGCAGAACCGGCAGCTGATGCCGACCGGTTCCTTGCGTTTGACCATCGTCATGCGGTCGGGAATCGGAATCGACCGCAGCACCGCATACATTTTTTCGCGGTTACAGGTGCATTTAAACCTGGGTGCCGGGAGCGCCTCCATATGTATGCCCTTATAGCCCGGCTCATCGCCGACCAGCGTATTGGCAATCTGCTCAAAATAACTGTCGGCCGCACTTTCATGGCCCAGCAGATCGCGGAATCCGAAATTGCCCATATGGAAAAGGATGCGCTCAAACCGCTCAAGATCGGTATTCGGCAGGGCCTGGATCATCCAGCCCTGGCAGAGCGCCACCGGCTGTTCCGGATTCGGCTGGAAACCGATCATCACGCACATTCCGGTTTCGATCTGGTCGGACATGGAGAAATGGTAGGCCAGGTCATTCACCGTATCGCGGAATGGAATCGGTGTGGTGCCCGAATTCACAATCGACCCGTTTTCCGTGGTAATCACCTGCAGCTGGCCCTGTTCGCCGTACAGCGCTTCATGCGCATTTTCAAATTCGCCCAGGTGGTTCGGGGAAATCAGCGAACGCACCGTGCCGTCGCTCCCGGCATCCACCACCACCGTTTTCAGCCCGCCCTCATACTTCCAGCAGGCATTGAGCCGGCGCCCTTCCGGCAGCAGCGCGGCCGCCAGCAGGCCGGCTCCCGTGGCGCGGCCCAGGATGTGAGCACCGGCGGGATCGCAGTCGTGGCGCACCACGCTTTCATTCACCGCCGTTGTCGCCACCGTGTAAGTGAAAGCAATATCGAGCCCTTTGAAATGACCTTTATAGAGTAAATCGTTCATGGTGTGGGTTTTTCCAGAAGAGCGGCCGACTTTCAAGCCGAATCGGCTTTAAGCCTTAAAAGCCTTGCCCCGCCGCGGCCCCGAAACATAAGCTCCGGTTTCTGCCTGAAGAAAGAACCCGTGAGGGAGACTATGAAAAAACTGATGCTCACCGCTGTGCTCACCGCCGCCGCACTGACCGGCTTCGCCGATACCGAAAGCCACACCGCGGCCGCCGAAAAACTGATTTCCATCATCGCGCCCGCCGAGGTTTACGTGGAAAACTTCAACACCATTTTCGCCACGCAGGCCGCGCAGTTTAAGCGCATGGGCATCGGCCAGGAGGATATCGATAAAATCCTGGCGGCCTCCGATACGTTTGCCAGCAAGGTAGGCGCCGACCCGGAACTGACCGCGCGCATGGTGCAGATCTACCAGGACGCCTACACCGAGGAAGAGCTCATCGAACTGCTGGCCTTCTACGAAACCCCCATCGGCAGGAAAATGATTAAAATGATGCCCCGGCTCACGCAGCAGGAAGCCATCATCAACCAGGAAATTGCCCTGAAATACCAGCCCGAATTCCAGATGCAGGTCCAGGCCATCCTGTCCGGCACCCCCGCGTCTAAAACGGAGCCGGGCACCGCAGAATAAGCCGTTCCCCGCCGACGGGATGCGCCAGCTGCAGCTCAGCGGCATGCAGCATCAGGCGTTCGCCGGCCGTGCCGTAGATATTATCCCCGACAATCGGATGTCCCAGCGCGTTCATGTGCACGCGCAGCTGGTGCGACCGGCCGGTTTCCGGTAACAGGCTCACACGCGTTACTGCCGCACCGCGCTCAACCACCCTCCAGCGCGTCACCGCCTTTTTGCCGCGGATGCAGTCGACGATGTGCTTCGGCGGCAGGCGCTGCTCCATATCCTTGCGCATCGGGAAATCGATCATCCCTTCGTCCGGCTCCAGCGCGCCTTCCACCAGCGCGGTATAGGTCTTGGAAATGCCGCGTTTTTCAAACTGCAGCGACAGGCTGCGCTGTACCTCGGGCGAACGGGCAAAAAGGATCAGGCCGGACGTATCCATATCGAGCCGGTGCACCATCAGCGCCTCCGGAAAAATGTCCTGCACGCGGCGCAAACAGCAGTCCTGCTTATCCGGTCCCCGCCCCGGCACACTCAGCAGCCCCGTCGGCTTGTTCACCGCCAGCAGCGCCTCATCCTTGTAAACAACATCCAACATCCGGACAGCTATACCGGAGCAGCGCAGGCCAAACGATTCCAATAATTGGAAAAAATTGAATCGATCCCGGCCGCCGATTGCGGTTTATTCAAATTTCTTTTAAGACTCGGAATACTGACTGAAGGGGGCCCCATGAAGCACAACCGCATTGCCGCATTTGTACTCTCCACACTGCTTGCCGGATTTTTTCCCGCCCACGGACGGGCCGGTCAAGCGATGCACCCGGCACTCGAAAAGCTCGATCTCGATGGCGACATGGTGCTCTTCCTGAACACCGATACGCTCGAAACGCGCGTGCTCGAATACATCGATAAAACGGGCGCCATGGTCATGCAATCCATGGGCGACGCCTCCCCGGAAAACATCCGCTCCATGGGCGGCGGAATCGAAACCGTGAAAACCGCGATCCAGTGGAGCGGCCTGCTCTCGCTCGAAGCCTATGCCATGAGTATGGCCCCGACGGAAGACGGTTTAAGCCGCGTCGTCTCCATCAGCCAGCACGCCGAAGCGGATGCCGGAAAGCCGATCTGGCGCCTGATCGGTTCCGCCCCCGACGAAATGAAGGGCATTGAATTTGTGCCGGCCAATGCCGTCTACACCGCCAACTCCAGCACCAGCCTGGATGAAACCTGGAAGATCGTGAACGAAGCCGTCCAAGAATTCGGCGGGCCGGAAAGCGCCGCGTCCTTCAATCAGCAGATCATGATGGCCCAGCTGCTGATCGGCACCAATATCAGCGCCATCACGGAATCGATCGAAAACGATATCCTGATTTCGCTTCAGCTTTCAGAAGCCAAAACCGTCACCTTTCCGCAGCGCGCGGGAAGCACGCTCACCGTGCCGGAACCCAGCCTGCTGATCGGCCTGGGCATCAACGATCCAATGCCTGGAAACCTGATCCTGCAGAAACTCACACTGGCGGGGCTGCCGCCCGTAAAATCCATGCACGGCCGGCACGAACTCTACACCGTGAACCTGCCCGTTCCCTCCCCCGTCGCCCTTTCCCCCACCCTCGTGATGACCGACGACTATCTGCTCATCGGTTCCTCCCTCGACGTCGTGAAAGAAGCCCTCGATTGCGCGGAAAACCAATCCGGACTCGTCGCAACACCGCTCTACAAACAGCTGCTGAAGAATATCCCGGACGAAGTCAGCGCCATTGAATTTATCTCGCCGCGCTTCATGAAAACCTACTTCGATGTGCTGAGCAAAGCGTTGACCGGCACGAACGACCCGGAATTTGAATCCATGCTGAACATGATGTCCGGCTCCTGGAGCAGCCTCTATGCCGGCGGCTACGCGCGGAAAACACCGACCGGATTTTATTCCGAATCCTATGTCAACTACGGCGGTGCCAAACCGCTGGAACTCGCCGCCAGCTCCTACGTCGGCGTACTCGCCGCCATCGCGATTCCCAGCTTCCAGAAAGCGCGCAGCAACGCCGCAGAAAAAAGCTGCCTGAACAACCGCCGCATTCTCGAAGCCGCCAAAGAGCAATGGGCCGTCGAAAACGGCAAACCCGCCGGTACCCCGGTCACCGAAGCCGATATCACCGAATACATTTTGGGCGGCTATTCCGCACTGACCTGCCCCGCCGGCGGCACCTACACCATCAACCCCCTCG
>JBFHGU010000086.1:0-8631 GCA_041582935.1 Pontiella sp.
GCTCAATGGCCTGCTCGCCCTGGCCAGCCCGGGATCGATCTGCCTGCTTGACGGCACCCGGGGCACGCTCGTGATCGAGCCGTCGGATGCCCAGCGGCGGCGCTTTGGCGTCCTGCGCCGGGAATTCAAGCAATCCCAGAGCCTGCTGCGCCGGATGGATAGCAAGGCCTGCCGTCTCAAGAACGGAACCCGCATCCAGCTGCTCGCCAACATCAACCAGACCCGCGATGTCGATCTGGCGAACGAACACAATCTGGACGGCATCGGGCTGTACCGCACCGAATTAATGTACCTGTCCGCGCACGCGGCCCCCAGTCAGACAACCCAATCGAGGCATTACAGCCGCGCGGCCGCGGCCTGCGGAACCCGTCCGGTTACGATCCGGACCTTCGATTTCGCCGCCGACAAGCACCCGCCTTTTTTATCACTCGACAGCCCGGCAGCGCTGGAGCTGCGCGGCCTGCGGCTGGCCTTGCGTCAGTCGCGCCTGTTCAAAAGCCAGTTGAGGGCCATTGTGCGCAGCGCCGCGGAGCATCCGAACATCCGCATCCTCTTTCCAATGGTGACCGGGTGGTGGGAGCTGACCGAGGCGCTGGATCTGTTGAAGGCGGTTTCCGCGGAAGAGAAGCTGGCACATGCCGTGCCGGTCGGCGCCATGATCGAAACGCCCGCCGCCATTTTTGCGCTGCCGGAAATCATCCAGCGGGTCGACTTCATCTCCGTCGGGTGCAACGACCTTGCGCAATACACGCTGGCCATGGAGCGCAGTACTTCCGCCCAATCCATGTGCGGGAACGCCCTGCACCCATCCCTGATCCGGGCCATCCGGCAGATAGTCCAGACGGCGGCATCCGCGAACTGCCCGGTCTGCGTCTGCGGCGAGGCCGCATCGGACCCGATTCTGGCCGCGGTCTTTATCGGTCTGGGCATTCGCACGCTTTCCGTAAGTCCGGCGCGCGCTCCGGTTGTGCGCTACGCCCTGCGGCACCTCAGCCTCGCGGAGGCCAAAACCATTGCAGAGTGCGCCATGCGAACCGAGCCGGCTGCGGCCGTTGACACCCTGCTGGCCGCCCTGCCCGGCGAACTGCGCCAAATCCTCCGCATGGAGTCCAGCCCCTAGGCCCGCGGGTCATATCATCACGCTCATCCACGCACTGCTTCCACTGCACTCTGAAATTTACGCTCATATTTTTACTGCACTAAAAATCACACGCCTTTACCGTGCCCTATGCATAAAATTTACGGACTCTACCTGGTGATGACCAACCCGGTCGTCGGATACGAAGCGTGCGCGAAGGCGGGAGTGGCCTGCGGCGTGCCGTTTATTCAGCTCAGAATGAAAGGCGCGTCGCGCGACGAGATTGTTTCCGAAGCCTGGAAAGTCCGCGAGGTGACACGCGGCACGGACAGCCTGTTCATCGTCAACGACGATGTGACGATCGCCAAAGAGGTGGACGCCGACGGGGTGCACCTCGGTCAGGGCGATATGCCGCTGGCCGAGACCCGGCGCATCTGGGACGCACCCGGCAAGATCTTCGGCCTGTCGACGCACAGCGAGGCGCAGGCCGAGGCGGCTGTTGCTCAGAAGCCGGACTATATCGGCATCGGGCCGATTTTTCCGACACCGACCAAGGCGATTGCCGATCCGGATCTGGGCGTGGAGCGCGCGGGCGCGATTGCGAAAGCGACACCTCTGCCGCATGTGGTGCTCGGCGGCATCGACGAGACCAATCTGGCGCAGATCCTGAAAGCGGGCGCGGTGAACTACTGCGCCGTGCGCGCGATTATGCAGAGCGAAACTCCGGAAACGGAAATCCGTAAACTGCAGAAAATATGGCACGAAACGCTGCGCGCAATCTAAGCGCCGGTTCCCGGATCCGCATTGAACTGAATAACCAGCGCAACGACACCGAGAATGACCAGCAGACCGATCAGAAAAACGAAGAAAAGTTCGATTTTCTGCGTGTGCTCACGGCGCCAATGGTCAAACCGGTCGCGCCATCCGATCTCGGGCGGCTTGATTACCGGCTCGTCAAAATTCGCCAGTTCGGCTTTGCCGAAATTGGCATCGAGCCAGCGGTCCACACTGAGTTCCAGCACCGCACAGGCGGCCAGCTTCAGATTGTAGACATCGGTGCTGACCAGATGATGCAGCAGCTCACTGACGGCCGGATTGTGTCCGACCAGCATAACCGTATCGAGCGAATCATCCAGCTGATGGACAACCCGCAGAATTTCCCGTTTTTCGGCCTCAAAGAGTTCCTTGTCGACCTGGATATTCTTCGGGGGAATCCCCAGTTTTTTGCTGAAAATCTCAGCGGTCTCGCCGGCGCGGCGCGCGGGGCTGCTGAGGATCAGGTCGGGCTGAATGCCGAGCCCGGCGAAGCGCACAGCGGCCTCGCCGACTTCGCGTTTTCCGTCCCGGGCCAGCGGACAGCCAATGTTCGGAACAAACGGGTCGCCGCGAACAAATTCCCCATGCCGGACTAGGATCAGAGTCTTCATTATTTCACAACCGCACCGCTGGAAGGCAGCGTCCCGTCCACGGTGATCAGTTTCAGTTCCTTACCGACGGAAGCGCACAGCAGCATGCCCTGCGAATCCACGCCGCGGATTCTGGCCGGTTTCAGATTGGCGACAATGACAATGGTTTTTCCCACCACTTCTTCCGCGCTGTAGTGCTGCGCAATCCCGGCGATCAACTGGCGTTTTTCTTCGCCGACTTCCACCTGCAGCTTCAGCAGCTTGTCCGCGCCCTCCACCTTTTCGGCTTCCAGGATTTTTGCGGTGCGCAGCTTGACGTTCATGACCTCATCGTAGGTGATGACGCCTTCGGGTTTTTCCGGCTTTTCGTTCACAGCTTTCTCCTTTTTCTTCTTCTGAGGCGGCGCAGCGGGTTTGGGCAGTTCGACGCGCGGGAAAAGCGGGTCGGTTTTCGGAATCACCGTGCCGGGTTGAATGGCGCAAAACGTGCGCAGCTGCTCCAGGTCCGGCGTGCCGAGACCGAAGTTGGCGCGCAGCGCACTCATTTTGCCCGGCATCACCGGATAGAGCAGAGACGCGCAGACGCGCAGCGATTCCGCCGCCAGCCCGAGCGTAATTTCCACCTCGCCGGCTTTTCCCTCTTTGGCGAGCGTCCACGGCTGTTTGATTTCAAAATACTGGTTCACCTTGCGCACGGCAGCCAGCACGGCGGCAATTCCGCCGTTCAGGTGCATGGTTCCGATACACTCCTCCATTTCGGAAACCGCCTGCTGAACGACATCCCACAGCTCTTTTTCAGGCCCGGCATCGACGGCGGTTTTTTCAATGGCTGGAAACACGCCGTTGCAGTAGCGGCCCAGCATGTTGGATGTGCGGCTGAGCAGGTTGCCGAGGTCGTTGGCGAGGTCGGAGTTATAGCGGCGCACAAAGGCCTCTTCCGTAAAGGAGGCATCCTGCCCGAGCGTCATTTCGGCAATCAGAAAGTAGCGGAAGGCATCGACGCCGTAGCGGTCGGCCATTTCCATCGGGTTGACCACATTGCCGAGGCTCTTGCTCATTTTGGTGCGCCCGGTCAGCCACCAGCCGTGCGCAAAAATGGTCCTGGGCAGTTCGACCCCCATGGCTTTGAGCATGGTCGGCCAGTACACCGTGTGCGTGGTGAGAATGTCTTTGCCGATCAGCTGATGATTGACGGGCCACCATTTTTTGAACATTTCGTCATCGGTCTTGTAGCCGATGGCGGTGATGTAGTTGAGCAGCGCGTCAAACCAGACGTAGGTGACGAAGTCCGCGTCGAACGGCAGTTCGATCCCCCAGGCGAGGCGGCTTTTCGGCCGCGAGATGCAGAGGTCCTGCAGCTCGTTGTTCTTGAGAAAGCCGAGCGTTTCATTGGCCCGGAAGTCGGGCTGAATGAATTCCGGATGGCTTTCAATATATTCGATGAGCCACTCCTGGTAGTTGCTCATGCGGAAAAAATAGTTGGACTCGACAATCGCGTCCACCTTGCGGCCGCACTCGGGGCAGTTGCCGTCGACGAGGTCTTTTTCGGTGAAAAAGCGCTCACAGCCGACGCAGTACCAGCCCTCGTATTCGGCGCGATAGATTTCGTCTTTGTCGAACAGCTCCTGCAGGACCTCCTGCACGATCTTCTTGTGCCGCTCCTCGGTGGTGCGGATGAAGTCGTCGTTGGAGATCTCGAGCCGGTCCCAGAGCTCCTGAAAGCGCACGACGGTCTGGTCGCACTGCTGCTGGGCGGTCATGCCGTTTTTATCTGCGGCCTGCTGCACTTTCTGCCCGTGTTCGTCGGTGCCGGTGAGGAACCAGGTCGGGGTTCCGAGCAGGCGATGATAGTTCGCGAGAACATCAGCCAGAATCGTGGTGTACGCATGGCCGATGTGCGGCTTGTCGTTCACATAGTAAATCGGTGTCGTTACGTAATATTTTTCACTCATAATCGCGCTCACCATATAGATTCCCGGAAAACTTTCCAGCACTTCATTCAATCAGTGTTTGCCGCGGCGGCACAGCGCGGCACCGAACCGGATATTATTTGCCGGCAAAAATCTGCCACCAGACTTTTGCCGCACTGATCAAGACGATCACCAGCAGCAGTCTGTGGATGGTGGTCGGCTTCAGTGCCTTGCTGCATTTTGCGCCCAGCTGGGCCGCGGGAACCGACCCGAGAACCAGCGGCAGAATCATCATCAGACTGACCTGCATGGACAGGAGCTTGCCGACGGATCCGGTCAGCGCACCGATAAAGACGATGCCCAGACTCGTTCCCACAGTCATCTTCAGCGGCATCCGGAGCACCGTGACCATCAGCGGAATCAGGATAAATCCGCCGCCGGCTCCGACGGAGCCGGACACAAAGCCAACAAATGCGCCAATCAGCAGCGACGGAATCAGCCGGAATTTGAATGCCTCAGCGGACTCCCCCGGCTCCTCATTCGAATGCTTCTTCACCAGCAGCATGATAAAAGCGACGATCACCAGAAGCCCGAAAAAGATCAGCAGCGTCCGGTCCTGCATGTACTGCGAAAAATAAGCGCCGCCCAGCGCGCTCAGTCCCATCGGGATGCCGACGCTCAGCAGCACCTTCCCGTTCACAAAGTTGTTCTGCCGGTGAATCATCATCCCGGATACCGATGAAACCAGCACCTGCACCATCGAAAGACCCGCCACTTCCTTCATGGTCAGCACTCCGGCGCCGACCAGCGGCGGAACCGACAGCATCATCGGAATCATGATCACCGCGCCGCCAACGCCCAGCATTCCCGACAAAAATCCGCCAATCAGTCCCAGAATAAATAGGGTCACCATCATTTGCTGTCCCGCCTTTTCAAAAAATTAATTCCGTCAACGCTACCGGAATCCTTCCGGCGTTTGCACATTTTTCCTCTGTTTTCTCCAATGAAGAAATCGCGAGCGCCCCCGATCCGGCCCAAGAAAAGCCGCTTTCGACTGAAAAAAGCCCGTCAAAAAAATGCGGCGGCCCCCTCCCGGAACTTTTTTGATACAAAATTCTATTTCCTTGCGGCGCGTGAACCGCTACCTTCTCTTTCTTTTCGCGCCCATAGTTCAATGGATAGAATAGTGGCCTCCGAAGCCATTGATCCGTGTTCGAATCACGGTGGGCGCACCAGCCTCCGCGCTGAGCAACGCGAAACCGGAGGCTGTCCCGCCGGAGCCTTGGCGGAAGCGGACCTGTTTCGATAGATCTTATGCGCTTAATGCTCACCGACTACGGCTTGGCAGGCCTTTTATGGATGGATTCTTCCACGTATACCTTTTTTGAAAAGTAAGCTCGGCGATCATCACTATGCTGGTCGCACAAAAGATTTTAAGTCACGTCTCCACAAACACAATCAAGGCGGATGTATCCATACTGCCAAGTTCGCGCCATGGTTTATTGAAACCAGCATTGCTTTTCGAAGCGAATCAAAAGCTGTTGAATTCGAGCACTATTTAAAAAGCGGATCGGATCGAGAGTTTTCCCGCCGGCACTTTTAAAAATACCCGGCCGCAACGCGGACCATCAGGCCCGGCTTCCCCGACTCGCATTTTTCCTGCGTTACATTTCCACTGCATCTTGAGGTCAGACGTTCATAGACCACATCCCTCTATTTTGGAACTCCCTGAACGAGGGCGCATTTTGTTTTTCCAGACATTGGAAAAACCGTGTATGTTTTTTTCCAATGGTTGGAAATTCTGATGCCGCCGGCGTTAAGCGCGCAGTGCGGCACCGCAGTTGTTTCCAGGCACTGGAAATTTTTTTTTGGGAGGAAACGACTATGAGCAGTACATTCGGAACCCTTTTCAGGGTCACTACATTCGGGGAATCGCACGGCAAGGCGGTCGGCGCAATTGTCGACGGCTGCCCGGCCAACCTGGAGCTGACGGAAGCGGATATTCAACCGCAGCTGACGCGACGGCGCCCGGGCCAGAGCACGCTGACCACTCCGCGCGATGAGGCGGATGCGGTGACGATTCTTTCCGGCACCGAAAACGGGAAGACGCTGGGCACGCCGATCGGCCTGTCGGTGAACAACCGGGACCAGCGGCCGGGCGATTACGGCGAAATGGATGTGATCCCGCGTCCGTCGCATGCGGATTACACCTATTTGATGAAGTACGGCAACAAGGCGTCGAGCGGCGGCGGCCGGTCGAGCGCGCGCGAAACCATCGGCCGCGTGGCGGCCGGCGCGATTGCCGAAAAGTGGCTGAAAACCCGTTTCGGCGATGTTTCAATTACAGCCTATGTGAGCTCGGTGAATACGATTGAATGCCCGGTGATGAATGCGGAAGGGCTGACCCGCGAACAGGTGGATGAAACCCCGGTGCGCTGCCCGGATCCCGAAACGGCCAGGCAGATGATCGCCGCCATCGAGGAGGCCCGCGATGCCAAGGATTCGCTGGGCGGCACGGTGACCTGCATCTGCCGCGGCTTTCCCGCCGGACTGGGCGAACCGGTGTTTGACAAGCTGGAAGCCAAGCTGGCGCATGCCATGATGTCGATGCCCGCGACAAAAGGCTTTGAGATCGGGTCGGGGTTCGCCGGCACGCATCTGCGCGGATCGACGCATAACGACCCGTTTGTGCAGAAGGACGGCCGGCTGGGCACAACCACCAATTACAGCGGCGGCATACAGGGCGGCATTTCGAACGGCGAACCGATTGTGTTCCGCGTGGCCATCAAGCCGGTGGCGACGATCGGACTGGCGCAGAAAACGGTGGATCTGGACGGCCAGGCGGTCACGCTGGAGGCCAAGGGCCGCCATGACCCCTGCGTGCTGCCGCGCGCCGTCCCGATTATTGAATCCATGGCGGCGCTGGTGCTGGCCGACGCATCCCTGCAACAGGAATATCGACTTCGCTGAACAAAGGCATTAGGCTTCCCGTTTTGCCATGAGAAAAATCAAACAGGGCACCCGGAATGTATATGATGTCCCGCCGGAGGAAACTCCGGCGACGGGACCGGCGCACCTTCCCGCGGAAATGCTGGAAGCGGCGGTGCGCCGATATCACATCCTGATGATCTGCTTCTGCACGCTGACCATCGCTCTTTTTTTTGTGCTGGCAGGCATGCTGTACCGCACAAACCGCGCACCGGCCCCGCCGGATCAGCTCGTGACGGCGAAAAAGCAGGCGTATGTTCCGTTCTACACCCTGCCGAAGGAATCTCAGTGGGTGATCGATTATGAGCGGGAGGCGGAAGGCATGGATCGAACTGCCTCGGCTGACCAGCCGTTTTCGATTGAATGGGTCAAATATGCCGCCTATCACCTGATCGCCGCACAGCAGTCGATGGAAGTGGAACAGATCGACGAGGCCATCTCCCATTTTGAAAAGGCTCTGGTGATATTCCCCGGACTCCGCGGCATCAACAGCCGGCTGGGAACGCTGTATCTGCGGAAGGGCATTCCGAACAAAGCCGTCAAACACCTCACCGCCGCCAGGGCCGAACAGCCCGACTACGCGGTCTTGAATAATCTGGGCGCGGCCCTGATGGCCGCGGGACAGACGGATCAAGCGGAAGAGACTCTTCTGCAGGCGCAGACTGAAAACCCCGACCACCCGGGCAGCTATAAAAATCTGGCGCTGCTCTATCAGGCAACTCAGCAGCACGATCAGGCACTGACCTGTTTCGAGGACTATTTTGCGAAAAATGACCGGGATGTAGACGCGATGCAGCTTTATGCGGAATACCTGATTACTCTCGATAAAAAAGAGCAGGCGATCCGCTTTTTAAAAACGTTCAGCCTGGTTCATGCGGAAAACGGCCTGCCGCTCTACCGCCTGCTGGCCGCGGTTGAGGCTCAGGAGCAGAACAAAGAGGCCGCAGTCGAAGCCCTGAAGCAGATAACCGACCGCATCCGCCCAACCCTCGCGTTAAACGAACTTCACAGGCCCGAATTCGACTCCATCCGGGAGTCTGCGGAATTTCAGGAGCTGATCCGGCAGGTGGAACTGGCGACGGTCAGGCTGGAGGAACCGCGATGATTAAATTTTTATCCAATCCGCGCGGATTAATCGTTGCTTTTTATTACCGTTCGATTACTCTGTTGCGCTTTCGGAGATTGGTGGGTGTAGCTCAGTTGGTTAGAGCTCCAGATTGTGATTCTGGATGTCGCGGGTTCGAATCCC
>JBFHGU010000087.1:0-8456 GCA_041582935.1 Pontiella sp.
CACCCCGCATATGTACTGCGTCTTCGACGGCGGCCTCAGCATCCAGGAATATACCGTCTCAGGTAGGGACGACTCTCCGCAGTCGTCCGCTCTCACCACCGAATTCATCCGCGGCGAAGGCATGGGCGGGGGCGTCGGCGGCATGGTCTACTCCATCAAAACCAACGGAACCGTCACCTGCTCGCACGCCAACCACCGCGGCGACGTCATCGCCCGTACCGATGAATCCGGCACCTTGACATCTTTCGCCCTATACGAAGCCTACGGAACCCGTCCCTATGAATGGGGTGATGATCCAGATCGCCAGAAAGCGAATACCAAGGAAGAAGAGAGCGATCTGGGGCTGTTGAATGAGGGGATGCGTTTCAGAGATTTGGAGACGGGCGTATTCCTGACTAGAGATCCTATACGTTATCAGGATGGTCCAAACATGTACTGCTATGTTCACTGTAATCCTATTACTCATTTTGATGCATTTGGTTTACGTGATATGACAGATGATGAAAAAGATGATGCTGATACATTATCCAATCAGGCAGATGAGATGGACAAACAAGCTGAAGAAATGCGAGATCAGGCTGATGCTCTTAATGAAGAGGCTCGCAATGCAACCGACCTCAAAACTGCGACGCAAAAGAATAAAGAGGCTGAAGATTTAAGAGGTCAGGCTGATAAACTGAGTTCCACTGCAAGTAATCTTCGGGATAATATTAAAGAATGGAAGGATGCAGTTGGAGATGTAAAAGATGGTCATGCAGATCCTGCTTATGTAACAGCTATGTCTACAGCGGCAAGTGCATGGGCAGGTTATATGACAGCAGGTTCTGTAGATACTGTAACTGCACCTGATGGTACTCAGATAAGTAAACCTGCGGGTGTTAATATGGATACCAATGCTAAGTTGGCATCAGAAATGACCCCGTTCCAGTGGAGGGATTTGGTTACTGGGGGCGGAATGTGGGATTACAAACAGCTTGGCGATCCCTTATTTGAACCCTTTGGTAATTTTCATTATGGGGTAACAGGAAAAGCGACAGGTATTCCTGAAGGAACATTGTTGAGGGAGGCAGGGCGTTTTCAGTTGAAATCGGAAAACCATGGTCCAGGAAGACCTCCACTGATTCCATTATCACCTGTTGGCGGGAAAGCTCCATTTGGAGATTTTCAGAATGATCAGGATAATATAAAACGTGGATTTGGTACGTATAACCAGAACTATTCAAGGCAACCAAGCATGAATGATTACCATGTTCCGCATACAACGAGGTGATAAATGATAGCGTCTTTATTTATGATATTTTGGGTTGTTGCCTTTGTAGTTATGCCGTTAGTGCTGATTGCTTGTGTCATTGCTTTGGTATTTTCAAAACCATTCCGATTGAAGCGGCTATTAAGGTTGGTAATGGCAGTTTCTGTAATACACTTTTTTATTACAGCAGTAGCAATGTGGATATTTCGGGATGGGCTACTGGGTCCGCCTTCTTCTGGCAAAGAAGCATTCGTGTTATTTCTTAAACCTATGAGTGTGTATATTATACTTATTCTGTTTTCTGTCATTATTTCCTCAGTTTCTTATCGGATAAAATCCCGAAGAAATTTGATGCGTGAAGAATCCAACTCCGACTAATCTGCGCCCCGCAATCTACAGAATCGGATTGATCTGACGGAATGGGTTGACAGATGTTTGTATAATCTTCGTTTGATAGGAGTTTTAACGATGGATTACAAAATGACGGATGCCGATATTTCAAAAGCACTCAGGGAATATTGTTACCTTGATGAACCGCATGAAACATGTGGTGGGGTTGGAGAACTGATTCCATTGTTGAAAGTGCTGAGGTATAAAGCACAACATTCCTCAAACGTCTCTGAATCGACCTGTGAGCGTGAGAAGGGTGTTATTTATCCATCGTATTGGTTGAGGTGAGATAAGCCTGTACAGGGTGAATATGAGGGATTAATGATGGTGAATATTTGTTCCGTTCCATGAAATAAATCTGATCCGTTGAAAATATTCTGAACCGCGATTCCAATATTTGGAACGTCCGAAACCGAGCGGATTGAGGCGGGTAATTATTCCGATTCCCGACCGAATAATCGAACCGATTTCCGAGCTGTGAGGGTATAAATGCTACCGTAATAAAATCTATCTTTTGAATTCGAGCCGTTCTGCGCGTTCCTGAATAAGGGTCTTGTACTGTTGTTTCATTGTTTGCGAGCAGAGACCGGATTCCAGTGTCTGGAATGCTTCGTCAAGATGGTCACTAAAGCGCGAGAAGGCGTTGGCGACCTGTTTGTCATTTAGGCGTAGCGATTCGGCGAGGCGAAGGAAGTCAGCTCGGTCGATCCGTCGTTTGCGCCCGTTGATGGTGAGGGCTGATTCTTCGGTGTCTTCCGGCAGCAGCAACTGGGTCGGCAGCAGGTCATAGGCTGGTGACAGACTGATTGCTCCGCCAGGCTTGTAGAGCAGAGAAAAGTTTTTCAGGTGCATGTCTGAGTTGCCGGTCAGGGAGCTGAAGAGGACTACTTCGAAAAAGCGCAGGGCATCAAACAGCGCGTTGTCGCAGTGCTGCAGGATGGCCCGGCCGATCTGTTCCATGGAACCTCGGTATTTCTGCTCGGTCAGCTTATCGGTGAGCTGGCACATGTCTTCCATATGCAGTTTGGCTTCCCCGAAGCGGTCCATACGTTTGGTGATGAAGGCGAGCTGCCCATCTTCCATGGGGATCAGTCCGCATTCGGCGGCGGCGATGCCGAAGCATCCGGCCATACGCATGGTGACGTGTTCCAGCTCGGGCATCTCCGGATATTCGGTAACCGGCGGCTTAAGAATGTATCCGCCTTCCAGGCCGACCAGGGTTAGCCGGGAATCGCGTGACCGTCCGCCTTTTTCAATATGCATGGAGAGCTTGGGCTGAACACCGGGAACGGTGATGTGCCGGCTGATGACCTGTTCCGCCAGTTTATTGAGTTCTTCCCAGGCATAGGGGAAGGCCGGCGGCTTGGTAGATCCAAACAGCTTTTTACAGCAGGCCGTGTGATAGAGCTCTTCACCCTTTCCCAATGGCTGGAGACAGATGTGGCAGGTTGATTTATTCATGCTCTGCCTCCACAGGGATAATCGAAACAACACCGATGCAGTCGCGGCAGCAGGCCAGCAGCAGCCCCATGCGATCACGCGGATTCAGCTTCCAGGTGTTTTCGGCAATATCCAGCAGCCATCCTTCCGGGATCAGTCCGTCAAAGAACGGGAACAGGCGTTTATCTTCGAAGGGCTCTTTCTGCAATGGAAATGACAGGCTGACCGGCACCGCATTGCCTGAACCGAGATAGTCGGCAGAATAGGCGAAGCGGTATCCATCGTCGTGCTCTTCCAGTGTTCCGGCCAGTTGTTTCTGGATATGAACCTCAGCTGTTCTCATCGTTCATCTCCATGCGGAATGCAGCGGGCTCCATCCGATGACCGAACAGGGCGAGTACCTGGTTAACTTTATCCAGGCGCAGGGATTCCTTTCCCTGCTCCAGGTCGCGGATAAAACGCAGGCCGACACCGGCCCGGTCGGCCAGATCCTTCTGGGTTAGCCCCATGGATTTGCGGCGCTCCTTAATAAATTTTATCAATGGATCAGTCATTCTAGCCCCCTTCGGGTATAAACTCATTGATTATGCTTATAGTGATCCCGTCCGGGTATAGCAAGTGGTTAATCGGGCTGAATAATCCTTATCGGGTATATAGATGGCACTATCTGATTTGCTATACTTCATCATTATGAGACCGAAACTGAAAATTACCTCCTCTTACTACAGTCGCGACTGCATTCTGGATTGGGTTTAAGATGCTCATTTGGAAAAGGGGTCACAAAAAGAGGTCAGTCCTTGAATTTTGATATTTTCTGCTTGAGCATTAGTAGATCGCCCGGCGGCTTCTGGTGCCGGGCGTACGGCCGGCCTTTGTTTTGTACGGTGCAAATACCCTGGTTTTAGGGCGATAAAATTTAAAACTTTTATTGAAAATAGTCATATAAACTTTGTTTCGCCGGCCGAAGGCGGGGCGTCATGCCCTCTTAAAAGCCGGGATACAGCGTGTTATAAGAGCCTCTTATAAGACCGCAAATAAGGAGCGGGTGATGCAGTCTGCTGATTTGACGGGGTTTGAGCGTTTTTGCTGCGCGTGCCCGAGCCCCGTTCCTCGCTCCGGCGGTGCATTCGGGGAATGGAATCCTGCTGCGGAATGACCGATTCCCACCCATTGTCTGCGGCGGCGGGATCGGCCGGGGCCGGAGTTAATGGGATGCCGGGCCGAAGTGCAGCTGCACGCTTTGGCCGTCGCTGAGCTGCAGCGGCACCGCCCGCCCCCGGCAGCGTACTTCATAGAGCCCCGAACGCTGTGCGCTAATCTCCGCCGTCACCGAATCGCTGTCCCACTTCAGGTTAACGACGGCGCCGCCGCGCGCCCGCAGTCCGCGCACCTCGCCCTGCGGCCAAGCGCTCGGCAGTGCCGGCAGCAGCGCGATTACCCGCTCGCCGGATTCCAGCTGTATGCGGCTCTGCAGGAGCATCGTGACAACCCCGCTGGTATAGCCGAAGTTGCCGTCGATCTGGAACGGCGGATGCATATCGAACAGGTTCGGATTCACCAGCTTCGAGACCAGGGTGCGGATATTGCCATAGGCCGCTTCCGGGCGCATCAGGCAGGCTTCAATATTAATCAGCCAGGCGCGGCTCCATCCCGTATGCCCGCCGCCGTTGGCCAGCCGGAAATCGAGCGAGTTCCGGATCGCTTCCACCATGTCGGCATTTTCGATCACGTTGTACTGCCGCCCGGGGAAAAAGCCGTAGGCATGGCTGACGTGCCGGTGGCCGGCGTTGGTCTCCTTGAAGGGTTCGCGCCACTCCTGCAGGCGGCCGTCGGCTCCGATACGTCCCTCTGCCAGCTGCGGCAGCACGGCTTTTGCCCGAAGGACCAGCTCGTTTTCAATGCCGAGTTCTTCGGCGGCTTCAATCAGGTCGGAGAGCGATTCCCAGGCAATCATCAAATCGTGCGTGGTTCCGCACGAAACGGAGGCGCGTTTTTCTTCGCCCTGATCCAGATAGATAAACTGATTTTCCGGAGAGGTGCCGGGGCCGGTGATCCATTCTCCGGCGGCTTCATCGAAATGCAGCCAGCTGAGGATAAAACGGGCATTATTCTGAATCAGCGGCCAGGCTTCGGCTTCAAGATAAGCGCGGTCGCCGCTGAACCGGTAGTGATCCATCAGGTGCGCCGTAACCCATGCGCCGTTCATCAGGCTGGCGGCCCACATGGCGTTCCCGCCGGAAAACCAGGTATTTTTAAAGGCATTGATCGCGTGACCGCAGGCAAAGCCTTCATAGCCGAGCGCCCGGGCCAGCTGCTGCCCGGCCGGCTGCATATCGCGCACGAGATTGAGGAGCGGCCGGTGCAGCTCGCCCAGCCCGGTGGTTTCCACCGGCCAATAGTTCATCTGCAGGTTAATATTCAGATGATAGTCGCCCGACCAGGGAGCACTCAGGTTTTCGCTCCAGAGGCCCTGCAGGTTATTCGGCAGTCCCGATTCGCGATTGCTCGCAACGGCGCAATAGCGGCCGAACTGAAACAGCAGCTCTTCCAGATCCGGATCCGCCCGGCCGGCGGCATAGCGCTTAATACGTTCCACCGTGGTGAGCCGGAGCGCCCCTGCATCGGTGGTTCCAAGCTGGATGGAAAACCGCTCCATATAGGCGCGCATTTCGGCCTGCCCCTCTGCGCAGAGGGTTTTCCAGTCGGCACCGGAAACCCGCGCCAGATACTGATCTGCCCTGCCCTGCCAATCCGTCAGGCGCGTATCCGGATCGGCCATGTTGTAATCCGTTGCGGCCGTGAAAAACAGCAAGGCCTCATTGCCGCCCTTCAGCACCAGCCCGCCGTCCCGGCCCGTCAAGACGCTTCCGTCACCAGGCTGCAGCAGCAGATGCGTCTGATACCCCGTTCCGCCGTTAGCTCCTTCTCCGGTCAGGATCAGGCGGTTCCCGTCGAGCATAACCGAATCGCGCGGGTGGGACAGCGTGAGCCTGAAGTTAAGCCCCGCCGGACGCGTGGTGGAAATGCGCATCGCAATCACATCGCGTTCGCGCAGGGCAATGGCTTCGCGCACCGTCACGCCGTCCGCGAAACGCGCTTCGGAGCGGTTCAGGCCGGTGGAAATATCGAGCGAATTGCGGATCGATTCCGGCGCGCCCGGGTTCAGGTGTTCGATGCCTGCGTGCCCGGCATATTCGTAACTGGCCGGACGCCATACGGGCTGAATCAGTTCATCAGTCCAGAGCTTTTCGGCTTGCGCATACCGGCCGTCCACGGCCAATGCACGCACCTGCTTCATCACCCGATCCGCGCCGGCCGGCACTTCAAACGTACTGCGGGCCCAGATGGAGTTTTCATTCAAATAGAGGGTTTCATTCGGCCAGCCGCCGAGCGTCAGCATCCCCAAGCGGCCGCTGCCGATGGTATAGCCCTCGTCCCACTTGGCCGCGGCGCGGTCCGAGCGGATCACCAGCTCCCGGCCTGCAGAAACCTGAAGCCCGCAAAACAGCACAACCACACCCAAACATATTTTATTCATGACCGCCCCTATTTGACTGGATAACAGGATCACAAAACTGCGGACTCCTGTACATCCAGTTATGCCGTCCAGGAAAAATTATTCCACGCCCCAGCGCCAGCCGGTATGGAACGTTTTTTCGACCGGCCTGATCACAAAATCGCCTTTGTAGTTCGCGGCGGACACGATAGCCGTCGCGCCCTTCGGCAGGTCGATTTCAACAAGGCCGCCGCCGAGCTCCTTCCAGGAAGCCGCGCCGGACACCTTAAGTTTTCCGGCGATGCCGGTATCCACCTGCAGCGGCTCGCCGGCTTCGCTTTTGACCGAGACAAATGCGGTCCGGCCGTTTGCACGCACCGCGCTGACCAGAAACGCGCCCTCGGCCCGCAGGCCGGCAAAAGAGACGTCGGCCCATTTTTCCGGCACGGCCGGGAAGACCTGGATGCTGCCGTTCCAGCTCTGGATCAGCATATCGAGAATGGAGCGCGCACCGGCCGGCGGGGTTTCGATGACCGGCGAGCCCTCTTTATAGAAGGTGTTCGGCAGCAGCTTGTCGTCGAAGAAATCCTGCATGCGCTGCTCGGCCGTTTCGCCGTCGCCGAAGAGCGAATACATCGAGGACGAGCCGGTATAGGAATAGCCCGCGAGTGCCTCCGGATAGCTCTGCCAATGCTTCAGCGACTTCATCGCCAGCGCGCGCTGTTCCGGGTCGTCGAGATCCATCAGACCGAGCGGATAGAGCATCATCAGGTGCGAATAGTGGCGGTGCGATTTCGCATAGGGCGTGCCTTTGCCGATCATAAAGCCGGTTTCATCCTCCGGATACGGCGTCAGCTTTTCGAGGATCATTTTCCACTCCGGCAGCAGCGGATCGTCAAGGCCCAGCACGCCGCAGCTCTCGATCAGCGCCCGGCATCCCCAGCGCAGCAGCGCGAGGTCGTAGGTGCAGTCCTCCACGTCGCCGTATTCCGGCGAGCTGGTCCGCGGCAGGTGCAGCCGGCCGTCTTCGCCTTCAAACATGAAGTGGCGGTAAAAGTTCACAGAGCGCTTCAGCAGCGGAAAGATTTTATCGCGCAGCATCTCCTCGTCCATCGTATAGCGGTACTGCATATAGGCGTTGTGCATGGCCCACAGCAGGTTGCCGGTCGTTACGCCGCGCCCTTTTTCGCTCGGATCGCGCACCGGCGAAAGCAGCTCCTGACCCGAGACCACATTGATCGCCGCGGCATCGTGCCGCATCGCCTCCGGCACGTTTTTCGCGAGGTTATCGCGGTATTTGTGCAGGATATTCACGAGGCCTTCGGAAAGCTCCGGATGGTTGGCCGGCAGCATGTGCGAATAGGCCAGCTGAATGTTCAGGTTCCACCAGCAGGCCGGCCAGCCGGTCTGCGGCTGCATCCAGACGCCCTGGTTATCGGCCAGCAGCTGCCCGCCCTTGGTCGTCGATGCCATCTTATAATTCTGCGCCCAGTAAAAACTCTCCATCTTCGCATCTGGCAGCGACACAAAGCTCTGCGGATAAAACCCGTTCCACCACACGCGGTGCGATTGCAGCAGTTTGCCGAGCGGCGTTTTCTTTCCGTACTCAACCTCGGCCGATGCCAGCTCGAGCGCGTTCTTTTCCGGATAGGTGTGGCCGACGCTCGCCAGCAGCGTTTTGGTTTTGCCGTCCTGCAGCACCGACCAAGCCGTTGCGGTCATCCCGCCGCCGGTGAGCGGCTGCACACAGGTGCTGAGCGCTTTGTTTTCCGTAATCACCGGCTCCGGATTGCCGTCGTATTCCGGGCGGTACTCCCCGCCGCCGGCGCGCTTGCCTTTCACGCGCGGACAGAATGCTTCCTCCGGATGCCAGGTATATTC
>JBFHGU010000088.1:0-7613 GCA_041582935.1 Pontiella sp.
GACATGTCGGACACGTGAATCATGCCGTCAACGCCTTCTTCGAGCTCAACGAATGCACCGTATGAGGTGAAGTTGCGGACTTTACCCTGAACGAGCGAGCCGATCGGATATTTGCCGGCAACCACTTCCCACGGATTTTCTTCCGTCTGGCGCATGCCGAGGGAGATCTTCTTGTCTTCTGTGGAAACATTCAGAACCACGGCGTCCACTTCGTCGCCGACACTCAGTACGTCAGCAGCACGCTGGATGCGTTTGGTCCAGGACATCTCAGAAACGTGAACAAGACCTTCAACACCCTCTTCGAGCTCAACAAACGCACCGTACGGAGCGAGGTTGACCACTTTACCGTGTACACGGCCGCCGATCGGGTAGCGGGCTTCGATTTCTTCCCACGGATTTTCCATGGTCTGCTTGAGGCCGAGGCTGATGCGCTCTTTCTCGAGGTCGATGTCGAGGATCATCACGTTCAGCTCGTCGCCGACTTTCAGCAGTTCGGACGGATGGTTGATACGGCCCCAGGTCATATCGGTGACGTGGAGCAGGCCGTCGATGCCGTCGAGATCAACGAATGCACCGAAGTCCGTGATGTTCTTAACCACGCCCGGACGCAGCTGGCCGGTCTGGATTTCCGCCAGGATTTTACGGCGGGATTCGCGGCGGGACTCTTCGATGAGTTCGCGGCGGGAAACAACGATGTTTTTACGCTCAAGGTTAATCTTGAGGATACGGAACTGATAGGTTTTACCCATGTGTTCTTCAGGATTGCGAACCGGGGAAACGTCGAGCTGCGAGCCCGGAAGGAATGCATCCACACCGACGTCGACGATGAAGCCGCCCTTAACGATGTTTTTGATGGTGCCTTCAACGATGCTGCCTTCTTCGCATTCGTTAACCACATAGTCCCACGCACGCTGCTGTTCAGCACGGCGTTTGGAGATGACGATCATGCCGTCATTGTCTTCGAGGCTTTCGAGGAAGACTTCCACTTCCTGACCGACCGGATCTTCGGGAAGTTCTTTGAACTCCTGAACCGGAACGATGCCTTCGGATTTGTAGCCGATATCTACAAGCACGTCGCCGTCGACGACGCTGAGGATTTTACCGGGAACGATGGACCCAACTGTGAAGTTTTTGAGGGTTTCGTCGTACATTGCTTCCATGGCTGCGTTATCCACACCCATGTCTGTGTTAGTTGTTGATTCCATATTGAAAGCGGGCACACGCGCGCCCTGACCTTTTTTTTAATTTTAACCCATGTTCAAAGCGCCGGCCACTCAGCCGGAACACACCTCTTCCATGAACGAGCGCGGAATAATATCGGGTTACCGCCGTCTTGCAAGCGGTAAATACCCTTTTTCCAACGCTTTAACCCTTTACCTTGCGTTTCCGCCTCCCAAGTACATCTCCTGCACCTCAAGCCGCAGCGAAACCAGCGTCAGAACCATCAGGCCCAGGTTCCGCAGGATCCCCGTCCAGCCCATGGAATCCGCGGCGGCGGAAGTCGAAAAACAGCATAGAGCACAAGAACCCAAACATTGGAACAGGACAATTGGACGGCAGGATCATTCCATTTAAACCGCTCATTCACTAACAGTGTCTTCAATCTGATTGCTCACTCACAGGCTCACCCCAAACATACGGCGTCAGGATATAGTGCCCACCGGCCTGTGTTGAAAAGAACTCTGTAAATTCCATTTCTGACACCTCTTGGTACGATGAGGGCATTGGGCTTTCGCCCACAAGACTCATCATCGCCTGAGCCAGTTGATCTTCAGCTTTATTAGTGTATTCAATGTTTACGGTTCCTCGCTCATAAAGGGTTACCGAATGACTACCGGTCTGTATTCGATATGTTTTTCCCGTGTGAGATAAAGAAACTCTTCGCCCATCAATTGATTTAACACTGCGTGAGCCTTCGCTCACGCTTTGAATCAACAGGAGAGCATGGGGCTCATCTGATGATGCCTGATGAGTGAAAGAGCTGCACCCCGCACAGATGCAGAATACTCCGGCAGCAAAATACGGTCTGTTAATCATCATCCAGCTCATGTAACAACTCCGCCGCTAACCCTTCGTTGAATTCATCAATAAACAGATCATAGATACTGGCCAACAAACCGTTCAACTGGATAATCCGAAGCGATATCAACACTATCCTTCATTTCAGCCAAAACGGTTCCTCTTAACGAGGCAGTATCCTGAGGCAGGTTACTTGAAATACGATCTCTTAAAAACGCCGAGCACTCAGACACACTCAGCTGTGGGCGGGAGCGATTTGCTTGATGAACCGGGCCGGAACGCCGCCGGCCACCGTGTAGGCCTTGACGTCCTTGTTCACCACAGCCCCGGCGGCGACAACTGCGCCTTTGCCGATGGTCACCCCCTGCAGGACAATTGCACCGGCACCGATCCAGACATCATCTTCCACCACAATCTCTTCTGTAATAAACCGCCGCCCCTTGCCCTTGGTCACTGTCAGGCTGTGCCCGGCCGACTCAAAGGAAACTCGCGGCCCGATCGACACGCCGTTGCCGATCCGGATTTCGCTGTTTTGGCAGCCGAAGCGCGTCTCGCTGTTGAAATAGCCGTTGCGGCCGATGATAATTTTATCCGTCGTATCCGCCCGCAGCGACAGCGGGCCGGTCATCTTGGTGCCGGGACCGATCTTCAGTCCGCCCAGGCGGTAGAATTTCGGCCGCCATTTATTGAACGTTTCGTAGCGCGGCAGTGCATTGCCGATGGAAATGAAAAGTTGGTTCAGAACGGCCTTAATGATCATATGCTCCCTCACTCCCAGAACTGCAGTCTTTACCGGCTTGATGTAACCTACATCGGCCGCAGCGAATTCCAAGAATAAATAATGCAAAGGGCGGCATACAGCCTTCGCGTTACGCGGCAGGCGTCAATGCGGGCCCGGGCACCGAAGCCCTGTCATCGAATCATTCTGCCGTTTGAGGGTCTAAAGATATAGGAGGCAGCATACGATGAAACTGAACTGGACCCATATCAGCGACTTCGGGCCGCGGGCCTGGAACCGGGATGACGGACTGCCGAAAATGCCCTTCTCGATTGATCATCATGAGGAGGAGGAGCCGGAACTGATTCTGCATCACCACGAAACCAGGCTGCACCCGCAGCACCGAATCCATAAACACAACCCGAAGCAATAGGCTCCGCAAGCCCCGGGGCTGCGGAAAAGCGCCTCGGGGCCATGCTTAATCCGGCACAACGGCATTGGCCAGTTCTTCGCCGCGTTCGTAGGCCGCAATGTTTTCCAAGGTGGTAGTTGCAATCGCCGCAACGGCTTCCTGCGTAAAGTAGGCCTGATGACCGGTAATCACCACATTCGGGAATGTGGTGAGCCGCGCAAACACATCGTCCTGGCGGATTTCAAAGGTCTTATCCTCAAAGAAGAGTTCCTCTTCCTCCTCGTAGACATCGATGCCCAAGTAGCCGATTTTCTCCGACTTCAGCCCTTCCACCGCCGCCTTGGCATCAATCAGCGCGCCGCGGCTGGTGTTGATGATCATGACGCCCTTTTTCATTTTAGCGATCGATTCGTTGTTGATCAGGTGCATCGTATCTTTAAAGAGCGGGCAGTGCAGCGAAACAATATCGGACTCGCGGAACAGCTCATCGAGGCTCACATACTCCACACCGAATTTTTCCTTGCAGGCCGGATTTTCAAATTTGTCGTAGGCGATGATCCGGCAGCCGAAGCCCGAAAGCACACTCGCGACGCGTTCTCCGATTTTACCCGTTCCGACCAGGCCTACTGTACGCCGGCGCATATCAAACCCCAGCAGGCCGTCCAGCGAGAAGTTGCCCTGCTTAACACGCGAATTGGCCCAGTAGATCTTGCGGTTCAGCGCCAGCATCAGGCCCACGGTGTGCTCCGCCACCGCATACGGCGAATAGGCCGGCACGCGCACCACCGTCACCCCCAGCTCCTTCGCGCTGTTGATGTCGACATTATTGAATCCGGCGCAGCGCAGCGCCACCAGCCGGGTGCCCTGCGCCGCCAGCGCAATCAGCACCGAGGCATCCACCCGGTCGTTCACAAAAACGCAGACACACTCAAATCCTTCCGCCAGCTTGACGGTCTCGCGAACCAGGCGGGTCTCAAAAAAGGTAATCTCGTGGCCGAATCCGGCGTTGTATTCGTTAAAAAATTTACGGTCGTAGGGCTTCGTACTAAAAAATGCAATCTTCATAATGCCGCCTGCTTTAGCGGATAGCTTCGGGCAGCTCGACTTTTTTTTGCGTTAAAAAAGCAAGAAGGTACTTTTCAAAGCCCGCTTCGGCGCTTATTCCCTTGCTCCACAGATTGGAAAAACAAATGAATTACGTTCTTCAGATTATCTTTATCCTCATCCTCATGCTGATCGGCTTCATCGCCCGCAAACGCGGCATGGTCAGCGCCGTCGGCACCTCCGAGATGGTCCGCATCCTCATTGCAATCATCTATCCGTGCCTCATCTTCTCCTCGGTCACCAAACTCAGCATCGAGGAACTGACCGCCAACTGGATTATGCCGGTACTGGCCATGGGCATTGCCGGAACCGGCCTGATTCTCGGGCTGATTTCGCTGCGGTTCATTAAGAATGTCGATAAGGAAAGGGCCAGCGCCTTCCTATTTCAGAACACGATTAATAACTATCTGTTTCTTCCGCTGCCCCTCGTCATGATCCTTTGGGGCAGCGAAGGGGTGGCCCTGCTGGTATTCGCTTCCATGGGCTTTGAGCTGACGGTATGGACGCTCGGCGTTTTCCTCTTCAACCGTTCCAGCAAACTGAGCGAGGGCATCCGCATGATGTTCGGACCGCCGCTGATTGCGCTGCTCTTCTCCATCGGCTGGGTCTGTGTGCGCGATTTAGCCGCACCGGAACTTCCCGCCGGCGGCGTGTTTGCCGATCTGGCCCGCCGCATTTTGGAGCTCGTCTATTTCGGGGCAGATACCATCGGCAAGGCCACCGTCGCGGTTTCGATGGTGGTATCCGGAAGCCGGATTGCAACGCTGGATGCCGCCGCCGCTTTCGACTGGCACGTCTGGCTGCTGTCCGCCCTTCGGCTGGTTGCCACCCCGGTGCTCTTCATTCTCCTGCTGAATGCACTCCCGATCCCCGAAATGGCCCGCGGGATACTCACTGTGATTGCCGTCATGCCCGCCGCCGTTGTCAGCCTCATCTTCAGCGAGCGCTTCGGCGGCGATTCCGACTTTATTGCCTCCACCCTGCTCGTCACCCACCTCGCCGCAGTTGTAACCATTCCGCTGCTGCTCGCCTGGGCGCTCTAAATTCGGACTGCAAAGTTCAATGGTTAAAGAGCTAAAGAGCAGAAGAGCAGAAGAGCAGAAGAGCCACTCTGCCACCATTGAACCCTTCAACCCTGAAACCTCATTCCTATTCCGGAATAAAGAGCTTCTGGCCGATGTAGATGCTGTCGGACTTGAGGTTATTGGCCTGCTTGATGGCTTTCACCGTGGTGCCGTAGGCCTGGGCAATGGCCGAAAGCGTGTGTCCGGATTCAACGACGTGTTCGCGCCCCGGACCGCTGTATGAACTGCCGCTGCTCGAGGACGGCCGGCTGGCGGCGCTTTTGCGCAGCAGCGCCTCCACCTCTTTAATCAGGCCGGCCATCTCTTTTTTCTGGCGCGCATCGAGGGCATTCATCTTGGCATTGAGCTGTGAAATCTGCCCGCTCAGCGACGACACCTGGCCGTGCAGCGACTGAACCTCCTGCAGCAGGCGGGCGTTTTCCATCTCCACCGATTCCACGGCGCCTTTTATACGGTAGGTCTGCTCTTCCGCCTGCCGCGCCGCGGCCTGCTGGCGCACCTGGGCTTCGCGGCGCTGCTGCGGCGTCTGAATGGTTTCGCAGCCGCTGAGGAAAAGGATGAGTGAAGGAATGAGTAGTGCTGTTGTTTTCATAGGCTTAATGGTTGGTTTTTCAATATTCACAATTCGCTGCCGACCCCGTACCGGGGTGCATCAGGGTTTCCAGAGATACATCATGCGGGGCGGCTCAGCCGCCGTATTGAAATCCGGAACCGCAGGGGTTTTCGATGACAGCAGGCTGTCGAGAAAGCCCATCGGATAGGCGTAGCGCACAATATAGAGCTCTTTCTCGCCCAGCAGTTCGGCCGCCTTGGCGGCGGCGTCGTCCCAATAGCCGACCCCGTCGATCAGATGGTGCTCCAGCGCCTGCCCCGTGGCAAAAACCCGTCCGTCGAGCAGTTCCCGGCTTTCGAGCTGCCGTGTGGTTTCCACAATCGAGGCAAAACGCTCATACATGGAATCAACCAGGTCCTGCAGCAGTTCAATATGCTGCGGATTGACCTCTTCAAACGGATTCAGCATGTCCTTGTTTTCGCCCGAGGTGATGGTGACCGAGCTGAGCCCGAGCATCTCCCCGAAACCCTCCATGTTTACGGTCTGCATAATCACGCCGACCGAGCCGACCATCGCCGTCGGTTCGGCCATAATATAATCGCCGGCCATGGCGGCGTAATAGCCGCCCGATGCGCACAGATCGCGCACAAACACCAAAATTTTCCGCTCCGGATCAGACGCCTTGAAGCGCTCAAGCGCCGCATAAATCTCATCGCTCGGGGTCACCCCGCCGCCGGGCGAATCGACCTCCAGGATAATGGCTTTCACCGTTTCATCCCACGCGGCCGCGCGGATTTCGGAGAGGATCTGCTCGACCATATCCGGATCGGAGCCGAAGAGCCGCTGCTGCCGCCCGCGCATAATCACGCCGCTGAGCGCAATCCGCACGGCTTTGACTTCCCCCGCGCCGTAGGACCAGACCTCGTCAAACATCGGGTATTCATCGACCGCATAATCATCGCCGCCCAGCGATCCGCCGCCGGAAAACAGCGCCGCCGTCAGGCCGACATTGGTTAATACACTGCCGAGCAGCAGCAGGCCCAGGACGATTGAGACAATCCAGCACCCGACTCTTGATCCGTTGTTTGACATCCATTCAGCTCCCGATTTTCTAATGGGGCCGAACCATACCTGCTCGGCGGCTTTATTTGAATAAATAATTTCCAATGGTTGGAAGCTTTGCGCTAAAACGTCCGCTTAATGGAAACACGGAGAGAGACCTTGGACTATCTGCAGCGCGCACGCGAAGTACTCGATATTGAACTGGACGGTATTCAGAAGGTGAAAGCCGCCCTCGACGGCGGCTTTACCCAGGCCGTCGACGCCATCCTCGAAACCATTGCCGGCAGCGGCAAAGTGGTGATCTGCGGGGTCGGAAAAAACTGGCACATCGGCAATAAAATGGCCGCCACCTTCACCAGCACCGGCACCCCGGCCGTTGCAATGCACCCCATCGAAGCCATGCACGGCGATTTCGGCATTCTCGCCGAACGCGATATTGTGCTGGCCATGAGCTATTCCGGCGCATCCGACGAACTGATCGCCGTGCTGCAGCCGGTCAAACGCATGGGCGTGAAAATCATTGCGCTCACCGGCGAGTCCAACTCACCGCTCGGCGAATATGCCGACATTATCGTGTCGGTCAAAGTGGGCAAAGAGGCCTGCCCGTTCGGCATGGCCCCCACCACCAGCACCACCGCCACCCTCGCCCTCGGCGATGCC
>JBFHGU010000089.1:0-7564 GCA_041582935.1 Pontiella sp.
ACGTTGAAGAAGCCGGGCGGCGTGTCGTTCATGGCCAGAAAGACATTGGCGGCGACGATGTCCTTCACATAGATGAAGTCGCGGGTCTGCTCGCCGTCGCCGAAAATGGTGATGGTTTCGTTTTTGACGGCTTTGTCGATAAAGATCGGGACGGCGGCGGCGTAGGCGCTGCCGGGATCCTGGCGCGGGCCGAAGACGTTGAAGTAGCGCATGACGCCGGTCTTGAGCTTTCCCTCGCGGCTGAACAGGCCGCAGTAGTATTCGCCGTCGAGTTTGGTGATGGCGTACGGACTTTTCGGTTCGGGCAGCATGGTTTCGAGCTTCGGCACCGTCGGGTTGTCGCCGTAGTTGGCGGCCGAGCTGGAGAAGCAGAGTTTTTTCACGCCGGCTTTGGCGGCTTCTTCAAGCACAATCAGGGTTCCGGTAGTGTTGATTTCAACGCACTCGACCGGCTTTTCCATCGATTCCGGCACGCTGATCATCGCGGCCATATGGAAAATGAAGTCGACTCCTTCCACGGCCGCGCGCACGGCGGCGCGGTCGGTGACCGAACCGTTGATGAACTCATGATCGAGCCCTTCGAGGTTTTTCAGGTAGCCGGAGCGCAGGTTGTCGAGCACCCGCACCTCGGCCTGTCCCTGAAAGTGCTCCACAATATGGCTGCCGATAAATCCGGCCCCGCCGGTGACTAAAACTCTCATTGGTACTTCTCCATTATACGCTGCATGGCGTCCGTCTGACGCTCCATCGATTCGACCATTTTAAACTGCTTGCGGCAACGATCAATATTCTGCCCCTCGCGGTGCGTCTTGAAATAGATGTCGCCGTGCAGATAGTCGGTCAGAAATCGCAGCCCGATCTCAAACGTGATGAGCTTGCCGGAGAACGGCAGCAGTTCGATTTCCTTCGGCGTCAGAAAACCGGAGGCGGTTTCCAGATATCCTTTTACCAGCGCCTCGAAATAGTCGATATCCATCTCCACCGCGGACAGGTCGCGCTCATCTTCAGGCGCACGAGTGGTCGTGGTGCGGATCATGTCGCCGAAATCGTAGAGAACCGATCCGGGCATAACGGTGTCGAGATCAATCACGCACATGCCCCGGCCGGATTTCCGGTCGAGCAGCACATTGTTGAGCTTGGTATCGTTATGCGTCACGCGCTCGGGGATCTCACCGGCCGCCATCCGATCAATGACAACATCCACGATCTGCTCACGCGCCAGCGCGAATTCAATCTCCGCTTTCACATCGTCCGCCCGATGGTGAACATCTTTTTCAATGGCGGCCGTCAGCGCATCAAAGCGCGAGCGGGTGTGGTGAAAATCCGGAATGGTTTCGGTCAGGCGGCCGGGCAGGTCGGCCAGCTGGCACTGAAATTCGCCGAAGGCCTTCGCGGACTCGGTTGCCTGACCGGTATTTTCAATCACATCGATTCCGACCGCATTTTCGATGAACACATAGGTGCGCCAGAAGTCTCCGGCGGCATCGATAAAATAATCTTTGCCATCCTGCGCCGGCACCAGCGTCAGCACGCGCCGGTCCGGTTCGTCCGCCCCGGCCTCCTCAAATTTTTTGCGCTGATGGCGGGTCACCCGGCCGATATTATCCATTAATCCCGGCACATCTTTGAAGATGTTATGGTTAATCCGCTGACGGATAGTGTGCACCTCGCGGCCGCCGATGTCGTAATACGCTTTGTAGGTATCGTTGATGTGCCCGCTGCCGTACGGCGCTTCGCCCCGATAGATTCCCGGACACTGAAATGCCGCGGCAACGTCTTCAAACTGATTCATTATTTTTTCCACAGCTTGAACAGCACAATTCCAGACACGACGGCAACCACCGATAAAACGAGCGCAGGCACAACCTGCCCGTAGAGCCAGAAGCCGGTGGCAAAAAGGGCGCTGTAGACCAGCGCGCAGCCGAGAACCATGCACAGGATGCCGCGCGGGAGATTCACCGCATCGCCTTCGACAACTCCGCCCTCCGATTCGATTTCCGCATAAACCGGCTTCCACCCGGCGCCGCCGGGATTGGTTTTTTTGCAGAAACTTTTCAGCGTTTCCCCGTCGGCGGGCTTTGTGAAGAAAGCGGTGCAAACCCACGCTGCGGTGGTGATGCCGACTCCGATGATCAACTGCTGCCAGCTCTCCAGCCCGGTTTCCAGGGTTTGGAAAAGCACGGCGACGACAAATGAAACCACCATGGCGACCAGCTCGCTGACGGCGTTCACGCGCCACCAGAACCAGCGCAGGATAAACAGCAGTCCGGTGCCCGCCCCGATCTGCATCAGAATCTGAAAGGCCTGCAGCGCGTTGGTCAGCTGCAGGGCAATGAATCCGGCCACGACCATCATCAGCACCGTGGAAATGCGGCCGACAAGCACCAGTTCTTTTTCCGGCGCGTCGGGTTTCACGAACCGTTTATAGAAATCGTTCACGACATACGACGAGCCCCAGTTGAGATGCGTCGAGATCGTCGACATGTAGGCCGCGGTCAGCGAGGCCAGCACCAGCCCGAGCCAGCCGGCCGGCAGCACTTTCTGGAGCATAGCGGGATAAGCGAGGTCGTCGTTTACAATATCCGGATCGATGCCGGGAAAGGCATCGCGCAAACTTCCAAGGTCTGGGAAAACGACGAGCGAGCAGAGCGCAACGAGAATCCACGGCCAGGGGCGCAGACCGTAATGCGCGGCATTAAAGAAGAGCACCGCGCCGGTGGCGTGCTTTTCATCTTTGGCCGCAAGCATGCGCTGGGCAAGGTATCCGCCGCCGCCGGGCTCCGCACCGGGGTACCACACGCTCCACCACTGAACCGCAATCGGAATGATCAGCACGGAAACCAGCAGGTTCATGCTTTCGGGCGTAAAGCCGCCGCCCTCGGCCGGAACCAGACGGGGCAGAATCGAGAGCTTATCGGCAACGGCGGGATGACTGAACAGGGCGGACAGGCTGCCGACCTCCGCACTTTTCAAAGAAAACACCGCGGCCGCCGCCGCACCGGTCATGGCGATGATGAACAGCACAAAGTCGGTGATCAGCACGCCCTTCAGTCCGCCGAGCGACGAAAAAAGAACGGTCACCAGCGAAGCCCAGACAATACAATTGACCGGAGAGAGGCCCAGCATCACCCCGCCGATCTTGATCGCGGCCAGCGACACCGATGCCATGATCATGATGTTGAAAAAGACGCCGAGGTAGATCGCCCGGAACCCGCGCAGAAAAGCGGCCGTTTTTCCGCTGTAGCGGATTTCATAGAACTCAACATCGGTCAGCACCTCGGAACGGCGCCAGAGTTTGGAATAGATGAAGACGGTCAGCATGCCGGTCAGCAGAAACGCCCACCAGACCCAGTTTCCCGCCACCCCGTTTTTGCGGACGATATCGGTGACGAGGTTGGGCGTATCGGTTGAAAAGGTGGTGGCCACCATCGACACCCCGAGCAGCCACCACGGCATATTGCGCCCCGACAGGAAGAAGTCCGATGAAGATTTTCCGGCCTGCCGCGTGCATGCAATCCCGATGCCCAGCGCCACGGCAAAAAAACCGAAAATAAAACCCCAATCCAAGCCCGTCAGCTGCATTTGAACTCCCTCATTACATTTACAGGTTAAAAGTCACACGTCTGCCGGTCAAAAGTCAAAAGTCCGATTCCTGCTGCATGGGCCGTTGATCCTGGACTTTCCGGCCTTTGATTCTTACGCATCTTTCTGCCAGTCCGGCTTGGCATCGTATGCCCACCGGTAATAGTCAGTCAGTTGTAACTTGGAGGCGGCCGCTTCGTCGATGAATATCTTGGCGTTCGGGTGGTGCTGCAGGATGGAGGCCGGCATGATGGATGCGACGGGCCCTTCAATAGTCGCAGCAACGGCATCGGCTTTGTTCTCGCCGAAGGCCAGCATGATGTTCATGCGCGCATCCATGATGGTGCCGATGCCCATGGTGATGCAGTGATGCGGCACCTTGGATTCATCGCCGCCAAAAAAGCGGGCGTTGTCGGCCACGGTCCGGCGGGTGAGGGTTTTGATGCGGGTGCGCGACGCGAACGACGAGGTCGGCTCGTTGAACCCGACGTGTCCGTCGGAGCCGATGCCGAGCACCTGCAGATCGATGCCGCCGGCATCGGCAATGGACTGTTCGTAGGCCGCGCAGCTGGCGGTGATGTCTTCGGCCATGCCGTTGGGCACGTGAGTGTTCTCCATCTGGATATTGATGTGATGAAACAGGTTCTCGTTCATGAAGCGGCGGTAGGACTGTTCGTGATCCGCGGGCAGCCCGATATACTCGTCGAGGTTGAAGGTGATGACCCGCGAAAAATCGAGTCCCTCCTCTTTGTGCAGACGGATCAGTTCGTTATAGAGCTTCAGCGGCGTGCTGCCGGTCGCCAGACCGATCACGGCATCCGGTTTTTCATGCACCAGCCGGGCGACCACCCGCGCGGCGGCATAGCTACCTTCATGCGCGTCTTTTTTAATAATTATTTCCATCAGAATATCTCCTTTAAATGATCCTTCATTCCCAGCATTCGGTTTTTTTCCACACCCTGTAAAAGCCGGCCGTTTTTCCATGTGCTCAAGCGGTAAAGCGTCGCGAAGGCGAAGTCCGGCACGGCACCGCCCTGTCCGCCGACGAGCTCGCCGCCGCGGCGCACATTATCCTGCATCCACGCCGGCAGCAGCAGATGATACGGATTGCGCGCGACCTCTTCGGTGTGCTGCGAAAGCGCCGCGATCAAATCGGCCAGCGTTGCCGCATCCGATTCAACCATCAGATTCGGGTCGTCCATCGCGCCCCAGAATTCGGTTTCAATCACCGTACAGGAAAAGTCCGCCGGCATCTCTTTCAGCGCATCCATCACCAGAAAATGGGTGGCGATATGCCGCGAGTTCCAATCTTTGGAATTCGGCACGAAGATGATCTTCGAGCCTTGTTGTTTCAGGATCTCGACTACATCCGATTTTTCTAATGATTGGAAACCGCTACGCAGCTGAATACTCCATCCCAAATAGTCGCAGGCGTCCTTGAGCTCTGCGGCGCGACCGGGCTGGCGGGCGACATCGCTGCCGAAGGTGACCGGCACGTTGATGATCTGCATGCCGGCTTCGCGCATCAGGCGCAGCGGCAGCAGTCCGGTGATGCATTCGTCGTCGGGGTGCGGTGAAAACAACAGCACCTTCTGATCGGATTCAACCACAGGCGTCCTGCCGGAAGCCGACAACCTTTTCGCTGATTGAACTCCGGCCTGAATGCTTTTCACAAAATCAAGATACGGATTCATTCGTTTCCTTCCTTCTTTGCCAAGGCTCCGGCGGACCGGCCAATCATGGGAAGGCTTGCCGCGGCGACGGCCTGTCCGTGGCGCTTATCTTTCTCGTTCGGGGTTACAATTTCAATCTGTTTTCCAAGCATTGGAAACTCCGCATCGAGCACGGCGCGGGCTTTTTCGATGAGGATGCTTCCGCCCTGCCCGCTGGTGACCCGGCCGAGCAGCAGCACCCTGCGGATTTCATAGAAGTCAGCATAGTGAGCAATCGCATAGCCCAGATACGTGCCGATGGTGGAATAGATCCTGGCGGCGCGCTCATCGCCGGCCGCCATGGCCTCCTGCACCTCGATGAGCTGCTCCGGAAACGGCATTTCGGACGGGAAATCGAATCCAGCGGCCGGTGCGAGACGCGCCACAGCCTGCTGCGAGAAATACTGCACACCGCAGCCGAGGTCGCCCGACCATTCATCGACCGGCGCATTCTCTCGATAATCGACCGGCGCAAAGGCCAGCTCGTTAAGCATCGGCGTGATGTTGCCGCAGGGCGTCACATACCCGACCGCCTCGCTGGTTCCCATCGCCACCCCCAGCACCGCGTTTTCGTTCATCGACATCGATCCGGCCAGCGCCGTCACCTCGCCGTCATTCACCACATCGAACGGGATTCCGCCCCAGCGCTCTTTCAGATCGAAGAAAATGCGGCGGACCTTCGATTCAAAATCAGCGTCCGACACGCCGCGGAAGAGCGACGCCACGCGCACCTCGCTGTTCACATACACACCGGCCGCGCTGCCGCCGATGGCATCGACGCGCGGCAGATGCGAAGCGGCGCGCTGAAGCGTGTCGTTGATGCCCTCGATATGGTAGCTCGGGTCGGTCTCAAAGTAGGGATTCCATTCAATTTCTTCGGAAAAGACCACGTCGCCGTCGATCACCGCCGCGCACTTGCGGTCGGAACCGCCGAGGTCGAACCCGATGCGGCAGCCGTCGAGGTGGCGACCGAGCGGCATGGCCTGCTCATTCGGCTCGGGAATCTGATCCGCAGCACACGCTTTGATCTCCAGCGCCTGAAGGTAGGTCTTAGCCCCGAAAAACTCATAATCGAAGCGGCGCGCGCCGGCGGGCGAATAGAGGGCGGCCAGTTTTTCAGTCAGCGGATCGCACCCGGCAATCAGCACCGTACATCCGCCGCGCTGCCACAGCAGAAACTTCAGAATGCGCTCCAGATAACGCAGGGTCTGCACCTCTTCGTCCGGAAGAATGCGGGTTTTGTAAATCGTGCAGGTCTGATCCGGGCGCACCAGCGCAATCGAGACCTCCGTCGCGGCTCCAGATTCTTCAACGGCGCGGCGATAGGCCCGATTCCACAGTGCGGCCGGCAGAAAATCAGGGTCCAGCTCCGGTTGGCATTTCACATCGATCTTCATGGCGTTCCTTGTCTCAGTTGAGGCCTTGAGAATGCCACGCCCCGTCAAACCATAAAGGATAATATTTTCACTATTTCACCTGTTATTTAACAATATTGACTTTTCAGACAGCTTGGGCATTCTTGCGCTGTGAATGACGCATTACTGCCAAACGAAGAACCGATCGATTATTTTAAAGGGAGCGGGCACGCATCGCTGCCCACTCCTAAAAATTTACTTTGTTTCCTGCGCACCGAAAAAAGGAAACTGCAGCAGGAGGCCCTGCAGAACCGGTCTCATCACCGCTTCGTGCTGGCCTTTAATCTTGAGATGGAAGGCCGCATCCATGTCGACAATCTGGCGCTTCCCTTCCGGCCCGGTCAGGCATTGCTGATCCTGCCCTTCCAGTTTCATCACTTCAGCCTGCTGCACTCCGCAAAGCTGAAATGGCTGTTTATGACCTTCGAGCTGGAGCCGCGCACCTTTCTGGAACCGCTGCGCAACCGGATCATTAACATCAGCGAAAAAACGGACAGAGCTCTCGAAGAACTGCTGAAAGAACGGCATCAACCCCGAACGGAACTGCAGGCCGAACAGCTGCAAGCCAACCTGCTTCATCTTCTTCTTTCGCTGAAGCAGGATCGACAGCACAGTGCCGCCGACCTGCCGCCCGAACCCGAAGACAGCCTGCTGCGCACCGTCAACCGCCTGCTGGCCGAGTGGCGCGGACGCATGGTGATCGTGGCCGATATTGCCCGGGAGCTGAAGCTCTCCGAATCGCGCCTGCGAGCTGTGTTCAAAGAAGCGGCCGGCATTCCGCTCGGCGCCTATATTCAGAACTATCGCCTCAACCGGGCGATGGCGCTGCTGCGCACCACCGACCTCTCCATGGCC
>JBFHGU010000090.1:0-6541 GCA_041582935.1 Pontiella sp.
GGTCGGGGATCGAATCCCGCACGGATAGAAGGTTGTCCGCCCGGCAAATGGCCGGTCGGAACCTCAAAGCAACCGGGCAGTCTTGAGTTGATTTAGCGAAGGATTTATATGCCGTACGATTGACATCCCCCATAGAAGGGCTGGAACGGCTGAGCCTGCGATGCCTTCCAGCCGGGCGTGCATCTGCGCGAAGATTTCGTACCTCAACCGTTCGCGCCCTACAATATCGGCGGGCCCGCATCGAGGAAAGGAGGCCGCTCCGCGGGAATTTTTATATGATCCATTGGAAACGGTAATGGCGGTCGGACAGGCGACCTGATATTTTGTAATCTGATGCGGTATCTTCTGCTGCATCAGTTTTTGTATGTATAGAGCGATACAGCAGAGGAATGGGATGAAATTTAGAATAAACCGATTATTTTCCGCCGCGTGCCTGTTGACGGCAGTATTGCTGGATGCGGTTTCCGCGGCGCCGGTCACGGTCCGTTCGCTGGAAGAGCTGATGCCGTACCTGAGCCGGGATAAGGTGGAGGTGGTGATGGCGCCGGGCGAATACTGGATCCGCGGCGCGGATGCCAAGGCCGGAAAATTCGGCAGCGATACCTTTCAGGACTGGTGCAAAACGCTGCTGCCGTTTTCCGGTTCCGACAGCACCTACGACTTCACCGGCGTCACCCTCAAGGTGGAGACCTCCGTTTTTCAGTCGCTGGGCAAATACGATATTTTTGAAGTGCAGACGACGGGCAACAACATCGTCATTAAAAACCTGAAAATCGAGGATGTCGGGTCGGTTTATGACGCGCCAACCAAAGGGGCGCTGGGTATTGTCATCGACGGGGCGCACAATCGGATCGAGGGCGTTCATCTTTCGACCAAGGGCTCCTATCCCTACGGCTACGGCGAGGCCTTCGGCAAGGGCGGGCAGAATGTCGTTCGGCACATGAAACACTGCGGTGTGCTGGTGCGCGGCTTTGCCAACCATGTGAAGGACTGCACGATCATCCACCGCTGTTTCGGCCATGCGCTGTTTATGCAGGGGGCTGATCAGCCGCTGATTGAGGGCTGCTATATCGAGGGCGAGATGGTTGAAACCGACGACATTCTCGCCGAAAAGGGCACCGGTTCGATTGCGGATAAAGTCAACTTCATGACCTACTTCGGCTATCCGATTCCGCCGGGCTATGCCATGTGCTCCGGCGAAGAGGGTATTCGCGCCTACGACGGCGGCCAGACCTGGATCGACGGCGAAATCATCAACCGCCGGGCCATGAACCCGACCATCCTCAACTGCACTGTCAAAAATATGCGCGGGGGCGTAACGCTGACCCATGCCGGCGGAAAGAAATATGTCGAGGGCACCACCGCCATCGGCTGCACGCGCGGTTTTGCCATCGGCTCCGGCGATATTGTCGACTGCTATGCCGACACGTCATACGGCCCCGCGCTGGGCGTCGACTATGAGCGCGACAGCGGCATGAATGCCGAAATCACGCTGCTGCCGAACGAAGGCGGCGTCAACGGCCAGCACCGCGCCGCCTATATTGTCGGCCGGAATCACAACATCACCTTCCGCAGCCGCGAGCCGATTGCAGATCAGTCGCTCTTCATTCAGGTGGGCGGCGACAAGCGGAATATCGGCAGCCTGGCCTCGACGGAAAACTATGCGGCCCGGAATATCACCTTCAATAACCTGACCTCGGTTCCGATGCGGCTTGGCGAGCGCGTGGAGGAGTGCACCATTGTTACCGGCGGACTGGTGACCGACGAGGGCCGCAATAACCGCGTGCGCCACGAGCCCCAGCCGGTTTGTGAAACGGCGGTCGAAGATTCGGCGCAGGCGGTGCTGACTGTGCCCGGCGGCGGCACCTACTTCCTCGAATATGAAACGGCGCCTTCAACCGGCGGTGTGGTCCGCGTGCTGCACAACGGCACAGAACTGGAAGCAGTCCGGCTGCCGGCCGGCGGCGGCACCGTTCGTTCCGCTGCGCCGCTCAGACTGTCCGGCGGGAAACAGCAGCTGCAGCTTGCGCCGGCATCCGCTGCGCCGGCAGTCAAACAGATACGGCTGCTGCTGGAATACCCGGAAACGCCGGTGGTTCCCTTTCTGGAAATTATCAGTTCCGTCGAGGTGCCGCTCGGCCGCGAAGCGCGGTCGGACGCAACGGTTTTTCCGGGCCAGACCGTGCGCCTGGAACCGCAGCCGAAGGAGGGCGGCCGCTGGCGCTGGACCGGGCCGAACGGATTCTCGTCCGACCAGCGCGTGGTCGAGCTCTCGGTGCTGACCGAAAACCGCTCCGGCACATATACCGCCGAATATACCAACCCGGCCGGTTATACAGCGGCGCAGGATTTCGAAATCCGCGTGACGGATACCTTCGAGGCCGAAGCGGCCGGCAGCGGCGAATATCCTATCCGCATTCCCTATCCCGCGCAGTACATCATCGGCAGCCGCGTTCCCCCCGACCAATCCGGCAGCGTGCGCGTGGAGCTCGACGGCCGGGAGATCGACCGCGCGGCATTTAAAGCCGTTAAGACTTCCGAGGAAACGGTCACGGCGAGCTCCCGCAAAGCGGTTTACCTGAAAGCGGGCGACTATGTCCTGCAGGTGAAAACGGAACCCGCCGGCCTGGCGGTCGACGGCCTGATGCTGAAGGCCTGGGCCTTTGTCACCCCCGCGGAACTACCGCTGGCGCGGGTGGGGGATGCCCATACGCTGCTGGCCGAAGTGCTCGATATCAGCGGCATGCCGCCGGTGGATGTGCATGTGGTGAGCGAAGGACGCGGCGGCGTTTCCCGCGCCTTCTATCAGCTCGACGGCGGCAAGCGGCAGGCCCTTAAAAAGCGGAAGGGCCGCGACGGCACGGTCGTCTGGTCGGCCCGGGGCCTCTCCGGAACCACGCTGAAAGTGATGACCGGGAAATATCACGATAACGCCGCCGGGGTCTATGTGCTTGAAAGCGCGGATCCCTTTGCGCAGATCGAAGCCGAAAAGTATGCCGAGGCCCGCGGCACCCGGCAGGAGGAGACGCGCGATGCCGGCGGCGGTATGAATATCGGCAGCATCAAGCCGGGCGACTGGCTGAAGTTTGAATGCCTCGACCTCACCGACGCGCGGCGCGTGAGCTTCCGCACCGCAAACATTGCGGACGGCGGCTCGGTGGAGGTCCGCCTCGATGCGCCCGACGGCCGTAAAATCGCCGCCGCGGCCATACCCAAAACCGGCGGCTGGCAGCACTGGGAAACCGTCAGCGCGCCGCTCGCAGAAACCGGCGGCCTGCACGACGTCTATCTCGTGTTCGGCGGCGAGTCCTCGGCCGGCAACATCAACTGGTTCCGGTTTTCACCGGAATAACCGGCGGCACCTGCTGCCCGGGAAGGATAAGATTATGAAACTGGATCACATCGCACTTAATGCCGTGAACCTGGAGGATGAGATTGAGTTTTTCACATCCTTCCTGGGTTTTGACCTGCTCCAGCAATGGGACGCTCCCCGCCAGGCATATGTGGGGTTAGAGTCAGGTCCCGTGATTGGAATCATTGAGAATGAAAAGTTTGATGGAACGGTTTACACCATGGCGCACCTCGCACTTGATGTGCCGGAAAAGCACTTTGATTCCTGGGTCAGAAGGGTTGAGTCTGCAAAGCTGACCATTGTTGCCGGTCCCAAAGAACAACGGGGCGGAAGAACGATTCTCTTCAGAAGCCCCGGCAGCAATATCATTGAGCTTTGCTATCCGAGTGCGCGAGAATCAATAAAAAACCAAGCATACTAGCCGAACCCGCGCCGTCAGCTTATCGGACACCCTGTGCCCGAATGCTCCTTTGAGGCGTTCATTCGGCAAGGAAAGGAGATAACATGATCGTCAATACCTTGTCAGCATGCATCACCACCGAGAAGGTTGAAGAATCACGTGATTTCTACGTGAAGCATTTCGATGCGCAGGTCACGTTTGATTGTGGATGGTATGTGAACCTGCAGTTTGGCAAAGAAACGTCAGAGCTGCAGTTTATTGCTCCTCAAGACCCCGCGCCGCCGGCCTGCAATCCTGCCGGGTTGATCTATAATTTTGCAGTTGATGATGTTGATTCAGAATATCAGCGCCTCACAGAGGCAGGCCTGGCTCCTGTCATGCCCCTCGAAGATCATCCATGGGGTGATCGGGGTTTCTCAATCCTCGATCCCAATGGAATCAGTCTCTACATCTTTTCTGAACGGGAACCGGCTGAGGAGTTCAAGCCGTATTACAAAAACCAGCCGAACCGCGATTAAGCTTGGGTAAAGAGCGAAACGGAAGGTTTAGAACATGCGGCGCAGGGCGGTGCCGAACTCCAGCAGGTCTGCCGCAGCCTTTCCTTAGGATTCCGGCCCGCCCGGCGGGCGGCCGGGCAGGATGCCGGTTTTATAGGCTTCGGCCACGGCGGCCGGTGCATTGTGGACGTTGAGCTTTTTATAGATATTCGCAATGTATTCGCCGACGGTGTAGATGCTGAGGCCGAGGCGGTCGGCAATCTGCTTTTGGACCTCGCCGGCGGCAATGAGGGTCAGTACCTCGAATTCCCGTTTCGAGAGTTCAATGCCGGGCGCAGCGCTCGGTTTTCTTTTTTTCAGGGACTTCATGATCAGGCCGGCGAGGCCGGGGTCGAGCGTGGCGCCGCCGCGGTGGACGGTGCGGATGCCGTCGAGCAGCTGCGGGATGGAGCTGGATTTGAGCAGGTAGCCGGCGGCGCCGAGCTCGATGGCGCGGAGCACATCGTCCTGCCTGTCGGACTGCGTGAGAATAATCACCTGGGCCTCGGGCAGCGCCTGTTTGAGGCGGGGCAGGGCATCGAGGCCGGAGAGGCCCGGCAGGTTGAGGTCGAGCAGGACCAGGTTCGGCAGCTCGTGCTTTGCAAAGGCGGCCGCTTTCTGAAGGGCCATGGCGGCCGTTCCGAAGCTCTGCGTCATTTCCATGCCGTCGGTTTTTTCCACTGCGCGGCCGATGCCTTTGCGGTAGGCCGGATTGTCTTCGATGATCATTATTTTTATCATGGGAATCTTCCTGTGGGCCGAAGGTCTGTTTGCTGTTGTTTCTGACTATTGATATTGGACCTCGCGGCCTTTGGCTTTCCGGCTGAGCCGGCGCTTTGCCCGCAGTTTAAGTATAATTTCAGTGCCGTTTTGGCTGCTGTCCGTTTTCAGTTTTGCGTGCATGAGCTGGGCGCGGCGTTTCAGCGAGTGCGGAACGCGGCCGTTGAGGCCGATGCCGTTGTCCGATACGGAGAGGGTGAGGCGGCGGTCGCTGAGGGTGAGTGCGGTTTTTACCTCGGATGCGCCGGAGTGGCGAATGATGTTGGTGAGGCACTCTTTGTAAAACAGGTAGAGATCGATGCGCTTGCGCGGCGGGAGCTGCTGGAGGGTCTCTTCCGAAGGAAAGGAGGCTTTGTGGCGGAGATCCGCGAGGAAGCGGTCGGCGGTATGCTGCATTTCCTGCACGAGGTTTTCGTGGTTGCCCTCGGCATCGAGCATGCGGGAAATACAGCGGGTTGCGGCGGCGGTTGTTTCGGAGAGGTTCCGGATTTCATCGAGGTTTTGTTCGAGCGGTGCATTGCCGGCTTCGGCGAGTTCCATTTTGGCCAGTTCGCTGAAGAGGCCGATGGCATGCAGGTTGGCGCCGAGCTCGTCGTGCAGGTCGGCGGCAATGCGCTTTTTGATGGTTTGCATGCGGTGCAGGTGGATCAGGCGGAAAAGAATCAGTCCGGCGGCAATGACGAGGGTCAGCAGGGCGGTAATCCGGTACATGCGCTGGAGGTTGGTTTTCTGGCGGGCGAGCTGCCGGGCGATTGCGGCCTCAACCCGCGGGCGCTCCTTTTCGAGTTCATGGCGGCGGGCCAGCTGGTGCATCCATTGGCGCAGGGGCAGGATTTCGCCGTAAAGATTGCTGCCGTCGGTCAGCGCGGACGGCTGGCCCCAGATTTTTGCCGGGAGGTTGGCGATGCTGACGGTCTTGCCGCGGGCGGCGTTGGTCCCGTTGGAAAAGAGTTCGATTTCGGCAAAGCCGATTCTGAAAATCGGCGAATCATCGTCCAGCGGCAGCAGGTCGGCGGGAATGGAACGAGCGAGCGAGCCGCGGTGGACGGGGGGCAGGCGGAGGTTCGGCTTGGGGGTCGGGGCGGTAATGCGGACGTAGCGGCAGCGCGTTTCCGGAAAGCGCCACATCATAATCGGTCCCGCATCGATTGCGCTGTCCCTGTGCACTTCAAGCAGGAGGCGGGCATCGGAAAAATCGCTGTTCAAGGCCCCTTCAATGACCAAGTGCCGGGGCATGCCGAAGTCGCTGAAATGCGCCTGCGGCACCATGGCGCTCTGGTCGACTGCATGGAGGTGGATCCGCGACACGTCCTGCGGGTGCTCCAGATCGATGGTGAGCGCGGGCGGTGCGGCGCCGAGCCGGATAAAAGCCTGGGTCTTGGCGCCGCGGGCTGTATCCATGATGTACGGGGTGTGTCCGTCCGTCAGGAAGCGCGGCCGCCAGGCATCGGAATGGCCGGTGGAGGCGGTGGA
>JBFHGU010000091.1:0-6218 GCA_041582935.1 Pontiella sp.
CGCTCACGCTCTACAAAAACGGCCGCTCCATGCTGGCCCTCGAACGCGGCAGCTGACCGCCCGAACAAAAAGACGATTTCGCCTTGGATAAATGAATACAGGAATCATGCCCATGTCTTGCGCTTCTTTCACCAGTAAAGCCTGGCTGCTCGACGGCCCGATCAACAGTCTGCCCGGACTGCTGCACCTTGAAAACGGTCAGTTAACCTGTTTGATTTTTGAACAGGGAACCTTCAGCACCAGCCGGCTGAAGAAGCTGCTGAGCGAAGCGGGATGCAGCGCCGGTGGCGATGGGGAATTTCATTTTCCCATGGAACTTTTTTCCATTCCGGTGGACTCCATTCGCCGGTTTCAAATTCCCTGGTATTCGTTCGGGGCCGGGGGCTGTCTTGAAACCGACCGGCACCGTTATCGTGTTTCCTTTGTAAAACCGCAGAATACGGTTGAGCCGACCTACTATTCCGAGGGCTTTTTACAATGGCGCGGCGGAGCCGGACAGGAGGAGGTCAACATCCTCGAAGGCCGGACGTCCGGAAAACGATGGAAAGAACTGCTCGGCCAGCAGGCCGGCTGAGCACCAAAGCGGCACATTCCGGGGTGCAAAAATTTTTCTTAAATACGTATCGAAATACCAATTCCGTTGCAGATATGTTCATTAGCATTCAGGTGGCGCATTCCGTATGAAGCGTGAACGAAAGGAAGGACTGCGGCTGCCGGCCGGGGAACCGGCTTGAATTCAACGCAGTGCAAAAAGGAATAGAGCGAGATGAGAAACAACCCGGCCGTTCTGGCCCTGATTATTCTGCCGGCGATATTCGATACAGCGGCGCAAACGGTTTTCGAACAGAACTCATTGTTGAAACGGACTCCGGCTGAATATGGCGCCGCCATGGAGCAGGCGCTTTCCGCGGAACGGCCGGATCAGGCGTATCTTAATGCGCGCGCCTGGCAGCGTTCCGCCCCCGGCGAGATTCCGCCGCTCACGGCCATGGCCGGTGCCTATCTTGATTTCGGGGCACCCGCTGCCGCTCTCCAATCCCTGGAAAACGCGCTCGCGCTGGGGCCCGATGCCGCCGAAGGTCGGCGCATCGAGGCCTTGCGAATCCAGGCGCTGACCGAGGCCGGCGATTATTCTGCCGCCTGGGCCAATGTACGCGAATACCTTCGAACTGCCGCGCCGGATGATGCCTTTGCGCCGATTCTCGGCGAACTCCAGTGGGCGGTTTTCGAAGGCATGATTTCGATGCAGCCGATGGCCGCGATTTATGAACGCAGCGGATCCTTTGAACTACCGCTGACGGCGGCGCGCATCGATGCGGAATACCCGAATCTGCTGAATAATCGTTTAGCCGCTTTCCGGCAGGCGCAGGAAAGCGGCGATACCGCCGCGGTGTCCGGCACGGCCGAAGAGCTGATTCGTTTTCTCTGGCTCGCGCATTACCGTCCCGATCCGTCCCGTCCCGGGCAATTTTTCACGCCGCTGAATGATGCGACGGAGGCCAAACAGGCACTGAAGGATCTGAGCTATGCCGAGTATGCCGCGCTGGCGGTTGCCCTGCTGGAATGGGCCCCCGTGCAGGAATCCTACGAAGAGGAAAAGCGGCGTAAAGCCCTCGAGAATTATCTGCCCGAACCGCCCGATGACATGCCGGATCCGGAAATAAAAGCGTTCCTTCAAACTGCGCCGAACACATGGGACGAACTGGAAGCCGCAGCGCAGCCGCTGTTCAAAAAAGCGGATGCGGCCGTAACGGAACCGGAACTGATTGAATCCATCGACCAGATTATTACCCTGAAAAATTCGCAGCTGCTGCCCCTGCAGGCGCAGGCACGAAATCATGCCCTGTTGCTGAAAGTCTGGCTGGAATATCTGGATGCGAATCCGGAGGAATATCCGCTCTATCAGGAAATCCGCGCCTTTGAAAATGAGCTCGCCACGGCGGAAATTTTCCGTGAGATCGACCGGCGCCTGGAACCCGCCCTGATCGGGAATGACGCCGCGTCGCTTCCGCGCCGATTGGCGATGGTTTATTTCGATGCGGAACAGACCGTCGCAGATGCATCCTTGGAAAACATCGCATCTTCCGATGTCCCGGCGCTGGAGGATTTTGATCCGCTGATTCTTCAGAACCGCATGACTTCCAATCTTTGGAAAAAACGGCGCGAGGCGGCGGAAGCCTTGCAGGAGTGGCCGGAAATCATCTGGTCCGGCTATGAAGCCGAAGCGGAACATCCTGAAAAACAATTGGCCTGGATCGAGCCGCTGATTGCGGAAAACGATGCGCTGATCAGCCAGTCGCTGGCCCGCATGAAAAGCGGCAATGCAGAAGAAAAAGCCGCGGCCGTTCTGGATCTGCAGGAAGGCCTGCGAAAGGATCCGACCCATTTAGCCGGTCTGGGTGTTTTATACCGGCATTTTCTCGAAGCGGATCAGGATGATTTTGCGGTCGGTGTGCTGGAGCAGTTGTGGCGGCTCAGTCCCGCCGGTTTTTCCGTGGACGATGAGGCGCTTGCGCTGGCCGCCCGCGTGGGGAACTGGCCGCTGCTTCTCTCGTTGTGCGATCACCGCCTGCGGCGCTCCGAAACCGATATCCAGGCACTGTTGCACCGGCAGGTTGCCGCCCTGGCCCTCGATTTGAACGGGCTTGCGCTCGATGCCACCCCGGCCTTCAACGGAACCGTTTATTCGGACCAGAGCCGCCTGCTGCATGCCATGGCGCTGACGCTGCAGCTTATGGATTATAAATCATTCACCGATCCGCTCACCGGACTGCAGCCCGTGGTCAAAACGCTTACTGCCGGGGAGGGCGATGACGCCCTCCGCCTCTGGCTTGCGCTGGGACTGAAGCTCAAACCCAACGTCTTCCGCTCACCGGATTTTTCGTTTGAAATCCTTGCGGCCGATGGAACTCCGACCCTGCAGCAACATCTGAATTTCATACAGGGAAAAACCGAGGCCGAACCTTACCTTGCGGCACTGCGCAACACCGAAAATGAAGCAACCGCGCAGTTTGTCTATCATTACCTTGCGGTTCAGCAGCAGGCCGATCCGCAACACCTTGCGGCACTCGGTGCGCTCGCCGGACGCCGCGATCTTCCGCTTTATTTCCGGGCCAAAGCGGCGGGTCTGGCGGCCGCCGGAAACGATCCGGCGATTCCGCTCCGGGTTTCCGACGTCTTTTATACCTCCTGGAATATCAAAAACTGGAATACGGTCTGGTCGGCTTTGGCACCCGGCCAACAGCTGATGGTGCTTGGATCGATAGAGCTTCCGGCGGATACCGCGTCGCTTCCGGTTTTACGCATCACCAAACCGCCGCGCAGCAGCATGATCTATCTCACCGGCACAACACCGTTCCACAGCCGGCTTTGGGAACTCGACGGAGTCAGCGCCTCTTCCTCCCACCCGACCGGCCGGGTCTGGACCCTCGAAGAGGGCGGGGTTGTTGCGTTGTCGCATGGCCTGGTGGAGGGGCGCACCTTCCGTGGCAAAGGCTCGGTCTGGATCGAAGCATCCGATCTCGTCGGAGTCAGCGGTTCCGCCGCCGGGCTTTATCTGGTCGATGCGCAAAGCCGCGATTCCTCCTTCGATCTGTCCGGAACATTTGAAGCCGACCAGCTGGTTTCGGAGCAAAGCCGTTTCCGGTTTGTGGATGACGCCTCGACAGGGGGACGGGTCAGCCGTTCTGTTTTTGTCACCGGTCGTGCGGACCTTTTCGAGTTCCGGTCCCCGACCGCGCTTGCACTTGACGACTGCCGGGTTTTTACCCGCGCTGAACTGGATCCATGCTTTGGAAAAATTGTCTTTCGGAATTCAACCCTGAGCGGTGCGCCGCAGCCGAACCTGACCGCCACAAGAGGACTTCAATCCACCGCACTGAACCTGGAAGGGCCGGCCGACTATCAGGTCGGTAATGCGGCAGAATTTTATGATGCCCTGGCCGCAGTTCAGCCGGGGGAACGCATCGAGCTGGCGCCGGGAACGATCGTGCTGGAAAAAGCGGTTCAGCTGCCGGAAGGGATTGTAATCCGCGGTTCGGCCGATGCGGAAAATCCGTCAATACTCACCGTTCCGAACGCGAGCAAAATCGATCCGATCATCACCACGTCCGCCGGCGATCTCTGGCTGGAGAACCTGACCGTCAGCGTCGAAACAGCCGTCCGGGACGGACGGTTCAGGATTGCCGACAGCCGGGGCAACCGCAAAGCCCTCCGCGCTGCACCGGGCAGCCGCCTCTTCCTTCGCAATGTCGATTTCGCGAGCTGGGAACGATCCGATTTCGGCCGCAGCGCCATCATCGCCGACAACGCCCGGGTCCTGCTCACCGAAAAAGTACCGGGCGCCCTGCAGGTGGCCAACGGCGGGCGCATCGACTTTATCCTGGGAAAATATGCCTCCAGTCCGATCTCTCTTTCCGGCCATGGCCGCATCTATGGAAACCACGTCTGCGCCGGCGAGCTGGTTGTTTCCGGCACCGGGCTCCGTTTCCACGGGGGTTCGCGCGATCCCAAAAAAATGAGCTACACCGATGGCGCCGGCGATCCGCGCACCCTCGCGTGGCGTGCGCTGGCGCGCGACAATCTGAACACCATCCTTGAGGAGCTGAGCGGCCAGCTGCCGGATCAGCTGAACCGGGCCGGGGATCAGGATGACCGGATTGCGCTCTTTAAAGCCGCCGCGCAGCGCATCAACCCGGCGCTGACTGCCGCGCAGATGGATCCCGCTGCCGCCGCCCGGCTCATCAGCCGGAGTTTAAATCCAGTGCTGACCCGCCGTCCGGAGGAAACTCCGTATTATTTTGAAGCGCTTTATGTGCGGCGGCCGCATCTGCCCTCTGCGGTATTCCGCGCGCATTTCCAAACCCTGGAAAAAAGCAGCCGGGAGAGCATGAAAGCCTATTTTACGGCGCTGTCCGGCAGCCTGGACCGTCGCGGATCGGGGGAATTCAGCGCCGGCGAACGGTCCGCGCTGGCTTCGTACATGCGAAAATATCCCGTCGGGCATGCCCAACACGCCCGGGCCCTGGATGCCTTCAACCGCGGCGACACCCTTTATGAATTTAACACGCGACTGGCCGAAGAGGAAAAACAGCGGCGCATCCGGGCGGAGTACGAAGCCCGGTTGGCCGAGCAGCGTGCCCAGGCTGCCGAGGCCGCCCGCCAGGCCGCTATGTACCAGCCTCCTCCGAAGCCCCGCCCCTGGTGGGACAGCGGCAACTACAACGCCGGCTACACCCCGCAACAGGCTCATACCTCGCAATATATCAGCAAACAGAAACCGTACAGAGGAAGCTCCGACCAGCAGCTGCGGAACTATAAAAACCAGCTCAACAAAAATATCTATAACCGCGGCCGGGACTATGGCCGGCAGAATTATTACTAGAAATCGGACAGGGATCGACACGCGGTGCCGTATAGTCGCTTCATCAAAAGGATAAAAGGTCATGGATTTCAGTGCGTTTCAGGTTCGGCAGGTTGAGAAGAAGGTCTTTGAACGGTCGGTGGTGACGCGCCGGGTGGATGAGCTTCCGCCGGGCGATCTGCTGGTGAAGGTGCACTGGTCTTCGCTGAATTATAAGGATGCGCTTTCGGCTTCCGGTAATCCCGGCGTGAGTCGAACTTTTCCGCATACGCCCGGAATTGATGCCGCCGGCGAGGTGGTTTCCTGTGAAGACGGGCGCTTTCAGCCGGGCGATCCTGTGATTGTTACCAGCTATGACCTGGGCATGGGCACCGACGGCGGGTTCGGGCAGCTGATTCGTGTGCCGAGTGCCTGGGCGGTTCCGCTGCCGGAGGGGCTGAGCCTGAAAGAGAGCATGATGCTCGGAACGGCCGGACTGACCGCGGCGATGTCGCTGCAGGAGCTGATCGCCAGCGGCGTGGAACCGGAGCAGGGGCCGGTACTGATAACCGGCGCGACCGGCGGCGTCGGCAGCCTGGCGGTGGCCATGCTGGCCAAAGCAGGATTTGAAGTGACGGCGGCCACCGGCAAGGCATCGGAATCGGACTATCTGAAAGGGCTCGGTGCTCACGAGGTGATTGCGCGTTCCGATGTTTTGGAGGGCAGCGAGCGGCCGATGATGAAACCGGTCTGGGCCGGAGTCGTTGATTGCGTCGGCGGCGAAACGCTGGCCGCGGCGATTAAAGCCGCGAAGTATGGCGGGGCGGTCACCTGCTGCGGGCTGGTCGGTTCGGCGGATCTTCCGATGAATGTTTTC
>JBFHGU010000092.1:0-6193 GCA_041582935.1 Pontiella sp.
AGCGAAGCTGCACGTTTCCTGTGTAGGACGCGCCTCCCGAGGAACGAGGGGGCGCGTGAGGATCAATCCCATCGACCGAATACGAAACCTGTCCATTCTACGCCTGCGTGTCCGGCACGGTGCGCTGATCCCGCGAACAAATTTTCCAATCCCTGATGAGCCCGGCAGCAGTCTACGGCATTGCCGCCCGGAGGTCGGCAACCACCTTTTTACTAATGATTTCGAGGGTAGATCGAGATCTCCGAACGCGATTTCGATCTTTTGTCGACGGCATCACCCCCTGAAAACCACGCGGCCTTTGCTGCGCAAAGAACCGCGCTGGCTATAACGCCAGCGAAGCTGCACGTTTCCTGTGTAGGACGCGCCTCCCGAGGAACGAGGGGGCGCGTGATGCCTCTGAACGGCCCTATCGACGGATCGTAATACCGGTTTTATCTTTCGGCAGCTCAAACTGCCAAAAGCCGTTGCCGAGATCGTTCGCGGCAATGCCTTCCGCTTGCGGCGTTCCGGTGGCGCTCCAGATGACGAGCGGACCGCTTTCGGCCATGATAACTTCCAAGGTTTGGAAATTCGCATCCACCTTTTTTACAGCCGCCGGCGACAGGTATTTATCGCGCGCGCCGATGACAGCCCAGCCGTTCCGGATCGGCGCGAGCAGCAGCAGGCGGTCCGAGAAACCAGTCAGTTCGACGGGATACGGCGCGTCCAGCTTACGGCCGGACCCCTTGCGCCAATCAAAAATGACCAGCCCCTCTTCCGGCAACTCCCACGGCCCCGGATACGGCTGGATCATGCCGGACGCATGCGCGTAGTCCGCCGCAGTGATTTCGGTCCGGATCGATTTGTCACCCGGGTGGAACAGGTTATAGGTGACAATCGCGGCACATTGATTGGCCAGCGGGGCGATCACGCGAAATGCCTTGCCGCTCTTGTAGACATCCATCATCACGGAATCCGGCAGGGGGACGCCCGGGGCGAGCGGACGCAGCAACTCGCCGTCCGCATAGGCCAGCGGGCGGATAAACGCATCGTGAAAATCAGTCGGGTTGTCCGAGAGGTAAATCGGCGCGCCGGACATGGCTTTCGAAATGACCATCAGCTCCCCGCAGTCGGGATCGGACGAGTGGAACATATCGTGATCCGGCCAGACGGTCTGCCCCTGGAACAGGGTGCAGACATAGGACTGTTCAATGTGAGCCTTGGCCTTGGCCGGATCGTTCAGTTTATAGTCGATGCTGACGCGCGACACCGCCGAATAGCGGGTACCCAGCACCTGCGGAGATCCCTGGCTCATGCAGTTGATCATGCCCTGCGACATCCGGGCCTTCACGGCATTCTCGAGCGCTTCGGTCATCCAGCCATTGATCTGCACGCTGCTCTCTACGTTCTTCTGTTTATTGTTGTAGAGAGACTGGTTGTCGATCTTCACAAAATCAAAACCATAGTCCGCTGCCGAACCGATGAAGGCATCGTAAAAGCGCTGCGCGCCCTCCTTTGATTTTCCCGGCCCGAGATTTTTGCCGAAGGGAATGAAATCTTTGTTCAGCTCTCCGAAATCGTTCTGCTTGCTGATCCCGTTCCAAAGCCCCATGTAGGAGTGCCACAGGCCGAACCACTTAATCCCGTCCTCCTTGCGCATCGACAGCAGCGGCTCCCAGCCGTTGGGGAAGGTCTCTGGATTCGGCGCAAAACTCTGCAGCACCTTTCCGTACTGCTGGAATCCGTCATCGACCAGAAACCAGCGGATCGGGAGGCCGCTGGCCTCAATTTGCTGCGCGGCATGCACCAGCTTATCGCTGTTGATCTCCTTCCTGAAATGCTCCCAGGAGCACCAGCCCAGATATTTGAACGCCTCCGGATAGGTTTTGTTCATGCGCCAGTCGGTTGAACCGTCCAGCTCGTCGATGACGAGCGCCCATGCCTTATTCAGCGAGGCGTACATATCCCGATCCTTCGCCCAGCCCAGCAGCGGAAATTTTCCGTTCTCCTTGCCTTTACCGAAGTTGCCGAGTACCACGCTAACCTCACCGCTCTCCGAAGTGTTCAGCCAGCTCATGGTCGAACCCCTGCACAGCGGCATCAGCGTCAGGTACTCACCCGTCGCCAGCTGATAGAGCGCAAACATGGCCTGCGGCTGCGCGCCCTTTCCAACCGTACTGCAAGGATTCTTGAAAAACGGCTCCGCGAACAGCGTGGACATGTCGTTGCTGTGCACAAACCACGGCGTCATCTGGTTGGCCAGCCGCGGCCACTTAAAGCCGGATCCAAGCCCCCCGCTGAACCAGACACCGCGTTCAAAGGGCGGCAGCTCCAGCTCGCGGGAGAGCAGCACACCCGCGTCGTCCGGCGCAGCCGCATCAAGCGTTTCAACAATCAGGCCGCCGGACTTATCAAGCACAATCGGCTTCGCCTGCAAGGTGCAGGTCATGGAAGCAACCGCGATGGAAAATAAGGTTTTTTTAAACTTCATAACCACATTTTTTCCGGAAAGCTGAATGATCCTACTTCCAGCCCTTCGATTCGCCTTTTTTCAGCGAAATCAATTCGCTGAGTGTTCCGTTGGAGTAGATGCGGCATTGACTGTCGCGGTTGGCGCGGATGGTCGCCTGGACGAGCTGTCCGTTCTGCCACTCGATATCCACCTCAAAGCCGCCGCGCGCTTTGAGGCCATGGATTTTGCCGTTCGGCCAGGCCGACGGCAGCGCCGGCAGCAGATGCAGGATGCAGGGGGCCGCGGCCAGTTTTTCATCCGGCACCACCGGCACAAAATGCTTCGGATTATCCGGATCTTTTTTGTAGGCCGTAAAGGCGGCCTCTTCGATGGTTTTCGCGCGGTTGTCCACGCTGCGCAGATGGCTCTGCAGCAGCATTTCGCAGACGCCGGCTGTGCCGCCGAAGTTGCCATCAATCTGGAACGGCGGATGGAAGTCGAACAGGTTCGGGTAGGCCCGTTTGGAGGTGAGGAACCGGTAGATTTTATGCGCGTGGTCGCCGTCGTGCAGGCGCGACCAGAAACAGGTTTTCCAGCCCGTGCTCCAGCCGGTGGAGGCGTCGCCGCGGTGCCTCATGGTCACGAGAGCCGCCTGATAAAGCTCCGGCGTGGTAAGCGGCGAAATATCGCGGCCCGGATGCAGGGCAATCAGGTGCGAAAGATGGCGGTGGTCATCTTTCGGGTTATCCCAGTCCTCCGGCCACTCCTGCAGCTGGCCGTGCTGCCCGATTTTCTGGGGGCAGAGCCGCGGAATCATCTCCTGCAGGGTTTTGCGGAAGGCCTCGTCGCGGCCCAGCACGGTGGAGGCTTCGATGCAGTCGGTAAAGAGATTCAGCACCAGCTGCTGGTCCCACGACGCGCCGTAGGCCTGCTTGTTCAGTTTGCCGTGCTGCTTCGCCAGATAGACATTTTCCGGCGACCAGGTCGGATAAACCACCAGCGTGCCGTCCTTCCACGGAGCGAGAAACTCCACAAAAAATCCGGCGGCGCCCTTGAGGATCGGGTAGATCTCTTCGAGATAGGCGCGGTCCCGGTTGAACGCGTAGTGTTCATAGAGGTTCTGGCAGAGCCAGTGCGCGGCCTGCTGGGCGCGGCGGCCGTGCTCATTCTGCGCGGTAAAGCCGAAGACATTTCCGTTGAGGCCCATGCTCCAGCCCTGATCGATGCCGAAGGTTTCTTTCGCGGTATGCGCGCCCGACTCAGCGAGGATCTTCATCCATTCCACAAAGGGGCGGAAGGATTCCGACAGGTTGGCCGGATCAACCATCCAGTAGTTCATCTCCACGTTGATATCGGTGTGATAGTCGCAGTTCCAGACCGGCTTGAGGTCTTCGTTCCAGAGGCCCTGCAGGTTGGACGGCACCGGAGCGCCGCGCGAGCAGCTGATCTGCAGGTAGCGGCTGTAGTTGAAGTAGAGATTTTCCAGCTCCAGGCCCGGTTCTTTAACGAGCTGATCGGTCGTCAGGCCGGACGGTTTAAAATCCAGCTCCAGGCCGCAGCGGTTCATCAGCGCCGACACATCATCCACATGCGCTTTTTTCAGAGCGGCGTAGCCCGCCGCCGCTGCATTTTCCAATGTTTGGAAACTGTCCTTTTTAACATCGCGCCCCTTGAACGCCGGATAGACCGGCAGGTAGTCGCAATACCCCGCCAGAAGGATGACTACTTCGCTCGCGCCTTCCACCTTCACGGACCCGTCCGCCTGCGGCATCACGGTTCCGTCGGCGGCATCCACCTGCACCACCTGCATGAACTCGACATCGTCCTGAACCATGCGGGCCGCGCCGGTCAAAAAGATTTGCCTTCCTGCGGCTTTAACCGAAGCGCCCTTGTGCTTCGTCGTGGTTTTCACTCTCAGATTGAGCTTCGCGCCCTCGGCGGTATAACGGACAGCCACCACATCGTGCGGATAGCTGCAGAAAAATTCCCGCGTGAAGGTTCCGGCACCGATCGAATAGCTGACGGTTCCCAGCCCCGTGCGCGAGTCGAGCGAACGGCGGTAGTCCGTGACCGACGCCGGATCGTGCCCGGTGGAAATATAAACATCCGTGAACGGCGCATAGTTTCCGAGCGGTTCCTGGCTGCTCAGGTATTCCGTGGCCAGGCTTTCCATGCTCCCCTCGCCGGTTCCGTACTTCCCGTCGCGGCAGGCCTGCCGGACCCTTTCAAAATCCGCGGGGTCCACTCGGCGCGTGCCGGACTGGGACACCTCATCCATCCCCCGCTTCGCATTCATCCAAAGTGTGATGTCGTTGATCAGCAGATGCTCGGTTTCGATGCCGCCGGAAAACATGGCTCCCAGCCGGCCGTTGCCCAGCGGCAGTGCGGTCTGGATGTAGCCCAGGCCTTTGTTCCTGCCTTTTTTTCCTTTGGCCGCAGAATTTTCCCTGCCCGGCGCATCGTACTGCAGCACATAGCGCTCGCTGGCAACCGTTACCGATGCCGAGAAAACCAAAGCGACAAGCGCCGCAAAAATTAAAATTCGCCGGTTCATTGTTTTTTCCTTTGCGTCAAAGTTTCCGGGTTCGCCGCAACAGCCGCCGGACGAATGTGCAGATCCGCTTCAAATGCCTCCGCCTGTTCCCGCAGACGGGCCGCGACCTCGGGTTGCGCCTTCAGCAGATTCATCTTTTCCGCCGGATCCGCCTCCAAATCATACAGAGCAGTAATCGGTGAGCTCGATCCTTTTCCCCGGCTCATTCCCCGCCCATTTTTGTTTTTAGCCCGGCCGAGATGCAGCTTCCATTTGCCCGACCGGACCGCTTTGAGCGCATTTCCTTTGTAATAGAAAAACGCTTCGTGCGGACTGTCCGCGCTGTCTGTCAGCACCGGGAAAATATCTTTGCCGTCGATCACGAGGCCGGACGGAATTTCAGCACCGGCCAGCTTTCCAAAGGTTGGAAACAAATCCATGGCGGTCATGAGTTCATCAAGGGTCTGTCCGGCGGGAATTTTTCCCGGCCAGCGGATGATGCCCGGCACCCGCATACCGCCCTCATACGAACTGCCCTTTTTGCCCGTGAACGGCGCGGTCTTTCCGACGGACGGCCCGTTGTCCGACGTGAAAACCACCAGCGTGTTCTCATCGAGACCGTTTGCCTTCAGCGCATCGAGGATCTGACCGACCGACCAGTCGATCTCGCTGATCGCGGCGCTGTAGATTTTATCGCGGGTCGCGTAATCGACGCCCTGTTCATTTTCCAGCTGCGCTTTGATTTCATCCGGCACGTCCTCCATAAACGGCGGCGATGCATGAATCGGCCGGTGCGGTGCCGGGTGCGGCACATACAGGAAAAACGGCTCGTCTTTGTGCTGTTCAATGAAGCGCACCGCCCGCTCGGTCACCCGTTTCGTCAGATAATCCGCGTCGGGCTCCTTCTCAATCACCGTCTCCATCTCCAGCAGCGGCAGCGGCGGGAAATTGTGTTTTTCATTCGTGTGGAAGGGATGAATGTCATGGCTGTAGGGAATGCCGAAAAATTCATCAAACCCCTGGCGGGTCGGCAGGAACTGCGGCTGGTCGCCGAGGTGCCACTTGCCGAACATGCCGGTCGCATAGCCCGCCGATTTCAGCATCTCGGCCAGGGTGACCTCCTCCGGGTTCAGCCCCCGCGCATCTCCGGCGAGAAAAACGCCGTCGGCCAAACCGATGCGCTTCGGATAGCAGCCTGTCATCAGGGCCGAACGCGACGGCGTGCAGAC
>JBFHGU010000093.1:0-6034 GCA_041582935.1 Pontiella sp.
AAAAGCGCAGAAAGTCCGGACGCTGATCCGCGATGATTTTACTGAAGCCTTTAAGCAGTGCGACGCCATCCTGGCGCCGGTCACGCCGACGCCCGCCTATAAAAAGGGGGAGAAGACGGCCGATCCGCTGAAGATGTATCTCGACGATATCCTGACGACGCCGATCAACCTGGCCGGCAACTGCGCGCTGTCGCTGCCGTGCGGATTTACATCGAACGGCCTGCCGATCGGACTGCAGATTATCGGCGACGCGTTTCAGGAAGAAACCATTCTCAAAGTCGGCCATGCCTATGAGCAGACCACGGACTGGCATAAACAGAAGCCGGAACTCTAATTTTTACGTATCACGACTCACGGATCATTCATCATGGAATATGAAGCAACAATCGGTCTCGAAACCCACATCATGCAGAAGACGAACACCAAGATGTTCTGTGCCTGCAAATATGAATACGGCGCGGAGCCGAACACCCACGTCTGCCCGGTCTGCCTGGGTTATCCCGGCGCACTGCCGGTGATGAATGAAAAAGCCATCGAGCTGATCTGCAAAGCCGGCCTGCTGCTCGGCTGCGAGATTAATCCCTACAGCAAGTGGGACCGTAAAAACTATTTCTATCCGGACATGTCTAAAAACTACCAGATCACGCAGGCCGACGAGCCGATCTGCCTGGGCGGCGAAGTGACGGTTGAGGTGAACGGCGAAATGAAAACCTTCACGCTCGAGCGGATCCATCAGGAAGAAAACGCGGCGAAAAACACGCATGTCGCAGGGGCATCGCTGGTGGACTACAACCGCGCCGGTACCGCGCTGATGGAGATTGTTTCGAATCCGTGTATGTCTTCGGCTGAAGACGCGCTGGCCTATATGGCGGCGGTGAAACAGATCATGCAGTATGGCGGTATTTCGAACTGCGATCAGGAAAAAGGGGAGATGCGTTCCGATGTGAATGTCTCGGTTCGGCCGGTCGGCCAGCAGGAGCTGGGTTCCAAGGTTGAAATCAAAAACATGAACTCCTTCGCTTTCATCAAGGATGCCATTGAGTACGAAATCGAGCGCCAGATTGCTGTGCTCGAGGCCGGCGGCAAGGTGCAGCAGGAGACGCGCGGCTATAACCCCGACCGAGGCGAAACCTTTGTGCAGCGTACCAAAGAGGATGCGCACGACTACCGCTATTTCCCGGAGCCGGACCTGATGCCGGTGAAAATTGCGGCCGAGCAGGTGGAGCAGTGGCGCTCGGAACTGCCGGAACTGCCGGCGCAGCGCCGGGCCCGCTATGTGTCCGAACTGGGCCTGCCGGAATACGATGCCGGCGTGCTGACCGCGGATAAAGCGACGTCCGACTATTTTGAAGCCGTGATGGCCCACACGAAAAATGCCAAGGCCGTTTCGAACTTTATCATGGGCGAAATGCTGCGCCTGCTCTCGGAAACCGGCTCTTCCATCGAAGAGTGCAAAGTGACGCCGGAAAAACTGGCTGAGATTATTGCGCTGATCGATGCCAAGACGATCAATACCGGCGGCGGTAAGCAGATCTTCGAAGCGATCTTCAATGACGGCGGCGAGCCGAAGAAGATAATGGATGAAAAAGGCCTGGCGCAGGTTTCCGACGATTCAGCCCTCGAAGGCTGGGCGGATGAAGCGATTGCCAATAATCCGAAACCGGTTGAGGAGTATAAAGCCGGCAATGCGGCCTCCATCAACTTCCTCATGGGGCAGGTGATGAAGGCGAGCCGCGGCAAAGCCAATCCCGGCGCCGTTATGCAGATGCTTAAGCAGAAGCTCGATGGTTAATCCGGCGCAGACGAAGCTTCGCGCTTCGTCTGCATTACAAAAATTTCTTCAGCGGACATGCGGCGCAGTTTGGGTTCCGGGCGGTGCAGTAGTCTTTGCAGGTCTGGACGATCAGGGCGTGGTATTCGTTAAAGAGCCGGGGCTCTTCCGGCAGGTTTGATGTAAAGAGCCCGGCTGCATCGTCATACTTCGTTTTTTCATCAATCCAGCCGTGGCGCCGGCAGATGCGCTGGGTGTAGGCATCGATCACGAAGACCGGTTTTCCGGCGGCGTAGAGGATAATGCTGTCGGCCGTTTCTTTGCCGATGCCTTTCCAGCTCAGGAGTTCCTTTCGAAGCGGAGCCGTTTCCAGCGCGAAAAGTTTGTCCAGCGAGCCGTCAAAGCGGGTTCGAATATTGGAAATCATTTCCTGAATATAGACCGATTTCTGGTTAAAAAAGCCGGCGGGCCGGATCCATTCGATCAGCTGTTCCTGCGCGGTTATTTCCAGGCGTTGGAAATTCAGAGCCCCGTTCCGCCGTAGGTTTTCGAGCGCCTTTTCCACATTGCTCCATGCGGTGTTCTGCGTGAGGATTGCGCCGATCATCATTTCAAACCGTGTTTCGGCCGGCCACCAGTGCTGCTCGCCGTAGTGCCGCAGCAGTGTTTCGAAGACTTCAGGAATCGGCGCTTTCATGGGCTTTCAGGAACTCGTCTTCGCGCTGTTTGGTGCTGATGCGCTGCTGCGCACAGCAGACATCGATGAGGCAGGCGAAATAGATGACGATCACGAGCAGCAGCGGGGCGATGAATGCGCCGAGGGGATACGGTTCGGGGTTTGCCGCGGGATCGAATGCCAGCGAATAGAATTCGATAATATTGTGAACGGCAATGGTCATGATCCAGAAAAAGCCGATCAGGAAGCCGACGGAAAATCCTGCTCCGGCGGCCCAGCGTTTCTGGGCAAGCTGTCCCAGGCCGGGAAAGCCGAAGGCCGAGAGCCAGATGGGTAAACGCATATTGTTTTTCATCCCCTATCTATGATTGATCCGCTGCTTTTTGTCAAAGCAGGGCGTTTCCAGGGCGGCGGCGGAAAAGGTGAATAAGTATGGAGGATTTGCTGGGGCAATTGCTTTGAAAGATGATATATATATTCACGGGTTGTGAATAAATAGATGATTGTTACGTTTTCTATAGCATTTATATTCGCCTTGGCGCTGATGGCGGCACTGCTGTATGCCAACATGCAGATTCGCGCCCGGGCCGCTGAAAGTGCAGCTAACTACGCGAAAAGCAGGAACCGGGTGCTGCAGCTTTTTGAGAACTCGCCGGATTCGATCCTGATTGTAGAGAAAGACGGCCGGGTGAGCGCTGCAAACCAGAAGGCGGCCGAACAGCTGAATATTGATCTCAGCCGCCTGTGCGGGAAACAAGTGCAGGAACTTGTTCCTGCAGCCCACCGCGGGGAGCTGGATGTGAAACTTGCTGAATGGTTTCTCGGGAAGCAGGAGGTGTGGGAGACCGTTGTCTGTACCAAAGAGTTTCGGCTGATCGAGGTGGAGTTTATGCCGTGTCTGCAGCAGGTCGGACTGCGGTATCACCTGGAAATCCATGTGCGCGACATCAGCCTGCGCAAGAAAGCGGAGAGCCGTATTCATGCCGCCCGGCAGATGGCGGAGGATGCGCTTGAGATGGCGAACGCCTCCCGGCGCGATGCAGAGCGTTCAAGCCGGGAAAAGAGTGAATTCCTTGCCGCCCTGAGCCGTGACCTGCGTACCCCGCTGAACAATATCGTCGGTGCCGGGCAGCTGCTGCATGCGGATCGGCCGGCGGCTGAGCAGCAGGAGTACCTGGGAATCATTCAGGATTCTTCGCAGAGCCTGCTGAACGTCATCAGCCACGTGCTCGACATTGCGAAAATCGAAACCGGGCAGATGGAGACCCTATGCGAAAATTTTGAAATCCGCCGGCTCTGCGGTGCGCTTGAAGAACGGTTCAAGCAGGAGGCGGCGCAGAAAGGGCTGTATCTTGAGTGCACCTGCAAGGCAAACGTGCCGGAATACCTCGCCGGCGACCCGGTCATGCTGGAGCACGTGCTGGAAGGCCTGCTGGACAATGCGCTGCAGTGCACACAGTCTGGATCGATCTGTCTCGTTGTCGAGTGTCATTCGCTCGGCGCTTCCGGGGCATCGGTCTATTTTGAAGTGGTGGATACCGGAGTGGGCATCTCCTCGGACGAAAAGCAGCGGATATTTGATCGGTTTGTATACTCCGGCGATTTTGCCAAAGCGCAGCCGGACCGGGGTGCCGCCGGGCTCGGCCTGGCCGTCTGCAAACGGCAGGTGGAGCTCATGGGCGGTATTCTCGGTGTGAACAGCGTCTCCGGGCAGGGCTCCTCTTTTTATTTCAACCTGCTGCTGCCTGTTGCGGAAGACCGCGGCGGCTCCAGGGAACGCGGCGAATCCGATCCGTACTCCCTGCACCGCGCGGGGATGCGCATCCTGCTCGCCGAAGACAACCTGCTCAATCGTAAGGTCGCGGAAGACCTGCTGGTGCAGGCGGGGTGCTCGGTCGATTGCGTTGAAAACGGGCGCGATGCCGCGCTGCAGGTCCGCAAAGCCGTTTACGATGCCGTTCTGATGGATTGTGAAATGCCGGTGATGGACGGCTTTGCGAGCACTGCAAAAATCCGCAGCATGCCCGCGCCGTACTGCGATCTTCCGGTTATTGCCCTCACCGCCAATGCCATGAAGGACGATATCGAACAGTGCACCGCCGCCGGCATGACGGCTTATTTGGCCAAACCCATCAGCCGCCGGCGCCTGATCGAAGTGCTCAACCTGCATGTGCTGCAGGTTTAGCGTTCGGCGCCGGTGCAGAAAAACTTGAACTCCCCGCGGTGAACCCTCAGGTTCTTCTGCTTTTGCGGGGGAATACCTATGAAACTGTTTTTTATTTCCGATATTCACGGATCACTCTCGAGCCTGAACGCGGCGCTCAAATGCTTTCACGAAGAGCAGGCGGACCAGATTATTATCCTCGGTGATGCGCTCTATCACGGACCGCGCAATCCGCTGCCCGACGGATACAATCCGGCCGAAACCGCCCGGCTGCTGAATCAGTATAAAGACCGCATCATTGCGGTGCGCGGCAACTGCGACAGCGAAGTGGATCAGATGCTCATCGAATATCCCATGATGGAAACCTACGGCATTGTTCAGCTCGCGGACCGTAAATTTTTCCTGACGCACGGCCATGTCTACCATCCCGATGACCATCCGCCGCTGCGGGCCGGCGATATTCTGGCGTTCGGCCACATTCACCTGCCGATGGCGGAAAAGCGTGGCGGAATTTTTGTGTTTAATCCCGGCTCGATTTCGCTGCCGAAAGAGAATAACCCGCCTTCGTACGGGCTGTTTTCCGACGGAAAACTGCAGGTCAAAACCTTCGGCGGCGAAGTCCTGCGGGAAACCGCTGTTGCAGAATAGGTGTCCCCCGGGCGGTTGACGTGATGCGGCGAGCGGGGAGGTTAATGCAGGGCCTGCGCGGCCAGGTTGCGGCCGCCGAGGAAAAAGACCCAGACCAGGATGGTGATCCAGTGGATTAGAATGGGGATCCAGAGCGAGCGGCTGGCCAGGTAGGAGACCGCACAGGTGATGCCCAGCAGGAAGACGATGGCCAGGAAGTGGATGTTGTAGAAACATGCGCGGGCGCCGGCGGTGATGAGGAGCGCATTAAAAGGGTGCCAGAGCGTAAACAGCAGGGCGCTGAAAAGGATGATCGCCAGCGATGACCGCGAGGCCTTCAGTTCCGTGCTGCGCGGAATAAGCAGGCCCCTGAAAAAAGCCTCTTCCAGCAGTGAGGGAAAGACCAGCATCGTGAAGGGAAGAAACCAGGCTTCCCGCAGGTCAAGCACATCAAATTCAAACAGGCGGCCGTGCTGCCCAATCAAGGCCGCACAGACGGCAAAGACCGCTGCCGCCGCCAGGCAGACGCCAAGGCCCCGCCGCGGCCCGGTTTTCAGACCCTGACCAATGTTCCTGAGGCCATCAGCCAGGACGGTCTTAAATGAGTGGTTCATCATTGAATCGTTCAGTCGAACAGAACGTTGAGTTTTCTGCCCGCTGCTCGCAGTCGTTTATCTTTGGTCAGCAGTCTAGTTTTGCCCAGTTTGCAGGACGCAAGAAGATGGATATCGATCAGGCCGACGCCCAGGCCCATCAGCTTATGCTTTTCAATAAAGAACAGCACTTCGTCATCGCT
>JBFHGU010000094.1:0-5826 GCA_041582935.1 Pontiella sp.
ATCGGAGCCGAGGATGTTTTCGCCAAGCAGGCCGTATTCGCGGGCCTGTTTAATGGCGTTTTCCAGGCGCTCGATGGCCAGCGGGTATTCCGCGCGGATGTAGATGAAGCCCTGGTTGGCGCCGACGGTGCGGCCGGCAATGGTCATGGCTTCGAGCACGGAGTGGGGGTCGCCTTCGCAGGTGGAGCGGTCCATGTATGCGCCCGGGTCGCCTTCGTCGGCGTTGCAGACGATATATTTCTGGTCGCTTTGCGCATTTTTGGTGAAGCCCCATTTCACGCCGGTGGGGAAGCCGGCGCCGCCGCGGCCGCGCAGGCCGGCGTCTTTGAGCTCCTGGATCACTTCGTCCGGTGTCATCTCGAAGATCACTTTTTCGAGCGCGGCATAGCCGTCGCGGGCGATATATTCATCGATGAATTCCGGGTTGATGACGCCGCAGTTGCGCAGGACGATGCGCTGCTGTTTCTGGTAGAAGTCGATGCTGGCGGTGCTGGCGCCGGCAGCCTGGTTTTTATCGTAGAGCAGTTCGGGAATCCGGCGGCCTTTAATGATGTGCTCGGAGACGATTTTGGCGGCGTGTTCCGGGCCGACTTTCACGTAGAAGGATTCGTCGGGCAGGATTTTAACGATCGGGCCCTGTTCGCAGAAGCCGAAGCAGCCGGTTTTCACGAGCTGGGCTTCCTCTTCGACGCCCTGAGCTTTCAGTTCGGCCTCGAGTGCTTCGTAGAGCGCAATGCCCTTGCTGGATTCACATGCCGTGCCGGCACAGACGAGGATATAGTTTTTAAATGCCATGGTTATTTACCCTCCTGATCGATGATGTCCTGGGCCGGTTTGTCGAAGATGTGATCCGAAACCAGCGATTTGCCGATGATGTGTTCGCGAACGATACGGCGGGCCACTTCTGCATCGACGTTGCCGTAGATCACGCGCGGCATGTCCGGAACGACAACCTCGACGGTCGGTTCGGAGAAGCAGAGGCCCATACAGCCGGTCTGTGTGATGCGAGTATCGTGGACATCGTGGCTGCTCAGCTCATCCAGGAATGCATCGAATGCATCTTTCGCGCCGGCCGCAATGCCGCAGGTTCCCATTCCAATAATGATCTGCGCGGATTTATCCCCGTCGCGCTGAGTCATCGCTTTCTTTTTTGAATCGCGCAGGCTGCGCAGTTCATCGAGTGTCATTTTAGCCATTGTTTCCACCTTTCGTTGAAAAATCGAATGCCTAAGCTTTCGGTCCGAAACAAACCCGGCGGTTTGGAAGAGCTGCAGTGCCTCTTTGGGGCGCTGTTTCGGATTCAGCTGTCGGCATGTAGTAATTCGTCCTCGTATCCTTCTATAAACTGTCTGAGCAGCAGTATGTTCTCCGCATCGTTCAGGTCGCCGAGCGCTTCGGCCAGATCGCTCCGGCTGATCGAATACTGCCGGCCGTTCCGGCGGCGCTCGATGGTCAGGTTTCCTTCAAATCCGTAGGTCATCAGCGAAACGGCGGCCGATGTAAAACTGCCGAACATCGGCAGGTCCACATTCCGGGGATCCACACGGAGGGTGACTGTGGTTCCGACGCCCTCCTCGGATTCGATCGCTGCCGATCCGCCGGTCATTTCCGCGGTCTGGAACAGGAAGGGGAGGCCGAGGCCCACCTTGCGGTGCCGGTGTTTGCCGTCCGACCAGAAGGGGTCTTTGGCTTTGGCCAGCGTTTCCGCACTCATGCCTTTTCCGTTGTCGCGGATGACAATGTTCAGATTTGTTTCGGCCTCCTCGATGCTGAGGGTTATTTCCGCCGCCTGCGCTTCGATCGAGTTCTGGACCAGGTCCGTTATTAAATCGCAGATCGAGGCATGCATGGTTCCGTGAAGAGCGGCGGTTGAGGCGGGACTGTCTATAATCACGCCTCACGGCTCGCTCGTCATTCCTACTTTCCTTCGTACTGGTCGATAATCTTTTTCATGCCCTTGGTGTTGACGTTGCCGAAGACCTCGCCGTTGACCGTCAGGACCGGTGCCAGGCCGCAGCAGCCGATGCAGCGGACTGCTTCAACGGAAAACTCGCCGTCTTCGGTTACGGTATTGAGGCCGACGCCGAGAATGCGCTCGCACTCTTCGATCAGGTCCTGGCCGCCCTTCAGGTAGCAGGCGGTGCCCATGCAGACCGCAATCTGGTTTCTGCCGGGCTTAGTCAGTTTGAAAAAGTGGTAGAAGGTGATGACGCCGTAGATTTTCGCCACCGGAATGCTGAGGGCGTCCGCCACTTCAAAGGCCGCCTGGCGCGGAATAAAACCGAACTCTTCCTGCACGCGGTGCAGGACCATAATCAGATTGCCCGGCTTGTCCTTCCATTCGGCAATGAAGGCATCGATTTCAGGTGTGAGCATTTTTTCTTCAGCTGTTGCTGTCATATTCTACCCTCCAGTAGGATCGTTTCGTGCGTTAAATCTTTATTTCCCCCGGCGGCTCCCGTACGGAATTCCCGGTGCCGGCCCCGGCCGGGCCTGTCTTTGCTGCGCCTTCTGAAGGCCTGTCTCAACAGGGCGGCCGTGTGTTCTAAAACCCGAGCAATAAAGGCATAGGGGAAACAGGTAAACAAAAAAACCGGCTTTGACGTTGTTTATACGTTGTTCCGGTAATATTAATTACAAAAACACGTCACGTATATTCATATAAAGTTACATAGGTAACAATAAATCGCGGCCGACTGCCCGCCGGTGCCGCGGCTGTGTTTCAGCAAAGGGAATGGCTATGTTTGGGAATCAGGAAGTAATTCGGCGTTTGGCTCGTTACCGCACCGTCATGCGTAAAATGAAGGCCCTTGGTTTGGTGAAGGTTTTTTCCGACAACCTGGCCGATGCGCTCGGGATCTCGTCGTCGCTCGTTCGGAAGGACTTTTCGATGTTCAATATCACCGGCAACAAGCGCGGCGGGTATCGGATCGACGACATTACCGCGCGGCTTAATGCGCTGCTCGGCAAAGATAAGAAGCAGAAGATTGTGATCATCGGCTGCGGTAAACTGGGGCAGGCGCTGATGAACCACAGCGGTTTTCCGCGGGCCGGTATTCGCGTTGCGGCCGCGTTTGATTCCAATCCGAGCGTGCTGGATTCCGATGCGCCGATACCGATTTTCCATGTGCGCCGCCTGCAGGAGTTTGTGAATACAAAACAGATCAAGGTGGCGGCGCTGACGGTGCCCGAGCCTGCCGCCCTGGCCATGGTTGAAGCCCTGAAAACCACCTGCTGCCGCGGCGTCATTAATTTTGCGCCGGTCGCGCTGAAGAGCGATGAGGACTTCCTGATCCACAATATGAACATCGAGCAGGAGATCGAAAACCTCTTTTACAGTATCCACTTTGCAGAAACCGCCTCTTCGCGCCGGTCGGATTAAAATACCGCGGAGTGAATGAAAAAGAGAACGGCGAGGCTGACATAGAGCCCGCCGGCGCAGGCCATGGGGATCCAGACGAGGATTCGGTGTTTAAAGTGCACGTCCATGCTGCGCTCGACAAACCAGGTGAGGGCAAAGCCGACGGGGTAGAGGAAGATGAAGGGCACAATCAGGAAGGGCCGTGCGGTTTCCAGCCACGGCTGTGCGGTATGAATCAGGGCCAGGCGGTGCAGGATAATCACTGCGGCCCAGCTGATGAACAGGCCGGATGAGGAGATGTAGATTCTTCCGTATGTGCTCATGCTGTTTTTGTAGCACGTTTAATTCCTGCCGGAAACCCGCGAATGGGCGTATCTTCCGGCTTGGTTTGCCTGCTGGATTTGGGCATTATCCGCCACCAATTCTTTTTAAGGGGACTCATCATGGCAGGATTAAATGACAGCGGTATTCCGCAGATCACCTTACCTTCTTCGGGGGGCGCGGGCGGCGGGGCCGGCCGCGGCGGGTTCGAAGGCGGCGGGTTTACATCGAACAAAGACCTGATGACGCAGGCGCGGGAATCGCTCTCGGGCAATTGGGGCTGGGGTATTATCGGCTATATCCTTTATACGGCGCTGTCGCTGGCGATCACCTTTTTCATTATGGCGGCCGGATTTTTTGTCGGCGTGGTCTCCGGGCTCAGCGGCGGCAATGCGGAGGCGGCCGGCGGGGCGGTAAGTGCGGCTGCCCAGCTGGTGCAGCTGGCGCTTGCCGGGCCGCTGATTGTGGGTTTTTACGGTTTTTTCCTGGGTATTGCCCAGGATGATGAAGGGCGGCTTGATCTGCTGTTTGTCGGATTTCGCCGGTTTTGGAAATCTTTCTTAGGGTATCTCATATTCTGCCTGATTCTGGTCGCGTATGTAGCAATTCCCTTATTGCCACTGTACTTTGTGGCTGAATTTGTTGGGTCGTTGAAAAATATTATTGCTTCTGAAGCCTTTGAAGTAGCGATTCTTACGTTGGTAGCGCTCTTTGCTTCATTATTGTGTTTTTTGCAGTTTAGTATGACTTTCTTTGTTATTTCCGATGACGAGGCGTGCGGTCCGCTGGAGGCGATTACGCGAAGCAAACGGATGATGAAGGGGAATAAGTGGAAGCTGTTCTGCCTGAGCCTGCGGTTTATCGGCTGGGCGATTCTGGCTTTAATGACATTCGGCATTGGTTTCCTCTGGCTGGTTCCGTATATCCAGACGTCTCTGGCCAAATTTTACGAAGATGTGAAGTGAGGCGCGGCGCGCTATCCGCGCGGCGGTGTACTTGTAGAACCACCCTTAACCACCTGAAACTAAATGCTTAATTCTATTGGAAAATTTGAACTGCACGCTACCGATCCGTCCTGCAAAGCGCGGCGCGGCACTTTTCACACGAAACACGGCAAGGTGGAGACCCCGGTTTTTATGCCGGTGGGTACCCAGGCCACGGTGAAGGGGATGTCGCCGGCGGAAATGCATGAGCTCGACTGCGAAATCCTGCTGGGCAACACCTATCACCTGAACGACCGCCCGGGCCCCGACCTGATTGAACGGCTCGGCGGCCTGCACGAATTCATGGGCTGGGACCGGGCCATCCTGACCGACAGCGGCGGCTACCAGGTTTTCAGCCTCGGCGCGATGAATAAGATTACCGACGAGGGCGTTTCGTTCCGGTCGCATTCGGACGGTTCGAAACATTTTATCGGCCCGAAGGAATCGATGGAAATCCAGCGCAAGCTGGGGTCGGATATTGCGATGGTTTTCGATGAGTGTCCGCCGTACCCCAGTGAGAAGGAATACGCTTGCAAAGCGGTACGCAGAACCCTAGATTGGGCGGCTATTTGCAGGGAAGCGCCCCGGGCGGAAGGCCAGCTGTTTTTCGGTATTGCGCAGGGGAGTGTCTATGCGGATTTGCGCGAGGAGTGTGCCAAGGCGCTGGTCGATATGGAATTCGACGGCTACGCCATCGGCGGTGTGAGTGTTGGAGAGCCGGATGAGCTGATCATCCGCGGGGTCGAAGACACGGTGGATCACCTGCCGGTCGAAAAACCGCGCTACCTGATGGGGGTTGGTGAAATGGCCCAGATGGTGGAGTCGGTGGCGCGCGGGGTTGATATGTTCGACTGTGTCATGCCCACCCGCCAGGCCCGTAACGGCACCGTTTCCACCCGGCGTGGACGCTACCCTGTGAAAGCGGCCCTCTATAAAGAGGATACGCGCCCGCTGGAGGAGGGATGCACCTGTTATGCGTGTAGGAATTTTACACGCGCTTATGTGCGCCACCTGCTCAACGTCGGCGAGATCCTGGGGCTGCGGCTGATAACGATGCACAACCTGCATTGCTATCTTGAATTTATGAGAGAGATGAGAAAATCGATTGAAGAGGGCCGGTTTGCCGAATTCCGCGCGGAATTCCATGCCGGCTATTCAGTG
>JBFHGU010000095.1:0-5790 GCA_041582935.1 Pontiella sp.
AGTCCCACGCATTGCCGTCGGCGCTGTAGTCCTCGCGCACGGTCCCCCACTGGCGCTCACTCAGGTAGGGGCCCCACTTTTTCCAATCCGCCTCGCCGGCCCGGCACGCATCGCATCGCCGGCTCTCCGGGTCATCCATGTTTCCGGCCTCTCCTTCGCGCATGGATTCGTCGGTCAGCATTTGTTCAACCCGTCCAGGGCCGCCACTTTATAGGCTTCGGCCAGCGTGGGATAATTGAACACGCTGTCCCGGAAATAGGCCAGCGTGCCGCCTAGGCTGAAAACCGCCTGCCCGATATGAATCAGCTCCGTGGCGCTTTCACCGATGATGTGAATGCCGAGAAGTTTTAAGGATTCCGGGTCGAACAGGATTTTAAGATATCCGTTTTCAAGGCCCAGGATGCCCCCTTTGGCCAGTTCATCAAACCGGGCGGCCCCGACTTCGTACGGAACTTTCGCACTCGTCAGTTCCTGCTCCGTCTGGCCGATCATCGAGATTTCAGGAATCGCATAAATACCGTACGGCAGGGGGTACCGGGCGATGCCGAAACAGGCATCGAACATATGACAGCACGCCGTGCGCCCCTGCTCCATGGAAGTCGCCGCCAGCGCAGGAAACCCGATCACATCACCGGCGGCATAAATATGGGGGACGGCGGTCTGGAAGTTTTCGTCGACCGCAATGCGGCCGCGCTTGTCGGCTTCCAGGCCGGCGGCCTGGATATTAAGCGTATCGACGTTGGTCTGCCGGCCGATGGCATATAAAAAAGCCTGCGAGCGAATCGTCTTGCCGCTGTCCAGCCTGACCGTCACGCGGCCGCGCTCGTCCTTACCGACGGTCTGTATCGTCTCGCCCAGCCTCAGTATCACGTTCAGGTCGCGCAGGTGAAACAGCAACCGCTCAACGAGTTCCTGATCGACAAATTCCAGCAGCCGGGTGCTCTTGTCGATCAGGGTTACTTCGGTGCCCAGCGCCGCAAACATCGAGGCATATTCCAGCCCGATGATTCCCGCACCGGCCACGATGAGCTCCTCCGGAATGAACGGCAGCTCCAGGATTTCATCAGAATCAATAATGACCGCGCCGTCGTAAGGAATATCAGGGCTCCTTCGGGGGTGCGTGCCGCAGGCAATGAGAATATGCGCGCCCTGCAGGATCTCGTCCTCCCGGCCCTCGCTGCAGATCTTCAGGGTATGGTCATCCACAAAGCCCGCCTGCCCGTAATACAGATCCACCCCGTTCCGTTTCAGCTGCGCCTGGATCACCTGCATTTCGCGGGTTTCAACCGACTGAACCCGGCTTTTGAGGTCCATGGGGCTGATTTCGTCTTTGACCGCATAGTCTTTCCCGTAGAAAACCCGCTGCCGCAGCCCCGAGAGATAAAGGATGGCTTCGCGCAGCGTTTTGCTGGGAATGGTCCCCCCGTGCAGGGAGACCCCGCCGATCATCGTTTTGCGGTCAATGAGGGCAACCGACTTCCCCAGTTTTGCGGCCTGAACGGCCGCTTTCTGGCCGGCCGGGCCGGATCCGATAACGAGTAAATCGTACTGCATGTTTTTCATCGGCAGCTCCGGCATTCACTTTTCAAGAGACGGTATGGCGCCCTTCAGCCGTTCAGGCATCACCATCCCCATTGAAGGGAAAATGACGGCCGGAACCGAAATAGTCAAGCTGGGGGTTATCCCGCCTCATTCCCTGCGGATTGCATTGTCATGACCTGCGGCGAGGTATAGCATTTCCTCACCGTAAAATCGAAATGGGGCATTCTATGAACGGAGCGCTGCCCGATTGAAACCCTGCTGTAACGTTAACCGTTTTTTGAACCGCCGAACCTGTGAATGATCAGACGAGGAGATGCGATGAAGGCCATGATTCTATACGCCAACGCCGGCAACGGGCATCGGCGGGCCGCCGAGGCGCTGGCCGCAGTCTGCGAACAGGATGACCGCTTCTCCGAGGTGCGGCTGGTCGATGCGCTGGAATACACGAACAAGGTATTCGAGGAGCTCTATGCCAAGCTCTATATCGAAGCCGTCAAAAAAGCGCCCACCCTTTGGTCCTATGCGTTCGACGAAACCGACCAGCCCTGGGACAAGGAAAAAGGGAGCATGCTGCTGCATCGGCTGAACGGCCTGCCGCTCGCCCGGGAAATAAAGAAGTTCCAGCCCGACCTCTGCCTGTGTACCCATTTCATGCCGGCCGACATTATCTCCACCTTGCTCAAGACCGATAAGATCAGCACCGACCTGGCCGTAGTGGTCACCGACTACTATGTGCATGCCACCTGGCTGGAGCCGTATGTCAACCGCGTTTACGTCGCCAAGGAGGAGAGCCGCGAGCAGCTCATTCGGCTTCATTTCCCGCCCAAACGCGTTCAGACGCTGGGCATTCCGATCGACCCGCTTTTTGAATCCCCCGGCAGCCGCGAGGACCTGTGCCGCAAACACGGCATCGATCCATCCCTGCCGGTTGTACTGCTGTCCGCCGGCGCCTTCGGCGTGATGACCGGCAGCGATATGGCGCATATGGTCAGCGGCATCGCCACCCCGTGTCATCTGGTTGTGGTCTGCGGCAGCAATGCCAAACTGAAGAAGCAGGTCGAGGTCTACATTGAAGCCCACCCGGTTGAAAACCTGGTCTGCCGTACGCTCGGCTTCACCAACGAAATGCATGAATGGATGGCGATGGCCTCCCTGTTTGTCGGCAAGCCCGGCGGACTCAGCTCTTCCGAATGTTTGGCGCTGGGATTGCCGATGGTGATCTGGAACCCCATTCCCGGCCAGGAGGCCTTCAACGCAATCTACCTGCTTGAAAACGGCGCCGCCATTGCTCCGGACAGCGTCTCCACCCTTTCGTTCCGCATCGATGAACTGCTTAAAAATCCGGACCGACTGGCCCGCATGAGCACCGCCGCCAAAGCGCTCGGCCGCCCGCAGGCCGCCCGCGATATCGTCAACGACGCCGTTGAGCACATCGACGAAGGCGTTGTGCGGATCCATCGCGAAAAAAAGGACTAGCGCATCGGCAAGAATGAGTACGTTTCTAAAATTTCCTGACGGCTTTCTTTGGGGCAGTGCGGTGTCCGGGCACCAGATCGAGGGCACCAACAAACACTCCGACTGGTGGCACTGGGAGCTGGCCACGCCGGAGCAGCCGGAGTCGGGCAAAGCCGTCGACTACTGGAACCGCTTCGAGGAAGACCATAACCTGCTGGCCGAAATGGGGCACCAGGCTTTCCGCATCGGCATCGAGTGGGCACGCATCGAACCGAAAAAAGGCGAGTACGACCGGGAGGCCATTGAACACTACCGCCGCATACTCGAATCGCTCCGGCGGCACGGCATTAAAATCTGCCTGACACTCCACCACTGGGTGCTGCCGCACTGGGTGGCGGAACAGGACGACTGGACCAATCCCGACACCGTCGAGCAGTTCCTGCGCTACGTCGAAGTCATCATCGAAGAGCTCGGGGAATTCCCCGACCTCTGGATTACGCTCAACGAACCCATGGTCGCGCTGCTCGCCGGCAACATTTCCGGCGACTTTCCGCAGCAGCGCCGCTCCATACGGGCCTTCCGCAAAGCCAGCCGCAACATGCTGCGGGCCCACGCCGCCGCCTACGCGCTGATTCATCGCCGCCATCCCGACGCCCGCGTCGGGATCGCCATGGCCTATCCCTACCTGCAGGCGTGGGGATCGGCGGGATTCGGAGGGTGGTATGAACGCCGGTCGCAAACCTTTACGCGATCCCTGCTCTTCCGTGCCTGGGACGCGTCCGTACACCGAGGCACCCTCCACCCGCTTTTGGGGCGCGGTGCAGTTGACGGACTGGAAGACTCCGTCGATTTCTGCGGCATCAATTATTATTTCCGCATGTCCCTGCGCTTCTCCTGGAAAAAGTGGCGCACGGGCTTCCTCGATATCGACGCCATTCCCGCCGGTGTGGAAACCACCGACATGGGCTGGCAGATCTGGCCGGAAGGCCTTTCCAAAATCATCACCGAGGTCTCGGCCCGATTCCGGAAACCCATCTACATCACCGAAAACGGCCTCGCCGATGCGGACGACCAAAAACGCCCCGGCTACATCACCAGCCATCTCGCACAGATTCACCGAGCCCTTCAAAAGGGCATTCCGGTCGAAGGCTATTTCCACTGGTCATTCATCGATAATTTCGAGTGGAAAGAGGGGTTCGAAATGAAGTTCGGACTCGTAGAAGTCGACGCCGCCGATCCCGGCCTCGAACGAACCCCGCGCCCCAGCGCGGCGCTCTACAGCCAGATCATCCGCGAAAACGGCATCCGCCTGGACACCTAGCCGCAGGGAGAAAAGCGCATATGCATCTGTTTCGTGAAGCACATCGGCGGGCCCTCAAGGAGCGCCCTTTCCCGCCCGCCTGGACGGAAATCATCCGCCGCAACGTCCCTTACCTGAGCGCCCTCACGCCCGGCGAGCAGCACGAGCTGCAGGGTCTCATCCATATTTTTATCGATGAAAAAACCTTCGAAGGCTGCGGCGGGCTTGAGATGACCGATGAGATCCGGGTGACCATTGCGGCACAGGCGTGCATCCTGCTGCTGCATCGCGAAACGGACGATTTTCCCCGGCTGCATTCGATCCTGGTCTATCCGCATTCGTATCGGGCGGCCAGCGTGCGCCCCGGACCGGGAAACCTGGTGATCGAAGGAGAGGACGTCCGCTTGGGCGAATCATGGCAAACGGGATCGGTGGTGCTCGCCTGGGATGCAGTGCGCGGGGGCGCGGCCGATATGCACGACGGCCGCAACGTCGTCTACCACGAATTCGCCCACCAGCTCGATGCCGAAGACGGAACGGTTGACGGGGCGCCCGCGCTGCCGCACCGCGCGATGTACACCGCTTGGGCGCGGGTGCTGGGTGCGGAGTACGAACAGCTTATCCGCGAAGTCCACCAACGGCACCGCACCGTGCTGGATGCCTACGGCGCCGCAAACCCCGCCGAGTTTTTTGCCGTCGCAACCGAAACCTTCTTCGAAAAACCGCTTCAGCTTGCGGAAAGGCATCCGGAGCTGTACGAGGAGCTGAAGCTCTTCTACAACCAGGATCCGGCAGAACGGCTCGACCGCAGCCGCAAGTAAAACCGCCGACGCCGCACCGCCGCATTCTCCAGCGCGGGCAGCGGAACAGCTCGCGCAAACATCATTCGACCTCCGGCGGGGGTTTTGCGGCGGCGTCATCTATAACGGACTCGGCCTTCTTTTCCGCCTTATCGATTTTGGCTTTCGCCCGGGCGGCGCGGGCCTGAGCCCGTTCGGCCTCCTCTTCCGCGGATTTAACCTTGCGCTCGAGCTCTTCGCGCTGTTCGGGCGTATCCGCCGCCGGGCCGGCGTCGACCTGGGCCAGTTTCCGGTTCAGGTTTTCGACCGCGGCGCGCGCGGCCTCGGCGCGTTTGGCGGCTTTTTCCATGCGGGCTTTCGCGGCTTCCAGGGCGTCGGAGGCTTCGGCGACCAGCGCCACGGTTCCCTCCTCCGGCTCGGCGTCCAAATCGATATCCTCGGCGGCCATGACCATGACGGCCGCCGGCCCGGGCGCAGACGCCCCGAAGACCTCCGTGACCGGATTGGCCTTGAAGGTGAAGGGCAGGAAAACGAGGTTTGCCTCGGCGGACTGCTTGCGCACCGCCTCGGCATCGAAGGAATCGACAATGACCGGCTCCGCGTCGATGCGCACCTCCTCGAGCATTTGACGGGCCGCAGCCATATCCTGCTCGCGGGGGGCGCCGGAACCGGGCACCAGCACCCGCAGAACAG
>JBFHGU010000096.1:0-5529 GCA_041582935.1 Pontiella sp.
CAAACAGATTCCCAACACCGGCATGGCGGTCATCAACGACGCCGCCACGCTTGACAACATTCACCCGCCGAACAAAGTCGTCCCCGGCACCCGCCTGGCTCTGCTCGCGCTCGCCAACACCTACGGCCAAGATATCGTCAGCACCGGCCCCACCTTCAGGGCCATGAGCATCCTGAACAGCGCGATTGAAGTCGCCTTCGACTCCGCCGAGGGGCTGGCCACCCGCGACGGCAGGGCCCCCGACTGGTTTGAAATCGTCGGCGAGGACGGCATCTGGAAACCGGCCGAAGCGGTCATCAAAGGCGGCCGCGTCATCCTCAGCTCGCCCGAGGTTGAAAAACCGGTTGCCATGCGCTTTGCCTGGCACAAGCTGGCCACCCCCAATCTGATCAACGGTGCCGGCCTGCCCGCCCCCGCCTTCCGCGCAGGGGAAGCCCCCGAGCCGAAACTGCCCGACCTGGTGGAAATCCCCGAAATGAAGGGATACGATATCGTCTGCCAGCTGGACATCCCGCCCGCCTGCTCCTACGGCACTCAGGCACCGGAATACGCCATCGACAACAGCTCGAAGACCGGCTCATTCAAACAGATCGCCTACCTGCTTGAGCTCCAGAAAGAAGGCGGCGAAATCAAATACGCCTTCGCCGCCATGGATGCTTTCACCGATGACATCAGGCAGATCGCCGTCCCGACCGTTGCCAGCGGTGCGCGCTTCATGCAGAAGGTCAGCAACCTGACCGTGCGCAGCAACGTCGCCGGCGTCGATGCGGTCACCGCCTCCGACGGCGGCAGCATCGAATTCTGGCCCGGCAACTACGGCCCGCAAAACGACCAGGGCATTGAGGGCGCCTCCGAAAAGCTGTGGGACTTCGGCGACGCCGGCGGTGAAAAAATCCCCGGCTACAGCTGCATGCAGGTCCACAACTGGAAGGCCGGACAGACCGTCTTCGCCTTCAATCACTGGAACAGCGGAACCGTGGACATCGGCATCGGCAACTCCTCGCTGGACAAACGCTCCACCGACTGGACCTTCGCCCAGAACGGAGGCAGCTACAGCCTCCGCCGCCTGACCGTGCTGGTCAAATAGCCCCGCACACCCGCGGCGACGGCGCGAAGCCGGCGCCGGGCCCGCAGGCGGATCGGGGCCATTGAAAAAACGGCCTGCCCAGCCGCGCGGAGACGCTATTCATCGTCATCGAGCGGGCGGAAATAATGGCGCACCTGAAACGAGAACAGAAAGGCCATCAGCATCCCGTTCAGGATCACCGTCACCGTCGCCGCGGCCAGCATGCCCCACAGATCGCCTGTTTTTACGGAGAGCACGGCGCTGATTGCGGCGAACAGCAGGCAGAAATCGAACAGAGCGCACAGCATGAGCTGAACAACCAGCCAGGCCAGCCGCGAGCGCTCAATAAAGCCCCGAAAGACCGCCACCGCCAGCAGCATATAGCAGAACATCTGCATCCCCGCAAAAACCGGATGCACGGGGTCGACCAGGCCGGTCAGCAGCGCATACTGCACCACCAGCACCACCAGCAAGGCCCCCATCAGACCCTTGAGATATTTCGGCTGAACTCTCCATTTTCTTTGCATGCGGCTTGCTCCCGGGCTGCCTCCGTAATCAGCAAAATTGACCTTATACCCGTGCCCGCCGAAAAAGCACTTCCAAACAGTGAAAAAGCATCAACGACCTCTTACAACCCCTGAAAACCGCGACAGACAGCGACTCGCACTTTTCAACGGACCCGCCCGGCTGTTTTTATGCATCGTTCGATGTGGGATTTCACCGGCCGGATTTCGCCGGCGCCGACTTCGGGATCACACCATGCGCAGGACGCACACGGCTAAACCACGCCGCACACCAGCGGCGACGGCTCGAAAGAGGCGCCGAGCTGAAACGCGGTTCCCCCTCGAGGTCCCTCCGGACAGGCAATCATGAGGAGGACGTCATCCAGTTTTTTCCGATCATTGGAAAACACGACGGCCAGCGGCTCGCCTTTCTGAACGGCTTCGCCCGGCTTTTTCATGTGCGCAATGCCGACGGCGTGGTCGACGGTGTCGTCGGTTTTCTGCCGGCCGGCGCCGAGCATCAGGCAGGCCCTGCCGATGAGCTCGGCATCGACCGCGGTGACGATTCCGCCGGCGGGCGCGGGCAGCGGTTCCCGGATGGCCGCCTCGGCAAAGACCCAGTCGGTGGACCCGCCCTGCGCGGCAACCATCGCTTCGAATTTTTTCAGCGCCGCGCCGTTTTCCAGACATTGGAAAATTTCCTCGCGGGTTTTCCGAACGTTGGAAAGCTCGAGCATATGGGCGGTCAGCTCGACGGTCAGCTCGCGCAGGTCGTCCGGGCCGCCGCCGCGCAAAACGTCGAGACACTCCTGCACTTCGAGGGCGTTGCCGGCGGCGCGACCGAGTGGCGCGTTCATGTCGGTGATGAGCGCGCGCACGTTTTTGCCCATGGCTCGGCCCACATCAACCATGCTCTGCGCCAACTGACGGGCCTCCTGGATGGTTTTCATGAACGCGCCCCGCCCCCACTTGACGTCGAGCACAAGCGTGTCGATTCCCTCGGCCAGCTTCTTGCTCATGATGCTGGCGGTGATGAGCGGGATGGAGGGGACGGTGCCGGTCACGTCGCGCAGGGCGTAGAGTTTTTTGTCGGCCGGCGCGAGGCGGGCGGTCTGGCCGATGATGGAGCAGCCGCATTTTTCCAGAGTTTGGAAAAACTGCTGTTCGGAGAGGTCGGTGCGGTAGCCCGGGATCGACTCGAGCTTGTCGAGCGTGCCGCCGGTGATGCCGAGGCCGCGCCCGGAGATCATCGGAACGGTCAGCCCGCAGGCAGCGGCCAGCGGCGCGAGAATCAGCGAGGTCTTGTCGCCGATGCCGCCGGTGGAGTGCTTGTCGGCGGTGATGCCGGGCAGCGAGGCGGGATCGATCACATCGCCGGAGTTCATCATCGCGAGAGTCAGCGCCGCGGTTTCGGCGGCGGTCATGCCCCGGAAAAAGACGGCCATGGCAAAGGCGGACATCTGGTAATCGGGAATGGATCCGCGGGTAAAGCCGTCGATCAGGAAATGAATTTCCTCGCTGGAAAGCTCATTCCCTTCCCGTTTTCTTTCGATAATCCACTGCGGCAACATAAGCGAAAAGGTAAAGAAACCAGATTTATTTGGCAAGGCCGGCCGTTGTTTGATTATAATAGGCTTTATTTTAAACAGGAGTGGATTATGTCATCGAAATGCTATCTCGCCGTCGACCTTGGAGCCTCCAGCGGGCGCGTTCTTGCCGGAGTGGTGAACAACGGGAAACTTGAACTGGTGGAAATGCATCGGTTCTGGAACGGAGCGGTGGAACACGCCGACGGCCTGCACTGGGGCATCGACCAGCTGTTCACCGAAATCAAGACCGGCCTCAAGAAAGGGTTCGAGACCTACGGCGATGCGGTTCAGTCAATCGGGGTCGACACCTGGGGCGTGGACTACGGCCTGCTCGACGCCGACGGAAAGCTGATCAACGCCCCGTTTCAGTACCGCGACAGCCGCAATGACGACATGATGGATGTTGCGTTCAGCAAGATGCCGAAAGATGAAATCTACAAGCGGACCGGCCTGCAGTTCATGCCGTTCAACACGGCGTTTCAGCTGTGCGCCGAGCTCAAGCGTCCGGAATTCCAGCAGGCGGAGAAAATGCTCTTTATGCCGGACCTGTTCACCTACTGGCTGACCGGCAAAGCCGTCTCCGAATACACCATTGCATCCACCAGCCAGCTGCTCGACGCGAAAAAACGCGACTGGGACCGCGAGCTGATCGCCGCGCTGGGCCTGCCGGAAAAAATCTTCTGCGAGCTGGTCCCGCCCGGAACCGTGGTCGGCCGGCTGACCGATGAAATGGCTCAGGAACTCGGCGGCAACGCCGATGTGATCGCCGTCGGCGGGCACGACACCGCCTCGGCGGTTGCGGCCGCGCCGCTCAAAAACAAGGACTGCGCCTACCTCAGCTCCGGCACCTGGTCGCTGATGGGACTCGAAGAACCCGAGCCGATCATCACCGACGAGAGCGCCGCGTACAACATCACCAACGAGGGCGGGGTCTGCAACACGATTCGTTTCCTCAAGAACATCTGCGGCATGTGGCTGCTGCAGGAGTGCAAACGCAACTGGGAAGAGGCCGGCGCGGAGCTGAGCTGGAGACAGATCGACGAAGAAGTATTCAAGGCCGATCCGTTCATTGCGTTCATCAACCCGGACGCGCCGGAGTTTGCCCAGCCCTGCGACATGCCCAAACAGATCCAGGAATTCTGCCGCCGCACCGGCCAGCGCGTGCCGGAGGGGATCGGCGAAATCGCCCGCGTGATTTTTGAAAGCCTGGCGATGCGCTACCGCGATGTGTTCCAGACCCTGGAAAAACTGCACGGCGAGCCGCTCGAACAGCTGCACATTGTCGGCGGCGGCTGCAAGAACATCCTGCTCAACCGGCTGACCGCCGACGCCATTGACCGCCCGGTGCTCGCCGGCCCGGTCGAGGCGACCGGAATCGGCAACATGCTGCTTCAGATGATTGCCAAGAGCGATGTCGCCGCCCTGCCGGAAGGCCGCGCGATGATCCTGGAGTCGTTCGGCACCGAAACCTACGGGCCGGAGGACACCGCGGCGTGGGATGCGGCATTCGAGCGCTTCCTCGGCATCATGCAGTAGGCGGCGGCCGGTCGATTGCGTAATGCAGCATGACCTCTTCGGTCTGAATGAGGCGGCGGCAGGCTTCGCGGGCGATATTGAGAATCAGCAGGCCGAACAGTTTCGGGTCGTCGTCGTAGAGCGCAAACAGTTTTTCGCGCGGAAGGACGAGCAGCTCGGCATCCTCGATTGCGACGGCGCTGGCGGTGTGCGGATAGATTCCAATCACCGCTGTTTCGCCGAAGCAGTCGCCGACGCCGAACTCGTAGAGCTCGAGCGGCGTTTCGTGCAGGTTTTCGACAATGCGGATGACCCCGCTTTTTACAATCCGGATATGGGTGGGGCTGTCCCCCTCCTCGAAAACGACATCGCCTTTGCGATAGGATTCCACCTCAAGCAGGTGGAAGACGGTGTAGAGCTGCGCGTCATCGAGCGCCCCGAAAATGGAGATCCGGTTGAGAATCGGCAGGATCTCCTCCACATTCAGCAATGGATGCCTCGTCATGCGCGCAGTATAGACTCCGGCGCGGGATTTTCCAGCGCAGAAGCCGCCGCAAAACGGTGCTCCGCAACACGGCCCGGAGGACCGTGCTACGGAAAACGTGCTCTGCGCCGTTTGCCGCACGCAGGGCTGCACGGCCCGGAGGACCGTGCTACGGAACACACCGCTGCACGGCGTAGAACGGTGCTCCGCGCCGTTTCACGTCCGCGCCGCTACACGGCCCGGAGGACCGTGCTACGGAACGCACCGCTGCACGGCGTAGAACGGTGCGCCGCGCCGTTTAGCGTCCGCACCACAACACGGCCCGGAGGACCGTGCTACGGAAAACGTGCTCTGCGCCGTTTGCCGCACGCA
>JBFHGU010000097.1:0-5016 GCA_041582935.1 Pontiella sp.
AGCGCACACTGGCCGCCAAAAACCTGACGATGGCCCGCCGCGGCGCCATCTGGGGATCGTTCCTCAAAGTATGGCCGGCGGTCATTTTCCTCGTGCCGGGCCTGATCGGCTGGGCGCTGCACCAGAAGGGCATCATGACGATTCCGCCCAAAATGATCGCCGGCGAAATGGTTGCCCCGATTGACGGCGACCAGGTGTTCGCCACCATGGTGATGAATATGCTGCCGACCGGCCTGCGCGGCCTGGTGGTCGGCGGCCTGCTGGCGGCGCTGATGAGCTCGCTCTCCTCGCTGTTCAACTCCTGCGCCGCGCTCTTTACGGTGGATATCTACGAAAAGCTCCGCCCGAACCAGTCCGAGAAACACCTCGTGAGCGTCGGCCGTTTTGCCACCACCATCATCGTGCTGCTCGGCATGGCCTGGATTCCGGTGATGTATAAAGTGGCCGGCGGCGGGCTTTACCAGTACCTGCAGAGTGTGCAGGGCTATCTCGCCCCGCCGATCACTGCCGTCTTCCTGCTCGGCCTGTTCTGGAAACGCATCAATGCGCAGGGCGCCCTGTGGGGCCTGATCGTCGGCTTCGTGCTCGGCATGCTCAAGCTCTCCATCCAGGCCAAGTTCGGCACGCTCGAACCCGGCAAGATGGCCGATCCGGCCTTCCTCGCCGCCATCGGCGATTTCAACTTCCTCTATGCCTCCGGCGCACTGTTCCTGATCAGCATTGCGGTGGTCATCGGTGTATCGTTCATGAATCCGGCACAGGACGAAGCGTCCATTGCGGGGCTGACCTATGCGTCAATCGATAAGAAGGAAGTCCGCGCCAGCATCGGCCGGTTCGATATCATCCTGACGGCGGTAACGCTCGTGCTGATTGTCGGCATGTATCTCTACTTCAGCTTCTGGCTCGGCTGACCAGGCGGTTTGTTTTAAACGTGAAAACGCCCCGAATCTTCGGGGCGTTTCTTCGTTACGGGCTGGGGATAGGAGGTTTTAACCTCATTGCCGGCCCGTAGGGCCTGCGTATCGGCAGGCCGTTACAGTCCGAGAAACTGAATGGCTAAACCGGAAACACCGACGGCGGCCCCGGCGAGGGCGTGGGTGAAACGTTCTAGGCTGCCGAGCGGCACAAACTTTATGCCCCACGATGAAACCAGCACGACGGACAGCATGGTGCCGACGGTCGCCAGGGCGAAAATGCCGGCAACAAACAGCATCCCCGCAAAGTGGTGCTTGGCGGCGGGATAGATGATGAGCGGAATCAGCGGTTCGCAGGGGCCCAGCACAAAGATGGTGAAGAGGACCCAGGGGGTGAGGGACCGTGCCGTCCGCTCGTGCGGGTGCGCGTGCTCGTCGGCATGCCCGTGCTGATGAGTGTGCAGCGTGCCGTCATTGTGAATGTGGGCGTGGGCGTGCGGCTTATTTTTAACCGCCCGGTGGATGCCCCAGATGCAGTAGGTGAAGCCGAAAATGATCAGCAGCTGGGCGGCGAGGTTGCCGCGCTGTGCTTCGAACCATTCCAGTTTCCCCAGCGCAATGCCGAGCGCCGCGCCGGCCAGGCCGAGCGCAACGGAGCCGAACACATGGCCCAGGCCGCAGAGCAGGGTGATGCGCAGGGTTTTGGCGAGGCTCCATTTACGCGCCTTGCCCATCACGATGAACGGCAGATAGTGGTCGGGACCGGCGAGGGTATGCACCAGGCCGATGAGCGCAGCAGTTCCGGCTAAGATGGGCAGGGCTTCTTCCATGGCGTCGTAGATTGAAGATCTCGAAATTGAATGTCGAACGCATAATTCAATTTGCCCCCGAGATTAAATCTAATTAAGGTCCCGAAATGTTTAAGAGTGCGGCAGTGAAAATCGGTTTGCTGACAGATCTCCATTATGACGGGAGTGCGTTTGCGCTGAACCGTCTTTATGAGGCTGTTGCGCTGCTGCAGGCCGGCGGTGCAGAGCGGCTGATCGTGATGGGCGATCTGGTTAACGGCACCTGCGCATCCAGTGCCCGGCGGCTGCTGCGGGAGGTTTCCGCCCTCTGCGGCGCCTTTAAAGGCACCATCCATTACATGCCCGGCAATCACGACCTGGACCACCTTTCTAAGGCGGATTTTTATGCTGCGCTCAGCCGCTCCGGTGAACGGCCGCGGTTCCATTTCGAGGCGGGCGGCTATACGTTCATCTGCATCGACTGCAACTATACGCCGGAGGGCGAGGCATACTGCGCCGGTAATTTCGACTGGCAGGAGGCTGCGCTGCCGCCCCAGGAGCTCGACTGGCTCCACGGCCGGCTGGCGGCATCGCTGAATCCGGTGATCCTGGTCAGCCATCAGCGGGTTGATCAGGAGACGCGCTTTTCGGTCCGCAATTACGCCCAGGTCCGCAGCACGATTACGCTCGCGGACAAGGTGAAGGCGGTTTTCCAGGGGCACAACCACGCAGACGATCTGGTGCAGGTTGACGGCACGTCCTTCTATACCCTGAGTGCCCACACGGATGATGCCGGTCCGGCCATGCTGGAACTGACGCCCCGGGGGGTGCGCCTTATCCGCGACTTTCAGCTCCATGAATAAGGACATCTGATGACGCAATGCGAATTACATAACCACGACTTTCTGCACGGCAATGAACGCGGCGAACGCCGGGTTTATATGGTGCTGGCGCTGACCGTCCTGACCATGGCGGTCGAAATTGTGACCGGACTGCTGTTTAATTCCATGGCGCTGACGGCCGACGGCTGGCATATGGGCACCCATGCCGCTGCGTTCGGAATCACCATTTTCGCCTACCGCTATGCGCGCAGGAATGCCGCGAATCCGCGCTTCAGCTTCGGTACGGGCAAGGTCAGCGTGCTCGGCGGGTTTGCCAGTGCGGTGGCGCTCGGCGTGGTGGCTCTTTTAATGGCGGCGGAATCGATCCACCGCATCCTCGAGCCGCGGGAAATCCGCTTTAACGAGGCCATTGGCGTGGCGGTCGTCGGGCTGCTGGTGAACCTGGCTTCCGCCTTTCTGCTCAAAGGGGAGCATCACCATCATGGGCACGATCATCACGGCCATGAAGAAGACCATAACCTGAAAGCCGCCTATTTTCATGTGCTCGCCGATGCCCTGACCTCCATTGCGGCCATCGTTGCGCTGACGTTCGGAAAGGCGTTCGGCTGGTCCATTCTCGATCCGATCATGGGCGTCGTCGGTTCGCTCGTCATTGCCAGATGGGCGGTCGGCCTGGTCAAAGAGACCAGCGGCATTCTGCTCGACGGCAGCGTGGCGCCGGCATTTTCTGAAAGTATCCGCACCGCCGTCGAGGCCGAAGCCGCGCTGGCGGTGACCGACCTGCACGTTTGGGCGGTTGCGCCGGGGCATCACGCGGTGATCCTTAGTGTCGATGCCGCGGAAGAGTGGAAGCCGGCGGCGGTCAAACAGCTGCTTGAGGGCATCGACCATCTCGTGCATGTGAATGTCGAGGTGCACCGGGTATGATTCGATTGATCAAATCGCTGGCGCTGATGCTGATGCTCGGCGGTTTTGTGTTTGTGGGCGGCACGCTCTATTTCGGTACGAGGACCGTCCATCATTTACTCGCCGAAAGCGAAGAGCTGAAGGCGGCCATTGCGGCCCTGACGCATGAAGACCAGATCGGTTTTGCCAAGGTCCTGAAACAGGAGGAGCGCGAGGGCCGGCTCTACACCACCATCAAATTTGTGGAAACCGCGCGCGGCGATATGCTCAACCGCGTGCTCGAAAAGGAGTATGAAATCGAGGGCGACGTCGTGCACTTCGATACGCTGATCGTCACCTTTTCCGACCAGGCGGTGATGGACGGTAAAAAGCGGTCGCTCTATCTCTGGCGCCGCGTCTACGGCGAAAACATGAATCCGGCCGACGGGTTCGATATTTCAACACCCGGCCGCTACCCCGAGCGCTATGCCGACCTGCTGCGAAGCCTTAAGCAATCGGATCAGGACCTGTTCTGGGAGTCCATCTGGAATTTGGCCAACGATCCCGATGCGCTGCAGGAATACGGCGTGAAAGCCATCTACGGAAACGCCGTCTACAAACGCCTGCGCCCCGGCCTGATCTACGTCTTCAAAATCGGCACCGACGGGCAGATCTATCCGGAAACCGTGCTGGATATGTGATGCATACTGCGTATTGCTGCCGATCGTAGAGCACTGTTCTATTTCCGCCGCTGCGGCATTCACAAAAAAAATAGAGTCGCCAATCCTGCTGGGCAAGCCTTGGCGCATCCGGAGGGTTGGTCTGGATTCACAGGGTAGGGCTCTGAAGATGGCTACGAAAAGGCACAAGAAACACAAAGCCCCGAGCTGCTGAGTTTTCGTGCCTTATATTTGATCGGAGCACATTCCTCTTCTGTTCAGCGGTAGGTGACCGGCACTTTTGCTGATTCGCGGGTCAGGTCGACTTCCTTTACCTTCCGGTTCTGGCTGCTGGAGATTCTGAGGACCGTTGCGAGCTTTTGCAGCCGGTCTTTGAGCTCTGTCCGCGGCATGCGCACCCGGATATCGTCGACGAGTTTCATATCAATAAAGTCCGCATTCATCAGATCGAGGCTTTCGATTTTAATGTAGTTGCGCAGATAGTCGGAACGGGTGCACCGATCGATGATTTCCAGGGCGGTCTGGACGTCCGCGTCTTCCAGCGGCCCCGGCGTCAGATCCAGATCCAGGCCCTGAATGAGCGGCAGCGCAGCGTGATCGGCGGCATAAGGGAGCACGACACCGTGGCGGTCAATTGAGAAAGGCGGTTTTGCGGTTTCCCGGCCGGTAATCCGGGCCACGGGAACCGGCTCCTCGAGCACGGGCTGTTTTACGGCAGCGGTTGGATGACCTGCGGCGTTGTGAACGGAGCAGCGGCTTGCGGTGCCGAGGGGGTTGATGGTGTAGGTGCCGCCGGCGGGGCAGGTCAGTGCGGAATAGCCGCCCAAAATGTATTCGGTGATATCGGCTTCGGTGACCGGGGTACCGGCGGGTTTGCCGTTTTCGACGGCCCATTGCTCTTTGGCGG
>JBFHGU010000098.1:0-4929 GCA_041582935.1 Pontiella sp.
CAGTTCATCGAAATAGTCAGGGAAAGGTGAAGCTCCGGGAACGGGCGGATTCTTCAGCCGCTCGTCATCCATGGCAAAGCCCTTAACGAGATATTCCTGCAGCGTCTGCGTGGCCCAGCGCCTGAACTGCATGCCGCGCCTAGAGCGGACGCGATAGCCGACAGCCAGAATGGCCTCAAGGTTGTAGTGCTTTACCGAGCGTTGCACGGAACGGTTACCCTCCGACCGAACTTGTAAGTATTCCTTACAAGTTGCCTTTTCATCGATTTCGCCGTCTTCGTAAAGTGATTTAAGATGCTGTGTAATATTCTGCGTCGTCGTTTGAAACAGATCGGCCATCAAAGCCTGCGACAGCCAGACTGTTTCATCCTCAAATCGGCATTCGATTCGCGTTCTGCCATCTTCGGTCTGGTAAAAGACGATTTCCCCGCCCGGCTGACCTGATTCCTTCATCCACCATCTCCGCTGTTTAAAACCGAACACATCATACAAAGAGGCGGATCCTGCAACAATTCAGTTCCCTCGTCACCCAAACTTTCTTCTTCGTGCCCTTCGGCAATTGCTTTTCTTCGGGCGTAATTGTGTGGTTGAATCCCAAGCATGGGACGACAGAAGAACAACAATAAAAACGCCGGCAAGAAGCGCGGGCGCGGCGGGGCCGGGCAAAACCGCGCCGAAACCGAAGCCTTCCTAAAAAAGAACAAGGGTAAGCCGGACGTCATCGAGACGCCCAGCGGCCTGCAGTACACCGTCAAGGAACCGGGCACCGGCAAATCGCCCGACGAATGGAGCACCGTCGAAGTCAACCAGCGCATCCTGCTCGTCGACGGCACCGTCATCAAAGACACCTACCACGGCACCGAGACCGACCGCTTCACCATGGCGGAAGCCATCGACGGCCTGAAGGAAGGGCTGCCGATGATGAAAGAGGGCGGCAAATTCCGCTTCGTCGTCCCGCCCGACCTGGCGTGGGGCAAACGCGGTGCCGGCGATAAGATCGGTCCCTATGCCGCCCTGATTTTTGATATCCGCCTGGAAAAAGTACTGGACTGACCGGCGTTAACAGAACCGCGTATCAATACGCGCGGCCGAGGCGTTCAGGATTGCTCCCGGACGCAGTTCTGGTATTCACCCTGCCCTTTTAACTGTAGGGGGAAACACACAATGGCAGATCAGAACAAACTGGCCAACCCGGCACCGCTCGGGTTGATGGGCTTCGGCATGACCACCGTCTTACTCAACATCCACAACGCCGGATTCTTTCCGGATGCCGGCAGCATGATCATGGGCATGGGCATCTTTTTCGGCGGGATTGCGCAGATTATTGCCGGCGTGCTGGAATTTAAGAAAGGCAACACCTTCGGCATGACCGCCTTCACCTCATACGGCTCGTTCTGGCTGACGCTGGTCGCCATGTGGGTGATGCCGAAACTGGGTCTCGCCGCCGCTCCGCCGCGCGAATTCGTGGGCTGCTACCTGCTGATGTGGGGCATCTTCACCGGCCTGATGTTTATCGCAGCCCTGAAGGCCAACCGCGCCCTGCAGTTTATTTTCGGGTCGCTGACCGTGCTTTTCCTCCTGCTCGCCGTCGAGCACTGGGTACCGGAACACGCCGCGCACCTCATCGGAAAGATAGCCGGCTTCGAAGGGATCCTCTGCGGCGCATCCGCCATCTATCTCGCCATGGCCGAAATCATCAACGAAGCCCTCGGCAGTACGCTCATGCCGATCGGGGAAGCGTCCTGACCAGCAGGCAGCGCACCCGATAAAAACGTCATAAAAAAGGCCGGCAAGCGCCGGCCTTCCTCATTTTCACAGCACGATGCCGCGGCTCACCGCCGGTTCATCAGCAGGCGGAGCACATAGTAGAACAGCATCGCCACCGAAGCGAACAGCTCCAGCGCCGCGCCGACGTGCTGGTCCGTGCGGTAGTGCAGCATAATCTTCGAGGTATCATAGAGAATCGCCGCACCGGCCAGGCCGATCATCGCCGCACTGAACCAGATGCCCATCGAAAAACCGAACAGCGCTCCCGCAATAATCAGCCCCAGCGCCGCAAAACCGCCGATCATCAAAACACCGCGCAGGAACGAAAAATCCTTCCGCGTCGTAAACACCACCGCCGTCAGGCCGCCGAACAGCGCCAGCGTAATCACGCCCGCCGTCGGAATCACCGACGGATCCGAATAGTACGCCGCAATGTACATAATCGGCACAAAGATCACCGCCTCCATGATCACATAGAGCGTCAGCCCCAAATACTGCAGGCTCTGCGAGGCCGGGCTCGAGGCCAAACCGCGCGCCAGCCAGCCCATCAGCACGAAACCGCCCAGCACACCCAGCCAGCCTAAACGACTGCTGAGAACAAAACCGACAAACTGCTCCGCAAACGGCGTCGAAAGCATATACGCCAGCAGCCCCGCAAACAGCAGCAGCGCACCTGCAAGATGCCCATAGGTCCGGCGGATAAACGCCGCGCGCTCCAAAGGTTCAGACTGGGAAACGGATAACTGTTGTGCATATTGATTCATAGTAAATCCCTCACGATTAATGTGACCCGAATCCTATTCAAAACCGCCGCCCAAAGCCAGTATCCAATTTTTCGAAAATTATAACCGCCGCCGATCCCGTACCGCCTGCATGTACGCCGACTGGAAGTCGGCGATACACTGGCGGCACGGGCGTCCCGCCCGTAAAGCAACGGCCGCATAGCCTGTTACGGCAGGATCATTTTGCGGCAGCAATAATTAGTGCTTCACTGAAGATGAACAGAAATAATTCTGCCACCCAATTATTCTGCCTAACCACCCTGCAGCCCGCCGCGCTGCCGGAAAAAAGGCTTTACCTATAACGCCGTGCGTTATACCCTGCTCTCAATGATTGAGTCATTCAGATGCAAAGAAACGGAAAAGATATTTTTCAGGCAGTATTCCAAAAAGCTGCCCACGGATATCCAGCCGATTGCATTTAGGAAACTGCGTATGCTGACCCGAAGCTCAACACTTGATGACCTGCGGATTCCGCCGGCCAACCGGCTGGAGGCGTTGTCTGGATCCCGAAAAGGACAGCACAGCATCAGGATTAACCAGCAATGGCGCATCTGCTTTCTGTGGAAAGACGGCAATGCACATCAGGTTGAAATCGTTGACTACCATTGAGGAAATACTATGAAAAAAATTGCACCAGTACATCCGGGCGAGATCCTGAACGAAGAATTCCTCAAGCCCCTGGAAATCAGCCAGAATAAATTGGGGCGCGACCTCGGCGTATCGCCGCGCCGCATAAACGAAATCGTTCATGGAAAAAGAAGCATTACCGCAGACACGGCCCTGCGGCTCTCCGTCTATTTCGGGAATTCAGCATCCTTCTGGCTCGGCCTTCAGATGGATTACGATCTCGATGTCGCTGAAGACACCGTTTCCGACAAAATCCGCATAGAAGTCCACCAGCTCGCCGTTGTATAAAAGGCGCACTGTTGCCTCAGCAGCACACAACCCGCCGGTCCCGCCCGCATCCTGCGGGCCTTGCACCAAGCCAGGCGAGCCGATGAATGCTGACGCCGCATACTGTCGAAACACTCCCTCATGGAAATGTGGCACGGGCGTCCCGCCCGTATGGCGCATGCGTTTTGCGGCAGGAGCACATGCCGCGCCCGCCCGACAAAACCCTGCAGCCGCGGTCCGGGCTCGCGGTCAACCGCGCACCCCGCCCCGTCGAATCCCGCAACACCCGGCCGCATTTACTTTACAGCAACACAATACACTCATACATTCTTTTTTCATCTGACAACGCACACACTGTCTAACACGTAGATATGCTATCTTTGCATTCTCCTTCGTACGCACATTCATTTGATAACGCTGTTCGATGTAAAAAGAATCCATGCACAAATACAGAGAAGAAAGGTATAAACCATGTATGACCTGCCTAGTGCTGTTTTAGCACTTCTAATTTGCTTCCTTCTTTTCTTTGCTACCGCCCGCGTGATTGGCTGGGCATTGGGTATTAGTTTGTTAAGGAAACGAATTGAAGATTTGATCGTATTGCAAAAGGAAATCGCGAAAAAGCAAGGCATCAAATTTCATGATGATGAATTTAAATACTAAGTTTTACCGAGTTAGCCCATGGGCCCTAATGCAAAAACACCCGTTGATCAGGCGGAGTGCGAAGCGCATCCACGGGTCTCGCGTAACACAAAAACGCACCGGCGGGTGCTGCTCGGCTGCCTGGCGAAGCAGGCTGCTGCGTCTACGGTATCGGCAGGCGGTAAAAACCGCCGAGGGCTGTGAATTCGCTCGCCGAACACACCTGATTTCGGTATACAGATCAGCTTTTGAACCCCTGAAAAGATACCATGCCGCAAGCCGCCTCAGCCGAACCCCAGACCGAAAAACGCAATCCGTTGGATGCAAAAGGATCAGACCCTTTTTCTGCACGGGCGGTGCGGTCGTTTATGGCGCGGATCGGCGACGGCCTGCTATCGGCGGCCGGCTTTGAGCGGGTGTATGAAGATGCCGAGGACGAACCGGCCTTTGAAGCGGTGATTGATCCGACGGAAGAAGCCGCGGAAACGAAGCGGATTCGCCGGGAAGAGCAGCTGTCGGCCTGGCGGTCGGAATATGCCGCCGCCCTGGAACAGCGCAGGAGTGCGCAGGAGCGCTTTGCCGCCGAGCGCGCCGCCGCGGTTCAGAAGGTCCGGGAGCACGCCGACTCGGTGCAGCAGAAACTGACGGCCGCGCGGGAGGAACCGCTGCCGGAAACCGCCGCTGCGGAACCGGCACCGATCGAGATCGCTGAACCGGAACACGAAGTCCACGAACTGACGGCCGCGGTTGAGGATGACTACAGCCGCCCGACGGCCGAACTTTTCGAGCAGCCGGAAAACACCGATTTTATCTTTATCGATCCCGAAGAGCTGGAGCGCCAGAA
>JBFHGU010000099.1:0-4854 GCA_041582935.1 Pontiella sp.
AAGCGTAGGCAACATCTTCCGGCTGGGTGTAGAGCTTGGACTCATCCATATCGGAGTTGTCGACGCCGTCTTCTTCGCCGCCGGTGCAGCCGAGTTCGATTTCGAGGGTCATGCCGATTTTCGACATGCGCTCGAGGTATTTGGAGGAGATCTCGATGTTTTCTTCGAGGGACTCTTCGGAGAGGTCGAGCATGTGCGAAGAGAAGAGCGGACGGCCTTCTTCAGCAAATTTCTTTTCGCCGGCTTCGAGCAGACCGTCAATCCACGGCAGCAGTTTTTTGGCTGCGTGGTTGGTGTGAAGGATAACCGGAACGCCGTACGCTTCGGCCATGGCATGAACGTGGTTTGCACCGGAGATCGCGCCGAGGATAGCCGCCTGCTGGCCTTCGAGTTTCAGACCTTTACCGGCTGTGAACGCAGCACCGCCGTTGGAGAACTGAATGATAACCGGAGAGTTAACCGCAGCAGCAGCTTCCAGTACACCGTTGATGGAGTCGCTGCCCACAACGTTTACGGCCGGCAGAGCAAATTTGTTAGCCTTTGCGATTTCGAAAACTTTAGCAACGTCGTCACCAAAGAGAACACCCGGTTTTACAGCATCAAGAACCTTAGCTGACATGATATTTCCTTCCTGGTTTTTAGGTATGATTGTTCCTTTAAAGCCAATGGTTTGGCAAAATTTCTGCGAACTATACCAGTATTCGGAAGGGGGTCAATCCCGGCAGGGTGAATAAATAAAAATATATCGAAAGCGGTTTTTCAGCAGAACACCGCACTTCGATGTAGAAAGCCGCCGCTGTTTCAGCCGAACAGGCTACTGCGGCGGAAAATCAAAGTGGGTTTCAAAGAGCTGCGCCAGTTTCACGGCATAGGCTTCTTCATCCGGGCCGGTCACCTGAATGGTAATCTCGGTGCCCTTTTCCATGCCCAGCATGATGCACTCCAGCGCGGACTTCAGGTCGCAGGTACCCGTCGGGGCCGTCACCAGAATCTCTCCGGGATAGGAGGACCCTTCTGTGACCAGAATAGCAGAAGGCCGGCAGTGGATGCCGGCCTCGTTTTGAATTACTGCTTTCGCTTCAAACATTACATGTTCATGGTTTCAGCTTCGGCGGCTTCTTCCATATCAGCCGCGCCGGCTTCTGCACTCATCTCGGGCGCTTTGTCGGCCGAAGTCTTGATGCCCGCCTGCGATTTACCGCGAATCATCTCACTCCAGACCACTTTATCGTTGAGCATATAAACATAGGGGCGGGCCACAACGCCGTTCGCTTTGCGCTGCGCATCGATATTTTCCACCGCAATCTTAGCCGCTTCCTTGAGGGTAGCCTTGCCGTATTCGTAGGCATAAGCATAATCGCCGCTCGGATCCACCGCCAAAATGAACACTTTATTATCCGGCTGAGCTTCATAGTCCAGAATCGCCTGCTGGACACCTGCAGGAACTTTGGGAACATAAACACTATTACTTGCACAACCAGCCATCATTGCAGCCAGCGCCGCGAAACAGATACCTTTAGCCAACAACTTCATTCCAGCCTCCAAATGATAAGAATTAGAAACACAATGTAGTTTGTTCATTCAGGAGAGTCAATTCAGCAAACCAATGAAAACGCTATTTCATTGAACGGCTTACCCGCAAACTCTCCGTTTTGAATTACGCCCCTGCGCACCTCCGCCTCTTCGCCGTTCACCGGAAGCCGAAACAAGGGCGTCGCGCCGAACGTCCAGCCGTCGGCAGCAAGCCGTGCTTCAATCTCCCGCACCGCCCCCAGATCGAGATCCTCTTCAGTCCACTCCTGCACGGCGCCGCCGCCGTACTGCGAGCGGAAGAGCCGCTTCAGCGCATCCGCCAGCGCCGCCCGCTCAATGCCCAGGTTGGTCACGTCTGCCGGCACCGAAGCAATTGCATGCGTATCAATTCCATCCAGCATTGAACCGAGATAGCGCCCCAGCCGCTCCAAATCGGTTTCAAGCAGCAGCGTACCGTGATGCATCGCCCGCCCCTTACGAAAGGCGAATGCATTGCCCGAAAACTTCAGCCCGTCCACACTCAGGTTGCTCTTCCCCGTCTTCTCGGCATCTATCCCGAAAGACTCCAATGCCTTGAAGACCAATTCATAGGCCTGTTCTTCCCGATACGCCTCGCGTGAGGTAATGACGCAGTAATTCAGGTTCCCGGCATCGTGATACACCGTGCCGCCGCCCGAAATCCGCCGCGCCAGCGGCACCCCTTCCCGCGCCATAAGATCCAATCGGCACTCCCGCCAGGGATTCTGGTTCTTGCCCATCACGACGGCGCACGCACTCTGCCACAGGAACAGGATCGGACCGCGGTCTGTCACGCGGTCCATCAGGTACTCTTCCACCGCCAGGTTGCGGTACACGTCCATACTCCGGGATTCATAAATCAGCATAAATTCTCCATCGCGAAACACACGAAACCCAGCACCTTTTTTCGTGTGTTCGGTACGCTTCACGGTTAGCATATTGCATTCAGAAGGGTCCAACATGTCAAAGATCACCGAACAATTCATTCGAAAAATTCCCAAGACCGACCTGCACCTGCACCTCGACGGCTCCCTCCGCCTGCCCACCCTCATCGAAATGGCCCAGGCCGGCGGCATGGAACTGCCCTCCTACGAAGAAGCCGGCCTCAACGAGCTCGTCTTTAAAGAACAATACACCGGCCTCGCCGAATATCTCGCGGGCTTCGCCTACACCGTCGGCGTGCTCCAAACCCCGGAAAACCTCGAGCGGGCCGCCTTCGAACTCGCCGAAGATTCCCATGCAGAAGGAGTCCGATACATCGAAGTCCGCTTCGCGCCGCAGCTCCACATCACCCGCTCGCGCGAAATTGAAACCGTTGTCCGCGCCGTTTACGAGGGACTGGAACACGCGAAAAAGCACCTCAATGCGTCCATGCCCGCAAACGACATGCCGTTCGATTTCGGCCTGATTCTCTGCGCCATGCGCCGGTTCAGCCGCGGCATGTCGCCCTATTTCAGCGGGCTGTTTTCCCGCGCCGGCAGCGCCGGCCAGCGCCAGATCTTCTCCCGCGCCTCCTTGAGCCTCGTCAAAGAAGCCGTGCGCCTGCGCGATGAAGGCCTGCCCGTCGTCGGGTTCGATCTCGCCGGCGAAGAATCCGGCTATCCCGCCGTCCACCACAAAGAAGCCTTTGACCACGCGCATAAAAACTTCCTGCGCAAAACCGTGCATGCCGGCGAGGCCTACGGCCCCGAATCGATCTTCCAGGCCATTGCCGAATGCTATGCCAACCGCATCGGCCACGGCACCTTCCTGTTCAGTGAAGACGCGATTAAACTCAAAGCCATCAAAGACCGGAATAGATACATCGGGCAGCTCGCCGAATACATCGCGAACCAGCGCATCACCATCGAGGTCTGCCCCACCTCCAACCTCCAGACCATCCCCGAAATCCAATCCCTGGCAAACCATCCCCTCCAGCAGATGGTCGACAACGGCCTCTCGGTCAGCATCAGCACCGACAACCGCCTTGTCTCCCACACCAGCGTCACCCGCGAACTGCTGCTGTGCTCCCGCCACCTCGACCTCACCGACAGCCAGTTCCGCGATCTCGTGCTGGCCGGCTTTAAACGCTCTTTCTTTCCCCGCCCCTACGCCGAAAAACGCGCCTATGTCCTGCGCGCCATCACCCTCTATGACCGGCTGGCCCGGGAGCATCTCGAAAACCCCTAATGCGCCTCCGCATTTCGATAAATTTATACCGATTTTTGAGTTGGAGCACAGATTAGCGAATTGCTAGGTTCCCGCTTTCGCAAACTTCAAACACGAGGAGCTTTGACAAATGAGAGCGTATAACTTTTCTGCCGGACCGGCTATTCTGCCGGAAGAAGTACTCAAAGAAGCCGCCGCCGAACTGGTCGATTACCAGGGCACCGGCATGTCCATCATGGAAATGAGCCACCGCGGCAAGGAATACTCCGCCGTACACGACGAATGTATTGCCAACATCAAGGAACTGCTCAACATTCCGGAAGGCTACAGCGTGCTCTTCATGACCGGCGGCGCTTCCACCCAGTTCGCCCTCATCCCCATGAACCTGCTCGGCGCAGGCGAAACGGCCGACTACACCAACTCCGGTTCCTGGGCCGCCAAAGCCATTAAAGAAGCCAAAATGCTCGGCAGCGTGAACATCGCGGCCGACTGCGGCAAGGAAATCCCCACCCGCGTACCGTCCATTGATGAGCTTCAGCTGACCGACGGCGCCGCCTACCTGCACATCACCTCCAACGAAACCATCTCCGGCGCCCAGTGGAAAGAGTTCCCGGAACACGACTGCCTGATTGCCGACATGTCCTCCGACATCCTCAGCCGTCCGATCGACGTCTCGAAATTCGGCCTCATCTACGCCGGTGCCCAGAAAAACCTCGGCCCCGCCGGCATCACGCTGGTCATCATTAAAGACGAGCTGGCCGAAAAATGCCCCGACACCGTGCCGACCATTATGCGCTACAAAACGCACATCGAAAACAACTCGCTCTACAACACGGTACCGACCTTCCCGGTCTACATTCTCTGCCTCGTCACCCGCTGGCTTAAAGCCAACGGCGGCCTTGAAGGCATGGAGAAAATCAACGAAGCCAAAGCCGCCAAGCTCTACGACTGCATCGACAGCTCCGACTTCTACAAAGGCACCGCCGTTCCGGAATTCCGTTCCACCATGAACGTCACCTGGCGCCTGCCCACCGAAGAACTCGAAGCCCAGTTCATCAAGGAAGCCGCCGAGAAAAACCTGAAGACGCTTAAAGGCCACCGCTCCGTCGGCGGCATCCGCGCCTCCATCTACAACGCCTTCCCGACCGAAGGCGT
>JBFHGU010000100.1:0-4617 GCA_041582935.1 Pontiella sp.
GGCATACCCCTTAAACGTCCGCCCCAGCGCCGTGACTTCCTTTTCGACGGCACTGCCGGCGGATTCGAGCGATGCGCTCACGCCGATGATATCCGCGCCGGCTTCCGCCAGCGCGACTGCCATGCCTTTGCCGATCCCGCGTTTGCACCCCGTAACGAGTGCGGTTTTTCCATTAAGTTTAAACTGATCCAAAACCATGAAGACTCCTCCTTTATATTAAAACCTACATTTCTTCAGACAACCTGACGCTCAGCACGACCCGGCCTCCTGAGGCATTCAGAACGGGCACATTGAGCTCAAGCCGTTTCAGCCCGTTGATTCGCCGGTCCAGCTGCAGTGGAGGCGGACAGAGCGGCACAACCGAAAAGTCCAACCCGGGATGCGACCTGTTCTGCACAAGCAGTGCCTTGCCGTCCTGCCGCAACACGGCAGCGCCCTCGATCAGCTCGACATCAGCGGTCGTCATCAACTGCCAGACAATCCGCTCCGTCGCCCCGGACATTTCAATCCGGTCTTCAATCCGCAGCGAGACCGGGCCGTCCTTTACAAACCGGCGCACGGCACTTTTGACGCTGCCGCCATAGACCGCGGTCAGGTCAAACGCCGCCTCCGGCCGCTTTCCGTCTTTGAAGTCCGTCAGCGGCGCAAAGCCGTCGACGGCAAACGGTTCCTGATTAACCGTCAGCGTACTGTGCCCGAAATTGTTTTTCGTCAGCAGGGTCCAGCGCTCGCTGTCCTGCTTCTTTCCCCAAAGGTCGAACCCGGTTTTTTCCAGATCGTTGTAGCTCTGGTTGCCCGGGTCGACAACCCAGCGCACGCCGTTCAACTCAAACACGAAGGAGCCGGCATCCATGTTTCCATGGTTGGTGGTGGCTTTGCCGCCCTTGCCGCCGAAATAATAGCGGTGCGGATCGTTTTCGCCGCCGGTGAACACCACAACGGGATTGCTTCCCTCGCCCTTCCAGGCGGTCGGCATGCTTTCGCCGGCCCGTTCCTCGTATTGCGACAGCCAGGCCATGGCGGCTCCGTCAAGCCGGGAGAGCTTGCCCGTCTCTTTGGGCGGACGCATGAACCGGTCCTTTTCGAAGAAAGTCCGGTTGCCGGTTTTCGCAGCAAACCACGCCAGGATCGTATCGCCGTTATTGCTGCGCCGGTCTCCGCAGTCGGCAAAGTTGAAATACAAGCCCGACGGCGCATTACAAAGCGCGCGGAACACCGCGCTCTCCATGAAGCCGGGATATTCGCTGAGCCCGAAATCGCGGCCGAACGCGCTTTCGAACATAGCCGCCGTCACGACGGAAAACCCTGTTCCGTATTCCCAATAGGACGACCCTTCCGGATACACCCCGTCCGGCGCGTATTCATCCAGCGCATTGGGCATGCCGTCCAATGCACGCGCGAGGGTCCGTGCCGCTAGATCAGGGTCGTCGCCGGCGATCGCGATCGCGGCGGCAACCATCCCGCCGTTGCAGACCTGATTCCAGTTGTTGCTGCCATAGAACGGCCACCCTTTTTTCCCATCCGGTTTTTTCGGAAGGATCCCCTTTTCGATCAGGGCCGCTTTGGCCACCCGCACCGTGGACTCCGGCAGCGCGCCGTCCGTCCAATCCAGCACCAGCGCAACCGCCAGCGACATTTCCGCCACGTCGAGAAAGTGCGACGGATTCCAGTCGGCAAAGGCGCAGACCGCCAGCACCTCCTCGTCGATGCGCTGAAGCACGGCCGGGTCGTTTTCGACCAGATAAACCAGGCCCAGCATATTGACGCGATAGAGCATTTCGCGCGAAATGCTCAGCAGGCGGCGTCCCGTCATTTTACGCTCCAACAGAGGCTGCTCAAAAATCCGGTCCGCATTGAGCCGGATCGCGGCATAGCGGTTTTTAAGAACCGGATCGGCGGCGAGCTTCTTCTTCAATTGCGCGAGAATTGAGGGCGTGAAAACCAGCCGCGGATGCGTTTGCGCCAGATGCTCTTCCAGATATTCCACCGACATCGGATTGTCGAGCTTCGCAGGCTCCGCCGCCCCCTGAAGTGCGCCCATGAACACAGCCAGCAGAGCCGCCGCTGTTTTCAACCTTTTATTCTTCACGGTCATTCGCTCCTTCATCGCTGCGGATCCAGTTCTTCTTCGGTGACAGCGCCTGGCGGTCCGCGAGCCACTGCAGCAGGTGCGCATCACTCATCATCCAGAAGACCATCTGCTCTGCCCCGAAATAATGATCGTATTCGCCGGGAGCGTACATACGGCCGTCCGCGTGCCGGGACTGCATTTCAAGAATCCTATCGGCGCGCAGTGCGCGCCAGTGCGCGGCGGTATGCGGGAGTCCGCGGTCGCAGCCCAGCACGTCGGCCAGCGAATCCATGCCGTAGAAGCTGGCAAAGCGCAGCGACGACCAGTCGGTGCCCTGCGGATAGTACTGCTCCGCCTTCCCCGGGATGTACATCGTCCCGCCAGGCGCTTCATACGGGGGCGAATCAAAAACCCTGGTGACCAAGGTGCGGTAGATCAGGTCGAAGTTGAAGTCCAGCGTTTCGGGAACCGGCTGTTCCGCCAGCGAAAAGACCATGTATCCCGACATCTGCAAATGGGCCATGGAGCACATGTAGTCGTTGTGGATCCTCCCGTGGTTGATCACCAGGCCGTCCTCGCGCACATTGAACCCGTCGAGCCACTCCCGGGGGGACTTCCCGTCCAGCAGCGGTTCGGTTCGCGTCCGGTCGGATTCGCGCGAATAGGCGCTGATCTGCAGCTTGCTGCAGATTTCGCGCCAGCGGTCCGCATGCGGATGCCCCGGCATCATGGCCACCGCCTGCTGCAGCACCATGGAATCCCACGAGTTTTCCTCGGCGCGGGTGTTGCCGCTGCCCGCAACCCAATATTTAATTTTATAATCGGGCCGGATATGGCGGTCCGCCTCATGAACCACAAGCCGGCACACCATCTCGCGGGTCTCCGAATCCAGATCATCCCACAGCATCCAGGCGGCGCGGCCCAGTTGCGCCGCCCACAGCGTCGACTGCCAGTGGTCGCCCCACCTGCCGCCGTTCACCTTGTGAACTGCCGCGGCGCCTTTAACCAGCTTCACGGCGCACCGGGTAATCACCGCGCGGGAAGCGCCCATCCGCGAGGGATCAATCTCCGTCTTCAGCGCCACCGCCAGCCCGACCGCCGCGCTCGTCGCCGGGCGAATCACCTTCTCCTGATTCTGATTCGCAATCAGGTACCGGTCATCCGGCGGGCTGCTTTCGTAAAACGAATCCGCCCAGGCATGGGCATAGCGTGCACCGTTGGCGACAATCGCCGAGCTCGCCCGCAGCTCGCCACTGAGGGGAACCGGCTCCGCGAACCGGTCCCAGTCGACCGCACGCACATATCGGGAAAGCTCACCGGCATTGCAGCAGAGAGCCAGCAGGCAAACAGCAAACAGGCACGCAATATTTTTCACTTCAGGCTTCCAGGGGCGATGTGATCCATATCGTCGAAGCGCTGGTTTTCGCCGCCCATCCCCCAGCAGAAGGTGTAGGCCTTCGTGCCGCAGCCGGAGTGGATCGACCACATCGGCGAAATGACCGCCTGCTCATTGGAGACCACGATGTGGCGGGTTTCATCGCCCGGCCCCATCATGTGGAAGACCTTCGACTGTTCATCGAGCCCGAAATACATGTAGACCTCGGTGCGGCGCTCATGGGTGTGGCACGGCATGGTGTTCCAGACGCTGCCCGGCTCGAGCGCGGTGAAGCCCATCACCAGCTGGCAGCTCTGAATCCCGTTTTCATGGATGTACTGGTAGATCGTGCGCCTGTTGGAATCCTCCATTGAGCCCATCTCGATGGCGTTGGCATCGGCCTTCTTCGCCTGCGTCGTCGGATAGTCCGTGTGCGCAGGGTACGAAATCAGGTAGAAGCGCGCGGAGGCCGAGCCTGCACCCTCTTGTTCTTCCAAACTCTGGAAACTGATCTCTTTAGCACCGCGGCCGATGTAGAGACCATCGAGGTTGTCCATGGCGTATTCGGTTCCATCGACCGTCACGGTTCCGGCGCCGCCGATGTTGAGCACGCCGACCTCGCGGCGCTGACAGAAAAAATCTGCCGCCAGTTCTTTGCCGGCCTCAAGCACCAGCGGTTTTCCAACGCCTGGAACCGCCGCACCGACAATGGCGCGCTCCACCTCACAGTAAAGCAGGTTCAGTTTTCCATCCTCAAACAGATCGACCAGAAAAGCCTCGCGCAGCTCGTCGGTGGTCATTCGCTTGTATTCATTTTTCCCGATTGTGTATCGTGTGTTCATTGCTCTACTCCGTATTTCGTATTGCGTAATTCGTAATATTTTTTAACCACGAAAGACACGAACCACACGAAAACAGATTCACCGCATGGATTTCGTGTATTTGGTGTATTTCGTGGTTCACTCCATCGTATTCAAATAGTTTTTCCAATCATTGGAAGTTTTGATCTCGCCGGCCTTGGCCCAGCCGCAGCCGGCGGAGTATTCGACCGCGCCCCGGTCATCGGCTTGAGTGATGATGAAGATGTGACTCTCGTCTTTCTTCTCGTCCTTGACCTCTCTGATTTCAGTGATCCGCGCCGGATTCATCCTGGCGGCCGTGCCGAGCTCAC
>JBFHGU010000101.1:0-4379 GCA_041582935.1 Pontiella sp.
GAATATACCTGGCATCCGGAGGAAGCATTCTGTCCGCGCGTGAAAGGCAAGCGCGCCGGCGGCGGGGAGTACCGCCCGGAATACGACGGCAATCCGGAGCCGGTGATTACGGAAAACAAAGCGCTCAGCACCTGTGTGCAGAATCTCACGGGCGGCGGGATGACCGCAACGGCCTGGACGGTGCTGCAGGACGGCAAAACCAAAATGCTGCTGGCGAGCGTCGGCCATACCTATCCGGAGCTGCATGCGCTGGAGCGGGCAAAGGCCGAGGTGGAGTTCGGAAAGAAAACGCCGCTCGGCAAACTGCTGCAAACGCACCGCGCGTGGTGGAATGGGTTCTATCCGAAAAGCTTTGTCTCGCTGCCGGACGCCAAGATGGAGAGTTTCCTGTGGGCGCAGCACTATAAGATGGCGTCCACCACCAAGGGCGGCCAGTTGCTCGCTGACAATCAGGGCGTCTGGATGCAGCCGAAGACCGGCTGGCCGGGCTGCTGGTGGAACCTGAACATTCAGCTGGCGTATTCGCACATGCTGCCGGCCAATCATCCGGAGCTGTCCGAAGGACTGGTGAACATTCTGCACAAATACCGCGATAATCTTGCCAAAAACGTGCCCGAGGAAATGCAGCACGATTCCGCCGCCATCAATACGGTTTCCGGACAGGATCTGCTCAGCCCGATCGGCGACCCGCGGACCGGCGGCCGCGGACTCTCCACCGGCAATCTGACCTGGGCGCTTCACAACGCCTATATGCAGTATCGCTACACGATGGATGAGGAGATGCTGCGCGATCAAATCTTTCCGCTGCTGACGCGGGCCATCAACTATTACTTCCATTTCATGATCGAAGGCGAAGACGGAAAAATTCACCTGCCCAAAACCAGCTCGCCGGAATATGGCGATGCCGAGGACTGCAACTACGACCTCGCGCTCCTGCGCTGGGGCTGTCAGACGCTGATCGACTCCGCGCAGCTTCTGGGGATCGATGATCCAATGATTGGAAAATGGCAGGATGTGCTTGATCGTCTGGTGGACTATCCGGTGGACGAAACCGGATTCATGATCGGCAAGGATGTGCCCTATGCCAAATCGCATCGCCACTATTCGCAGCTGCTGATGTTTTATCCGCTCTGCATGATGGACCTCGATGATCCGGAACAGCGCGCGCTGGCGCTGAAGTCGCTGAAGCATTGGCAGAGCTATCCGGAGGCGCTCGCCGGCTATTCCTATACCGGCTCCTCTTCCATGTACTCGCTGCTGGGCGATGGCGAAATGGCCGAACAGCGTATGCAGGACTTCTTCGACGACAAGCTGCTGCCGAATACATTTTATAAGGAAGGATCTCCGGTCATCGAAACCCCTCCGGCCGGCGCGCGGTCCATTGAGGACATGCTGATCCAGAGCTGGGGCGACCGCATCCGCGTCTTCCCCGCCGTCCCGAAGAAGTGGGCCGACGTCTCTTTTGCCGACCTGCGGGCCGAAGGCGCCTTCCTGGTCAGTGCCGTGCGTGAAAACGGGAAAACCGCCTTTGTTTCGATCAAGAGCGAAGCCGGGGAGCCGCTGGTGGTCGATACCGGCATGGCCGGAAAAATCATCGTGACCGGTGCCGAGTCGTTCAAGGATCTCGGCGGCGGACGGCTGGACATTGACCTGCCCCAGGGCGGAACGGTTCTTATTGCCGATGGTGGGTATACAGGTGATTATGTGGTCAAGCCTGTGGATAAAACCATAAACGTCGGCTGGCACTGGGGCGTGGAATAGTTCGTTGAAAAAAAACCGCATCACGGCCGTGCGGCGGGGGCGGATGCTTTATAAGGAGCGGGAGGCAGGATGAGAGCGATTCGAAGAGCCGTGCTGGCGGCGGTACTGGGCGCGGCGGCGTATGCCGCGGGCGCGGAGGGCGATCATACGCTTTGGTACGCGCAGCCGGCATCTGAGTGGAATCAGGCGCTGCCGCTGGGCAACGGACGACTCGGTGCCATGGTGTTTGGAACCGTGGGAAAAGAGCGGCTTGCGCTGAACGAAGAGAGCCTTTGGGCGGGCGCGCCGCTCGATGTTTATCCCGACGATTTTCGACAGCATCTGGATAAAGTCCAGCAGCTGATTCTGGATGGCCAAATTGATGAAGCACACAAGTACGGCCGGGCGAACATGACCCAGCAGCCGACCAGCTTCCGCTCCTACGAACCGCTGGGGGATCTGTGGATGGAGTTTCCAAACATTGGAACCGTCAGCGACTACTGGCGCGATCTCGATATCCAGTCCGGCGTTGCAACGGTCAGCTATGTGCAGGACGGCGTGTGCTTTACGCGCGAGGTGTTTATCTCGGCGGTCGACGATCTTATGGCCATTAAGCTCAGTGCGGACAAGCCGGGAAAAATTTCGGCAAAAATCGGCATGAGCCGCCCGAAGGATATGACGGTCACGGTTCAGGGTGACCGTTTGATGATGGACGGGCAGGTCGTCGATGTGGAACCGCCGGAAGGCTATGACGACAACCCCGGCGGCTCGGGCCCCGGCGGCGAACACATGAAGTTTGCCGGTCGTTTGCTGGCACGGACCTCGGGCGGAACGGTCAGTGCCGATGGCGACGCGCTGGTGATAGCGGATGCTGACGAGGTCGTTTTGTTGTTCACTGCCAAAACGGACTACAACGTGGAAAAGCTCAATTTTGATCGATCGATTGATCCGGGCGCGGCATCCGATGCCATCCTGGCGAAGGTCGTTTCCAAACCCTGGAAAACCCTGCTGGCCGATCATATTGCTGATCACCGCGCCCTGTTTGACCGGGTTTCGCTGGATCTCGGCGGTCACGATGCATCCGCTTTGCCGACGGACCGGCGGCTGCAGGCGCTGAAAAAGGGCGGGGACGATCCGGCGCTGCTGGCGCTCTATTTCCAGTATGGCCGCTACCTGCTGATGGCGAGCTCGCGCCCGACCTCGCAGCTTCCGGCCAACCTGCAGGGGATCTGGAGCCGTAAAATGTGGGCGGCGTGGGAGGCCGACTTTCACCTGAACATCAATTTGCAGATGAACTACTGGCCGGCGGATCTGTGTAATCTTTCGGAAACGGTTGATCCGCTGATTAAATGGTTTGTGCCGACCACGGAAAAGGGGCGGGTCGCCGCGCAGAAACTGTACGGCGCCGACGGCTGGCTGATTTTTCTTTCGACCAATCCGTTCGGGCGCACGACGCCGAGCGGATCGACGCTGGATTCGCAGTTCGATAACGGGGTGCTGGATCCGCTGTGCGGGGCCTGGATGGCCATGACGCTGTGGCGGCACTATGAATTTAATCCGGACCGGACGTTTCTTGCGGAGACCGCCTATCCGGTGCTGAAGGGCGCGGCGGAGTTCCTGCTGGATTACCTCGTGGAGGATGCGGACGGGCGGCTGGTTGTTGTGCCGTCGACGTCGCCGGAAAATTCCTACCTGCATCCGGGCACGGGAAAGGCCGTGCGTATTACGAAGGGGTCGACCTATTCGACGGCCATTGTGAGCGCTGTGTTTGACGCGGTGATCCGCGGGGGCGAAACGCTCGGCATCGATGCGGGCTTTCGCCGGGAGCTGCAGCAGGCGATGACCCGGTTCCCTCCCGTGAAGATCGGGGCGGACGGTACGATTCAGGAGTGGGTCGAGGATTACCGGGAAGCCCAACCGGGCCATCGCCATATTTCGCACCTGATCGGGCTGCATCCGTTTGCGCTGATTACGCAGGAGGATAAAGCGCTCTTTGAGGCAGCCGTGAAAACGGTGGAGCGCCGCCTGGGCAGCGGCGGCGGGCATACGGGCTGGAGCCGTGCGTGGGTGATTAACTTCTACGCCCGTCTGCTCGACGGCGATGCGGCGCATGAACACGCAGTGAAACTACTGCAGAAAAGCACGCTGCCGAACCTGTTCGACAATCATCCGCCCTTCCAGATCGACGGCAACTTCGGCGGGACGGCGGGCATGGCGGAAATGCTTCTGCAGAGCCACGCCGGTACGGTTCATCTGCTGCCGGCGCTGCCGGAGGCCTGGCCGAACGGAGCCGTACGCGGCCTGCGGGCCCGCGGCGGACTTGAGGTGGACCTGACGTGGAGTGACGGCAAGGTAACCGCGGGGTTGACCGCCGATCATGCGGGCACATACCGCGTGCGTTTTCGCGACCGCATTCTTCCGGTTGAGCTGAAGGCCGGGGAACGCCGCGTTCTGGCGTTCGGGGAATAGGCCGGTTTCCGGGGGTGAAAACGGGCGGCCGGATTGAGTTTTTTGTGGAAACCGCTGTACTCAGGCGGCATTTTCTGGGAGACATCTACGCCTTTGACAGTACAAGGAACTAAACAGAAGGACTTTACGAAATGATTTCTTTGCTCATTTCCATCGTTATCTGGGTGCTC
>JBFHGU010000102.1:0-4320 GCA_041582935.1 Pontiella sp.
GAGGAAGGCGGCGCGCGCCTGATAGTCGACCAGTCCGCGGACCCACGGCCACCAGGTGTTGACGTGGCTGATGCGGTTCATCCACAGCAGGTCGCGCGAAGGAGCCAGCTCTTTCTCGGGCGTATAAAAATAGCCGTGGTTGTAAAACTGGGTGATGCCGTCGCGCAGGAACAGATCGGTGGCGCGTTTGATCTCTTCCATGGTCGTGCGGTACTTGATATTGACGAAGGTGAACGCTTCGGCGGAGACCCATTTCTTTTCAGCGGACGGATAGAGCCATGCGCCGCTGGTGGTGAGCTTGTGCCAGAACATCGGTTCGAAAGTGTGCTTCGAATTTTCGGTTTCCGGGCGCTGCAGCACGCCCGATGCCTCGATGAGTTCCGCGGCAAACCGGTAGTGGGGCTGCTGGCGCATTCCAATGCCCGCTTCCTCGCTGACGGCAGACAGCTCTGCAATGACTCCTTCCATTCCGAGCTGATGCAGGAAATGTCCGAAATCATAGCGGATATAGGGGGTCTCGGGGGCGCCGCCGTGAATCAGCAGCGGCAGGTAAGGGCGCAGATCATATCCCTTTTCGCGTTCAAAGCGTTCAAACAGATCATCACTCCAGAAGCTGAAGTCCTGCTGAAGCTCAAAGCTGTCGTTGAAAAAGGAATCCACGGTCTGACCGAAGTCGGCCCCAAAGGCATGCCGGTATTTTCCGCTCATCACCTCGGCACATCGGCGCACAGCATCCGGGTTGAGATGATCCACAATCCACGAGCGCGGTTCGTAGTTTTCGGCCGCACATTTCTGGCCGGTGAAAACCGTCCAGAAGGTCATCAGGCGCCAGCTTCCCTTCGGCAGATCCACCGTCAGCCGAATGTCCGGATTCGCATTCCACTCCGCATGGCCGGTGAGCTGTTCGCTGAGATCCATCCGACGGTTCGTGTCCAGCGTTCCGTCCGATGCCTGCGCCACCGCGACCAGCGCGACCGGCTTTTTCCTGTTCCACTTTGCATACCCGGGATCTTGCGGCAGCGAGAGCGTCAGGTCGCTCTTTCCGCCGGACACATCCTGCTCGGAAACAACCAGCGCTTTGGCACGGTCGGCCTCCGGCACCTGCGAATGACCGAGATTCCAGCCCGGCCCCAGCGAGAGGGAAACCTCCATGCCGAGACGGCGGCACTCGTCCACCGCGTGCTTCACCATTTCGACAAACTGAGGCGAATCAAACCCGATATTGCCTTTGTCGTAAATCTTCATGAAACTCATGATCTCCACGCCGCCGAGTCCCTGTTCGTGCATCTGTTCGAGCTGCCAGGTGATCCCTTCTTTGGTGACGGCATTGCCGGGCCACCACCAGCGGGTGTGCGGACGATACGTGGCGGGGGGATTGCCCCAGCCCTCTTTCAGGGCCGCCAGGGTTTCAGCGGGCGTCTCTGAGCGGTCGATTTTTTCATCCAGCGCTTTGCCGCGCTCATGCTCGGCGTTGATGCGCACGCCCGTTTCAGGAGCCAGAACCACCGGATCAAAGCGGCCCTCTTTTGTTTCAATCTTCAGCCAGTCCACCCCGCCCGGCGCGGCAATGCGGCGCAGCTGAAAGCCGACCATCTGAAAATCGGAGGGCGTCAGTTCGATCGATCCGGAAAGCACCTTTTTGCCGTTTAAAAATCCTGCGGCCGTCTGCGTGCGGAAATCGTATTCCAGCATCAGCTCGCACCAGCCGCTGCCGGCGGTTTCGAAAATCCCGAAGGCCTGCGGATCGCGGCCCACGGCCTGGCCCAGGCCGAAGGAGAGATTTTTTCCGTCCGCGGACAGCACAACGGAAAGCCGCGAGCCGGCCAGGCCGCGCTCCGGATTCGGGTCGTTCATCAGTCCGAGCGCCAGCCAGGCCGGATTTTTGCCTTTGGGATGACAGGTCAGCCGGTCGCTGCCCGGCAGGCCGGCGGCGTTGACCCGCGCCGAAAGGCGCACCCAAACGGCATCGGCGGGGATATCGAGGGCGCGCTTCACATAGGAGTCGGCACCGCCAGACAGGGTCGCGGTGCCTGCCCCGTCGAGCCGAATAAACTGGTTGCGGCTGACCCAGCCGTCCCTCCCCGCCAGCGGCGCGGCCGCGCCGTCTAAGGATTCATCCAGCAAAACCGCAGCCTGCGCCTGCACCCCGACAAAGCCGGCAATCAACAGCCATCGCAACCCATTCATACAGTTCCCCTTGCGGCCCATTGCTTCGCCGCATCGATAGGCCGGGTCCGCAAAATGCCGCGGGCGGATTTTTTCCAGAAATCGATGTAGCCCTGGCTCCCGATATCCTCCGGCGCAATCGTTGCATCCAGCAAGGCGCCGAAGGGCATAAACGGATCGTCAAACCGAGCCATCCACTCCTTCGTTTTCCGATGCAGATCCTGCTGAACCGCGCGAACATCCGGATTGCCGAACAGGTTGTTCAAACACCCGGGATCCGAACGGCGGTCATACAGAACACTGCAGCTTCGCGGAGTGATTTTTTTCGGCTCATACGGATTGTAGGAATAGATCCAGTCTTTCGTGGCGACACCGCGCCACTGATCCAGCGAAGACATCATCATGGGCACCGACTCCTGTGCCGAGTCATCGCCCCGCACCAATGCCTGCGACAGATCTTTGCCGTGGCACGTGTCCGGCGGCTGAATCCCCGTCAGCGAAAGCAGGGTCGGCATAATGTCGAGCGTTCCGAACGGCAGACTGCTGCGGGTTCCGGGCCGCAAATGGCCGGGCCAGCGAATGATGAACGGCACCAGAGATGAGGCGGACTCCGCGCGCGATTTCACAAAAACACTGCCTTTATCGATCTTGAGCATGTCGCCGTGATCAGCGGTATAGACCACAATTGTATTCTCATCCATTCCCCGCTCTTTGAGCTTGGAGAGGATCTGTCCGAAGCATTCGTCCACACTGCTGACCAGGGCCATATAGCCGTGCATCATGCGGCGGTTCTGCTCGGTCGGGGGCGTTCCCTCGCGCACGTCGACCTGGTCATAATCGTACAGATCGAGGCAGTGCTGCGGGGCCTGGTAGGCATAATAGTCTTCCGGCTTGCGCGTTTGATGATTGTGCGGCGGATGCCAGGAAACAAACAGCGACCACGGCTCTTTGTCATCGACGTGATCCAGAAAATCCAGCGCCTGCCGCGTCTGGCCGTCCTGCTCCCACTCGTTGAATTTTTTACGCGCCCCGGACACCTGATCATAGTAATAGGCATGATCCGGTTTATAATTCAGGTCACAGTTGTTTGAGAGAAACACATCGTCGAAGCCGTAGCGGTACGGTCCGGCCGGGACGGGCTGATACCAGTAGCCACCATAGAGATGCCATTTGCCGACATAGGCGGTCTTGTAGCCGTTTTGTTTCAGCGTTTCAGCAAAATATTTTCCGCCGCCGGCCATCATCCGGACGTTGTTGTCGTACGCGCCGTTGTGCAGCGGGTGCAGTCCGCTCAGCAGCGACCCGCGCATCGGGGTGCAAAGAGGCGAGACAGAAAAGCAGCTGTCGAGGTTCAAACTCTGCCGGGAAAACCCGTCGAGATGGGGGGTTTTGACCTGCGATTGACCATTGCATCCGAGCATATCGTACGCATGCTGGTCGGAAAAAACAAACAGCAGGTTGGGCCGCTTGCGGCGCTTGGCGGCGGCCAGCGACGGCATCGCCGCCAGCGCACCGGCCGCCGTCAGATTCTGCATAAAATCTCTTCGTTTCATTTTGTTTTCTCCTGCTCAAACATCCACTTGACCAGCCCGGGGGTATTCCAGGCCTTGCCCATAATCACATGTCCGCCGTCGGGGAACTCCGTATAGTGCGCCGGGGTTCCGCCGCACGCGGCCAGCGCGGCCGCCATTTCGCGGGACGCCGAAACCGGCACGGTCGGGTCTTTCGCGCCGTGAAAGATCCACAGCGGAAGGCCTTTGATCCGGCCGGCGTGCTTCGGCGAGCCGCCGCCGCAAACCGGCACGGCGGCGGCGAACAGATCGGGATAGCGCAGCACGAGATCCCAGCAGCCGAAGCCGCCCATCGACTGGCCGGTGGCATAGACGCGGGACGAATCAACCGGCTGCTCCTCGAGGGTTCGGGAGATCAGCCGGGCCACCTTTTTCATATAGACACTTTCGGGAACGGCATCGAGATCATAAGAGCCGTCGGCCCACGGGGTGTCGACCCACTGCGAGTCCTTCGCGCACTGCGGGACCAGCAGAAAGGCAGGATGGTTCGCCTGGGCCACGGAGCTCTTCAGCAGCCCGTAGGCATGAATTCCGCGCCCCTGATTGTCCGTTCCGCGCCCCAGCGCCCCGTGCAGGCAGACCA
>JBFHGU010000103.1:0-4255 GCA_041582935.1 Pontiella sp.
CCCATTCATGATTTTACCAAGAGAAATGGCGGCGGGGAGAGTTGGTAAAATCATTAACGGGTAAAATGATTTCGGGGCGGGAACTAAGCAGGGACTGTTGTTGATCGCGAATCTCCGCGAATTATGCGAATCAGGAATATTTCCATTCGCGAAGATTCGTGTGATTCGTGATCCATATCCTTTCGTGTGTTTTGTGTATTTCGTGGTTGGTCTGCTGGTGGCGGTGGCTGTGCCGCGCTGAGCTCTCTGTGGTGAACCCCGTCTTAGTCACAGAACGCCAGCACGTCTTCGAAGGGGAGGGAACCGCCGAAGAGGTCGAGGGCGGAGCCGACGGTGACGTCGATCTGGTTGTCGCCGGCGTCGCGCAGTTTCTGCAGGTCTTCCAGGGCCCGCACGCCGCCCGCATAGACCACGGGAATGGGGCTGGCTTCGGCCAGCAGGGCGATCAGGCGCTCGTCCATTCCCTGCTGCTTGCCTTCCACATCGACGCCGTGCACGAGAAATTCATCGCAGGTGGACGACAGTTCTTTCAGGGTGTCTGCGGTGACCGGTGTGTCGGTGAAACGCTGCCAGCGATCCATCACAATCCAGTAGCGGTCGTCGCGCCAGCGGCAGCTGAGGTCCAGGACAAGGCGCTCTTTGCCGACGAGCTCGGAGAGCGCGCGCAGTTCCTTCCAGTCGAGCTGGCCGTCTTTGAAAATGGAGGAGGTGACGATGACCTGGCTGGCGCCTGCCTCCAGCCATTCCAGGGCATTGCTGCGGTTGATTCCGCCGCCGACCTGAAGCAGGCCGGGCGCGGCGGCGAGCGCCTCGCGGGCCGCGTCGTCGTTGCCGCTGCCCAGTTTGATGACATGGCCGCCGTGCAGCAGTTTTTCGGCATACAGTTCGGCAAACCAGGCCGGAGAATGGGCGGATACAAAATTTTCAGTCGGCGCTGCGCCGTCGACCAGCGTGCTGCCGACAATTTGTTTTACCTGTCCGTCATGGAGGTCAATGCAGGGGCGGAATTTCATGGGCTGTCCTTTTTATAAATCAGTATTCGGACAGCCTAGCAGGAGTTTCCCCTGTCTGGAAAGCAGGCTGAGCCTGCACCCATATTTTTTCAAGCATTGGAAACCGATTTTTCAGGATCAGATTCAGTTGAAATCATTCGGTGCGGAGCAGGGGGCCGTTGTGGCTTGTTAACATGTTAACCCTTGGAGCTGTTGACGGGTGTGCACGCACGATTACCTTACACCTGTATGAAGAAGACATTTTCCATTCTCGTCGCATTCTGCGCCGCCGGGCTTTGCCTCGCGGAATCCGTGGATGCGCGCGACGGTGACGGGTCGAAAAAGTGGGAGTCGTTTCCTTCAAAAATGGTGAAGCCGGCGGAAACGCCGGATGAGGTCAACGAATATGGCGGGTACGCCAAGACCCGGGCGCGGCCGACCGGCTTTTTCCAATGTGTGCAACGATCAAAACACTGGTGGCTGCTGGACCCCGACGGGCATCCTTTTATCATGAAAGGTGTCAATTCGGTGAGAGCCGGCAATGTCGGCCGGTCCGACTCCAAAGACTGGGCCGAAGAGACCGCGACGCTTCTCCGCAATGCCGGGTTCAACACAATCGGCCGCTGGTCGCAGCCCGAAGCCTTTCAGGAGGCGGGTGTGCCGATTGCCTGGTGCAATACCACCAGCTTTATGAAGACCTACGCCATGCGGCGTCCGGCACAGAACGGTTCGGCGGGGCTTGATGATCAGCAGACCCTTCCGGTGTTTGACAAGGAGTGGCCGGCGTTCTGCGAGCGCTATGCGGAGAAGGAGGTTGCTCCTCTCAGGGATGATCCGTGGCTGATCGGCCACTTTTCCGACAACGAACTTCCGTTTCGGCCCGATGCCCTGGATAAATACCTCGCGCTGCCTGAAGACGATGCCGGGTATCAGGCCGCCGTCGAGTGGATGGAGAAAAATAATGTGGACCGTTCGGACCGCCATGATGCGGAGGTTCAGGCGGCATTTCAGGAACTGGTGGCGCGCCGCTATTTTGAACCGGTGGCCGCCGCGATCAAAAAGGCCGACCCGAATCATCTTTACATCGGAAGCCGCCTGCACGGCCGCAACATCAGCGAGCCGGTCATTCGTGCCGCCGGCGCCTGCGATGTTATCTCCATCAACTATTACCACCGCTGGGAGCCCGAAGTGGAACGGATGAAAAACTGGGAGGAGTGGTCCGGCCGGCCGTTCTTCGTCAGTGAGTTTTATGCCGGAAAGCTGGCTTCAAAAACGACCCGGCCCAAGGGCGCGGGCTTCTGGGTGCTGGATCATGAAGACGCCGTCGAGTTCTACCACACCCATACAGCCATTTTGCTGGAAGACGTTCCAAGCTGCGTCGGCTGGCACTGGTTTAAGTATGCCGACGACACCCCGGAATTTCAGAAGGGCATTGTTTCCCACGAAGGCGACGTCCATCAAACCCTCATCGATGGGATGAAAACCATTAACGAGCAGGCTTATGAGCTGCGCGGCCTGTGATGTCACGTTGACCTTCTATATCTATAAAATCAGTCTGGAAGAATTATGAGATCTATTAGACCAATCATCCTGGGATCGGCAGCGCTCTGCTGGCTGTCGGCGGCGGTGGCGGGCACCCCGCCCAACGTGGTGCTGATTCTGGCCGATGATTGGGGCTATGGTGATGTATCCTGCCTGAATCCAGACCTTGGAAAAATCGATACCCCGCACATGGATCGCATGGCCCGTGAAGGCATGACCTTTACGGATGCGCACACCAGTTCGTCGGTCTGCACGCCGACGCGCTACAGTATTCTGACCGGGCGCTACAACTGGCGCACTCGGTTGCAGAAGCAGGTGCTGATGGGATACGATCCGCCGCTGATCGATTCGGATCGCCTGACGGTCGCCGCCCTGTTGAAGCGGCAGGGCTACAACACCGCCTGTATCGGCAAGTGGCATCTGGGCCTGGGCCTGGAAACGGCCGATGGTGAGCCGGTCAATGAGGAAAAACTTCCGAATGTCGATTGGTCCAGGCCGATTACCGGCGGTCCGGTCGATCTCGGGTTTGATTATTTCTATGGCATTTCTTCTTCGCTGAATATTCCGCCCTACATTTACATCGAAAATGACCGTTTTCTGGGTGAGTGCACAGTGCTTAAGGGGACCGGCGGACGCAAAGGCGCGGCTGAAAAAGATTTTGATGATGTGCAGACGATGCGACTGCTGAACGATAAAACCATTGAGTTCATCAACAAACAGGAGAAGGACACGCCGTTCTTCATCTATTACGCGCTTACGGCGCCTCATACGCCCATTGTTCCAACCTCTGAATGGCACGGCAGAAGCGGCATCGGACAGTACGGCGATTTTGTGATGGAGACCGATGCCGTGATTGGCGAGCTGATCGATGCGCTCGATGCTTCCGGTTTCGGCGAAAACACCATTCTGATTGTGACCAGCGACAACGGAACCTCCAAATGGTGCGGCACCAAAAAGCTGCTGGAGCAGGGGCACCATTTCAGTGCGCAGTTCCGCGGCTCCAAGGGCGACCTGTGGGACGGCGGGCACCGCGTCCCTTTCTTTGTGCGCTGGCCCGCCCTGGTCAAGCCCGGAACCACCTGTGATCAGCTGGTTTCGCTCAACGACCTGATGGCCACCTGTGCGGAGCTGACCGGAGCCGAGCTGCCGGAAACCGCCGGCGAGGACAGCGTGAGTTTTCTGCCGGCGCTGTCAGGAAATCCGATCGTTTCAACCCGATCCGGGCTGGTGCACCACTCCTTCAGCGGGCACTTTGCCTATCGGCAGGACAAGTGGAAGCTGCTGCTGGCCAAAGCGTCCGGAGGGTGGACGGAACCCACCGAAGAAAATGCGCCGGACAATGCGCTGAGCGCCCAGCTCTACGACATGGAAAATGACCCCGGCGAAACCACGAATCTCTGTGCCTCGAACCCGGAGGTCGTGGCGCGGTTGCTGAAGTTGCTGCAGGCCGATGTTGCGCGCGGACGCAGCACTGTCGGGGCGGCATCGGAGAACGATGTCGGAATCATTGAGCTGTGGAAAAGTGGTAAATAACGGGATGCGCATGACGCTGAATTTTAAAGCGGTGACTGTTGGAATAATCCCCGGTGGTGCATTGGGGGGGTAAGGTTTTTTTAATCTTATTGCGGTTTTGTAGGGTCGGGAATGGTTGAGCTTGCGAATCCTTCCCGCCGTCGGCTGGAAGGCATCGCCCCTCAGCCGTTCCACGGTCTATAACGACC
>JBFHGU010000104.1:0-4175 GCA_041582935.1 Pontiella sp.
CCTCCCGCCTTTTCCCATGGCTGGAAACACCAGAAAGGCCCCGGCATTTGCCGGGGCCTTTCCTTTTTTAGAATTCAATGCCGCAGATTAGAATTCGATGTCGTAGAGGCCTTTGCTGTCGATCGAGAACTGTTCGACCGCCATATCGGTCATCGGGTGGCAGCGCAGGGCTTCGAGCAGCTCGTAGTTAATCGTGGCCGAATGGCAGCCGCGCTTGAGGATACGGTGCACCTGGTCGACGGTTTTGAAGCTGGCCGCCAGCACCTTGCAGTCGTAGCCGTAATGATCGAGCGTTTTGGTGATGTGTTCAACCACATCAATGCCGTGGGATGAAATATTGTCGAGACGGCTGACATACGGAGCCACATAATCAGCACCGGCCAGGGCGGCAACAACTGCCTGCTGGTGGGTGAAGATGGCGGTCGCAGTGACCTTGATGCCCTCTTTTTTAATCATCGGGATGGCGCGGAGGCCTTCGCGGGTCACGGGAATCTTGGAATAGTATTCATCGCCGAACCCGAAGTGCTCTTTATATTTCACGGCTTCGCGCACCATTTCGTCAGCGGTTTCGGTGCTGACCTGGAAGTGCATCATGCCGTCGCCGATAATTTCCTGGATCTTCGGAACGATCTCGGAGATCGGCTGCTTTTCGTTGGCCAGGATGCTGGGGTTGGTGGTTACACCCGCAAGCGGGAAATAATAGTACAGCTTTTTGAGCTGCTCGATGTTTGCTGTATCAGCCATGTAGATCATGACGCTTCTCCTTATAGTTAGTTAACTGGTTAAAATGGTTCTACCACGTCTGGGCGCTGGCGGCCCGGCGCAGGTGAATGCAGTCTACCGTAATGTTTTTCGGCAGGCTGCACAGGTAAAAAACGGCATCGGCCACGTCTTCGGGCTGGATCATGGCGGAAAAATCGGTGAGGTCCGGGCGGGACTGTCGGACCATTTCCGTGGCGACGCCGCCGGGACAGACCGCATGCACGCGGATGTTATCGGCCTTGCCCTCCTCGATGGCCGTTTTCGTCAGGCCGAGCAGGGCATGCTTGCTGGCGCCGTAAGCGCCCTGGTTCGGATAGCCCTTTACGCCGACCACCGACGAAATATTGATGATCCGTCCGCCACCGGCCTTTTTCATGCCGCGCATGGCCTCGCGCAGGCAGAGGAAAGCCCCTTCCACATTGACCTTGTGGATGGCCTGCCAGTCTTTGAGCTTGATGTCTTCAATCGCATCAAAGATCCCGAAACCCGCATTATTTACGAGCAGGTCGATTCGCCCGGCCGCGGCAAAGAGTGCGGTAATCGCGGCCTCGCTCGAGAGGTCCGCCGGAACGAGGTCGACGTGCGCCCCCGCTTTTTCGCAGTCGGCTTTGACCTGTTCAAGCAGGGGCCGGTCGCGGGCGGTCAGCACCAGGTTATAGCCGTTTTCCGCCAGTTTCAGCGCAATCGCGGCGCCGATGCCCCGGCTGGCTCCGGTAATCAAAGCTTTCTTTTTCATTTCGTTTTTCGCCTCCATCGGCTCGAAGAGAAACAAATAAAAATCCAAAAACAGCTTGAGGGAAAGCAAAAACAAGGTAAAAAGAAAGACAAACGATAGCTAAAGAAAGCTGAGCCCCCATGAGCAACAACTTTGCCGAGCGCAAATCGACGGTCCTGGATCTCCTGATGAAGGAGGGCAGCGTCAGCGTGTCCGAGCTCGCAAAACGCTTCAACGTTACGGTCGTCACGGTCCGTGCCGATTTGGCGGCGTTAGAGGAGGAGGGGCTGCTGGTCCGCACCCACGGGGGCGCCGTGCCGGCGCAGCACCCGAAAGTCCTTGAGCGCATGCAGGCCGATAAGGGCATCAAAGGGGTCATCGCCCAGGCCGCCGCCGAGCTGGTTGAAGACGGCGACACCATCATCGTTTCCGCCGGAACCACCACGGCGCTGATCGCCAAATACCTGCTTGGAAAAAAGGGGATCCATATTGTCACCAACAACACGCTGCTGCTGTCGTATGCCCGCAATAATCCGGGGCTGCGCGTGACGCTGGTCGGCGGCGAATTCCGCCCGGAAGAAGAAGGGGTCGTCGGCCCCATGGCACTTGAGGCGATTGATCAGTTTTATGTTTCCAAAGCGTTTATTGGAATCGACGGCGCATCCGCAAAGCAGGGCTTTGCCGCCCATTTTGTCGAAAGTGCCGACCTGGTTCGAAAGATGGCCGAGCAGGCCGATGAAGTGATTGCCATGTCGGATTCAAGCAAGTTCGGACGGCCGGGCTTTGCACGAATCCTTCCGTTTGACGGGGTGGATGCGCTCGTGACCGATAGCGAGCTGTCCGAAGAGTTTGAAGAAGAATTAACTAAAGCGAACGTGCGCGTAATTAAAGCGTAGTTTAGGAGAGGAATAGTATGGCCACAGAAGTATTAATGCCGCGGCAGGGACAGTCTGTTGAGTCCTGCATCATCATCGAGTGGAAGGTCAGCGAAGGTGATGTTGTGACAGAGGGACAGGCGCTCTGCGAAGTGGAAACCGATAAAGCCACCTTTGAGGTGGAAGCAACTGCATCCGGCACGGTACTGGGTATTTTCTATCCGGCCGATTCCGACGTGGAAGTCCTCAAAGTCATCGCCGCCATCGGCGAGCCCGGCGAAGACATCAGCGCACTGCGCCCGGCGGACGAAGCTCCGGCCGCCGCACCGGCACCGGAAGCCCCGGCGGCCGAAGAAAAAACGCCGGCCGCACCGGCTCCTGCCGCCGCGCCCGCCGTTCAGGCATCCAGCGCATCCGGCCTCGCTTCACCTCGTGCAAAAAAACTGGCCGAGAAGAAGGGTGTTGATATTTCTACAGTTTCCGGAACGGGTCCGGGCGGCCGCGTGATTGAACGCGATGTCGCCGCTGCGCAGATCGTCACGCCGGCGGCCCAGGCGAAAGCCGCTGCGGAAGGCCTCGCGATTCCGGGGGAAGGCACCGGCCTCGGCGGACGTGTTACCGCCGCCGACCTGATGAGCGTGGCGCCGGAAGCCGTCGGCGAAGCAGTTGCTTCCATGGACTTCCCGGGTACGCTCAAAGAGATTCCGGTCAAAGGCGTCCGCAAAGTGGTTGCCGGCCGCATGCTCAATTCGCTGCAGAGCACCGCGCAGCTCACCCTCAACTCGTCGGTGGATGCCCGCTCCATCCTCGGCTACCGCTCCAAATGCAAAGCCGCTCCGGAAGAAGCCGGCGTCGGCGGCATCACGATCAACGATGTGGTGCTCTACGCGGCCGTTAAAACACTGGTTGAATTCCCGGAACTCAATGCGCACATGCTCGGCAGCAAGATTGTTGAGTTTGAAAACGTCCACCTCGGCATGGCGGTTGATACGCCGCGCGGCCTGATGGTTCCGGTGATCCGCTACGCCAACCTGATGACGCTCAAGCAGCTCTCCGCCGAGGCCAAGCGCCTGGCGATGGCCTGCATCAACGGCACCGTTGATCCGGATGCCCTGAGCGGCGGCACGTTCACGGTCACGAACCTCGGTGCGATGGGAATCGAAAGCTTTACGCCGGTGCTGAACGCTCCGGAAGTCGGCATCCTCGGCGTCTGCTCCGTACAGCAGAAGCCGGTTGCGGGCAAAGACGGCAGCGTTGAGTTTGTTCCGCACATGGGCCTCTCGCTGACCTTCGACCACTGCGCGGCAGACGGCGCGCCGGCGGCCCGTTTCATCGCAAGCCTGCGTCAGAAACTCGCGGCGTTTGAACTCACCCTGGCTGGATAAGGAGATAACCAATGGCTATTGAAGTATTAATGCCCCGGCAGGGTCAGTCTGTTGAGTCCTGCATCATTATCGAATGGAAAGTAAAAGAAGGCGACAGCGTCACGGCAGGCCAGGCGCTCTGCGAAGTGGAAACCGATAAGGCGACCTTTGAGGTTGAAGCTCCTGAAGCCGGTACGGTCCTGGGCATTTTCTACCCGGCCGACGCCGACGTGGAGGTGCTGAAAGTCATCGCCGCCATCGGCAAGCCCGGCGAAGACATCGCCGCCCTGCGCCCTGCGGACGCGCCTGCTGCTGCTCCGGCAGCGGCTGCACCGGCTCCGGCCGCGGCAACGACTAACCGCGGCCCCCTACCCGAGCAGGTCGAGCAGCAGCGCCACGCCGAAGCCTGTGCCCCGCTCCTTGTGCGAGCTGGGGCCGGCGATGTCGACGTGCAGCCAC
>JBFHGU010000105.1:0-3692 GCA_041582935.1 Pontiella sp.
GATTCAGAGGGCCGGAGTATCCATCATGAATAATATTGCCGAAGGGTTTGAGCGGAAATCCAATGCAGAACTTGCGCGATTCCTGGATATTGCCAAAGGGTCATGCGGGGAAGTGCGGAGTTTATATTATACAGCTGAAGATCTGAACTATCTGGATGCTGAAAACGCATGTGAGCGGAGACTCCTTACAAAGAAAATCGCCGCAGGAATTGCGTCCCTTTCAAAAAATGTCAGATCGATCTGACCCTGTAACTCTTCAACCTTTCAACCCTTTTACTGAATGCCTCGAAAAAAATGAAAACGCGAACTCATGAACGGCGCTTTGGCCGCAGCACCTATGACATTGAAGTCTCGATGACGCCGATGATTGATGTGGTGTTTCAGCTGCTGATCTATTTCCTGGTGACGTTCAGTACGGCGGATGTGCTGGCGTTTCTGGATATTTCGCGGCCGGCGCCGGATGCTGAACAGGCTCAGTCCCCTTCGGCGGATATGATCCGGATTGCGGTTCGTGAAAACGGGTATGCCATCAACAGCCGCGACGTGAGCGATGATGAGCTGCGTACCCTGATTGGACGGCTGGCGTCGGTCAGTACGAAACAGACGGTGCTGGTTAACTGCAGTGATGATTCCCTGCACGGGCGGCTGGTTGCGGTGCTCGATATGTGCGCGGCGAATGAACTGACGCAGATTGCGGTGATGAGTGGGAAATAAGATGAACAGGCTGCGTTACAAAAAGTTCGGAAGAATACGGATCAGCGGGGCACTGGTTTCTGTGGTGCTGCATGGGTGTATCTTTGTTGTGCTGGTGAAGGTGCTGGTGTTCCGTGCCCCGAAAGAGGAGCGGGCGATTGATGTCCGGGTGGTGGAGGAACAGGTGCGGGAGCTGGATGAAGTTGAGAAGCCGGAAGAGCCGTCTGAGCAAACTGCAGAGGACGCGCTCGAAGCTCCGGAGAATCCGGCTGATGAGTTGCCGCCGGATGACCTGATGCAGGATTCGATGCTGGAGTCGGAGGTCGATTTGAGCGGTCTGGATGCCGTGGCGGATATTGAGAGTCCGCTGGTCATGAAAGGTTTGATGGTTGGGCGGTCGGAGGCCGGGCGGAAAAAACTGCTGCGGGAATTCGGCGGGCGCTACGGCAGCCGGGCGGAGCAGGCGGTTTTGAAAGGATTGGACTGGTTACGAGCCAATCAGCGCGAGGACGGCGCCTGGGGAATTGGCAGCAGCAGGAGCATGACGGCGAAGCAGGAGCGCGCGCGGCTCACCGGGCTGGCGCTGCTGTGCTATCTGGCGCACGGCGAAACGGCGCAGTCGGAGCAATACGGCGAAACCGTGCAGCGGGCGATGCAGTATCTGCTGGAACAGCAGGATGAAAAGACGGGGAGCTTTGTGCCGTTTTCGAAAACGGTGGGGTCGCATGACGATATAGGGGTTTACGGGCACGCCATTTCAACTTATGCGCTGTGCGAAGCGTACGGTATGACGCGGATGCCGACGCTGAAGGTGCCGGTGGAAAAGGCGGTGCAGCTGATTGTTGAAGGCCAGCAGCCGGGCGGCGGCTGGGACCACCGCTATCAGAAGGATAAGTGGAGCGATTTGTCGGTGGGCGGCTGGCAGGTGCAGGCGCTGCGGGCGGCGCAGGCCGCCGGCGTGCAGGCGGCGGGGATTGCCGAGGCGCTGCAGCGGTCGGTGCCGTTCGTTCAGGGTATGCATGCCGGCGGGGGGAAGTTTTATTATCGGCTGGGCAACAAAACGCCGAACGGCGATCTGGACTATATGACCGGTGTGGCGGTGCTCTGCATGCAGCTGGCCGGGCATGATGATGCAGAGGAAGTGAAGGCGGGCCTGGACTACCTGCGCGATGCGGAGTGCACCGACTGGGACGAGGGCTGGGAGAAAACCGGCCGAAACAAGAGTTTCAACATTGCCTATGAGTGGTACTACAACACGCAGGCGATTTTTCAGAAGGGCGGGGCCAAGTGGTCGAGCTGGAACAATAAGTTTGCACCGATGCTGATTGAGGCGCAGGACGCATCCGGTGCCTGGAAACCGCTGGCTGAGGCGGATCTGGCGCTGAGCAAGGACATCATTTATACCACCGAATTCTGCTGTCTCTCGCTGCAGGTTTACTACCGCATCCTGCCTTCATTCAAAAAGGCTGCCCGGGATGAACGGCCTTTTGAATTCGAGAACGATGTGAAAATTACCGTATATTAGAGGCATGAAGAGTCTCGGATACAGACCGTCTCCTTGGGAAAGGTTTACCGCCAAAATCAATCGCTGGTGGAATAAGCCGGTATCGTATCCCTGGCCGGAAGAGCTGAATGATGAAGTAAACCGCGCGGACTCGCAGCGGATCTGCCATCGGTGTATGGCGCCGCAGGATCATGACGGCTGGTTTTGTCAGGAATGCGGGGCCGCCACAGGGCCTTATAATAATATGATGCCGTTCGTTTATATTTTTTCTGTCGGGGAAGTCTTCCGCAACGGAATCTCGGATAAAAAGAAACCTGCCGCGTATATCACGGCAGGTTACCTTTTTGCTTCATTTTTTGAATATCTGCTCTTTTTCCCGCTGTACTGGTTCCGTTTTTTCAGGAACCGGAAGCGGTTAGTGCGGGATGCTCACGAAGAGGTTGATGGCGGAGAGCAGGCCGACGACCCACATGACCGGTGAGATCTTTTTGAAGTCGCCGGAGCAGACGGCGATGAGGATGTAGGAGAGAAATCCTACGGTCAGGCCGGTGGCGATGCTGAAGGTGAGCGGCATGAGAATCATCGTCAGGAAGGCCGGTACGGCGATCTTCATGTCGGTGAAGTCGATGGCCTTGATGTTGCGGAACATATAGACGCCGACGACGATCAGTGCCGGGGCCGTGGCGAAGGCGGGTACAATTCCGATGACCGGTGCCAGGAAAAGCGCCAGCAGGAAGAGGGTGCCGGTGACCACGGAGGCCAGGCCGGTGCGCGCGCCGTCGCCGATACCCGAAGCGGATTCGACGTAGGTTGTGGTGGTGCTGGTGCCGAGCAGGGAGCCGGCGATGGTGGCTACGGCGTCGGCCTCGAGCACCTTGTCGATCTTCTTGATGGTGCCGTCGGGTTCGACATAGCCGGCTTCATAGGAGCAGGCGACGATGGTGCCGATGGAGTCGAACAGGTCGACAAACATGAAGGAGAAGATGGCGCCGACGAGGCCCCACTGCAGGGCGGCCGCGATGTCGAGCTTGAAGGCGATCGGAGCGATGCTCGGCGGGGCCGAAACAAATTTTTCCGGCAGGCTGACTTCGCCGAAAAGCGCGCCGACCGCCGTAGCGAAGACGATGCCGATGAGGATGGCGCCTTTGATTTTACGGGCTTCGAGCACGGTGATCAGGATCAGCGAAACCAGGCCGATCAAAACCGGTGTGGTCAGCGGGCCGATGGATACCAGCGTGGCGGGATTTCCGACAATCAGGCCGAGGTTTTTCATGCCGATGAAGGTGATGAACAGGCCGATGCCGGCGGCGGTTGCAATACGCAGGCCGACCGGAATGGCGGTCACCACTTTTTCACGAATGCCCACCACCGTCAGGAGGAGGAAGGCAATACCGGAAATGAAGACCACGCCGAGGGCGGTCTGCCAGTCGAGCCCCTGGCCGATGACGAGGGTATAGGTGAAAAAGGCGTTGAGCCCCATGCCCGGCGCCATGGC
>JBFHGU010000106.1:0-3646 GCA_041582935.1 Pontiella sp.
CACACCGGCGTTCCGCACGATGCCATCTATCTGCGCAAGTTCGACGGCGGACAGTACACCGTGCGCAGCGGCGATTTTAAGATGATCATTTCAGGAGAAAAGGCCGCCGCGAAACTCTACAACCTGAAAAACGACATCGGCGAAGAAAGCGATGTCGCGGCGCAGCATCCGGAAAAACTTCTGCAACTCGAAGCGCTCCGCAAACAGTGGGACAGCCAGCTGGTCGAGCCGCGATTCCTCGGGTTGATCCATACCGATGCCTGGCAGAAAAAGCTCAAACGAAAAGCGGCCGCCAAGTCTAAATCCAAAACCGAATGGGACTGGTTTGCCGCGCTCGACAAAAACAAAGACGGCGCTGTGACCGAAACCGAATGGGTCGCGTGGTCCATGCGTGAAGCGAAACGGCGGGGCCGCAACGCCACGGAGGCGCAGCAGAAAATATATTTCGCGGGACGCGATCTGAACAGCGACGGAATCATCACGCGCGAAGAACTTGAAGCAAAATAGGATTTGGAATATTGGATTTCTGGAGGACTGGATTCGTGACTTTTAAAACAAACCATTTGCGTTCATTCGCGTTGATTTGCGGTTCAAAACGGGTTCGTGCTGCATGTGTGTGCTTGTTGGTCCTGTGCTCATCTGCGGCTGGAACGCCACGTTCCCCGAACATCCTGTTCATCGCCATTGACGACATGAACGACTGGACCGGGTTTCTGGGCGGGCACCCGCAGGCGCAGACGCCGAACATGGACCGGCTGGCGCGGCGCGGCGTCAATTTCACCAATGCCCACTGTGCCGCGCCCGGCTGCTCGCCGAGCCGCAATTCGCTGCTCTACGGCGTCGAGCCGTTCGATTCCGGCCTGTACGCCTTTTATGATCAGGATCAGTTTCCGGAACAGGTGCTGCAAGAATATATTTCCCTGCCGGAGTTTTTCAAAAGCAACGGCTACGAAACCTTCGGCTCCGGAAAAATCCACCACCGCCGCGAGCCGACTCCGCAGGAATGGACCGAATTTTTCACCCTTCCGAAAACCGATCCGCTCCGGTTCGACGAAGCGGCCGGCTACCGTCAGGACAAATCGTGGAAGATGAATTTTTCTCCGACCCTGAATCCGCTTGAAGACCATACCGACTGGCAGAACACAACGTTCGGCGTGGAGGTGCTGAAGCGCGAGCACGACAAGCCGTTCTTCCTCGCGGTCGGCATCATCAGGCCGCATCTGCCGTTTACCTGTCCGAAGCAGTTTTTCGATCTCTATCCCGAAGAGGTCGAGCCGCCTCAAATCAAACAAAACGACCTGGCCGATGTTCCACCCGTTGGAAAAGAGATGGCGAAGCTCAGCATCGACCGGCGATTTAAAAACGATCAGGCCTGGAGCCAGGTGCGGCGCGCTTATCTGGCCTGCATTTCGTGGGCGGACTACAACATCGGCCGGCTGGTGGATGCGCTTGAGGCCGGCCCGTATGCGGACAATACGGTGATCGTGCTTTGGTCCGACCACGGCTATGCCCTCGGCGAGAAAAATCATTTCACGAAATTCGCGCTGTGGGAGGAAACCACCCGCACGCCGTTCATCATTCTCGACCGGCGCGATAAAACCACTCCCGAGGGGCGCTCGGTTTCCAGTGCGGTTTCGCTGATCAATATTTACCGCACACTGGCGGATCTGGCCGGGCTGGACGCGCCGGAGTATGTCGCCGGAGCCAGTCTGGTGCCGCAGCTGAACAATCCGGATGCGCCGCTTGCGCAGCCCGCCATCTGCTCCTGGGGCCGCGGCAACTACACGCTGCGCGACCGCGACTGGCGCTACACCCGCTACTATGACGGCGGCGAAGAGCTCTACGACCACCGCAAAGATCCGAACGAGTGGACCAACCTGGCTTCCAATCCGGAATATGAGTCGGTGAAAAAACGGATGAGCGGCTTTCTGCCGCATCACGAAGCTCCTCTGATTCGCGAGGGAATTGAAACGTGGAGCGTACCGGTCAGCGCGGATAAACCGCTGGGGAAGGATTAATAATCTGATGAGAAACATTCGATACAGTCTGATATGCGCCGCCGTGCTGGCAGGGGCGGCAAACGCAGGGCAGAATCTGGTTGCGGACAATCTGCAGGATTGGAAGCTTTCATGGAAAGGTGACGCCGTCATGTCGGTGGCGGACGGCGTGCTGACCTATGAACAGGAGCCGCAGGAAAAAATGCAGAATGCGTTTTTCCAGCACACCGTCTCTCTTGAGCCGAATCAGTTTGTTGATTTTTCAATCGAATATCGTTCAGAAGACGGGCTGACCCCGGCCATCGTGGTGACCCATCGCGTGGGGGAAAATCCGGACCTGCCGATCCGGCTGCATCACTTGCCGTTTTCTGCCGAATGGACGACGTATACAACGCGGATGTGCATGGGCTCCCGCAAAGGAACCTTTCGCTTTCAGATCAGTCCGGCATCCAAACCGAATCGGGTCTTCAGGGATAAAGAAAAGGTGCGCTCGGATCATCCCGGACGGGCGCAGTTCCGCAATATTCAGCTGGTGAAATCCGACTTTTCCGAGCCGGAGGTCATCCGGCCGCCCAACGCATTTGAAACCGAGACCCATGTCTACAAAACCATCGGGGATCTGAAGCTGGTGCTGAAAATTGACCGCCCGACCGGTGTGAGCGGGCCGGTCCCGGTGATTTTCTGGGTGCATGGCGGCGGCTGGTCGGGCGGCAGTCCGGACAACATGCTGTGGGGATCGGCCATGCACGCGTCGCAGGGCGTGGCCGGCGCGCGCGTGCAGTACCGGCTCATCAAGCAGGGCGGCACATTCAAGAAAACCTTTGGCGACCTGCTCGATGCCGTCGAGTGGCTGCGGCGGCATGCGGACGAGCTGAACATCGACATGTCCCGCCTGATCATGTCCGGCGGTTCCGCCGGCGGGCATCTGTCATCCATCCTGGCTCAGAAGACCCCGGAGTGCATCGGTTACATCGGTTTCTGCGGAATGTACGACCTGACCAATATCGGCGAAAGCCGCTTCGCGTATCGGCCGGAAGGGTATATGGGCTCGCTGGATTTTGACACGCTGGCGGCCGGTTCGGCCGTTCACAACATTCGCGACAACCCGCCAAAAACGCTGCTGCTGCACGGCGACGCGGACGCGACCATCGACTATAATGTGGCCCTGCGTTTTGCCGAAGCCATTCGCGCCAAAGGCGGCGAGGCGAAACTGGTTCTCATGCCCGGCGGCGGGCACGACATGCTCTATCCGTACCGGCAGCAGAAAGAGATTCACGGGTTCCTGCAGGAGCTGGGCATCTACACCCATGATTTTGAAACCGCACAGAGTAAGCTGGCGCAAGCACCCGGAGTGGATCGATGAAAAAAACAGTTCTTCATTTTCTGGCGGCTTTGTCCTGTGCCGCATTTGCGGCTCAGGACCGGCCGAACATTGTCTGGCTGACCACCGAGGACAACTCGGCCTGCTGGTACCGGCTGTACAACCCGGAGGGCGCGCCGATGCCGAACGTCGAGCGGCTGGCGAAGGACGGTCTGGTTTTCAACAACGCCTATTCCTGCGGGCCGGTCTGTTCGGTGGCGCGCAGCACGATCATCTCCGGCTGCTACGGCCCGCGCACCGGCGCGCAGTACCACCGCAACCAGGTGCC
>JBFHGU010000107.1:0-3598 GCA_041582935.1 Pontiella sp.
ACATAGGTGCCCAGAATGATGCGGCGCTTTACCTCCGGCCCGAATCCGGCCGCGCGGGTTTTTCCATACAGCTCCGCCGGATCTTTTCCGTCGATCCGCATGCCGTAGCGGATGCCGTCGAAACGCGCCAGGTTGGCGGAGGCCTCGGCCGTGGCAATGATGTAGTACACCGCAATGGCATATTTTGCATTCGGCAGGCTGACATCGATAATTTCGGCCCCGAGGCTTCTGCAGTGCTCAACCGCATCGCGCACCGATTTTTCAACCTCCGGATCCATGCCTTCCACAAAGTATTCCTTCGGCAGGCCGAGCTTCATGCCGGCCAGCGAGGAATCATTCGAAAGGTTTTTCCCGAACGCCGGCACCTCCATCTCAATGGACGATGAATCCAGTTTATCGTGCCCGCAGATTGCTTCCATCAGGATGGCCGAATCCTTCACCGTTTTGGCGATCGGCCCGATCTGGTCGAGCGAAGATGCGAAAGCGGTCAGGCCGTAACGGGACACCCGGCCGTAGGTGGGCTTCACCCCCACACAGCCGCAGAACGCCGCCGGCTGGCGGATGGAACCGCCGGTATCAGAACCGAGCGAGGCAATCGCCTCGTCCGCCGCCACGCAGGCGGCCGAACCGCCGGACGAACCGCCGGGCACATGCTCAAGATTCCACGGATTAGAGGTTTTTCCGAGCGCCGCATTTTCGGTGCTCGAACCCATGGCAAATTCATCCATGTTCACGCGGCCGAGCAGGACGGCGCCGGCTTCGCGCAGTTTGGCAATCACCGTCGCATCGTACGGCGCGGTATAGCCCTCAAGAATTTTTGACGAGCAGGTGCAGGGCTGCCCTTTTACGTTGAGCAGGTCCTTAATCGCAACCGGAATGCCGAGCATCGGATTCGATTCGCCGGCGGCCCGGCGTTCATCCGCCGCTTTGGCCTGCGCCAGCGCATCCTCGGCATTCAGCATTAAATACGCACCGATTTTTCCGTCGTGCGCATCGATGGATGCCAGCACGTCGTTTACGATATCGACCGAGGTACACGCACCCGCGGCCAGTTTTTCAGACAGTTCTGAAATAGTCAGTTTATGAAGATCAGCCATGAGTAAGTCCTACTGGTCGATAATTTTAGGAACGCGGACCTGCCCATCGGAAGCAGACGGTGCGTTTGCGATGACATCGAGATGGTTCAGGCTGGTGCCGAGTTCATCCTTGCGAAAGACATTGTATACCGGAATAGCGTGCGCGGTCGGTTCCACATCGGCCACATCGAGTTCATTCAGCTGCTCCACATAATGCAGCACCTGATCCAGCTGGCCCTGAAAGAGCGTTTTTTCTTCGTCAGTCAGATCGACGCAGGCGAGTTTTGCCACATAGCCCACATCTATTCCCTGGTTTTCTTCGGACATAATTTTCCTCAATTTCCAAAAATAAAGCCCGCAGTATAAATAAACTGCGGGCACGCGCAACTTCCAAGGATTGGAAGATTACCTGCCGTAGGCCTTTTCGCGCATGGTTTCCGTGAGAATGTACGGATACATGTTCTGAACAAAATCAATGATGGCCTGTTCGTATTCCGTGCCCTCCGCATCGCGCTCGCCCTGCACGGCAATGTAGGCCCAGCGGTTGGCCGTCGACCGCACCACCCGGTCCCAGGCAATCCAGAACATCCGGGCATAGTGCGAGGGTGTTTCACGGTCTTGTCCGACGAACCAGTACGCATAGTAGGAGTAGTAGGCCTTCGGACCCTCCGCGGTCCGGAACGTTCTCGAAGCTTTGATCACCCGGACTTTGAGCGGCTCACGGCCCTCAATCGGAACCAGCAGGTCATATTCGCCGTCCAGCGAATTGCCCTGCCCCTTCAGGCAGCGCTGCGGGCGGTGAATCGAGTCGCGGGCAGTCCCCGAAAGCACAATCGATGTGAACACGCGGGCTCCGGCTTCATTGGTATAAGCCGACTTCACGAATTCCGTATCCTCGGGCAGCTGCTCCTTTTCTGCGCGGGCCATATTAAACAGCTGGGAACCGCAGACGGGGCAAATGTCCGGAATCTCCAGGTCGCTCACATAAAAGGATGCGTCCTGATAGTCTTTTGCGCAGAGCTCCGGATTGTGGCAGAACTTCAGCTGATTGCCGTGCCAGCCCGGAATATCCGCCGGCAGCACCATTTTAACCCCCGGAACAAAGTCGAGCTCCACGCCCACCGTAAAGGCCAGTGCAAACGCGGAAATCGTCATGAGAATGATGACCGTCAGGAACGGTTTAAGTAGGCTTTTTTCCATCGTCTAAACAAATCCTTATAATTTACTTCAAGCATTTTACCGAAACCGACCATCAGGCTGATCGCCACCGTGAACAGCACATAGCCCGACCAGTCGTGGTGAAGGCCCGCGCCGAATTCCTGCCCCGTGGTAATCGATACCAGCGCAATCGAGAGAATACGGCCGATATTCCCCGCCACGGCAATCGGAATGGACATCAAAAACAGCAGCCATTTTTTAACAAAGGTACGCTGCGTAAAATAGGCATAGACCGCCGTCAGCGCCGTCATGGCCAGCAGCGACCGCAAGCCGGAACAGGCCGCCTCCACGTTCAGCTTAAAAAAGGGCGAAAGCAGCTGAGTCCCGATGCGTTCACACTCAATGCCCATATTGTTCAGCAGCGTGTGGCCCATACCGGTGGCCACATGCTGCAGCGGCCCGGCGAGTGAATCGAGAAAGTTGAGCGGCACACAGAAAATCAGGTAGGAGCACGGAAAAATCAGCAGCTTGGCAATCTGCCAGCCGTAAAAATAAAACGGAATCCCCCAGAGCAGCCCGATCAGCGCAATCAGCGAAAGACGCGTCTGCTGCATTTTGGCCCCCATCCAGTGCATCATCAGTGCGCCGATGATCACCGCCAGCCCCCAGGAACACACCTGTTTTCTCGCCGCGAAAAAATCTTCCCGCTTATACCAGATCACCGCCAGGCTCACGAACGGGATCAGGTAGCCGTGCGAATAGTCCGCACCAAACGAAATTTTATCCCCCCAGCGGGAAATCATCCACGCAAACGCCGAACTGCTGTTCACATTCTCCACATAATTGCCGAAAAGATGAAACAACATGAACAGCATCCCGATAATGACCGACGCAAAGCCGATATTCATCAGCTCCGCCTTAGTCAGCGCGCCCAGGCGCCACCGGTCGCTCCAGATCAATGCATTGCTGGATTTAATTTCTTCCATACCAGAAATTCTCCTGTGTCACAAAATCGGAAAACGTCTACCAAACCCGCACGCGGAAAACAAGATCCGTTCATAGATTCCGCCCGGACAATCCCATCATATCAGCCGAAATTCCCGCCCGCATTATCCACTTGAGAACCGCAATTATACGCCCGCAGTGCACCTAATGCATTTTTTCACAAAAAACGGCTTGCAAAGAAATCCGCCATGCATACTATAGGCGCTCCTTTCGAGGAAAACGCGAGCGTAGCTCAGTGGTAGAGCCCCACCTTGCCAAGGTGACTGTCGTGAGTTCGAATCTCATCGCTCGCTCCAATTTAAACCCGGTCTGCAGTGCAGATCGGGTTTTCTTTTGCCTTCGGGATTGCAATTCCCTAT
>JBFHGU010000108.1:0-2548 GCA_041582935.1 Pontiella sp.
GCCAGCAGCCATTTGCTGTTGCTCAGCTCCATGGCCACGAGTAGTTTTCTGCTGCTGTGTGGGTTGTCTGTCATTTGATGCTCCTTTGTGTTTGATGACTCAAAGGATTATAGCTTCAGTGACAACCCACATAGCATCTACAACTGTTTCCTGCCCTGCGAGGTGTTCGCAGCGGTCTTGCTGGGCGCGTTGCCCGCTGCGAAGGCTTCTATTTTACGGCGAGCCCCGCAGCATGGAAAGCCGGGGCTGCCCTCGGCGCAGTTTTCCGCGTTTTTTTTCGTTTTGTGTCAGCCAGCCGACAGACGGCGCGCGCCCGACGGGGCAGGATGGACGCACATAACTGCAACCCGTCCAGATCAACACGAAATGAACAGGAGAAAAACATGAACGAAGTCATTCAGAACGGGGCGTACCGCGTTGCGGACCCGTGGGAACTATGTATAGACAACGGCGATGTATTCTTTAAATCGCTCGAGTTCGGCCGCATCCGCGGCGTTGCCGCCCTGCCCTCCGGCACGGCCCCCGCGGCAGCACTGATTCCGCTGGCCCAGGAGCTGATCAAGCGCGACATCCTCGTGGTCCTTTCCGGCTGCGCCGCGGCCGATGTGGAAAAAGCAGAACAGGACAATCCGGCCCTCTTTGAACAGGTCGACTCCGGACTGCTCGATCTCTGCGAATACATCGGCATTCATCCGGTGCTTTATATGGACGTCGAAACCGACGGCCCGGCCATGCTGGATTTCTACGCGCAGCAGGCTGAACTGGCCGCCGTCGGCATCGAAGCCCTGCCGCTGACCGAAATGACCTGGCAGGCCGCCGCGGCGCAGGAACCCTACGGCACGGTTATCTGCATGGGCAGCGATCCCATGGAAAATGCCGACCGCATCGAGGATACCATCCACAACAAACGCCTGGCCCAGGAATGGTGCGACCGCTTCTACTGCGACGAGGTTGCCTATTCATAAAGACCGTCCCGCGCACCATGAGAGGGTTTGACCCGGAGGAGGAGAGAGAGATTAAACCACCGGGGCAGCAATGATTTTAAGTCCTTGAAGGTCGCGAATGAGAAAGCGGCCGCGGTCCAGCTTCTGAATGAGCCCCTGCCGCGAAAGATCGTTAATCAGCGTCGATACGGTCTGCCGTGTTGAGCCGATCAGGCCCGCCACCTGCTCCATTGATAGATCAATCTGAACAATGATGCCCCCCGCATCGCCGGAAATACCGTGCTGTTCAGCTTCCGCCGCCAAAAGGGTGGCCAGCCGGCTGTTCACATCCTTGAAAGCCAGCCCCTCAATAATCTGGAAAGCCGTATTGAGCATGCCGCCCAGCACCCCGACCATCGACTTGGCCACCTCCGGATCGTCCAGCATTTTACGCCGGAACGTCATGACATCCGTACTCAGGATTTCCATCTCGTCGAGCGCCTGCACATACGCCCGCGTATGGGTGGTATAAATATCGCCCTTGCTGAGAATCCCCAGGCTGAACTCCTTATCCTCGCAGCCCAGATAGGCCCGGGCCCGGCCTTCCGCCACGATAAACACGCGGTTTTCAGCCGAAACCGGATTGCAGATAAACGCCCCCTTGGCATAGCGCTTCTTCGAGAGCGAAGCATACAGCTCGGCAAACTCCTCGCGCTGCAGGTGATCGAGCAGATTTTCCTGTAGAAATTTCATAGTCTTCCTTTAACGCGCCGAACTATGAAATCCCGAGCGCCCCCGCGGAAAGCCGAAAACGATGTTATATGCCATTCACCGGAATCATCCCGCCGCACCGGACACCGCGCGGCGGCGCCGCAGCCCGGTTTTACAGACCGCATAACAGGAGGAAAATCGATCCCCTTAATCCTGTTATCCGGTCCGAAAACAGAGAATGAGCAGCCGCAGTAAAAAGCCTGAGTCCCTGCCGATCCCCTGCGCCGCTGAGTTCTTCAGCAAAACTGGGTGGTGAAAAACGCATCCGTTTATTTCGGCATTAAAAACTCTGCTCTTCCCGGATCACTTTGCCGTTCTTCAGTTCGCGCACCGCAACCTTCGCTTCGCCGGTTTCGCTGTCGAGGTCAGCAATGGTGATTTCCTGCACCCGGCCGTCGGTCAGTTTAACGACCAGCTTGTCCGCGCTCTCGGCGGTCACCGATTGGATCACCGATTCACTTTCAAACGGCTCCATCACAGTCAGGAAGCGCGCATCGGTTCCCGTATGGCGGACCGCCATGGTTTTACGGCGCTGCGCTTCATCGCCCAGCGGGAAATCCCCGCCGAAGCACGCTTTAAAGGAAACGGCCTCAACGCCGGAGAGATCGACCGTCACGACGCCGGCGTCCTTGATCTCCTTCGGCATGGCCGGCACGGAGTCCGGCATCGGCTCGCCCTGGATTTTGATCGGACCGCCGTAGTAATCGACTCCGGCGGCTCCCGGCTTCAGCACATTTTCGAAGGTGCAGGGCAGCTCGGAAACAAACACTTCGGAGCCGTCCTTGAGCACCACCTTGGCATTGCCCCAGAACAGCGTGTTCTTTTTGTTATTCTCGGCCTTCACCGAAAGCACC
>JBFHGU010000109.1:0-2405 GCA_041582935.1 Pontiella sp.
CGTCATTCGGCCCAGCAGATCCTGTACACGTTCCTCCACCGACAGCGCCGGATTTTCATACGGATCCATTTCGCCGTTTTTATTCCGGTCGATCCAGCCGTCGTGATAAATCCCCGCCGCACCGGCCGAAACCGCCGCCGCGCCGCACAACGCACTCACAAAAATCTTCTTCATCGATCTCTCCTTCATCTCACTTACCTTTAAAATGCGTTCAACCGTTAATGGACGTTAATGAACGTGAATATCGAAATCCTATTCTGATTCATGTCCATTCACGTTTATTAACGGTTCACAAATTCGATACTGCCTTACTTATAAAAGAAACCTGCCGACTGGTGGTCTTTCGACGACGCACCGACGAACACGACAAATTCTCCCGGCTCCGCATCGGTGAGCATATCGCTGCCGGTGAAGGCCAGCATCCCGGGTGTAATTTCAAAAGAGACCGTCTTTGTTTCGCCGGGTGCGAATTCCAGCTTCCGGAACCCCTTGAGTTCTTTATCCGGACGGGTCACGGATCCGATGACATCTTTAAGGTAAAGTTGCACCACCTCTTTGGCCGCACGCTTGCCGGTGTTGGTTACATCGACGCTCACGGTCAGCAATCCGCCTGCCGAAAGTTCCGCCGCGGAAAGCACCGGTTCACTGTATTCAAACGTCGTGTAGCTCAGGCCGTGGCCGAAGCAGTAGAGCGGCTCGTTCTGCGTGAACAGATAGCCCTTGCGGAAATTGATCTCTTTCTGGCTGTAGTGAATCGGCAGCTGGCCGATGGATGCCGGAACCGTGACCGGAAGTTTTCCGGACGGAGAAACCTCGCCCATCAGAATCTGTGCAACCGCCCGGTCGCCCATTTCGCTCAGCTCCCAGCAGTCGAGGATCGCATCGGCCTGTTTTGCAATTTCGTTAATGGAAAGGGTCCGGCGGTGCTTCAGCACCACAATCACCGGTTTGCCCAGCGCCTTCACCCGGCGCAGCAGTTCGTCCTGTGGGGCAACCGGATCGATGGAGTCGCGGTCGCCGTGATTGCCCTCGAGAAAATAGGCTTCTTTCGAGGTATATTTATCGCCGCCCAGATAGAGTATCGCCACATCCGCCTGGGCCGCCAGCGCCACGTGCGCATCCAGCACGGCTTCATCCGGTTCGGCCAGCTCCGGCGCCGTCCGGTCTTTATTGGTCAGCTCAAAACCGTCCGCGGCCGTAAACCGGAACTGCTTTCCGGCAGTCTGCTCCAGGGCTTCCCGCGCCTCTTCGGTCACCAACGGACCGAGCAGTGCCACCCGGGTCTGCCCCTTCGCCTGCAGCGGCAGGGTTTGATTTTCATTTTTCAGCAGAATAATGGATTCGCGGTCAGCCTGCAGCGCCAGCTCCAGCGCCTCCGGTGCCCGCACCCCTTTCCGAACCCAGGAAACATCGATATACGGATTCTCGAACAGGCCGAGCACAAACTTGGTACGCAGCACGCGGCGCGCCGCGCGGTCGATGTACGCTTCCAGCTCCGGCTGTTCTTTCACGAGTTCCGGCAGGTGAATGTAGGCATCCTCGCTGTAGAGATCGATATCCATGCCGGCCTTCAGCGCCATCACGGCGGCGGCTTCAGGCGTCTCGGCCACCTTCATGAAAATATGCAGACGGTTAATATCGTTGGCATCGGAAACCACATAGCCGTTAAAGCCCCACTCATCGCGCAGCACGCCGGTGAGCAGTTCCTCATTCGCATGGCTGGCCACCCCGTTCAGGTCGCCGTGCGAGGCCATCACGCCCAGCGCGCGGCCGTCAACCACCCCGGCTTTGTACGGCGGATAAATTTCGTCGATCAGTACGCGCGGCGACATTTCGATGGAGGCAAAGTTGCGGCCGCCCTGCACCTGTCCGTAACCGGCAAAGTGTTTGACCACCGCGCCGATGTGCGTGCCGGCCGACAGACCCGCATAATCGCCCTGCACACCCGTCACGGCAGCCAGCACCATTTCGGACGTCAGGTAGGTATCCTCGCCGTAGGCCTCGCTCATCCGGCCGAAGCGCGGATCGCGGACAATATCGGCTTCCGGCGAATGGCACATGTGCAGCCCGCGCAGGCGCGCCTCGCGCCCGACCGTATCCCACACCGCTTTCACCAGTTCGGTATTCCAGGTCGACGCCAGCGAAATCGGCCGGCTGAACACCGTGCAGTCCCGGGCATTCACGCCGTGGTAGGCTTCGATCACAAACAGCGCCGGAATATGCAGCCGCGTATTTTCGATGATGTAGCGCTGCAGCCGGTTGTTCAGCTCCGCCGATGCCACGGCCGAATAATCAGCGCCGGGATTTTTGATGCCCGCCACGCCGGCTTCGAGGCGCTCCCGAATTTCGTTCGAAAACCGCAGCGCATGGTCATCGGTCAGGTTGATTTTGTTGCTCGCGTGGAA
>JBFHGU010000110.1:0-2192 GCA_041582935.1 Pontiella sp.
CTGACCTACAACTACGGCCTGGACGGCGCCATTGAAGGCGACTCCTACATCGCGGGCGGCCTGGACTACGGCATGGACCTGTCCGACGCGCTCAGCGCCTCGGCCGGCGTGTCCATCGGCTACCTCATTTCGGACGACGGCGCTGACGGCTTCAACGACGCGACCGCCACCCTCGGCCTGAGCTATGCGCTCGGCGAAAACTGGGCCCTCAACGGCTCGGTCAGCTATGTCGCGCAGCTCGACGACGACGTGCTCACCGACGAGGCGTACGACACCGAGTTCTACGGCATGCTCGGACTGTCCTGCGACTTCTAAGTCTCCCGGAAGAGTTCACGCAGCGCCCCGCATCCGCGGGGCGCTTTTTTTTACCCTTGATCGAATGACCGTCATATAGCCAAAAATGTTATTAGTGATATAAATAATACAAAATTGTGCATAAAAACAGGGGGCTGTCAAAACAGTAAGAGTGCAAAAACGCTGTAAACAAAACGTGTAGAGCAACTTATAATGTTTGTAATGTTTAGGCACGTATTGTGCTATAAAAGGCGTATCAAATTTTGCAGGAGAGGATCTGCAAGTGAAATGGAAAGAAACCCTCTGAAAAAAGAGAGGAAAGGGAGGACCCATGAAGAAGATGATACGAATAATGGGTGTACTGGCGGTGTTGGCCTGTTTGGCTGTCCCGGTGCACGCTGAAGAAGTGGCAGCAGAAGCGGTTTCTGCCGAGAGCGCATTCGCGATCGACAATCTGTTCCTGCTGCTCGGTGCGATTCTGGTGCTGTTTATGCAGCCGGGATTCGCGATGGTGGAAACGGGATTCAACTCGGCCAAGAACGCCGTCAACATCCTGTTTAAGAACGTAATGGACCTGTGTATCGGCGCCCTGCTGTATTTCCTGATCGGATACGGCATGATGTACCCCGGTGACGCGTGGATCATTCCCGGTGTGTTCGGATTCGCCCAGATGGGAATCGGCGGAGTCGGGACGGAAGCCGCCGCCGGCGCGTTGACACCGCAGTGTGATTTCCTGTTCCAGGTTGCGTTTGCCGCAACCGCCGCGACGATCGTCTCGGGTGCGGTGGCCGGACGTCTTAAATTCTCCGCCTATCTGATTTACAGTGCCGTTCTCACCGGCCTGGTCTACCCGATCAGCGGTGCGTGGAAATGGGGCGGCGGCTGGCTCGACGGCATGGGCTTCTACGACTTCGCCGGATCCGGTCTTGTGCACGCCGTCGGCGGGTTCGCCGGCCTGGCCGGTGCCATCGTTCTCGGACCGCGCATCGGCCGCTTCGGTGCTGATGGCAAGCCGAAAGCGATCCCCGGGCACAACCTTCCTCTCGCCGCACTGGGTGTCTTCATCCTGTGGGTTGGCTGGTACGGTTTCAACCCCGCTTCGCAGCTCGCAATCTACGGCGCAGACAACACCAATGCGGTGATGCTGATCGCAGTTAACACCACGCTGGCCGCAGCCGCCGGCGGAATCCTCGCCATGCTCACCACCTGGTTCATTCATAAGAAACCGGACCTCACGATGGCTCTGAACGGCATCCTGGCCGGTCTGGTCGGCATCACCGCCAACTGCGACGGGGTCACCAACGTCGAGGCGATCGTGATCGGTGTGGTCGCCGGTGTGCTCGTCACCCTCGGGGTCAAGCTGCTCGACAAGCTCAAAATCGATGATCCGGTTGGCGCATGGCCCGTGCATGGTTTGTGCGGGATCTGGGGCCTGATCGCCTGTGCGGTCTTCGGTGACGGTTCGTACTGGGGCGAAGCAGGCAACGGCGCTCTGTACGGAAACTGGACCGCTCAGGTCGTGGGCGCGATTGCCGTTCCGCTGTGGGCCTTTGCTACCCTGTTTATTCTCTTCACCATCCTGAAGAAACTGAATGCACTGCGCGTCTCTCCGGAAGAGGAAATCCGCGGTCTGGATATCGGCGAGCACGGTGAAGAGGCCTACAACGGCTTCCAGCTCTGGACAACTCAGTAATTCAACCATCCGTTAGTTAAGGAGAAAAATTATGAAACTGATTATTGCATACATCCAGCCCGAGAAGCTCACCGCGGTGAAGCAGGCGCTGTACGAAAAAGAAGTGTTTAAAATGTCGGTCACCAACGCGCTGGGCTGCGGCCAGCAGAAGGGCTACCACGAAACCTATCGCGGTGCCGACATCGAAGTGAACCTGCTCAAAAAA
>JBFHGU010000111.1:0-1894 GCA_041582935.1 Pontiella sp.
AACAGCGGCGCATTTGTGCACCGCGGTATGTTTTTCATGCACACGGCGCGGGCCTATGACCTGGTTTATGATCATCCGGCGCTGACGGCGGCGGATCACGCGAATATGGAAGCGTCGATGCGGCTGTTCAACGGCTGGGTCGATTACATGCTCAAGACCGGCGACGGAAACAATCATCAGGACGGGCTGTCGGCCGGTGCACTGATGAACAGCCTGGTGATGCAGGATTTTGAACAGGCCGAGCGCTTTCTCTACGGTACGGGCGGCCTGCTCGACCTGATCGGCCAGGGGGTGCTCGACGACGGGCAGTATTTTGAAGGTACAGCCAACTATAACATTCTCGCCGGCAATATTTTTAATTCGGCGGCTGTTGCGCTCGAGCCGTGGGGCCTGAATATCAAGGACTGGAAGATTCCGGCAAAATACGGCAAGCATGTAATGGTTTCGCCGTGGGCGCTGAGCGGCGAATTTCTGGGCATGTCGTTTGAGCGGCAGGGGCCGAGCACGCGGACGTATCGGCTGCTGAAGGATATCTGGGATGCGGTGGTGCCGATGGCCGATTGGCGCGGCGTGGTTTTTGCTTCGAACGATTCCGGCGGGATTGACTTGGCCGGCGGCGAAAACAACGAAGCCGGTTTCGGCTTTGATATGGCCTACTATCTCTGGAAAGACCCGGCTTATGTGCCGCTGCTGAAGATCATGAAGAAGCGCGACCTGATCTACGGCGCGGCGGAGCTGCCGAAGGTCGATGCCGAGCTGGGCAAAGGGTCCTATGTGAACGACAGTGTCGGCTTTGCGGTGCTGCGGACGAATGCAGAGAACCCGCGCGACCGCTACCAGGTGGTACAGCGGTACGGCACCCACGGCGGTTACCACGGCCACTTCGATAAAACCAGCCTGCTGTCGCTCTCGCGCTTTGGGCGCAGTCATTACAACACGGAAGCCTCGTGGTACGGCTACTGGTCGTTCATGTTTAAAATGTGGGTGCAGACGCCGGATGCGCACAACATGACGGTGGTCGATCACCGCATGCAGAAGCCGGCCGACAACCGCCGAATCCTCTTTCACTCGGGCGAGCTGATGCAGGCTTCGGCCGCGGAAATCGAGACGGTCTGGATTGACCCGCCGTACGGCGGGCAGACGCCGTATGCGCTGAAGATGCCGGAGGAAAAAACGTGGCAGGAGGCGCGCTGGCTGCCGACGCCGGAAAACCCGCGGCCGCAGGGCGATACCGGCACGCCGTCCGAGTCGGTGATGCAGCGCCGCCTGATCATCACGACCGATGACTATGTGCTGATGGCCGATTACCTGAAGGGCTCGGAGCCGCACGACTTTGACAATCTTTTCAACTGCAAAGGCCTGGCTGATTTGTCGGCGCCGAAAAAGGCATTCCTGAAGCACACGGCACAGTGCGATCCGGATCCGTACAGCAGTGCGCAGTTTATTACGGACTGCAGCTGGTATGAGACGGAGGGGACGGCCAAAGCGGCGTTCGTGCTCGACTGGTCAAAAGATGAAATGGGCGGGCGCAATTCCTGTTCCGAGCCGGGCGTAATGAATTTGGATTACTATTCGCTCTGGCCGAAAAAGGCGGTGCTGATGGTGGGGAACTATCCGGAATCGCATAACGTGGCGCGGCAGCTGTTTTATAAAGTGATCGGCGACGGCAAGGTGCTGAAAGAGGGGCAGTTTGCTCCGTGGATTCTCGGCAGCGAGATCATCGATGTGGATGTTAGAGGGTTCCAGACATTGGAAATTGAAACCCGTGTGGAAAAAGCGCGCGATTTGCAGACGATCTTCCTCGGCCGTCCGAAGCTGCTGGATGCCGCCGGCCGGGAGACGGCCGTGGATTTTGAAACCGAGAATATTGCGCCGGCCGCCGGGGAGAACCGGG